>CAZHZF010000097.1:0-7971 GCA_964536925.1 uncultured Dehalococcoidales bacterium | reverse complement strand
GCGCCACCCTCGAGCGCGATCGTCGGCCAGGCGGCCTGACGCCGCACCGCCTCGACCGCGGCGCCGGTGCGGCTGGCGATGCGCCCCACTTCCCGCTCGATTGTCGCGGCACACCGCGCGTGGGCGATGACGTCTACGCCCGGGAAGGCCGCCCCGCCGAAGGCGTGGTCGCCGTGGCCGTGGGTGAGCACCAGGTAGCGGGAGGGGCGCGCCGCGGCGGCGAGGAGAGCGGCGACCGGCGCGGCATCCTCCGCGTCGGCGCCACAGTCGAGCGCGATCGCGGCGCGAGAACCGACGATGACGGCGTTCTTCCCCGCCACGGTCCGGTGATCGACGAGGGTGATGCCGGGGAGGAGCGACGTGGCGCCCACGCTACAGGCGAGGCACCCCGGCGCGCGCCATCCCCTCGGTGAGCACGCGGTAGATCGATTCCATCTCGCCTCGGGCGTCGTAGCCGGGCCAGACGCGGCGCATGGCCGAGATCTGCGTCGCGATCCATCCGCGGTACCCGGCATCGTGGAGGAGGCGCAGCCACTGTGCCCAATCGATCTCCCCCTCGCCGGGGTTGACGAGCTGGTGCTGGGCCGGGCCGGGCCCGCCGGGATGGCGCCCGCGCACGTCGCAGACGTGGGCGTAGGCGGCTCGCTTGCCCAGCGTCGCGGCGATGGAAGCGAGATCGTACCCCAGGCTGAACGGATGGCACACGTCGCAGTTGATCGAGAGCGTGGATCCGCCGACGACGTCGATGAGTTCCAGAATGTCGCCCGGGCGCTCGATGGCGTGGGCCCAGTGCGGTTCCACCGCGACGACGATGCCGCGATCGGCGGCGTAGGCGCACACCTCGCGCGCCGCCCGGACCATGGTTGGCCAGTAGGTCGCGCGCGTCTGCCCCTCGGGCGGAGCGCCGGAGCATGCCGCGACGATCGGCGCCCCGAGCGCGGCCGCGGCGTCGATCGCCCGCCGCCAGTTCGCCCAGCGGGGCGCCCAGTCGGCGTCGCTGGAGGGGACGAACCCGAAGAGCGCCGAGACCGCCACCACGGGCATACGGTGCGCCTCGGCGATCCGGCGGACTTCGTCCACACGGCGGGCGTCGAGCGTCTCGATCGGCGTCGAGTGCGTCGGCCCGGTGGCGAGCTCGAACCCGGAGTAGCCGGTGCGCGCCATATGCGGGATCGATTCCTCGAGGGGGATGGCGTCGTAGCCGTAGGTCCAGCCGGCGAGTCGCATGGGGCCGCCATTGTAGGCGGCACCGCGCGGGCGGGAGGACGTGGACCGGGAACGAGAGACGGCCGCCGGATACAGTCCGAGGGCGGCACCCGAACGCGGCGAGGAGGACGGGGGATCGAACGCTGGCACCTCTACCGCGAGGCCGCCGCGGTCGATCGGCGCGTGCTGTGGCGCGGGATGGGCGGCTCGCGCTACTTCGAGTACCCATGGCTGCTGCGGCACATCGGCGCGGCACTGCGAGCCCGCGCGCGGATCCTCGACGTGGGGACGGGGGCTTCGGTACTCCCCGCTCTGCTCGCCCGACGCGGGTACACCGCCATCGCGTCGGACACCGACCTCCATGCGCTGGGATCACAGCGGCTGTTCGTGCATCGGCCGGGTGTGTCCGGACGTCTCCATACCGTGGTGCTGGACGGGCCGGCCCTCGGGATTCGGGATCGATCGTGTGACGCGGTGGTGTGCCTTTCGGTACTGGAGCACGTTCCGGGGCCGGACGACGCATCGACGGTGACCGAACTCGCCCGATGCGTGGCCCCGGGCGGGTTGCTCCTCGTCACGGTGCCGTTCGCACCGCGATACCGCGAGGCGACGCCGCCATACCAGAGCGGCGGACATCAGCGGCTGTACGACGAACGCGCGCTGGTGGAACGGATCGTCGCACCCTCCGGCCTCGTGCCGATCGACCGCGCCCTCATCGGATGGTCCCATCGGTCGCTCTTCCGTCTGATGCTGCGCGCGGATCGCTACCGGCCGGCGCGCCTGATCCACCGCTGGTTCAGCCTGGTGGCGCCATCCTCTATCTTCGGTATGGTCGGTGCCGAGGCGGCCGACCGCGCCGGGGGAGCGTTTCTCGCCCTCAGGAGAGACGCGCTCGACTGACGCAGCGTCGGGTGCGCCCTCGCCGGGCGGATCCGGGCGAACCGCCCCGATTGGCGTGCGACCAGTTCGATCGAAGGAGGAAGCGATTGTGTCCGTGCGCGTCGTCCCCAACCCACCGATCCGTCGCGTCCTCCGTCCGATCCGCGAGTTCGGTCGCGTGCAGGCGTCGGGCGGGATCGTCCTGCTCGCGTGCAGCCTGGTGGCGATGCTGTGGGCGAACGCGCCATTCGGCAACACCTATGAGGAGTTCTGGCACACGAAGTTGAGCGTTGGACTCGGTTCCGCGGCGATCGCCTGGGACCTTCGCCACTGGATCAACGATGGCCTGATGGCGCTCTTCTTCTTCGTGGTGGGCCTGGAGATCAAGCGGGAGATCCTCGTGGGCGAACTGGCCGATCGTCGGCGGATCGCGCTGCCGCTCCTCGCCGCGTTCGGCGGTATGGCCGTGCCTGCCCTGTTCTACGCGCTGGTCAATCTCGGAACGCCGGGCATCGTCGGCTGGGGGATCCCCATGTCGATCGATATCGCCTTCGCGCTGGGCGTGCTGGCACTGCTGGGGAGTCGTGTGCCTCTGGCGCTGCGCGTGCTCGTGACCGCGGTGGCGATCATCGACGACATCGGCGCGATTCTGGTGATCGCGATCTTCTATACCGCAAGGATCGATCTCTCCGCGGCCGCGGTGGGCATCGCGCTGCTGGTGTTTCTGGCGGCCGCGAACCGCGCCGGGGTGCGCAGCCCTCTCGTCTACGGCGGCGTGGGCATCCTGGTGTGGCTGGCGTTCGTGCAGTCTGGCATCCATGCCACGATCGCGGGGGTGCTCCTGGCGCTGACGATTCCGGTGTGGGTCCGGCTCGATACGGCCTCGTTCCTGGCGCGGGCGCGGACCTCGCTCGAGCACGTGGAGGAGGCCGCGCAGCGAGGCGGCTCGGTCCTCACCGATCAGGTGCAGCAGCACGCGCTGCAGGATCTGGAGACCTCGTGCGAGCGGGCGCAGGCGCCGCTGCAGCGGCTGGAACACACGCTGCACCCCTGGGTGTCGTTCGGGATCGTGCCGCTCTTCGCGTTCGCCAACGCGGGCACAAACCTGGGAACGCTGACGGCGGAGATGCTCCTCCATCCGGTGACAGTCGGGATCGTCGTCGGGCTCACGCTCGGGAATCAGATCGGCATCATGCTGTGTACGTGGCTGACGGTACGCGCGGGTATCGCGGTCCTCCCGCCGGGCGTCACCTGGGCGCACCTCTATGGCGCGACCTGGGTGGCGGGCATCGGCTTCACCATGTCGCTCTTCATTGCCAACCTCGCGTTCGCCGATGAGGAACTTCTCCAGGCGGCGAAACTGGGCATCCTGATCGCGTCGCCGTTCTGCGGCGTGGTGGGCTACTTCTTGCTCGCCCGCATCGGACGCGCGCGTCCCGCGGTGGAAGTGGCCACCCCTGGCTGAGCAGAGGGACCGCGCGACCGAGGCTGGACGCACGGCAGGGATCGCGCGGCTCTTTCTTCGTGTCCTGACGTTGACGCGGGGGCACCGCCGGGCGCTCGCGTTCGCGCTTGCGTGCGGATTGCTCTACACGCTACTGACGCTCGTTCCGCCGCTCGTCGTGCGGGAGATCGTGCGCGCGCTGGTGAGTGGCGGCGCCGGCGCGGAAACGCTCCTGTGGCTGGCCGCGATCCTCTTCGTCGCCGCGGTCCTGCGTGGGGCGAGTCGCTATGCCGAGGCGCTGGTCTCGCACATCGTGGCGTACCGCATCCTCCACGAACTGACCGCGCGCGTGTTCGCGCACGTCCAGCGTCTTCCGCAGCGGTTCTTCTCCGAACGGCGTTCGGCCGACCTGGCGACGCGCGCGGTGCTGGACGCGACCGAGATCGAGGTCTTCATCGCCCACGCGCTGGGTCAGGCGACCCAGGCGCTGCTCGTGCCAGCGACGATGATCGCGATCCTGTTCTGGATCGACTGGCGGCTGACGATCGTCGCGCTCCTGCCGCTGCCGCTGGCGGTGTGGCTGGCGGTGGGTTACCTGCCCCGGTTCCAGCGGCGCTGGCGCCGCGTGCGCGCGCAACTGGGCGAACTGAACGCGACGGTGCAGGAGAGCCTGGCCGGGATCGCCGTCATCAAGGTATTCGGCGCGGAGCGCGCCCGCCACGAACTGGTGACGCGGCGGAGCCGCCAGTTTCGGGATGAGATCATCGCCGCGAACCGGACCACGCTCGTCCCGACCTCGGCGCTCGAGGTGCTGGCCGGCGTAGGCGCCGCACTGGTGATCTGGCAGGGGAGCGCGCGTGCGTTCGGCGGCGACCTGGGCGCGGCGGACCTGCTCGTGTTCGTCTTCTACCTCGGGCAGATCTACCTGCCGCTGCTGCAGTTGACCGCGCTGGGCGAGGCGATCAACACCGCCACCGCGAGCACCGATCGCGTGTTCGCGCTGCTCGACGCCGAGCCCGACCTGCCGGAACGCCCGGGCGCACGGGCACTGGTGGCAGTCGCCTGGTCGGTCGCCTTCGAGGAGGTGACGTTCGCCTACGACCCCGGCCACCCGGTGCTGCGCGGCCTGTCGTTCCGGGTCGAACCGGGCGAGACGGTCGCGCTCGTGGGGATGACCGGGGCGGGAAAGACGACCACGATCAACCTCATCCCGCGGCTCTACGACGTGCAGGCGGGGGCGGTGCGCCTGGGCGGCCACGATGTGCGGGATCTGCCCCTGGAGTTCGTGCGCCGGGGGGTGGCGATGGTGCTCCAGGACGTGTTCCTCTTCCACGGGACGATCCGCGAGAACCTGCTGTTCGCCCGGCCGGAGGCGACCGAGGCCGACCTGGTTGCCGCGGCGCGGGCGGCGAACGCGCACGCGTTCATCGAGGAGTTGCCCGGCGGCTACGACGCCCTCGTGGGGGAACGGGGCGTACGGCTCTCCGGCGGGCAGAAGCAACGGCTCTCGATCGCGCGGGCGCTGCTGCGCGATGCGCCGATCCTGGTGCTGGACGAGGCGACCTCATCGGTGGATGCCGAGACGGAGCACGTGATCCAGGAGGCGCTCGGCCGGCTGACCCATGGCCGCACCACGATCGTGATCGCGCACCGCGTCTCGACGATTCGAAACGCCGACCGCATCGTCGTGCTCGATCGCGGCCGCGCGATCGAGATCGGTACCCACGACGCGCTGCTCGCGCGCGAGGGGGCGTACGCGGCGATGTACCGCGCCCACCAGGCGAGCCGGGCGTGGGTGCTGGGCCGGGAGGGCGCGGTCGCGGGAGAGTGAACCGCATTGCCCACCGCATGGTGGACCCTGTTGTGGAACCCGCACCTCCGGGTGGGCCGCCACAAATCGGTGCTGCCGTGAGTAGCCCCACGTGGCACGAGGCTAATCAGGCATACTTGTGGAACCTGGGACGTGATGCAGATCTAGAGATGTCACAGCAACCTCTGCGGGAACGCCTCCGCCTGAGTCGACGTTCTGTCCCATCGCTTCTCGGCGTGGTGGTCGTGCTGATCGTCGCGGGCCTTATCGTCGCGGCATTCGTCCAACGTGCGAACATCGATCCAGCGCAACAGGTTCTCATCAATGAGGACTTCACCGGCACCGATGTCACGCGCGCCCGCAGGTTCTCGGAGATTCTCGGCATCCCGGTGCAACCCGTGCCCCAGGAGCCCAATCAGTTCCAGGTCACGGTCCCCCTCAATGCGGTCAACTTCGACCTTATCGGGACTGTCCACGAACGTCTGGAGAGCTCCGTCGGAGTGACACTTTCGAACGGCAGCCAGGTTGGCTTCCGCCAGGGAACGAGTTCGACAGTGCGCCCGACCGCGACCGCCGCCGGGAAAGTTGCCCCGGCCGCAAAACCGCTCGCGACGGTCCCGGCGTCCGCCGTCCAGGCGAAGGCGCCAGCGTCGGCGAAGCCGGCGGCGCAGGCGCAGGGGTCCGGTCAGGAACCGGCCGCCCTGGCCGCCCGCTTCGCGCAGCAGCTTGGCGTTCCCGTGGAGCCGATCGCGGGAGAACCGGGTCAGTACATGATCGGCGCGCCACGCGCGGGGCTCGATCTCGCCGTGCTTGGACGGATCCATCTGGATCTCGGCTATACCGTCGGCGTCACCTTGCCCGAGGGGAGGCAGGTGGGATTCCGTTTTCGCACGACTGCCCCGGCCGCGCCCGCAGCTGCGGCTCCGGCGGCGGCAGTTGCGCCGACCGTCGCGGTTGCGCCCGGCGAGGACCTTGTCCCCTTGCTCACCCGACTGATCGGTACTCCGGTCGAAGTGATTCCGGGCGAGGTGAATCAGTTCTTGGTGGCGCGCGATCGCGCCCAGGTCGATCTCTCTCGCGTCGGCACGATCCACACCGACGTCGGCTATGCCGTGGGCGTGACCCTCGCGGACGGTCGCCGCGTTGGGTTCCGCTTCGCACAGTCCTCTCGCCAGGCCTCCACCCCTTCGTCTCGGCCCCCGAGCATCGACCGGTCCGCGGCGCTGAGCAGCCAGCTCGGGGTACCGGTCGAATTCCTGCGCGCCGAGTACGATCAGTATCTCGTCCGCGTCGCGCGCAGTGAGGTCGATGTGACGAAGGTCGGCGCCATCACACAGGACCTGGGATATGCGGTGGGTGTGCGGTTAGCGGATGGCGCGCTGATCGGAATCCGGTTCGATCCGGTGCGGAGCGATCCTCTTGGGCTTACGCCCGGCCGGGTCGGAGAGGGCGACCGGTCGGAACAGCTCACGCGGGAACTGGGCGCTCCGGTCAAACTGATGCCGAACACCCGCGCCCACTACCGTGTCGAAGCCTCCCGCAACGAGGTCGACTTCGGGCGGCTCGGCACGGTCCACAAGGACCTCACCTACGCGGTCGGGATCACCCTGTCCGATGGGAGCCAGTTGAGCATCGAGATCGCACCCGACCCGCGGGATCGCTCTGCCGAGTTCGGAAGCCTCCTCGGGGTGACAGTCGAAGCCATCACCGGCGAACCGGGGCAGTATCTGATCCGCGCGGCACGGGCCGCTGTGGATCTCACGCGGATCGGGTCGATTCACACCGAAACGCAGTTCGGAATCGGGGTGATGCCCGCATCAGGCCGACCGGTCGGATTCCGCTTCACGACGCGCTGAATCACTGACCCCTGTCACCCAATCCCCACCTACGAAAGGCGTGTCAGAGCGTCGCCCAATAGCCACGCCCGCGACACCTGTCACCGTCTCCCACACGCCACGGCGCCACTGCCGCCTACCGAAACCACGCCCCGACTCAAACCCGTTCATCCAGCGCTATTATCACCCGCACAGCCGAGGCCCATGACCACAGACCATCAGCTGGCCACGCCAGCCCAAACTGAACATCACCCGATCGAATTCTCAGTCATGCCACACACACTCCATTTGATAACCAACCCTACCATTTTAGCGCTCCTCACGTCGCTCGCCCTCGCCATGCCGACACTCCTACTTCTTACACTGAATGTCTCACTCGCTTGGCGCGAAGAGGAAAGCACCGCCTATCGTTATCTCCACTCTCTTCGTATACTATACGAAAGAGAGGAACCCCTTCCCCTGCCTCAAGGGCAATGGCCCGGCATAGGTCACCAACTCATTCAACAACTGCTCACATATGGCGGTCTACCGATCGTCATCCTCCATCCCCGTGTCGACATCTTTGCATATTGCGCCACGCTATTGCCATTTCTCTATCTTGTCTTTCCTTTGCGCGCCTTTCTCAGCTCCCTACATACAACGCATCTCAGACCAGCTTTCTGCGCTGTTTTGATCATAGCCCTACTTTCGACCGCGCCTGGGTCGCAAATCCTATTGAAACCGGATTACCACCCCTGGATAGCAGTTGCCGTATTGTCGTTACTATGCATTCTTCCCACGCACGCATCTCAACTTCA
>CAZHZF010000096.1:0-8003 GCA_964536925.1 uncultured Dehalococcoidales bacterium | reverse complement strand
GCCGCCCTATAACGCCGGCACTCTCAGAGTCTCCCGGAGATACCGGTGGTTGATCGCCAGCTTGTCGCGCACCGAGCCCTCGCCCTCGTTCGCGCGCGGAGGGTCGAGATCGAGCGTCACCCAGCCGGCATAGCCGCGACGCACCAGGTTCTGGTAGATGCGCTCGTGATCCACGCCGCCGGAACCGAGATCCTGGTAGAGGATCCGTTCGCGATGCTGTTCCTGCGTCGGGGTCGGGCCCGTCCACCCACGATAGGCGGGGCGGCTGTCCTTGAAGTGCACCGCGCAGATGCGGTCGTAGTACCGCTCCACAATCGCGACAGGATCGCCACCACCGAGATTGATCTGCGCGGTATCGGGGAGAAACCACACGTAGCGAGGATCCGTCCCCGCCATCATCGCGTCGATCTCTTCGGGGCGCTCGATCGGTCCCCAGATGTGCGCGTGGGCACCGAGGCGGATCCCGAACTGCTCGATCGTGCGTCGACCGAGCAGGTTGAGCGTCTCGCAGAGATTGCGGATCTCCTCCGCGGAGGTGGCACGTTCGGGTCGACGCCCCATGTTGATCTTGAAATGGGTGCATCCAAAGACGGTGAGAAAGTCACGCGCGAACGCGACGTGGTCGGCAATGGTCCGTTCGCGGGCAGCGGGATCGAGGAAATCGACCGACTGATCCGGGCCGCCATTCGAGCAGGTGATGAGGCGGATCCCGCGGGCATCCAGTTCGCGCTTCAGCGCGGTGGGGCGTGTGACCCAGTTCATCAACTGGCCGCGATATGGCTCGAATCCCGGAAAACCGAAGTCGGCGATCATCTGCAGGTCCTCGATCTCGGTGCGCCCGAAGATCGCGCCGCCCACCGCGAAGTGCATCATCGCCTCCTCCGTCGTCGCCGCCGGGACTCGAATATCGTGCAGATATACGACTATACGGTAGCCAGTTCGCGCCCGACCGCGGCGCGCAGGAGAGCGTACTCCATCGAGTCGGCCAGTGCGATCCAGCTCGCCTCGATGATGTTCGCCGACGCGCCTACCGTCGCCCATGTCGACTGGCCGTCGCTCGATTCGATCGACACCCGCACGCCTGTCCCGGTCCCCGCGGTCTGGTCGACGACACGCACCTTGAAATCCACGAGCGCTACCCGCTCCAGCATCGGGTACACCTCGCCCAGCGCCTTGCGCATCGCCGCGTCGAGCGCGTTGACGGGACCGTTGCCCTCGGCCGCGGTGAAGGTCACTCGCTCGCCGATCCGCATCTTCACGGTCGCCTCGGCGAGCATGTCCACACTCTTCCGCTTCTCCACCAGCACCATCACGTCGAGCAGTTCGAACGGTGCGCGATACCCCGGCCGGGTGCGGCGTACGAGCAGTTCCAGCGACGCATCGGCGGCTTCGTAGTGGAACCCGCGCGACTCCATCTCCTTCACCACGGCGCTGAGCCGCCGCAACTCCTCATCGCTCCCCACCGGGAGCCCCATCTGCACGAGCTTCGACTCGATGTTGCTCCGCCCACCCACCTCGGAAACCAGGATGCGCTGCCGATTGCCGATGCGCGCCGGGTCGACGTGCTCGAACGACGCGGCGTTCTTCAGGACGGCGTTCGCGTGCAGACCGGCCTTGTGCGCGAACGCGCTCAGGCCCACGAAGGGCTGGTTATGCGGTGGCACCTGGTTGACGATCTCCGCGACGTAGCGGCTCAGTTCGGTCAGTTCGGCAAGGCTCTGATCCGACACGCACGGGATGCCCATTTTCAGTTTCAGATTCGCGATGATGGAGATGAGATTCGCGTTGCCGATGCGTTCGCCGTACCCGTTGATGGTGCCCTGCACCTGCGTTGCGCCGGACTCGACCGCGGCGAGCGCATTCGCGACGCCCAGTTCCGCATCGTTGTGGGTATGGATGCCGATTCGCGCCCCGGGCAGTGCCTTCAGCGCCTCGGCCACTACCCGGGAGATCGCACCCGGCAGCGACCCTCCGTTCGTATCGCAGAGCACGATCCACTCCGCGCCGCCCTCATGCGCGGCGGTGATCGTCGCGAGCGCGTAGGCAGGGTCGTCGCGATACCCGTCGAAGAAATGCTCGGCGTCGTACACCACCTCGCGCCCCTGTGCACGGAGGTACGCACACGACTCACGGATCATGCGCAGGTTCTCTTCGAGGGTGGTGCGCAGCACGTCCTGGACGTGAAGTCGCCAGCTCTTGCCGACGATCGCGGTCACCGGCGTGCCGGCATCGAGCAGCGCGCGCAGCGTCGGATCGGTCTCCACCGCGCTCTCCGGACGTCGCGTCGAGGCGAACGCGGTCAGGCGCGCGTGACCGAGGGGAATATCGCGGGCTCGGGCGAAGAACTCCGAATCCTTCGGGTTTGCGCCCGGCCAGCCGCCCTCGATGTAGTGCATGCCGAACGCGTCCAGCCGTCGCATGATCTTGATCTTGTCCGCGAGGGAGAGGGAGATACCCTCCCCCTGCGTACCATCGCGGAGAGTCGTGTCGTAGAGCGTGACCATCGTCGCCACAGGTGAAATCGCACCTCCCATCGCATCGCACCGGTCGCCCCTGGGAGTCATCGGGGCGCCCGCGGGACGAACGACGGGCAACCCCTAGGTAATGGCGATCCCGGCGGTGGTCGTGGCGAGCGAAGGCGCGACGCGACGGAAGGTCCGCGGAGCGAGCGTCGGCCTCATCGGTCGCGGATTATACGGCGCACTCCGATCAGCCGAGCCGTTCCGCGATCGCCGCGGCCATACCGCGCGTCCCCACCTGATGCCGTCCGGCCCCGGCGCCCAAGATGTCGTAGGTTCGAAAACCATCGTTCAGCGCCGACTCGACCGCGCGTTCGATCGCGCGCGCCTCATCCTCCAGTTTCAGCGAGTAGCGAAGCAGGAGTGCCGACGAGAGGATCATCGCGATCGGGTTGATGTCGTCCTTGCCGGTATGGGACGGTGCGGAGCCGTGGATCGGCTCGTAGAGGCCGTTCGTCCCGTCGCCCAGGCTGGCGGACGGGAGCAACCCCATCGACCCCGCCAGCATGGACGCCTCGTCGGTGAGGATGTCGCCGAAGGTATTCTCGGTGACCATCACATCGAACGTTGTCGGGTTGCGCACCAGACGCATCGCGGCGGTATCGACGAGCATATGCTCGATCGTCACGTCCGGGAACTCGGCGGCGACCTCGGTCGCGACTTCACGCCAGAGCCGTGAAGTCGAGAGGACATTCTGCTTGTCGACCGACGTCAGGTGCTTGCGCCGTCCGCGGGCGAACCGCGCCGCGGCGCGTACGACCCGGCGCACCTCGCCCTCGTCGTACGCCATCGTGTCCACGGCCTCCCGCCCGCGCGCCCCGGTGCGCCGCTCGCTGGGACGGCCGAAGTAGAGCCCGCCGGTCAACTCCCGCACGACGAGCAGGTCGGTGCCCTCGACGATCTCTCGCTTGATGGGCGAGGCGTCGACGAGCGACGAGAACAGCTTCACGGGACGGAGGTTGGCGTAGAGCCCCATCTCCTTGCGGATGCGCAGCAGGCCCTGCTCCGGTCGGACGGTCGCGGTCGGACTATCCCATTTCGGACCGCCCACCGCGCCCAGAAGCACGGCATCACTCGCCTGGCAATCGGCCAGGGTCTCATCGCTCAGTGCAGTGCCGTGCGCATCGATCGCGGCGCCGCCGATCAGACCGTGCCGGTAGGTGAAGGTGTGGCCACCACGGCGCGCGATCGCGTCGAGCACCGAGACGGCCGCGTCAGTGATCTCCGGGCCGACGCCGTCGCCGGGGAGGAGAGCGATGCGTGCTGCTGTCACGGGTGAGGACTCCTTCCAGGGGAAACGGTGCGCCGCGAGGACGCAGCGGGACCGAATTATGGCGGCCGCGCGGCCGGGGCGAATCCGCCGCCCCGGCCCACGCCATGCACGTCAGACCGTGGACGCCTGCGCCGCGGCGTAATTCGCGCCCAGGTCGGCCTTCTGCCCGAGCAGGCGATTCATGGCCGTCATGTATGCGCGCGCGCTCGCGACAACCACATCGGTGTTCGCCGACTGGCCGCTGTAGACCCGGCCCTCGTGCTGGATTCGCACCGTCACCTCGCCGAGGGCATCGATTCCGGCGGTGACCGCCTGGACGACGTACTCGTTGAGGCGTACCGGGAGATTGAAGATCCGATCGATCGCCTTATAGGCCGCGTCCACCGGTCCGGTGCCCGTGGAGGTCTGCACCACCACCGTCCCATCCGGCGTGAGCATGCGGATCGTCGCGGTCGGCACGATGTGGTCGCCGCAGACGACCTGGATGTGCTCCAGGCGATACCGTTCGTCGTCGGTGCGCATCTGATCGGAGACCAGGGCCTCCAGATCGCGATCGGTGATATCGCGCTTCTGATCGGCGAGTTGTTTGAACCTCAGGAACGCGCGATTGAGGTCCTCGCCGTCCAGGTGATAGCCAAGCTCCTCCAGACGCTGCCGGAATCCGTGGCGCCCGGAGAGCTTTCCCAGGACGATCGCGGAGTCCGCCACGCCCACATCCCTGGGATCGATGATCTCGAACGTCGAACGCTCCTTCAGGACACCGTCCTGATGGATTCCGGACATGTGGGCGAAGGCGTTAGCGCCGACGATCGCCTTGTTCGGCTGCACCACCATCCCGGTGCGGCTCGAGACCAGGCGGCTGGTGCGGTAGATCTGGCCGGCATCGACCCGTGTATCGACGCCGAAGATGTCCCGCCGCGTGCGGAGCGCCATCACGACCTCTTCGAGCGAGGTGTTGCCAGCCCGCTCGCCGATGCCGTTGATCGTGCACTCGATCTGGCGGGCCCCGGCGCGCACCGCCGCGAGCGAGTTCGCGACGGCCATACCGAGGTCATCGTGGCAATGGACCGAGATGACCGCCTTGTGGATGCCCGGGACCCGCTCGCGGATGGTGCGGATGAGATTGCCGTACTCCTCGGGGTAGGCATAGCCGACCGTATCGGGGATGTTCAGCGTCGTCGCCCCGGCCTCGATCGCGATCGCGAGCATCTCGCAGAGGTACTCGGGATCGGAGCGGCTGGCATCCATCGGCGAGAACTCGACGTCGCTGAGGTACCCCGCGGCGCGCGCGACCATCGCCCGGGTCATGTCGAGGACCTCCGCGCGTGACTTGCGGATCTGATGGGCGAGATGGATGTCGGATGATGAGATGAAGACGTGGATGCGCGGGCTGGCGGCCCGCCTCACCGCCTCCCAGCAGCGATCGATGTCCGCCGCGACGCCACGGGCGAGTCCGGCGACGGTGCAGTTCTTGATCTGCCCGGCGATGAGCGAGACGGCGTCGAAGTCACCCTGCGACGTGATGGGGAAGCCCGCCTCGATGATGTCCACGCCGAGGCGCTCGAGCTGGAGGGCGATCTCGAGCTTCTCCTCGACGTTGAGCGTCGCGCCGGGCGACTGCTCCCCATCCCGCAGCGTCGTGTCGAAGATCCGTACGTGATCGTCCATCTCCGTGCTTCCTCCTCCTGCACGTGCTCGCGCGTCAGCCGCGCTTCTTCAGCCAGGGCATCATCGCCCGCAGATCCTTGCCGATGACCTCGGCGGGGTGCTGCGCCTCGCGGCGCCGCGTCGCCGAGAAGTTCGGCCGCCCGACCTGGTTCTCGAGCAGCCAGTTCTTTGCCCAGGTGCCGTCCTGGATATCGCGGAGGATGCCGCGCATGTTCTCGCGGACCTCCGGCGTGATGATCTTGGGTCCCGCCGTGTAGTCGCCGTACTCGGCCGTATCGGAGACCGAATAGCGCATGTAGGAGAGGCCGCCCTGGTAGATCAGGTCCACGATCAGCTTGGTCTCGTGGAGGCACTCGAAGTAGGCCATCTCCGGCGGGTAACCGGCCTCGACCAGGGTATCGAAACCGGCCTTGATCAGGGCGGAGATGCCGCCACAGAGCACGGCCTGCTCGCCGAACAGGTCGGTCTCGGTCTCGTCGCGGAAGGTCGTCTCGATCACACCGGCGCTGGTGCCGCCGATGCCCTTGGCGTAGGCCAGGGCGTTCTGCAGCGCCCGCCCGCTGGCGTTCTGGTGCACCGCGACGAGCGAGGGCGTCCCCACCCCCTGGGTGAACATCTCCCGCACGATGTGGCCTGGACCCTTCGGCGCGACCATGGACACGTCCACCTCGGCCGGGGCGACGATCTGCCCGAAGTGGATCGTGAATCCGTGGGCGAACATGAGCGTCTTGCCGGGGCGTAGCCGCGGCCGGATCTCGCGGTCGTACAGGGATGCCTGGGTCTGGTCGGGGACGAGCATCATGATGAAGTCGGCCGCGTCGGCCGCCTCGGCGACGCTCGCGACCTTCAGGCCGGCGTCACGCGCCCGATCGGCGGAGCGAGACCCGGCATAGAGACCGACCGTGACGTCGAGTCCGCTGTCCTTGAGGTTCAGCGAGTGGGCGTGGCCCTGGCTGCCGTAGCCGATGACGGCGATCTTCTTCCCCTTGAGGAGATTGAGGTCGGCGTCGGTGTCGTAGTAAATGCGGAGTCTCTCGCTCATCTAGCCTGCTTCTCCTGTGAGGTCGACCGCGACCTTCTTCTTCCCGATATCACGGCGGACGCCATCGATCCGCCGGTGGTGCTGATGCGCCGCCAGTTCGGCGAGGTCCGGCGCCCGCTCGACGTTGAGCGCGCCGCGCGCCATCGCCACGCGGCCGGTACGCACCATCTCCTTGATGCCAAACGGCCGCATCAGGCGCACGAAGTCGTCGATCTTCTCCTCCTCGGCGGCGATCTGGAGGATGACCGAGTCGTGGGCCAGGTCGACGACCTGCGCGCCGACGATCTCCGCGATCTGCACGATCTCCCCCCGCGTATCGCGGTTCGAGGAGACCTTCATCAGCGTCAGGTCGCGCAGGATCGATTTGTCCTCGGTGAGATCGCTCACCTTGAGGACGTCGATCACCTTGTACAGCTGCTTCACCACCTGCTCGACATCGTTCGTCGTGCCATCCACGACCACGGTCATCCGCGAGACGTGGGGCAGTTCGGTATGGCCGACGGTGAGGCTCTCGATGTTGAACGCCCGCCGGGAGAACATGTTGACCACCCGGTTGAGCACACCGGGTTTGTCCTCCATCAGGGCGACGACGGTATGTTTCACGTGATGCGGCTCCGTTTCCTGTTCAGTCGCGGTCGCCCGGCTCGAGCATCATGTTCTCGATCGAGCCGCCGGGCGGGATCATCGGGTAGACGTTCTCCTCGGCGATGACCTGGAGATCGACGAGGACCGGTCCGTCGTAGGCCTGCGCCTCCTCGATGACGCGGCGCCCCTCCTCGGGGGTCGTGGCGCGGAGCGCCTTGATCCCGTAGGCATCGGCCAGTTTCAGGTAGTCGGGTCCCCCCAGGTACGCGGAGGAGAACCGGCGCTCGTAGAAGATCTCCTGCCACTGGCGGATCATCCCCAGATAGCCGTTGTTCATGAGCGCGATCTTGACGCCGATGCGCTCCTCCGCGATCGTGGCCAGTTCCTGCGACGTCATCTGGAAGCCGCCATCGCCGACGATCGCCCACACCGTGTCGTTGGGGCACGCGACCTTGGCACCCATCGCCGCGGGCACGCCGAACCCCATGGCCCCCAGGCCGCCGGAGGAGATGAAACTCCCCGGCTTGTCGTACCAGAAATGCTGCGCCGCCCACATCTGGTGCTGACCGACGTCGGTAACGACGATCGCGTCCCCCTTCGTCGCCTCGTAGATGAAGCGGATCGCGTGCTGGGGGAGGAACTGGCTCGTCGGGCGGATCGCGGTGAGCGGCATCTGCCGCTTCCATTCGTCGATCTGCGCGAGCCATTCCGGATGCTCCATCGACGGGACCTCATCGGCCAGCGCGTGGAGTACGCGGCGGGCGTCGCCGACGATCGGGACGTCGCAGCGCACGTTCTTGCCGATCTCGGCGGGATCGATGTCGATGTGGACGATCTTCGCGTTCGGGGCGAACGCGGCCACCTTGCCGGTCACGCGATCGTCGAACCGCTGCCCGACGCCGATGAGCAGGTCGCA
>CAZHZF010000095.1:6847-8092 GCA_964536925.1 uncultured Dehalococcoidales bacterium | reverse complement strand
GAGGGATGGACGGTGCGCTCCACGCTCGCCCACGTCGCGTTCTGGGATCGCTACCACGCCGCCCGTCTGGCGCTCTGGCGGCGAGTCGGGTTCACCTTGCACCACACGCTCGTCGATCAGGTCAACGATGCGCTCGTGCCGCAGTGGAAGCTCATCCCCGGCGAGGCGCTCCTCGGCGAGGTGCGGGAGGCCGCCGACCTCTGCGATCGGACCCTGGCGGAACTCGACGACACGCTGATCGCCCAACTGGTCGCGGCGAACCCGCGGTACGTCGAGCGGGAACTGCACCGGGACGAGCACATCGCGCAGATCGAACGGGCCCTGTCGGTGCGTTGAGATGCCCTTCACCCGCGGCGAGCGTATCGCCTTCATCGTGCCGCTGGCGATGGCGGTCGCGGCGACCGCGCTCATCCCGCTCCACCTGATGCTCGTCGGCCCCGTGCCCCAGGCGGACGAGGGCGCCGCGGCACGCCTATGGCAGTTGCTCATGCTCGGACAGATCCCCGCGATCGCGTACGCGGCGGCCCTGCATCTGCGGCGCGATGTCCGTCGGGGCGGGCTCGTGGTGGGGCTCCATCTGGCGGTGTGGTGTGCCGCGCTCGCGCCGATCCTTATCCTCGAGGCGTAGGCGTCGCACCGCGCGGATCATCGCCGCGACGGGTGACGGAATCGGGCGAGACGCCCCCGCGTCGTGGACCGCGGGCGTCTCGCCCGCCCTGGACATGTGCGCCCGCTTCGGGACGGCACTCCTCCGGGGCGCGAGGTATCAGGCGCGGGTGGTCCCTGACCGCGCCCGCTAGCATTGACCGGAATGGCCGACGACTTCCTCTCCCTCGACCCCGCCGAAGCCGCTCGCGGTGTCGGCCGCATCGTCCTCAGCGCGGTCGTGCCGCGACCGATCGGCTGGATCTCGACCGTGGCGGTGGATGGGACACCCAATCTGGCGCCCTTCTCCTACTTCAACCTCATCAGTTCCAGCCCGCCGGCGATCATGGTCTCGCCCGCGGCGCGCGGAGATCGCCCGAAGGACACGCTTGCTAACGCCCGCGCGACCGGCGAACTGGTCGCGCACATCGTGGACGCCGCGCACGCCCGGGCGATGAACGAGACCGCGGCCGAGGTCGGGCCAGAGGTGGACGAGTTTGCCCTCGGAGGCTTGACCACGGTGCCGTCCGAAGTCGTCCGTCCGCCACGGATCGCGACCGCGCCGATCGCGCTGGAGGCACGGACCATCCAGTTCGTGGA
>CAZHZF010000095.1:0-6747 GCA_964536925.1 uncultured Dehalococcoidales bacterium | reverse complement strand
ATCGGCGTCGGGTCCATACTTCAGCCAGGGGCTGAATCCTATCTGGACGTTCGCTTCCGCACCCACCGCCTCCAGCGATGCGCGCAGGAGGAGAACCGTGCCTACCGCGAATGGGGCTATGAAGTCGGGCGGGCATACCTGCGGCGCATCGCCACGATCCGGAGCGTCGGCGAGTTCCGTCGACTGTTCGACTTTGCCAGCCTTCGACTGCATCCGCTTGCCGGCGATCGGCGTGGCTACTACGCCCTCACGCTGATCGGGCGATGGCGGCTGATCATCACCGTCGAAGAGGACACCGCGATCATCGAGGAGGTGAGCCACCACTATGGCGATTGAGTACGCCGGGACCGATGCCGCTCTTTCGCCCGGAGAGATCCTTGGGGAGGAACTGGCGGCCCGAGGGCTAACCCAGAAGGAACTCGCGCAGCGGATGGGCCGCCCGGCGCAGAGCATCAATGAGATCATTCGGGGGAAGCGTGGGCTGACCGCGGAGACAGCCCTGGACCTCGAGCGGGCTCTGGGGATCGAGGCCAGCCTGTGGGTCCGACTCGAGGGCGACTACCGATTGGCCCTCGCCAGGCGGAAGCTCGCCCGCGCATCGTAGTCGGCAGTCGCGCCCGGTCGCCCTCCTCGGCGGCGAACTCTACGCCGAACTGGGCGAGATCTTCGCGATGAAGCGCCCGACCTGACCGCGCACCGAACCAGGATTCAGCCGAAACCGATCTCCCTCAGGTAGGCCCGGGTTCGCCGCGCGATCGGCAGCGGGGCGTCGAACGGTGCCGGGTACATGTCCTGCTCGACGACGACGAATCCGTCGTACTGGCTCGCGCTCAGGGTGTCGCGCAGGGCGACCATGTCGATCGCGCCGTGTGCGGGTTCCGCGAACACGCCCATCCCCACCGCCGGGCCGAAGAGGATCCCCTCCCGTCGGACCCGCGCATGGACCGCGGGGTCGATGTTCTTGAGATGCAGGTAACGCACCCGCGCATGGTGCTGGCGGAGAAAGGCCAGCGGATCGCCACCCGCGTAAGCGTGATGCCCGGTATCGAAGCAGAGCGAGACGAGCGCAGGGTCGGTTTCGGCCAGGAACCGCGCGATCTGCGCCTCGGTCTCGACGTGGGTCTCCGCGTGGGGATGGAACGCGGTGAGCAGGCCGTGCCGCTCACGAATGAGGCGGGCGATGCGATGGACCGCCTCGACCAGGCGATGCCAGTCATCGTCCGCCAGTGCGCGCGGACGGTTCAGGACGCCGGTGAACAGGTCGCTGTAACAGTCGTCGATGAGGACGAAATGGCGCGCGCCGAGGCTAGCGAGTAGAGCGCCCATCCGGTCGGCCAACCGCTCGTTCTCCGCCGCGACCGTCGGATCCTCCAGATGGACCATCAGCGCCGCGCCACATGCGCGCAGACCGCGGCCGTCCAGTTCGCGGGAGAGCACGTCTGGATCGCCGGGGAGATAGCCGGGCGGACCCAGTTCCGTCCAGAGGTAGCCCGCTTCAGCGACCTCGTCCAGGTAGCGCGGCCAGGGCGGCTGGCGCGAATCGCTGCCGAACCAGACGCCCCAGGAATCCGGCGCCGTCGCGAGAGAGAACGACATCAGTAGTGGAGGCGCTGGCGCTCGGCACGGTCGCCCTCGTACCGCTCTCGGATCTCCCGGGTGGTGGGGTCGTCGCTCACCTCCGCCGGGGCGATGTCCCACCAGACGCCCGAATCGGGTAGGTAGCGATGCGGCTCGGTCTCCACGACGATCGCGCAGGGTCCAGGCTCGGCGCGCGCCTCGACGAGCGCGGCGCGCAATTCCTCGCGCGTGTGCGCCCGCCAGACACGGGCGCCGAGACTGGCCGCGTTCGCGCCGTAATCGATCGGCAGGTAGTCGCCGGCGAGCCGGCCGGCGCGATCGCGCGCGCGGAACTCATTGCCGAAAGAGTGGCCGACCCGACCCATCTGCAGGTTGCGGATGATCTGGAAACCGTGGTTGTCGGAGATCACGAGTGTGATCTTGAGCCGCTCCTGGAGGGCTGTCACGATCTCGGTCGGATTCATCAGGTAGGTGCCATCGCCGACGAGGACGTACACCTCGCCGTTGCGTCCGGTCATCCGCGCGCCGATCCCGGCGGGGATCTCCCAGCCCATGCAGGAGTAGCCGAACTCGAGGAACAGGTCGCATCCACCGGTCGGATCCCACAATCTCTGCAGGTCGCCCGGGAACCCTCCGGCGGCGGAGAGGACGCAGTCGCCGGGTCGAGCCTGGGCGTTGAGCGTGCGAATGAGCGCGCCCTGCGACATGCGCTCGCCCGGGTGATCGACATCGACCTCGCGCCGAAGGGTGTCCTCCCATTCCGCGCGCCAGCGGGCGATCTCGGCACGTCGCACCTCGCCGACCCGGACGCCCGCCGCGCGCGCCGCCTCACGGAGCGAGACCAGCGCGAGACGGGCATCCGCCACGATCGGCAGGGCACCGAGCCGATGCGCATCGCGCGGGACGACGTTGATGGCGATGAACCGCACCCCCTCGGGCGCGAAGATCCCCTGCGACCCGGTCGTGAAGTCAGCCAGCCGTGTGCCGATCGCGAGGACGAGGTCGGCCGTCGCGACGGCGCGTGCCGCGGCGCGGGTGCCGGTGACGCCCCCGCCGCCCAGACGGAGCGGCGACTCCTGACGGATCGCGCCCCGCCCGGCGAAGGTCTCGACGACCGGAATGCCGGTCGCCTCGGCAAAGGCGTGGAGTTCGGCCCAGGCCTCGCTGTAGTGGATGCCGCCGCCGGCGATGATGACCGGGCGCTCCGCCTCGCGCAACAAAGCCGTCGCCTCGGCGATCCGAACTGCATCGGGCGCGCGTCGGTCGATCGTCCACGTACGCTCGGCGAAGAAGTGGCGGGGGAACTCGTACGCCTCAGTCTGAATGTCCTGCGGAAGTGAGAGCGTCACCGCGCCGGTCTCGACGGGATCGGTGAGGACGCGCATCGCCTCGGGCAGAGCGGTGAGCAACTGCTCCGGCCGCGTGATCCGATCGAAGAAGCGGCTCAGGGGGCGGAACGCGTCGTTCACGCTGACGTCCGCCTCGGTCGGGTGCTGGAGTTGCTGGAGGACGGGGCCCTGATGGCGGGTCGCGTAATAATCCGCCGGCAGGAGGAGGACGGGCAGCCGGTTGATCGTCGCGGTGGCCGCGCCGGTGAGCATGTTCGTCGCGCCCGGCCCGATCGAGGAGGTGCACGCCAGGGTGGCGCGGCGGTGCATCGCCCGCGTGTAACCCAGTGCGGTGTGCACCATCGACTGCTCGTTCCGGGGCTGGTAGTACGGCAGGTCGCGCCCGCGTTCGAAGAGGCCCTGGCCCAGACCCGCCACGTTACCGTGGCCGAAGATGCCGAACATCGCCGGGATGAGACGCTGGCGCTGCCCGTCGCGGGCGCTGTACTGCACGCTCAGGTAGTCGACGATCGCCTGACCCATCGTCAGGCGGATCGTTCCCCGGGCTGGCTGACTCTCGACCGCACGCGCGACTTGCGACCGGACCATGGAGGCGCCTCCCCGGGAGTGGTTGGGCGCATAGTACCCCGGCCGGACGCCTCGCGACGGGGCCAGGAGCATCCGCCTACGATCACCCGCGTGGACGCGGTCGTGGTCGCCATCGACGGCGCCGCGACGTTCGCCGCCGGCTCGCCCACGAGGGCAGAGGTGCGCGGGCCATCGCTCACGTACCGCCATCCGGTCAGGCGTGCGCTCGTTCCCGTACCGCGGTCCGCCGAGAGATGGTCGCGGTGAGTGAGCCGCCGCTCGCGGTCGTGGTCGCGCCCGGCGCGGAATCGGCGACGCTCGTCCACAACTGTGGCGCCGCTGGCGCTGCGGTGGCGACGCTCTACACGATCCGGCCCGGGGTGGCCGAACGCCTCGAGCGCGGCGAACGGGTGCCGGTGACGGCGCGCTGCCACGGTTGTGGCGGGCGCGTCTTCGCGAACCTCGTCGGCCCGCGGGGGGAGACCGCGCCGCGCCGCGCGCCAATCGTACGTTTCGATCCATCACCGAGTCCGTCTCGCGCGTCCGAGAGTGCGCCGCGCGGGCCCGCCTATGGACCGACGCGGCGTCCCGGACCCGTGCGCCGCCCGGGAGCGGCGAGCCCGATCCCGCTCGATCGGTATCGCCGCGCGCCGCCCCCCGTCGGGGAGGAGACGCAACCGAAGGTCGAGGTGTGCCCCGCCTGTGGGACGCGGCCCGACGGCATGGGACGCTGCCGCTGCAGCCTCTGAGCGGCCACCCCCGGGTCAGATAGGCCCGTCGCCCAGGACCGCGCCGCCGAACGTCCAGGCATCGAGTGGGGGCGCCTCAATGCCGTGCTGGCTCAGCGTGCCGACGATCTGAGAGCGGTGGTCGGTGCCGTGGTGGGCGATCTGGGTGAGGACGGTCTCCACCCGGACCTGATGCATCGTCCCGCGCCGATCGCGGCGGATCGTCGCGCCGGGCGTGGCCGAAGCGGCGATCGCCACGAGCGCGTCGCCGTTCGTCTCGAGCCAGCCGCGCAGTTGCGAAAGCGCATACGCCCGGTCGCTGCGGGGCCCCTCGGCCTCGACGCCGCTCAGCGCGCTCAGGTAGCTCCGTTCCGCGGCGGCGATGTGGATCATCGTGGAGAGGATGTCGCCGTACGTGCCAGCGGAGCGTTCCGTCAAACGGGTCGGGTCGAGCGTTGCCAGGAAATCGACCAGGCGGAGATTAGCCCAGACGTTGTGCTGGATCATTGTTGCGGCGATGGACGACATCGGTGAACCTCCATGCCCAGGAGAGCTTGACCGATCATATCGGCTTGACCGGAGCGCGGGGCGCCGCGGTGGTGCGGTTCTGGGTGGCAGGCGCGCCGCGGTCGCCATCCGCAAGAGTGCGTCAGGCCGCATACTGCCTCTCCCGTTTGAAGCTCGATGAGAACGCATTCGTCGTGCGGTCGTCCGCTCAACACTTGTCTTCCACTGAGCAATGATTCTGACAACAAACGACGCGTGTATACTGCGCGGAATTGCGCAGGGTCCATCCCTGGTTGGCATTCAGATTCGGCACTGGTTCGCCTCAACCGCGACGACGACCGATAGCGCTGTCGGAGACGAGGAAGGGCGGCCGGCTTTGGGCGGCGATCCGCGTCGCACTGGCCTTCAGCCTCATTGCCGGGTACTTCTCCGCGATCGTTCCGTCAGCCCGAGCCCAGGTGGGCGGTGGACCCCGGGCGCGGATCTCGTGGGAGCAGCCGACTCTGAATGTGGTGCTCCAGCCCGGCGAGTCCCGCACCGTCCGTACGGCGTTTCGATCCGACATCGCACTCACACGCGCGGACGTTACCGCCATCACAAGCGGCGGCCTCGATATTCGGGTGTCTCCGGCGACGCACATGGCGGTCGCCGCGAATCGCGATCGATCCGTAACGCTGACCGTCTCGGTGCCGGCGAGCGGTCGCCTCTCCCGTCCGCAGGGCTTGGTCGTTGTCAAGGTCGGGGGATCTTCCCGTCCGCACGCGCTCCGAGTCGCCGTGACCGTCGCCCAGCCTTTGGGGACGAGCACGCCGACGCCCACCCCGACCCCGACGATCACGGAGACGCCGACACGGTCCCCGACACCGACTCTTCCGCGTCTTCCGGCGCGCATCGCCTTCGATCCGCCCGAACTCCTCCTGGAGGGTCGCCCTGGCGAGACAGTGGTCGCGAGCGCCGCATTCGTTTCCGATCAGGCGATCGCCCTTGCGCGGCTTGAGTCTCAGGGCAGCGCCCGCGGCCTCATCCAGGTGGGTCCCGATGGGTTCGAAGGTGTACAACCAGGATCGCGCTATCCCTTCCTGGTCGCGGTGCGCATCCCCGAGAGCGGCACGCAGGCCCGCTACGAGGGCTCGGTGCGCGTGCACGACGGGCGGTCCGCGCGCCCGCTCTCGCTCCGGATCCGCATCACGAACGTTGTGAACACGCCGACACCGACCATCACGCTGACTCGCACGCAGTCGCCGACGCAAACCGCGACCAGTACGCCAACGTTGACCCCCTCGCGGACCGAGACCGCGACTCCCAGCGCGACCGCGACCTCCACCGCAAGTGCGACCGAGACGGCGTCACCCACCGCAACGGCAACCGACACCGTGACTCTGACGCCTACGGATACCCCGGCTGCGACCGCGACATCGACGGTGACGTTCACGGGTACACCCACGGCTTCCGAGACCCCGACTCAGACCGCGACGGAGCCCCCGACTTCTACGCCGACCGAGTCCGCCACCGCGTCACCCACTCCGAGCCAGACCCCGAGCGCAACGCCCACACCGACGCCGACGTCGACCGTCACGGACACCCCGACCGCGACGGCAACGCCGACTCAGACTTCGACCCCGACTTCTACCCCGACCGAGTCCGTCACCGCGACGTCCACTCCGAGCCAGACCCCGAGCGCAACACCGACGCCGACTTCGACTGTCACGGACTCCCCGACCGCAACGGCAACGCCGACTCAGACCACGACCGAGACCCCGACTTCGACGCTGACCGAGTCCGCCACCCCATCGTCGACACCGAGCCAGACCCCGAGCGCGACGCCCACCTGGACGTCGACTTCCACCGTCACGGACACCCCGACCGCGACGGCAACGCCGACTCAGACCACGACCGAGACCTCGACTTCCACGCCGACCGAGTCCACCGCCCCAACGTCGACACCGAGCCACACCCCGAGCTCGGTACTGGGCGTGTTGCGGACCTGGGGGGGTAATGGGAACGGGCAGTTGGGGAAT
>CAZHZF010000094.1:0-8266 GCA_964536925.1 uncultured Dehalococcoidales bacterium | reverse complement strand
GGAATTACTAGTATTCCGATCCCCTCACTTATCTATGGATGCGTCGCTCCTCAGCCTGCCGATCGCGGTCGCCGGTCTGCTTATCGGGATCCTGATGGGTTTGACGGGCATGGGTGGTGGCGCGCTGATGGCACCGATCCTCATCCTCCTCGTCGGCGTCCGCCCGCTGTTCGTCGTCGGTACCGACCTCGTCTATGCCGCGATCGCCAAGATGTTCGGGGCGTGGGAGCACCAGCGCCTCGGGCACGTGGACCTGCGCGTCGCCGCGGCGATGGGTATGGCGAGCGTTCCCGCGTCGCTCCTGGGCGTCGGTCTCATCGTGCAACTGCGTGAGACGATGGGAGATCAGGTCGATACGATCATCCTCAAGGCGCTGGGGTTCGTGCTCCTCCTGGTCGCCGCGGTGATGGCCATCAAGGTGGTCCGGCGACCGACCTACGACGAGACCGCCGCGCGCGCGCCCCTGACTGTTCCTCGCATCGTCGTTCTCGCCGCCGGCGGTGGCGCGATCGGCTTTCTCGTCGGGGTGACCTCGGTGGGGTCCGGCTCACTCATCGTCGCGTTCCTCACCGCGCTCGGCCTCCTGACCCCGCGCCGCCTCGTCGGCACCGATGTCTTCCACGGCGCGATCCTCAGCGGCGCCGCCGCGCTCGCCCACGGCATCGCCGGGCACGTCGACTATGTGCTGACCGCGAATCTCCTGCTCGGCGCCATCCCGGGCGTGGTCATTGGCAGCCGCCTCACCGCGCGTCTGCCCCAGCGCGCGATCGCCTCGGCGATGGCCGTCGTGCTCTTCGCGACCGGGCTCAAGCTGATCTGAGCGCCGCTGCCGCGGCGAGGCGGATCCCGGCGCGGCCGACAGTCAGGCACGTCGGGCTCGGAGCGACGGGGCACACCGGGGCTCGTGGTCACCGAGGTCCGCAACATCGCCGCTGGCCCGCTTGCGGCGAGATCCCATCGCCTGTCCGAAATCGCGATGCGGCGCGGGAGCAGCCGGTATGATGGGGGAAGCCGATGGCTGGGGAAGCGCACAAACGGCATCCTGGCGGTCCGGCGGTGACAGCCGCGAGACCCTCCCGTCCGACCGGGCGGGGGACCTGGAAGTTGCCGGCGGCTCTCGCGATCGCGCTCGGCCTCATCGTGATCACGGCGTTCGCCCTGCTGCCCGGCGCGACCGCCCAGGCACTGATCGCCGAAAAGACCGATCACGCGTTCGGGACCGTCCGGATGCAGGATGGCCTCCTCCGGGTAGGCTTTCCGCTGGCGGTTTCGGCCGATGTCGCCGTGACCGACCTCGGCACGACCTGAATGTGCACGCGTGCCCGCCTCGTGCAGGCGGAGCGAGCCAGCCCCTGGTCCGGTTTCCATCAGACCGCGGAGACGCCCGGGTGGCAACGCTGGACGCTGACGTCGGGCGTGCCGGCAACGCTCGAAGTGACGATCGACCCGGCGGCCCACGGACCGAGCGGGGTCGGTCCCATCGAGCGTGGCGTGGCCCTCAGGACATCCACCGGACAGACGATCCAGTTCTCCTTGCGGGCCACAGTCACGGCGTAAGCGCGCCCGAGATCGGGCCGCTCACCATCGTCGCGCCACATACCGGATACCATCGGTCGCGGGCGAAGGAGCCGTCACCCATTGAGCCGACGCAACGCACTGCGTGCCCGCATCGACCAGACGCCATTCGTCGATACCCACGAGCACCTCGTCGAGGAGAGCACCCGCCTGCGCGGGGCGGGAGCGCACCGTCTCCAACCGTGCGTGGACGCGGCGCTTCTCTTCGCCCATTACGCGAAGGACGATCTCTGGGTGGCCGGCATGGGTGCGGAGGAACGGGATCGATTCTTCTCTCCTGACGTGGATCCAGCGGACAAGTGGGCGCTCCTCGCCCCCGCCTATGAGCGCGCGCGCATGACTGGCTACATCAGGGCGGTCGATGAGACTCTGGCGCGCCTGTTCGCGGTCGACCGATTGGATGGAGCCTCTTTCGTCCGCGTCTCCGAACAGATGGCGCAGCGCACCCGGCCTGGCTTCTATCGCGACGTGATCGCCGCCGCCGGTGTCGAGGTCTGCCAGGTGAACTCGCTCGAGGCGTTCTTCTGCGAGAGCGCGGATCCCGACCTCCTGCAGCAGGACCTGAGCCTGATCCCTTTCACGACCGGCATCGACCTCGCGTCGATCGAGCGATTCTCCGAACGTGCAGAGATCCGCGTGAAGAGTCTGCGGGACTGGCACGACGTGATCGACTGGGCGTTCGCGACGTACGGACCGCGCGCCGACGCCGTGAAATCCCAGGCGGCCTATCAGCGGCGGCTCGACTACGCGGACGTGCCGGCCGATGACGCCGCGCCGCAGTTCGCGCGTCTGCTCGACGGCAAGGATCTCTCCGCCCGTCGGCGCAAGGCGCTGGAAGATCACCTGATGCGCTACTGCCTGGCCGCGGCAGGTCGGGCGCGTTTGCCGGTCAAGCTGCACTGCGGCTACTACGCCGGTGCGGATCGGATGCCGCTCGAACGAGTACGTCAGAACGCGGGCGACCTCTGCCCGCTGTTGATCGACTTTCCGGACGTGTCGTTCGTGCTGATGCATATCGGGTACCCATACCAGGACGAGTACATCGCGCTCGCGAAGCAGTACCGCAACGTGACGATCGACCTGTGCTGGGCGTGGATCATCAACCCCCTCGCCTGCGTGCGTTTCATCAAGGAGTTCCTTACGGCGGCACCACGGAACAAGATCCTGACCTTCGGCGGCGACTATGGCGTGGTTGAACCGGTCGTCGGCCACGCCGCGATCGCCCGGCAGGGGCTCGCCCAGGCGCTGGACGAAATGGTCGAGGGTGGCTGGCTCACCGAGCCTCAAGCATTCGCCCTGATCGAACCGCTGATGCGCGGGAACGCCCGGGGACTCTTCCCGATCTTCGACCGCGCCTGACGCGGCGACCTCAGGCCAGCGGGACATGACCGCGCCATCAGTCGGGGCGGCGACGCCCGCGCCGAGGCGGGAGGGCGACGGCTTCGACCGGGCGGGCGTCATCACCCTCTCGAGCCTGCACTTCGTCCACGACACCTACGCCGCGTTCATCGGCACGCTGCTCCCGGTACTGATCGAGCGGCTCGGCATCCCGATCGGGTCGGCCGGGGTGCTCGCCAGCGGCTTCCGCCTGCCCTCGATGCTCCAGCCGTTCCTCGGCTACTGGGCCGACCGTTACGACGCGCGACGACTCGTCGTCTGGACCCCCACGGTCACAGCTCTCTTCGTTTCCGGCATTGGCCTGGCGGACAACTACCTGGCGACGTTCGCTCTCCTGCTCGTCGCGGGCTTGAGCGGCGCCGCGTTCCACCCCGCCGCGGGTGCGCTCGTCACCCGGGTGGGCGGATCGCGCTGGGGCCGGGCAACGAGCTACTTCCAGACCGGGGGCGAACTCGGTCGCGCCGCGGGGCCGATCATGATCGCGTCGGCGCTCGCCTACCTGACGCTGGAACAGCTCTGGGTGCTCGCCGCGCCCGCCCTGGGTCTCTCCCTCTTCGCGCACAGTCGCGTGGCCGGCGAGGGCGCCCACATCGCGCGGCCGCCGCCGCCCGCGGCGCTTCGGGCCGCGATCCTCGCCCGGCGCGGGCCGCTCGCGCTGATGACGCTGATCGTGTCGCTGCGGGCCCTGACGGTGGCCTGGATAATGACCTACCTCGTCACGCTCCTGACCTTCGAGGGATGGGCGCTCGCCGGAGCCGCGGCCGCGCTGATGGTCTACGAGATCGGCGGCGTCGCCGGGGCGTTCTTGGGCGGCACGTTCTCCGATCGCCTCGGGCGCCGCGCCCTGATGCTCGCGTCGCAGATCGCCGCCGGACCGATCCTCTTCGCGGCGCTCTGGTTCTCCGCGCAGACCTGGCTCCTGTTTGGTCTGCTCCTTCTCGGCGGATTCCTCGTCCTCTCCGCCGGCGGCGTCCAGCTCGCGCTGATGCAGGAGTTGCTCCCCGGCAACCGCTCGGTGGCGGTCGGGATCACCTACTTCCTCAGCTACGAGAGCGGACTCGTCGCCGTTCTCCTCCTCGGTTTCGCGGCCGATCTTTTCGGGCTGCGCGCTGCCCTGCTTGGCGGCCTGGCCGCCTCGATGCTCTCCCTCCCCTTCACCTATTTCATCCCGGAGACGCGCCGGGTCTGACACGCGCCGGTACACTCTGCCGACGTCGCCCAGGGGAGGATCAGTTGCGCTATCGCCTGCTCGGACGGAGCGGCCTTCGGGTCGCCGAACTCTGCCTCGGCACCATGACGTTCGGGACCGAGACTGGCTGGGGCGCCGACCGCGCGGAGTGTCAGGCGATGTTCGAGGCCTACGCCGAGATCGGCGGCAACTTCATCGACACCGCGAACGGCTACACCGGCGGCACCAGCGAGCGTTTTGTGGGTGAACTGATCGCCTCGGATCGCGATCGCTGGGTCGTTGCGACGAAGTACACGATGTCGCGGCCGGCGACGCATCCCAACGCCGGCGGCAATCAGCGGAAGAACCTTGTCCAGTCGCTGGAAGCGAGCCTGCGCCGGCTCAATACCGACCGGGTCGATCTGTACTTCGTGCACGCATGGGACTTCCTCACCCCGGTCGAGGAGATCATGCGCGGCCTCGACGACCTCGTCCGCGCGGGAAAGGTGCTGTACGTCGGGGTTTCGAACGCTCCGGCCTGGGCAGTTGCCCGGGCGAATACGATGGCCGAACTGCGGGGATGGAGCCCCTTCGTCGGCCTGCAGATCGAGTACAGCCTCGTCGAGCGGTTTGCCGATCGCGAACTCATGCCGATGGCGGAGGCGCTCGGCCTCGGCGTCACCGCGTGGTCGCCGCTCGGTGCAGGCCTGCTCACCGGGAAATACGGTGCGCGGACAGAAGCCGGCAGCGCCCCGCAACTCCGCCTGGACTACACGAAGGCGACCCCC
Source organism: uncultured Dehalococcoidales bacterium (assembly GCA_964536925.1). Lineage (GTDB taxonomy): Bacteria > Chloroflexota > UBA6077 > FW602-bin22 > FW602-bin22 > VGOZ01. Next base: position 3,337 of record CAZHZF010000094.1, on the reverse strand, counting down.
ATCGACGAACGCACGCTGGGGATCGCCGCGACAGTCGCCGATGTCGCCCGGGCGATCGGTGCGACGCCGGCGCAGGTTGCGCTGGCGTGGGTCCTGCGGCGGGGGGCGTTCCCCGTCCTCGGCGCCCGCACGGCGGCACATCTCAACGAGAACCTGGGCTGCCTCGGGGTGCACCTCGATGACGCATCCTGGGCCCGCCTCGAGACGGCAACCCGGATCGCGCCAGAGTACCCGCAACGCTTCCTCGATCGGCCGAACGTCCGCGCGTCGGTTTCGGCCGGCTTTGCTGACCGCCTGGACGCTTGACACGCACCGGGCGACTCCGCCCGCCAAACATCGGCGGGCGGGTCGCGCGTGATCTCAGCCCTTCATCAGTCCGATCGGATTGCCGCTCGGGTCGGCGAAGAGCGCGATGGTGACACCCTCCATCACGGTCATCACCGGCATCATGACAGTGCCGCCGAGCGCGACCGCTTTGTCGAGCGCTGCCTGCGGATCGGGAACGGCCACGTAGACCGTCACATAGGTCTTCCCGTCCGCCGCCTCGGCCATGGCCTGGCCGATGCCGCCGCCGAGTCCCGCGGACTTCTGGTCCACGAGTGCGTAGTGTCCGTACTGAGCTCCCAGGTCGGGCCCGACCTCCCAGTCGAACAACTCTCGATAGAAGCTGTGGAGCTTTCCCGCATCCTTGCCGATGATCTCGAAATGCCCGATCTGCCGTCCCATGTCGTGCCTTCCTCTACCTGAAGTCGCCCGTCGTCACGCGGGCCGCGACACCCTAACACCGAGCGACGATGACACGCCGGACGGCCGTGGGAAGCCTGTCCCGCCTCGGCGAGTCGCTTGCAGGGACGCCATCACGGTGATGCGACCGGAGTCGACGCGGAGTTCTCCCGGAGGAACACCGAACCGGCGGGGGTGACCATCTGATTCAGGTCGGGCACTCTCTCCAGTGTGGCGTGGGGCACGAGCCTCACCCGCGGGAGAGAAGAGATGACCAGCATCGGTATCACCGTCAGTGGGACTATGGGTCGCGGCACGCGGAGGATCGCGCCGTCGCTCCGGCGCGTGCCCGTGGTCGCGGGCATCGTCGGTGCCGCGGTCGTGGGAGCGGCCGCGCTGGCGATCTGGCTCGGCGGCGCACCCTCCGCGATGGACCGCACAAGCGTCGAACCGGTCGCCAGCACGGTCACGTGGCCCTTCGTGGCGATCGACCAGACGACCGCGCCGCCGGAGCGGGCGGCGTTCTGGGTGGACGAGGGAGTGGAACCAGGTTTCATCGTCGAGGAGATCTCGACCACACCGCCCGAGCGCGCGATCGCGCCACTCGTGGGCGTGTTCCCGGCCGCGGTCGTCGCCATCGACGCATCGACCGCGCCGCCCGAGCGCCTGCATCCGACTGCGATCGGTCCGCTGAATGGCGTGAGCGCCGCCGAGGATGCGTCCACCGCGCCGCCCGAGCGGATCGCCGGGATGGCGCTGCGACCCCCGGGCATCCTGACCGAGGACGCCTCGACGGCGCCACCCGAGCGCTGAGACCCATCGAACCGACGCAGTGCGGGGCGTACCACGTGGTGGTGCGCCCCGTCTGCATCTATTCCATTCGTGGAGCCGGGGCCACCCACACAGGAACCCGGCTCACCTACACTGGGCCAGACCGATGGAGAGGGCACTGCACGATCTGGCCGAAGCGGCCGCCCAGGTCGAGGCGGCGATCAGCGGCCAGAGTCTCGCAAAGGTCGTCTACGCGGACAGCGGGTGGACGGCGAAGGATATTCTGGCGCATCTCGCGGCGTGGAACGACGAGGCCGCGCAGTCGCTGGAGGCATACGCCCACGGCGGCGCCCACACGGTGCCGCCCGATCGCGAAGGAGACACCTACAACGACCGCGCCTACGCCCGCTTCGCGGATAGACCGGGCGAGGAGATCCTCGCCTGGTGGCGGAGCACCCATTCTCGGCTGGCGGAGGTGGCCGAGCGCCTCACCGGTGTGGGCCGATCCGGTCCGCTGACCTATCCGTGGGGCGCACAGGGCGACATCGCCGCGCTGCTGCAGGACATGGTCGGCCACGAACGGGAGCATCTGGAACCGATGCGCGAGGCATTCGCCCGGCGCTGAACCCCACGCGCACCGGCGTCCCCTGTTCCGGTGGCACCACCCATCGGATCGGGACGCGGGGATTGGCCCCTGTCTTCCGCGCGATTGGCCGCATCCTGACAGAATGGCCCTCGCACGGACGGGAGGTCACCCCACAATGGCGCGCACGGTCGGCATCGGCATCATCGGCTCGGGCTTTATGGCTCGCATCCACCACCTCTGCTGCAGTCGCAACCCCGACGCCGCGGTCGTTGCGGTCGCGTCACCAACCGAGGGAAGGGCTGCCGCCTTCGCTGCCGAACGGGGAATCCCCCACGCGTTCACCGATTACCGGGAGCTTCTGCGACTCCCCGAGATCGACCTGGTCTTCGTCGCGACGTCGAACGCGAGCCACGCGCCGATCACGATCGACGCAGCGCGCGCCGGTAAACACGTCGTCGTCGAGAAGCCGCTCTGCCTCAGTCTCGTGGAAGCGGATGCGATGATCGAGGCGTGCCGCGCCAACGGCGTCAAACTGATGCACGCCGAGGAGTTCTGCTTCGCCCCGAAGTACGTGCGCGCCAAGCAGGTCATCGATGAGGGCGGCATCGGCCGCGTGTTCCGGGTGCGCCACACCGAGCGGTACTTCGGCCCCACGAACCCGATGCTCCGCGACCTCGATCGCTCCGGCGGCTGGTGCGCGATGCAGCTTGGCAGCCACTCGATGGGGATCATCCGCTGGATTCTGGGCAAACCCCGCGCGACGGCGGTGACGGCGCACATGGGCCGATACGTCCACGAGGGGCAGGGCGAGGACGACGCGCTGACGATCGTCGAGTTCGGCGATCAGGTGGTGGCGGTGGCGGAGAACAGCTGGGGCCGCAAGGGGGGGATGGAGGATCGGCTGGAGGTGCTCGGGACGGGCGGCGTCATCGAGGCGGACCTCTACCGCGAGACAGGCATCCGCACCTTCAGCGAGCCCGGCTATGCCTACTCCGCGCCCGGGTCAGCGCCGAAGCAGGGATGGACCCACACCGTGTTCGAGGAGTTCTGGGGCAACGGCTTCCCGCAGGAGGACGACCACTTCATCGCCTGCGTGCGGGACGACGTGGCGCCGCAGGAGTCAGGCGAGGATGGCCGGGCGATGATCGAGATCCTCATGGCCGCGTACGAATCGGCGCGCACCGGGCGCCGTATCACCCTGCCGTTCGCCTCCACGGCGCGGCGGCCGATCGACCACTGGCTGCCACGCTGAACCGC
>CAZHZF010000093.1:0-8282 GCA_964536925.1 uncultured Dehalococcoidales bacterium | reverse complement strand
TCCCGCGCGAGGTCGGCGATCATCCGGGAGCCGGGGGCCGCCAACCGCGGATCCTGCAGTAGCTGGCTCACCCACTTCGTCGCCACGGGCAGATCGTCAACCCGGCGCGAGAGTTCGGCGACCAGGTACGTCATCGACAATTCCAGACGCTGATCGTCGGCGCTCAGTTTCTCCAGCGCGGCCATGTATCCCCTGCGCGCGGTGTCCAGGTAGCGCTTCTCCCGCTCGGCGTTCCCCGCCTGACGCGCCAGCCACCCGAGGCGGTGGTACAGGCTGGCGACCTTGCGATGCGATGAGCGGCGCTGGCCGTAGGCGACGATGGCGAGTTCGAACGCGCTCTGGGCGAGCCGGGCATCGCGAAAGCCGAGGAAGTCCAGCGACGCGACGCGCGCCTGGAGCGGTGCGATCGCCTTCGCGATCGCCTCATCCTCGCCGGTCACGAGTCGGGCGAAGTCCTCGGCGAACGCCGCGAAGGAGCACTTCGGACACACGACGACTTCGTAGTAGAGCCGATTGATCGCGCGGTGCCGCTCCATCAGATCGCTGTCGCGTCCTTCGATCTCGATGAATTGCTCGCGCAGCGCGTGCGTCGCGAACCGGTTGCGACACACGGGGCATTCGAAACTCTTCTGGTAGAACGCCTCGGCGCGGGGCGCCGTCCGGTCCATCGTCGCGCGCTCGCGTGCAGCCGCCTCCGCCGCACGCCGCTCGGCCTCCCAGGGCGGGACCAGATCGTCGGAGAGCAGAGAGTCCTCGTCGTCCGATCCCGGCGCGGCGGACTCCGGCCCTGGCATGGGGATCGACGGTCCAAACAGGCCCCCGGAGAGGGGCGGGACGACCGCGGACCCCGCCGAGGCGATCAACATCTGCGCGCGCTCGGCGAGAGTGCGGGCGAGCAACCGCGCGAACGCCGCCGACCGCTCCGTCGCGCCTTCGACCGCCGCGGCGGGGACCGCGAGGAGCACGGCCGTGGCGGTGGCACGGGTGCCGTACGGGTGCGGGCCACCGGACAGGGCGCCGATCTCGCCCACGATGCTGCCCGCGCCGCGCACGTCGGTCCTCCCGCCGCTGGCCCGTTCCAGGATGAGCGCGCCGCTCACCAGGACATACAGTTCGGGCGCCGCTGCTCCTTCGCCGAACAGCGTCCCACCGGCCTCTACCCGCGCCGCCCGTGCTCCGGGAACGGCCTTGAGGCGGGCGAACTCGCTCTCGGGCAGCATGCTGGAAGGCCGATGATAGACCGACGGCGGATGCCTATACTGAACGGGCAACTCCTCTGAGTTGGGTGTGGGGCGGGGTCGGGTGTGATGGGATCGGGTCGACTCGCGGCGCTGGGTGCCGCCTGTGTCGGGGGAGTGCTCCTCGCCCTCGGCGCCCTTCCTGGTCCGGCCGAGGAGGTTCGCCCGGTTGCGGCCCAGGAAGCCGCCACCCCTACGCCGACCTTTGTCTGGCAGATCCCCAACACGCCGAATGGCCGCTGCAGCGGTGTCGCCTCGCAGAATCGTGACTGCCTGCACGTGGATCCACCCACCGGCCAGTTCCGGTACTTCTCCACCAACCCTTCGCACACCCCCGTCGCCGCGACCGTGCGGGAGATGGGTGTGACGCAACAGCGGGTCTGGTGGTCCTGGCACGACACCAACCGCACCGTCTTCGTCTGGGGCAACGTCGATCGCGTCCGGAAGTCGGTGAAGATGACGATGCTCCAGCGGACCTCCACCGGGACCACGCGGAGCACGCTCTCCCGCGAGGGCACCCCGTGGAGCCTGCCGAAGGCGACCGAACCGGCGGTTGTGATTCAGGACTTCCGGTTCGTACCCCGCCGCAAGATCATCGAGTCGACCCAGCAGATCCAGTTCCAGAACAGCAGCCGCCTTCGCCACGAGATCGTCTTCACACGCGCGACCGGCAGCGAGCCGACGACCGGGATCGAGTATTCGCCCATCATCGGCGTCATCAATCCGGGACGTATCGCCGCGCAGTATCCGCTGCGTCCGGCGAATCGACCCACGCCCTTGCCCGACGCGACGCCGGCAGCGCTCTGGTCGCCGGGTACGTACACCTACGTATGCCTGCTGCATACGTTCATGACCGGGGTGGTCGTCGTCCCGGATCGTTGACCGCCCCTCAGGGATGTACCGTCACGATCAGCACGGTCGCGTCGTCGTGGTACCGTGCCCCGCTGACCCGTTCGGCGGCGCGCGTCAGCGCGATGACCTCCTCTGGCTCTGCCGGCAGTTCTTCCCGCGCCGCGTGCGCGGCCAGCGCCCGGCCGACCGCGTCGCTGGCGAGGTAGATGCGGTCGCCCGGGAGGAGTGTGACGACGCACCGTTCCAGAAGGCCAACGTACCGACCCGTCCCATCGAGCACGCCGAAGCCCGGCCGGGCGTGGTCGTGCCACGGTGCGACGCGGTTGCGCAGTTCGGCCCGGAAGAGGCGTGCCCGTTCCGGAGCAGGCATCGCGCCGACGAGTGCGTCCTCGCGCAGCCACTCCGCGGTGTCGGTCTGAAAGCGGCTCAGCAGTTCCGCGCGCCCACCCGCCCGGGCGATGAGCGCCGCCGCGTCCCCCAGCCACGCGACGTGCGCCAACGCACCCGCGATCCTCAGCACCACGGCGGTGGTATTGCCACGATCGGTCGTCACGAAATCCGGCTCGTTCAACCCCCGATCCCGGTTGAGTCGGGCGATCGCCGCGTCCGCCGAACGGAAACCCGCCTCGAATCGGTCGGCCGACCCGCGTGGGCCGCGAACGAGGAGGTCCGCCGCCAGTCGGGCCGCGTCACCCCCGGCAGCCCACGCCGGGTAGGCGCCATCCTCGCCGATCGGCGCGGTCACCCCATCGCAGACCGCGAACGCGCCTGCCGCCGAGTCGGCCGCCCAGGCGTCCTCGTTGAGATGTCGGGACGGGTCGCCGGTCTCGCTCCACGCGGCGAAGGTCGTCCGCGGCCCGCCCTCCCCGCTCACGCCGGTAGGGAGATGAAACGCCGGGGCAATCGCGCGTGGCGCGGTAGCGGAGTTCCGAGTAGGGGCAGGGCGTAATCCCGGAAGGCATCCGTCGGGGTGTGCCCGTCCGCGGAGAGATACTCGGCTGGCAGGGTCCTGACGCGATTCGCGACCTCCCCGAGCGGGGCACTGCCGATGGCGCAGCGGTATGGGCGATTCGCCTCGCGCACGAGGGTCACCATCGTCCCGCTCTCACCGGCCAGCGCCCGTTCGACAGCGGCCATGCCCAGCCGTTCCGCCTCCGCGAGATCGACCGATGAGTGGCACGCCGTCAGCATCCGCTGGATCGTCCCCGGGCGGTCAGCACGTGCTTTCACCCCGAGCCGCGCGGAGATCAGGTCGCACAGGCCCGCGCTCACGCCACCGAGCTGGCGGTGGCCGAAGGAGTCCGTGTAGAGCGCGCTGTCGTTTACCTGAACGTACGCCCCGTTCTCGTCGCGGACCGCCTCGGCGAGGGCGACCACCGCCCTGCCCCGCCGAGAGAGGGATCCCTCCACATCGGCGAGAAACCGATCGGGCGAGAACGCGCGCTCCGGAACATAGGTGAGATGCGGCGCGTCATCCTCGTCTCGGCGACCGAGTGACGCGGCGAGGGTCAGCCATCCCGCATCTCGACCGACGATCTCGACGATCTTGACCGGGTCGACATCGGCGATCGCCTCGGTATCGCGTCCGGCATCCATGGTGGCCAGCGCGACGAAACGTGCCGCCGAGCCGTACCCGGGAGTGTGATCGGTGTGGGGCAGATCGTTGTCGACGGTTTTCGGGATGGTCACGACCCGTAGATCGTGAGTCGCCGCCGCGGCGCGCCGCTCCAATCGCTCGCCCGTGTCCGCCGAGTCGTTTCCGCCGATGACGTGGAGAAATCGCACATCGAGGCGACGGGGCACATCGAGCGCGCGATCGCATTCCTCGTCCGTCAACCGGTGGCGGTTCGACCCCAGGGCCGCCGCCGGCGTCGCCCGCAGCGCGTCCAGATCGATGTCCTCGTCGGTCAGGTCGAGGATCTCGCCCCGCAACAGGCCGCGGACGCCGCGGTGGCTCCCGTAGATGCGGCCGATCGCCGCCGAGTCCCGGGCGGCACGGATCACTCCCACCAGGCTCGCATTCATGACCGCCGTACAGCCACCGGACTGGATGACGAGGAGATTCGCGGGCACGTTCAGGGTGCCCGGGCTCCGCGGTCGTTCCCCGACGAGATCGCCCCGCCGAGGGCCGTCCGGAAGCCGGCCCGCCCGCTCCCATCGATCGTGAAGGGGTTGGGGCGATCGTCGAGGTCCTGCCGCACGGTGAGGAACCGCCCCTCCGCGACGTCGCGCGTCACGATTGCCCCGGGTCCGATCGCCGACCCGCTGCCCACCCGGACGCCGGGCATCAGCGATGCATTGATCCCCACGCGCACGCGCGTGCCCACCATCGCGCCGAGCTTTGCCATCCCCGAATCCACCCGCGTGTCTCCGACCACGACGCGGACGTTCCCCTCATCGAGCCGGAGGTTCGCGGTCACCGTCCCGGAGCCGAAGGAGACGTCGTCGCCGATGACCGAATCGCCGACGTAGTTGGTGTGGAACTCACACCCATCGCCCACGTAGGAGCGCGTCACCTCCGCGGCGTAGCCGACGATGCAATTCTCACCCACGATCGATCCGCGGACGAGCGCACCGTTCCCCACAATCGTCCCGGCCCCGACGATCGATGGTCCCACAATCGCCGCGCCGGCCAGAACGCGCACGCCACTCCCCAGGCGGACGGGTCCCGCGACTACGGCCGAGGGATGGACCCGGGCGTCGCCGATCTCAGGTTCCGGCGCGAGGCCGGCGAAGAAGAGGGGCAGCGCCCGCAGCGGGTCCCACGGAAACTTGATCGCCACCCAATCGCCGTCGTACTCGATCGTCTCGATCCGTGAGGCTGCCATCAGGCGGTCCAGCGCGCGCTCGTACTGATCGGTCGGGTTCGGGTCCACCGCTCCGAGCGCATCGAGGAGCGCCCCGGCGCGATCGAAGCCGTCGAAGACAAGTTTGACGAGATCGCTCGGCTCTGTGCCGGGCGCTGGTTTCTCGACTACCCCGCGCGCAAGACCGTCGCGCAGCGTGAGGTATCCGCCCGGGAAATACGTGGTCATCCGTTTGCCCACGACGAGACCGGCCGCCTGTCGCACCTGGAGGCGCCGGGCGACCTGGTCCAGCAGGCCGTCTGCCACGAGATCGTGGACCTGGTTGACGAGGAGGGGTCTATCCGCGAAGCGGTCCGCGAGGAGGTCGGCCGCGCAGAGGACGGCGTGGCCCATCCCGAGCGGTTCCTCCTGGAGGACGATCTCGACCGTCGCGTCCAATCCCGCGCTCTCCTCGCGCACGCGTTCCACATTCATGGGATTGGCGATCGCGATCTGATCGTGGAAGCCCGCCGCGGCGAGTGCGCGCAACCGGCGGCGCAGCAGCGTCTCGCCGTCGAAGCGCAGGAATGACTTGTGCGCCAGAGGCCAGAAGCGGCGATTCTCGCCTCCGGCCAGGATGAGCGCGACCGGTGAGGCCATCGAGACGCCGATTGTACGGAGAACTCGACAGAACGATCGGACGCGAACGGCTAGCATGACGCGCGCACGTCCACGGATTGCGACTTCCCGGGGACCAGGATCAGAACATCGTATGGCGCTCGAGTTCCTCAACACGCGTGTGGCGGCGCTACGTGTCGATGCGGTCACGCTGGATGCGGATGGCGTCCTGCACCGGGGCCGTACCATCCTGCCCGGCGCGCTCGATCTGCTCCGTGGCCTGAGCGACCGCGCGATCCCCTGGCAGGTCGTGACGAACAACAGCCGGCAGACCGCGGAGCGGGCTGCCGAACACTATCGGTCGATCGGTTTGCCCGTGTGCGGCGACCAGGTCGTGACCGCCGCGGATGCGACCGCGGCCTACATCGTCGGCGTGCACCACGGCGCCCACCGTCCAAGGGTGTACCCCCTCGGTGATGCCGACCAGCGCGCCTGCCTGATCGCCGGCGGGTGCCAGGTGACCGATGACGAGGATCGTGCCGAGTACGTCGCGGTGGGCATCAATCGGCGCCTGACGTATCAACGGCTATTCCACGCCTGCAATGCGATCCGTCGCGGTGCCCGTTTCGTCGTCGCCAACCTCGATGCGACCGTGCCAACCGAGACCGGCGCCATCCCGGGGGCAGGCGCGTTGGCCGCGGCGATCAAAGTCGCGACAGGCAAGGAGTGGTACGCAATCGGGAAGCCGGCACCGGAGATGATGCTCCAGGCGCTCCGCCGGATGGATCGCGCGCCCACCGCCGCGCTGCACGTCGGCGATCGCATCGACTCCGACGTTCCCGCCGCGGCGCGGGCGGGGATGACGACCGCGCTCGTCACCACCGGCGAGCACGGACGGGACGAGGGGCTCGCCGCCACGGGCGACGCGCGGCCCGACATTATCGCCGGTGACCTGCCCGCGCTCATCGCGTGGTTGTTCCGATCGGTCTGACCACTATCACCCGGGGATCCCGTGCGCCTCGCCACGCGCGCGTCACGAACTCATGGGACAGCCGAGGATGCCGGGGATCGGTGTCGGGAGTGGACCCGGGGACGCCTCGGCCTCATGCGGAAGTCGATTCGGCTCGCAGGAGCGGAGTGTCGGAGTAGCGAGTGCCCACCCCTAGGACATTCAGGTCATTGAGCGGACGGGGGGCCGAGCCTAGTTTTCAGGCTTGGGGGATTAGTGTGCCCTGCGATCGGGCACTGAGGGGTGGGTGGCTAACGGCAGCGGTCTGATCCGGCTCGTACGGGCCAGTCTGGCACTGATGCTGCTCCTCAACCTCGTGCTGCCCGGGATTGCCGGTGCCCAGGTCAATCGCCGCGGTCGTGTCGTGTTCGACGTGCCGGCCGACCGGCAATTGCGGATCGGCCGGGTCGGACTCGGGTTCCAGATCGACTTCGATGTCCCGTTCCACACCACGGTGGACCTCGCTGACACGCGGGTCACGCTCTGGTCGCGGGGAGTCATCGTCGCGCCGCTGCGCATCCCGACGGGACCGTTGCCCGCGTTCGCGCCATCGACGATCACCCTCCGGGTGACGGCGCCGCAACGGATCCTGCCCGGTGTGTACCCGATCTCCGTCCAGGTGCGCGACGCGCGCGCGAACACCCGTGATGTGTACCGGACCCAGGTCATCGTCGAATCGACGCCGGAGACGTCGACCCCGACGCTGACACCGTTCGCGACCGCGACTTTCGCCGCGACACTGACCGGGACGACCACTCCGAGTGCGACGCCGAGCCAGAGCGCCACGCCGACCGAGAGCGCCACCCCCACGCCCAGCTGGACGCCGACGCCGAGTCCGACCGTCGCGACGAGCACCCCGAGCGCGACGCCGACACACACCGCCTCGCCCACCCCCGCCGCCACACCGACCGACTCGCCGACCCCGACCGAATCCCCCTCGCCGACATTCACGCCGGCCGACACGCCGACCGAGACTCCGACCAATACTCCAACGGAGACCCCCACCGACACCCCCACGGACACTCCGACCGACACCCCGACCGAGACTCCGACGGAGACGCCGACCGACACGGTGACGGAGACGCCGACCGACACGCCGACCCCGACCGAGACGCCGACGGACACGCCGACGGACACGCCGACGGACACCCCGACCGATACCCCGACGGAGACCCCGACCGATACCCCGACGGAGACCCCAACCGAGACGCCGACCGAGACGCCGACCGACACACCGACGGACACCCCCACCGAGACGCCGACGGATACCCCGACGGACACCCCAACCGAGACCCCGACCGAGACTCCGACGGACACCCCGACCGAGACGTTCACCGCGACGCCGAGTGAGACACCGACGGATACGCCGACGGAGACATTCACCGCGACGCCGAGCGACACACCGACGGAGACGCCGACCGACACGCCCACTCCCACCGATACCCCCACCGACACGCCGACGGACACACCGACGGAGACGCCGACGGACACTCCGACGGATACGCCCACCGATACGCCGACGGACACCCCGACAGAGACGCCGACCGATACACCCACGCCCACCGATACACCCACCGACACTCCGACAGACACGCCCACCGAAACGCCAACGGACACCCCGACAGAGACGCCCACCGATACCCCGACGGACACACCGACCGATACACCCACCGAGACTCCGACCGACACGCCGACGGACACGCCGACCGACACGCCGACAGAGACCCCGACCGATACGCCGACCGACACGCCGACGGACACGCCGACCGATACCCCGAC
>CAZHZF010000092.1:4999-8377 GCA_964536925.1 uncultured Dehalococcoidales bacterium | reverse complement strand
GGCTCCACGCTCGAGCCGACGGATCGACCAGCATCGCGGCCTTCCCACCCGACGGGTCGAACCCGGTGGCCGAGTTCCCGCCTGGGGCCGCCACGTCGCCTCCTGGCGCTGTGCGCAGCACTCCTCCTCTGGGCGGTCGGGCTGGCGATCGCGCTGGCGAGCGTGCGGCAGGCGGTCCTCCTGCCGCTCTGGCTCGGCGGCATCGCGCTCTGGCTGGCCGCCTGGGTCGGCTGGCCGGGCATCCCCCGGGGGACGCCCGGACGCTGGGCCGCGCTCGTCGGTCTGATCGCGCTCGCCGCCGCTCTGCGACTCATCGGCCTGGAGACGCTCCAGAACGGAAATCACGACGAGTTCATCACCCCGGATATGGCGATCGTCCGCACCCGGATCGAGACGTCGCTGCCTCTCTTCGACCAGCGGCCGCGCGACATCGGCAGCCTGCTGATGCTCTCGTCGTACGCCCGCCGGGCGGTGTTCGATACGCTCGGCACGACCTACACGACGATGCGGCTCCCCAGCGCGCTCATCGGGGTGGTCAACGTCCTCCTCACCTTCGCCGTCGGCCGCTATCTGGTCGGGTTCCGCGCCGCGTTCATCGCCGCGGGCGTGCTGGCGACAATGACAGCCGACCTCGCGTTCTCCCGCCGGGGCGACCCCACGATCGAGGGATCGCTCGTCTGGACGCTCGTCACCCTGCTCCTCGTGGCCGGGATCGCGCGGCGGAGCGTGCCCGCGTTCGCGCTGGCGGGCGTCGCGCTGGGCTTCTCGCTCTATCTCTACCCGTCGGCGCGCCCGGCGCTGGCCTACGCGCCGCTCGGGCCGCTCCTCCTCGCCCTCGACCCCCGCGTGCGTGGCCGATGGCTGCTCCCCGCGCTGGCGGCGCTTGTCCTCGGCACGCTCGTGTGCGCCGGCCCCCTGCTCGTGACCTACGTCCGCAATCCGCTCGCCTTCGCGCACGATTCTGGCCACACCCTCTGGTTTCGCCAGGAGATGGAGGCTTTCGCCGGCACCGGCGATCCGGCGCACTTCCTATCGACGTGGACGCACCTGCGGGACGGGATCCTCTCCTACAGCGTCCAGGGTGGGCGGACTCTCCACTACCTGTGGAACCGCGGGCTGTTCGAGGCTCTTCCTGCGGCGCTGCTCTGGACCGGTCTGGCGATCACGCTGTTCCGCCTGCGCGATTGGCGGGCGCGGCAGATCCTCCTCTGGTTCGGCTCGGCGACGATCGTGCTCTCTGCGATCTCGTGGATCGGCCCGGCGGTCCATCGCCAGCAGCCGGCGTTCCCGGCGGCGGCCCTGCTCATCGGCCTGGCGGCGGATCGCGCGATCGCCTGGGCCGAGGCACGCGGGCTCACCCCGGGGCGGGTGGCGCGCGCCCTGGGTGTCGCCCTCCTGACGCCGGCGCTGGCGTTCCAGGTCTGGCTCTACTTCGGGTCGTTCGCGCAGCTCGATCACGAATTCTGGCAGAGCCAGCTCGCGCGGTACGCCTTCGCTCTTCCCGCCGGGCATCATCTCGCGGTCGTGACCGGTGGCGACGAGCATCTGAACTTCGGTCTCGCCGTCACGTCCGACGATCAACGGCGCATCACCACCTCCTGGGTGCGACGGCTGGTTGAGGATCTGCCCGTGCCCGCTCGCGCGGGGCAGTCGTTCCTGTTTCATCCCTCGGCCGAGCCGTGGCGCCAGGTCGTGGAACAGGTCTACCGGGGCGGAAGGGAGGACGCACTGCGCTCCTCGGACCCGAGCGTCATCTTCGTGCCGGTCTGGTACGTCTACGAGGCGGCCGGAGGCGCGCGCCCCGATCTGGATGGCTTCACGCTCGAGACGATCGACGCGCGTGGCCGTCGGGATCGATCGGTGGCGACCGATCTCGCTCTCCCGTCCGATGCCGCACTGGCCTACCCCGTCCAGGTGACCTGGTCCGGTTGGGCGCGTCCGAGCGCGGGGGTCAGCGCGCTCGCGGTCGCCGCGCCCTCCTCCGGGAGCGTGGAGGGCCGGCTGGGCGACCTCGCCATCGACGTCCCACCGGGCGAGAAGCGCCGTTTCGCGATCGACGCTGGCGCTGCGCCCTTCTTCATCCGCGCGACGGTGGACGACCCGGATCGCCGTCCCGGCCTGGCCTGGGAGACGGGCGCGCGCGAAGCCTCTCCGTTCCCCGGGCCGCGCGCCTCCACCTGGCCAGGCGCGCCGCGCGTCGCGATCGAGTGGGTGCGTGAGGACAGCGGCGAGGTGCTCCGCCGCGAGAGCGACATCCTCATCGGCGACCATGCGCTCGACCAGAGGCGGATCGCGCTCGTGCCGATCGCGCAGCGGTGGTCCGCCGACCTTCGCATCGAGCGCGACGAGCGGATCCGATTCGAGCTGCGCTCCGACAGCCCCAGCCGGCTGTTGCTCGACGGCGCGCAGGTGTGGCCGCGGCCGGAGGAGAAGCGGTGGTCGGTCCCTCAGGTCGAGGACCCAGAGTTCTTCGCCCGCCTCGCCCCAGGGACGCACCGGATCGTCGTCGAGCGGCGGGAGACGGCCGACGGGTGCTGCCTCAGCCTGCTCTGGCAGCCGCCCCGCAGCGCTCGGGCGACACTGGTTCCGCCGGAGAGTTTCGCGCCGTTCGCGTGGCCCTGAATCGCTCCTCGTGCCATGTCTTCACCGCCGCGGCCTCGGTCGGGAGGCGGCAAGCCCAGGGCAGCCCGCCGCTGAGATCCTCTCGCGGCCATGGGGGCGAGTACAGATCGACGCCCTCACCCTTGACCCTCTCCCAGAGGGAGAGGGGATCGACGACCGCCGGCTCATCGTGCGTCGGGGTTCCGACCCAGGCGTCGCGCCCGTACACTGCCGGTGGATGGGCACCCATTACCGCTCCGCGCGGCGCCATCCGCACGGCCGATGATCGTCCGGCCGCTCGCGCGCGAGGAGTTGCCGCGCATCTGGGAGATCGATCGACGGGAGACCATCGACGGTCTGTATCGCCTCGACGTGGAGGGGACCCTCATCCCGGTGCCCTATCACTTCGAGGTCCCCGGCTGGCCGCCCGACGCCCAGCCGACCTACGCGCCCATTCTCGCGGCCCTGTTCGAGGCTGGCGGCCAGTTCGTCAGCGCATGGGAGGGTGACACGATCGCCGGGATCGCGGTCGTCGATCTCGGGCCGGTCGCATCGATCCCCGATCTGCGGCAACTGGTGATGCTTCACGTCGGCCGGGAGTACCGAGGGCGTGGTCTGGGGGCGGACCTCTTTCGCCGGGCGCGTGCGATCGCGCGAGATGCCGGGGCGGCCGGCCTCTACATCTCCGCGACCCCCTCGCGCCACACGATCGATTTCTACTGCCACTTCGGCGCGCGGCCACTGGCCCGTCCCGACCCGGCACTGCTCGCGCTGGAA
>CAZHZF010000092.1:0-4899 GCA_964536925.1 uncultured Dehalococcoidales bacterium | reverse complement strand
AGTGGATAGTGGGTCCGCCCTATCGACGCAGCACGATCGCCCCGAGCACCACGACGTGAAACCCCGCGGCAAGCAGCATCACCTGCGGGATGGAGAGATATCCCGTCAGCCAGGCGCCGAGGAGCGGTGCGATGAAGGCGACGACGTTCGCCTGAAAGTGGTGGACGGCGACGAACTCGGCCCGATGCTCGGCCGGTGAGGCGCGCAGCAGCCCCTCGACGACCGCGAAGTCGACCCCGGCGACGAACACGCCCCAGCAGAACGCGGCCGGGAGCATCCACTCGACGGTCGGCCCCAGGGCGGTGAGGATCGGGTAGAGCGCCATCCCGGCGGAACTGATCCCCAGCGTCCAGCGGTGCCCGATGCGCGCGGAGATCCAGCCCCAGCCGAAGTAGCCGATCACGAGCGCGCCGTTCGCGACGGTCGAGCGAATGCCGATCCAGGTGTCGGTGGCCAGAAGGTCGTTGACCCAGAAGATGCTGAACAGGCCGATGGGCAGATGGAGGCCGACCCGCAGAACCGCGGTGAGGATCTGGAACTCCAGGAACTCCCGCCCGGCCCCACGCGGCCAGAACAGGTGGCGCAGGCGACGCGGGGCTCCGTCCGAAGTCGGCGGCTGTTGCGGCGAGATGGCGATCCGGCGGAAGTAGAGCAGGCCGATCGCGCCGAACAGCGCCGAGAGCGCGAAGACGATCTGGTAGCCGAGAGGGAAGGGGATGGCGTCCAGCATCAGACCGAACACGCCCGTCACTGCCGCGGCTACGACGCCGAAGAGTCCCCAGCGGATGCCGTTGAGGCGCGGGCGCTGCCGCGGCGGCACCGCCTCGCCGAGGATGCCGAAGAAGCCGTTGTTCACCAGCGCCGCGGGGATGCCGTGGAGCGACCAGAGCGCGACGATGAGGAAGGGCACCCACCACCCGGTGAAGAACGGCACGAGCGCGATCGCCAGGAAGATGAGGCGGATCACGAGCACCCAGCGGCTCACGTAGCCGACGAGATCGCGCTGTCGGGCGACGATCGGCCCGGCTGGCAGCGCCATGCCGATGCTCGCGAGAGCGAGGCCGGAGTTGAGCATCGAGACCGTCGTCGCGGTCGCGCCCAGGCGGGCGAGGAGGACCGGGATGTAGGCGACGATGCCGCCCTCGATCGCGCCGGTGAGCGCGGTGTGGATGATGAAGTTGCGCGCGTTGGCGCGCTGACGCGGGTCGAGACGCTCGTCGACCATCGTATCCTCGCCGCCCGGCGCCGCGGCGGCCGGGATGGTACTCGGTCCGGGTCGTGGCCAGTAGGCAGGGGGCAGTGGGCAGTAGGCAGTAGGCAGTAGGCAGCAGGCGTAGTCGTCCCCGGGTACGATGCGGGATGGAGGTGCGGTGATGTCTCAACTGCCCAGGTGGGAGCCGGAGCAGGCGGGGCTCTCCGCGGCCCGGCTGCTTCGGGCCCGCGACTACGCGCGGCGCGCCGGGGATGAACTCGGCAGTCCCGGCGGCGCGGCCGTGATCCTCCGCCGCGGCGCGATTGTCGGCGAGTGGTACTGGGGCCAGCGTGGTCTCGACGATCCGCGCCCCTTCGACGCGCACACGATGGTCGGCCTTGCCTCGGTCACCAAAGGGGTCACCGCGACCGCACTGGCGCTCACGATCCAGGACGGGCTGCTGTGGCTCGACGAGCCGGCGCACCGCCACCTTCCCGAACTGGCCGAGGGCGGACGCGCCCGGATCACGGTGCGGCATCTCGCGACGCACTCGAGCGGGCTGCCGCTCGGCGACCCCGCCTTCTACAACGCCTGGGAATCGCGGCGTCCTGGCGAGGAACCGTACGCACCCTACGTCCGGTATGCGCTGGAGCGCGATCTCGCCTTCGCGCCCGGCACGGACCACACCTACAGCGATCCCGCGGTGTGCCTGCTCGCGGAGATCATCCGTCGCGTGACCGGACGGACCGTCCCCGACCTCATTCAGGAGCGGATCTTCTCCCCACTCGGTCTGCGCCGGATCGGGTGGGATTTCCCCAGCGATCTCGTGGCGGATGTCGCCTCACGCCATACGCAGGAGGGCACGCTCCATCGGGGTGTGACCGCCGAGGGCAGGAAGGATGGCGCGGCCTGGGGCGGGATGATTGCGAACGCGATCGATCTGGCGACTTTCGGCCAGTTGCTGCTCTGCGACGGGGCGCTGTTCGGGCAGCGACTCATCGCGCCGCTCGCCGTCCGGATGATGACGACCTGCCAGATGCCTCTCCCCGCGCGGACCCGGTTTCCGCATCGCGGGCTGCTCTGGTGGATCAAGGCGGCGCCGGACACGCCCGAACTCGGCCACCTCGTGCCCGACGGGACCTACTGTCACGGCGGCGCGGCGCATAGCGTGCTCGTGGTGTTCCCGGCCCTGGAGATGGTGGCAGTGATGCTCCGCAACCGCGGGGGTCAGCCGCCCGGGTTCATCTACAACCGGGACTACCCCGTCTTCATGGACCTTGTCGCGGCGGCCGTGGAGGACCTCGCCGCGGCGTAACTACCGGATCGCGATCGGGTTGACCGGCGAGCCGATCCCGCGGACGAGGCGGAGCGGCGCCAGCACGAAGAGGAACTCGTACGCCGTCGCGGCCGCGAGGTCCTCCAGGTCGAGGTATTCGAGAAGGTAGCCGCCGAGGTCCCGGATGATGCCAGCGTGGAGGGGCAACTGGTCGGGCACGCCGGTGGGGACGACCTCGACCGCGCAGTTGTCCGCGCCGAGGGCGACCAGATCGTGGCGATGGAACCATTCCACCGCGTCGGCGCCGGGACCAGGCTCGGCGAACAGATCGAACCGCGTCCGATCACGGGCGAGCATCCGGATCCACCCGGTACGGATGAGGACGACGTCGCCCGGCCGGATCGCGACTCCCTGCGCGGCCGCGACCGCGTCCAGTTCCGCGGCGGGAATGTGCTGCCCCGGTTCGAGGTGATCGACGCCGCGGTGACGGGCCACATCGAGCAGGACGCCGCGCGCCACGATCGACCGCACGTTGTGGACGCCGTTCCGCGCCGCGCCGGTCGCGTCGATTCCCTCCGAGGAGTAGCCGTTGTAGAGGAGGCCATCGCGCCAGATGTGGCAGAGTGCGTCCAGATGGGTCGCCGTGTGGGTGTGCATGAGGATGAGGTCGTCGGCACCCGAGGTGGCGCCACCGGTCCGCTCGTTCTTCGAGGCGCGGTGCCACAGCGCGTTGCGCGAGGGGGTCTTCGGCGCGGTGGGGGAGAGATCGAGCCCGAGGCTGAACACCTGACCCCGCGTCACCAGGCCGGCCGCGCCGCGGACGAGTTCGTCGTTCAGGACGTTGAGCGTCCCCCGCTCGTCGTCCGGACCCCAGCGTCCCCAGTTGCTCGGCGCCATTCGGCCGCGATTGTACGGTGGCGGCGCACGCCTATTCGCTACACTGCGCGCCAACGCTACCCGGAGGAGGGGACCCCATGATGAGGACCGTTGCCACCGCCGCGACGCGGGTTCCCTCGCCCATGGCTGCCTAGCGCCTGCTCGGCCCGCCCGGGCCGAGGAGCCGTCTCGCGGCGCTCCCTTCTCTCACCGTCGGTTGGCTCGCGCCATCCGGCGACCAGGTTTCGGCGCCCCGGCGATGCCGCCGGGCGTCAGGAGGAGCGTACGTTGCCGTTTCCCCATCAGCGCTGGGACGACCCTTCGGACGATCCCGGCGACGACGACATCGCTGAATCTGACCCGAACACCGGCATCGACGACGACGGGGAGGAGAATCTCCCCCGGCGCCTCGCGATGTCCCGGCAGGGCGGGAAGAAGATTCCCGCCAAGAAGTTGCCGCGCGCTCGGCCCGAAGGTGGCGCCGATCAGTCCGCAACCGGCCTGGTGACCGAGGGCGCGCGCGGGATGTACTGGGTCGCGACCGACGCGGGGCCGATCCTGTGCCAGGTGCGTGGGAATCTGCGCAAAGATCTGCGCTACGCCCATTCCTCGGCGCTGCCGGGGACGACGCTGCGCCACAAGGTGCGGCGGGCGAACCACCGCGCGCGGGATCCGGTCACGGTCGGCGATCGGGTGCGCGTCATCCGGATCGGGGGCGATCGGGGACTGATCCTGGAGGTGCTGCCCCCGGCCGGCGGCGCATTCACGCGTGAGGATGCCGGCGCGGGAAGCCACGGCGGCAAGGGCATGGCGCGCAGCGTCGCCGGCATCGACCAGCTCGTTGCCGTGTTCGCGGCGCGCGATCCTGAGCCGCATCTGCGCCTGCTCGACCGCATGATCGTCCTCGCCGAGGCCCAGGAGATCGATGCGCTCATCTGCCTGAACAAGGTCGATCTCGGTCCCGGCGAGGAGACGCTGACCCGTCTCGCCTATTACTGTGCCCTGGGCTACCCGACGCTGCACGTCTCGGCGGAGACCGGAGAGGGGCTCGACGATCTCCGCGCCCACCTCGCCGGGCGGGTCTCGGCGCTCCTCGGTCCCTCAGGAGTGGGGAAGTCGAGTCTGCTCAACGCGATCGAGCCAGGGCTCGCCCAGCGGGTGAGCGAGGTGGGGGAACGATCGCACAAGGGGCGGCACACCACGAGCGGTACGCGCCTGGTCTCGCTGAGCGGTGCCGACGCGGGCGCGGTCGCCGACACGGCGGGCATCCGCGCTTTCGCGCTGGGGAGCGCCGCGGTCGGCCAACTGGACCGCTGTTTCCGCGAGTTCCGGCCGTACCTCGGCCGCTGCCGCCACACCGACTGTCTGCACGTGCACGAACCCGGCTGCGTGCTGCGCGCCGCGGCCGAGACGGGCGACGTGGACGCGGAACGGTACGACAGCTACCGGCGCCTGGTGGAGCAGGGAGCCGCGGCCGGCGGCCGGGTCTGGCGCGACCTGGTGAGCAGTCGATCGACGGTCGGCGAGGGGGAGTTCCGCCTGTGACGGCTTCCGC
>CAZHZF010000091.1:7434-8413 GCA_964536925.1 uncultured Dehalococcoidales bacterium | reverse complement strand
CCACCTCGGCCTCGACGATCGCGCCGTCCAGTCCCACGATCGCGCAGGTCAGGGCGCGCGCGATCACGGCGGGATGGTAAAGGCCAGGGCAGAAGACCATGTGCCGGGGACGGCCGAACAGCGCTCAACTGAGCAGCGGGCGCGTCGAATAGGGTGACTGGAGATGCCGGCGGCTGCTCCGGCGTGGTACTGAGGCTGAGCGGATCGGCGCGCCAGTCCTTTGGCATCGGTGATCCACCGGTTCGGCTGATCTAGGTGCTGCTGACGCTGAGCCAGTACGTCGTATGCAGGTCCGTTCGCGCGACGTCCCAAACCAAGCTCGCTGCCCGACAGATGCACGAACGGCGCCGCACTGGTGCCGTGCTCAGGCGGCGCGAACTGGGTGATCCCTGCGGCCTCTAGCGGTCGTCCGACGCCCGCCAGAGGAATCTCACCAGCGCGGCGCTCGTCCTGAAAGAGTTGGCTCGCCCTGGCGCTGGTCGGTGAGTCTTCGGCCAGGCGCGCGATGGCGGGCAAGTAGCCGCGTCTTACATGTCGTCCCGCCACTCCCCGAGGTCGGTAACGCGAACCGGCGGGGCGGTCGATGCGATTATCCGCGCCCTCTCCGCTGAAATCTCGGTCAGCTTCGCCGGGATAAGCGTCCGCTCCAGCTCCTCCTCCCGCTCGCGGAGCTGCGCCACAGACTCCAAGTAGGCGCCGCGGGGCAGGCGCCCGCTCGCGAACTCCTGCTGTTCCCAACGCATCATGTCCGGTATGCCTCTGAGTTCCATCTCCAACTCGCGCAGCTCGGCCTCTAGCGCAGGGATCCTGACCGCAAGCTCATCGAAGGGATTGCCAACACGGAACGAGACTGCGGGCGCCGCCAGCGGAATCGCCCACACACTGATGCCGGTCGGTTCGCCGTCGCGCGTGCGGGAGTTCCTCGGCATCGAACCGTCCCAAAAATGGTAAGCGGTTGACGGAGTCCGTGCATCGAACA
>CAZHZF010000091.1:1178-7424 GCA_964536925.1 uncultured Dehalococcoidales bacterium | reverse complement strand
CCTGACGTAACTCGAACTGGCCTCCTCGCCGCTGTGCCAGATCGACGTGCCAGATTGCTAGTCCCTGGTCGACGCCTTGAGCGCCGGGCGCGAACCCGCCGTTGTAGGTACCGGCGGGAAACCGGTTTTCCACGATGAAGTACTCGGTCGTCCCCCTCCCGTAGATCGGTAGGATGAGCGCCTCTCGGGTCTGCTCGACGGCGCGAAGTGTCACTTGCCTGGTGTTCCGCATGGGTCCGCCGGTGATGACGTCGGCACCGAGCCAGCCTAGCTGCAGTAGCGCCCACGGATCGAGCGCGGGCACTCCCTGAACGCCGTCCAGCGCCCAGTCATCGGCCATGAGTGAGAACGGGCCCGGCGCTTCAGTAGTTGGGTTCATGTCCGCGTAAAGATCTGCCAGCCCGAACACCGTGTGCCCCAGCTCGTGGGCAATCGTTGCGGGGCTCAAACGGACACGAGCCGCGTGGACGGCGGGCGAGCGTGCGAATCGACGCTCGTAAGCGGCTGGGACCAGCAGGTGCGCCTTCAGGCCTCCGGGTAGATCGACCATGGCAGGGAAAGTGTTCCGCGCTGCGGCGGCATTGAACATCTGGCCGCCCCACACCAGGAAGATCGCCAACTCGTCAGGTGTGATCACGCCATCGCGGTTCCGATCGCAACTCGCCAGATCCAATTCGAGCAGGTCGTTGAATGCAACCCCAATTGTGTCGGCCCGACGCACGTTCGTGCCTTGCCCAACCGGCGTGCCACGCGCGGCCGCCAACGCGCTTTCGTCGTTGTACATGGACTGCGGGTGCGGCGCTCGGTACCAGCCGTACACGCCCCGCCCTGCCCGAGTCAGCTCGAAACGTCCCCCAGATGCCCAGCGGTAGTAGTCCGCCACGCTGGGCGCGGGACCGAACACCATGTCCTCGATCAAGGCTAAGGGAGTGGTCGCGGGATCGTCCTCGAAGTCCATGCAGAGCACGAGTAACGGCAGGCTTTCGCCAATCCGAGTTCGCAGCGGGATCGCTGGCCCGCTGTAGAAATTCCACTGCCGCTGAAAGTCGGCCACGCTTGGTCTGCTCACGAGCCCTGTCCTCCGTGTCTTTTACGAGTCCGACACTGTGGGTCACGGCTTTGGTGGATCGTCCCAGCACACTCGCGGGAACCGTTTATCCGGCAAACCGATCACCAGTCCATAACGTCGGGACAGTGTGACGAACGTGTCATATCCCTGTCAATGCCGATCGTATGTCTCGCATCAAGGTGGTTCGCGGCAGCAATCGGAACGGCGCTCGAAACCCGCCCGCGGCGGCGATCTCCAGCGCGCGGCGCGCCCCTTCCTGACCACGGACATCGCGCAGATCCACCGCGTTCTCGGGCGGGGTGTCGTCCGCAGCCCGCGGCGCGATCGGTGGTGGCACCGCTGATCCCCGCAGGATCTCCACGACCTGCTCGAGCGAACCGGCCGCGACCACACCGATGCCCTCGACCAGTTCCGCTTCGGGTCCATCGATCTGCGGGACGATCACGCGCGCGATGCCGCGATCCCGCGCCGTGGCGACCATCGGCAGGATGCCGTCGGTGTGGCGCAGCGACCCATCGAGCGCCAGTTCGCCCAGCAGGACGGTCTCGGCGAGTTCCTCCTGGGGAATCAGGCCGCTCGCGCCGAGGATGCCGACCGCGATCGGTAGGTCGTAGGCCGCACCGGTCTTGGGCAGAATCGCGGGCGCGAGATTCACGATGATCCGCCGCTGGGGGAACTCACACCCCGAGTTACGGATCGCCGAGCGCACCCGTTCGCGCGCCTCCTGGACCGCGGTGTCGCCCATGCCCACGATCGTGAAGGCAGGCAGTCCCGGCCCGATGTCCACCTCGGCCTCGACGATCGCGCCATCCAGGCCCACGATCGCGCAGGTCAGGGCGCGCGCGATCACGGCGGGATGGTAGGCGAGGGTGGGCGCGCTCGGTCCGGCCACCACAACTCTCGGCGACACCTGGGACGATCTGAGAGTGTCGCGCCGACTCAAGCGTTGTCCAAAGGTCCTCGTAAGGCGTCGATCTCACTCTTGCGCACAGCGTTCTCGGGGCGCGTGCGCATGCCTTGAATCAGTGCATTCAGCTCTGCCCCGGCGACACCGAACCGGTGAAGCGTGTAGCGGCTCATCTCCACGGCCAGTTCACGCTCACCGAGGACGACTTCATCGACGCCGTGCGTGCGCAGGAATTCCCATTCCGCCTCGCTGTGTGTGCGCGCGACGATCGCAAGCCGAGCGTTCGTGCCTCGTGCGTGTCCCACGATGAAGCGCGCCGACGCCGGGTCCCGGACGGCGATGACGAGCACGCGCGCTTGCCCGATGCCCGCGAGGTCAAGAGTCGTGGGAATGGCCGCATCGCCGTAGACCGCTGTGACGTTGCGCTCACGCAGGTCTTCCACCGTCCGGCGGTCGTGGTCGATCGCGACATAGCGAATTCCGCGACGTTCAAGTGCCAGCGCAATGACGCGCCCGACGCTCCCCATCCCGCAGAGAACCACATGACCCCTCAGATCGCTCGGGCTCTGCCGGCCGGAGGAAGGAACGGCTCCGTCGCCGCCTCGTTGGAGGAGTCGAACAAGACGAGGCCGCCGCCGAAGCCAGGATTCGACGGGTTCGATGAATCGAAACAGCAGCGGATTCAGGGCGATGGAGACAATCGCGCTCGCGAGGATGAGATTATGCCCCTCGACAGAGAGGAGTTCGAGGTTTCGCCCCAGTTCCGCCAGTATGAAGGAGAACTCGCCCACCTGCGCTAGACCCACGCCGACGGTCAGTCCCGTGCGAACAGGATGCCCGAGGAGTGCCACGATAAGCAGGGCCGTGAGCCCTTTCCCAAAGACGATCACGCCGAGGAGAGCGAGGATGCTGAGTGGAGCAGTGACCAGCACCGCCGGGTCGAGAAGCATCCCGATCGACACGAAGAACAGCACGGAGAAGGCGTCTCGGAGGGGTAACGCATCGGCCGCGACTCGATGGCTTAGATCGGATTCGCTGATGACAAGTCCGGCCAGAAATGCTCCCAGGGCCAGGGAGACGCCAAAACCTAGCGACGCTCCGAAAGCGATGCCGATGGCTACCGCGAGTACGGTGAGGGTGAACAGCTCACGTGAGCCGGTGCGGGCGACCTGATTCAGGAGTCGGGGGATGACTCGTGCGCCGACGAACAGCATGAGCGCACCGAAGGCAACCATCTTTCCCAGAGCAAGGACGATGGCGACCAGGGCGTGAGGTTCCCCAGAGGCCTCCTGATCGCCATCGATTGTCCCGGAATCTCCCAGCGCCAGTGCAATCGCGGGCAACAGCACCAGCGCGAGAACGGTGAAGATGTCCTCGACAATGAGCCAACCGACCGCAGTGCGACCGTGGGTGGTGTCGAGCGCGCCGCGCTCGGCAAGTGCCCGCAACAGGACCACGGTGCTGGCAACCGAAATCGCCAAACCCAGCACAATACCCGCGCCGAGCGTCCATCCCCAGGCCGATACACTGATCCAGGCGCCGAGTGCAGTCGCGACCACGATCTGACCGATCGCGCCGGGAATAGCGATACCTCGCACGGCAATCAGGTCGCGTAGGGAGAAGTGAATACCGACGCCGAACATCAGCAGGACGACACCGATCTCCGCGAGTTCGTGCGCGATATCCGCGTTCGCCACGAATCCCGGTGTGAACGGCCCAACGACGGCTCCACCGAGCAGGTATCCCACGATTGGAGGCAGTCGAATCAGCGTCGCCAGGAACCCGCCCAGGAACGCGACCGCAAGGCCTATCGCGATAGTCGCGATCAGTCCATCGGTGTGGATCACTCCAGCACCTGCAAGCATTGGGCGCGCTCACGTCGCGTCAGGTGAGTGGTCGATCGGCTCGGGCGGACGCGGTGACGTCCCACGCGCGGGCGGCGCGGAGCGTCCGGGCACTGCGTGGCGAAGGTCTCGCTACAGAGACGATCTGTGGACACCATACGGCATACCTTTCCGTGCGGTTGCGGGCATTCGGGAGAACTGCTTCGGGATGCCGACCCCGCTGGATCAGCGGGCCGACTGGGCTCCACCCGACTTAGTTCAGGTACACCTGCAGGAACGATCTTCTTCGACGCGGCGTTGGTGCGATTCGCGAGATCGCAGTACGGAGATCGAGCGTGTGGCTCGCGCCAAGACCGAGCAGGAGTGAGCCGATCGCCGCCACGAAGACCACGGATGGTGTCGCGGGCAACAAGCCCGTGAGCTTCGCCGGAAGAGCAGTCGGCAGGTCTTGATCGGCGAAGGTGACTCCCGCGACCTGCGCATCGATTGGCGTCCGTGCGTCTGTGAGTGCGCCGGACTGCGCACGGAACAACGAGTGCGCAATGAGAGACACCAGGATGACAGCGGTGATGAATCGTCGCATACTCACCACACACCTCCGGCGACAGTGTGCCTGTTCGATACCGTTCTCGAAGGACAGCTCACAACCGGTTACAGACGACCGACGTCGAGTGGGCACAAAGGATGCCCAACAGAAGCACGGCCATCGTGCGGGAGATCACATCATAGAGTGCGCGGCCTGTGATCGGCTCATTCTCGCGGTCGGTCCACGGTGTTCCACACGGAGGCGGCCCATCCTCTTGTCCGACCTAAATCGAGAGGCCCTGCGTCCACCAATCGCACTTGTGGTCGCGGTCCGCGCGATGTTCGGGCGCCCGTTAGGATTGCGACGCGCACCCCGCGCACTGGAGAGCAGAGGTGGAACGAACGCGACCGGGCAACTTCCGCAGGCTCGAGGCCGGGCAGCGCAGCCAGCTCTGCATCGGCGACATCGACGGCAGCGCCCCGATCGTGATCTGGGAATCGGCCACGTCTCTCTTCGAGGCGCCGAACTGGTCGCCGGACGGCCGCTGGCTCGTGTTCAACCAGGAGGGCGATCTGTACCGCATCGCTCCACACGCGGGGGCGACGCCGGAGCGCATCACCATGGACGCCGACATCGGCGTCAACAACGATCACGTCATCTCCGCGGATGGGCGCACGCTCTACGTCTCGGCGACCGACTGGCACCTTTATCGCCTGCCGTTCGAGGGCGGCGTGCCCCGGCGCATCTCGCACGAGCAGCCGCACCGCTTCATGTACTTTCTCCACGGCGTGTCGCCGGACGAGCGAACGATCGCGTTCGTCTCGGTCCAGTTCGACCCCGACGGGACGCGGCAGCCGATCAACACCTACACCATCCCCACCGCGGGAGGATCGCTGCGGCGGCTCACGAACTGGAAGTTCGACGACGATGGCCCCGAATACTCGCCGGATGGCGCATGGATCTACTTCAACAGCACCTACCCGTCGTCGACGCCGGGACACAGCCGGCTCTGCCGGATGCGCCCCGACGGTTCGCACGTCGAGGTCATCTTCGAGGATGATCGGGTCAACTGGTTCCCGCACGTCTCACCCGATGGCAGGATGATCCACTACATCACGTTCCCGACCGGAACGCTGGGGCACCCAGCGAACCTGAATGTCGCGCTCGGCTGTGCCGATGCCGACGGGAGGAACGCGCGCGACCTCTATCGGTTCGACGGCGGCCAGGGCACGACCAACGTCAATGGTTGGGCCCCGGACAGCCGTCGTTTCGCCTACGTCGCTTATCCGCGCGGCTGACACGCCGGGCAGTCCGGGAGCAGATCCGGTCGATCGATCGCCCCGACCCGGTCCAGGAAGGCGGCGAGAGATGAACTCTCCGCACGCAGTCGCCGCAGGGGCGCCTCGTAAGGGTTGCCGCCGCCGCTGTAGTTGCCGAAGAAGGAGAGATACGCGGTGTTGATCTTCCGCACCCGGAAGCCCAGCGCGCGGATCGCCTCGCGCTCCCGCGCCATGTAGACCTCTGCCTCGGCGACCTGTCCGCGCGCGAGCAGGTCCTCGACACCCTGCCGAATCCGCCGCATCTCGACGCCGAAGTCTGGCGTCGGCGATGGAGCCGGAGGTCCAGCCGCCCGCCGGGGAGGCGCCGCATCCGGCGGGTACGCCAGGTCGGCGATCTCCTCGCCCACGATATCGGCGACGACTTCGTTGATGGCGCGCATCGCGCCACTCTCGAAGTAGGCGCGTCCCAGACGGCGCGTTGCCAGGTAGTGATGGGCCCATTCGTGAGCGATGACCGCGACGACCCGGCGGGATGACGCATGATCGGCCACCATGCTCGGGTACGTCCCGAGTCCGCCGATCTCGGTGATGTAGGAGGCATAGCCCGAGCGATCGACCGA
>CAZHZF010000091.1:0-1078 GCA_964536925.1 uncultured Dehalococcoidales bacterium | reverse complement strand
GCCGAGGGCCGGTGCTCCCGCAGCGCGTCCAGCGCCGCCGAGACCCGGAGGTCCGCCGCCGCGAGGTCGTCGCCGGGCGACTGCCCGCCGAGGAGCGCGGACCGGCGGTCGTTCTGCGTGTCCCGCTCGCGCACGAGGGCCTCGTAGACGGCGAGGTTCGCCCGCGGATCGGCCGGAGCGGCGCCTCCGATGCCAGGACCCAGCCAGGCGCGCACCTGCCAGCCAACGACGCTGAACGCGAGGGGCGCACCGGCGCGATGCATCGCCGCGCTCGCCGAACGGCGCGGTGATTCCGTGGTGAGGGACCCGGCCGCGGTGACGAGCGCAACCAGGGCCGCCCGAACGGCCCAGCGGGCGGCGAGTCGCGGCCACAGGGCCGTCCACCCGGGAACCAGCGCTCCTCTCAGATAGCCCATTCGTCCGTGCGGCTCTCGCGCGATTGCCTTATGCCGGACAATCTTGTCCTTCGCATACCTCATGCCTACCTTTGAACGTGGTGGGCCCGACCTCTGCGCGTCTGGGGCGTCGTCGCGTCCTCGGAATGGCCGCCGCCGCCATCGCCGTCATCGGCATCGGTGCCGAACGACGGCAGACGGGCGCCGCGGATCAGTTGCCACCCGAGGGGTTCAGCGGCGAGAGCCCGGTCATCCCACGCGCCGTGAGCGCGAGCGCTGCGTCTGTGCCCGCCTACGTCCGGATCCGGCGGGAGGACGGATCGCACTGCTCGCTCACAATGGACGAGTACCTCCGTGGTGTCGTACCCACCGAGATGCCCGCCTCGTGGCCGCTGGAGGCGCTGAAGGCGCAGGCGGTCGCGGCGCGCACCTACGCCGCGGCGTACCACGCGACCTACGGCTACATCTGCGCGACGACGGCGTGCCAGGCGTGGGACCCCACGCGACGCCACCCCAATAGCGACGCGGCCGTGATGGCGACGGCCGGCCAGGTGATGACCTACCAGGGCGACCTGATCTGGGCGTACTACTCGTCCGCGTGCGGCGGGCAGACGGCGACCAGCCCCGGTGCGGCGGGCGCCTACTGCCGAAGCGTGCGCTGCTGGGGCACGCCCGGATCGGGC
>CAZHZF010000090.1:5983-8423 GCA_964536925.1 uncultured Dehalococcoidales bacterium | reverse complement strand
GTTGCGTCGCGTCAGAACCGCGGTGGCCGCAGTTCCAGTGGCAGATCGATGATCGATGAATCCGGCGCGTTGAGCGCCTCGCGTAGCGCCGCGGGCAGATCCTCGAGCGACTCCAGGCGGCGAGCGCGCATGCCGAACGCGTGGCCCATCGCGACGAAATCGGGGTTCCGCAATTCGTGGGCGATCGAGCGGCCGAACATCCGGGTCATATTGTGTTTGATCGCGCCGAAGCCGTCGTCGTTGGCGATCAGAACGATGACCTTCTGGCCGTAGAGAGCCGCTGTCGCCAGTTCCTGGGCGTTGTACATAAAGGCGCCATCGCCCATCAGCGCGACCACGGGTCGGTCGGGATAGGCGCGGATCGCCCCGAGCGCGGCCGGCACGGCGCGCCCCAGCGTGCCCGTGCCCCAGGGGTAGAGGAACGACCGTGGACGATCCACCGGGAAGAGTCGGGCCGTCCAGAGACCGACGAGCGAGTCGGCACAGAGGATCGTATCGTCGGGGAGCGACGCGCGCAGGTGGCGCCAGAGCGGGAGCGCCCAGGGCACAGTCTCCGCGGCGTACCGCGTGAAGGCCTCCCGCGTGACAGCGAACTGACCCGGGTCCCACTCCGAGCGGGTGCGGTGGGTGCCGATCCCCTCGATCAGAGTGTTGAGCAGCGTGGGGACGTGGCCGAACGCGGTCCCTCGGGTCACACCCGAGCGGGCATCGTCCCAATCGATCTGCAGGAGGTGGCGGTCCCGCCACTCCGCGGGACGCCCGGCGACGATCGCGCTCGCCTCATCGACATCGACCGGTGTGTCCGTGGCGCCGATCGCCAGGACCAGGTCGGCCGCGGTGACCAGATCCTCGGCCGGCCTCTGGCGCGCCCAGGCCATCCCCAGCGCCAGGGGATGGCCATCGGGGAGGGAGCCCTTGCCGCGGCCATCGACGAGGACCGGCGCGCCGAGCGCTTCGGCCAGCCGGGTCAGCGCTTCGGGCGCGTCGGCTGCGGGCGACCCAGCGATGAGGAGGGGACGGCGGGCCGTGACGAGGGCCTCCGCGATGCCCTGGAGCGACGCAGGGATCGTGCGGGTGGGCGCGGTGCTCGGCGGTCTGCTCCGCGGGTCCACGGCGCCGGCGAGCACGGCCTGGGGCACCTCCAGCGCCGCCGCCCCGGGTCGAGCGCCGGTGAGACGTTCAAGCAGGTCCTCCAGGGCGGGCACGATCCGCTCTGCCGTGGTGGCGACCTCGTAGTACCGACAGATCGGGGCGAGGATGGAGCGATGGCTCGCATCGGCCTCGAGGAGGAACAGCAGGCGCGAGGGCAGGTCGTTCGCCTCCCAAATCGCCGTCGCGGCATTGGTGAGTCCGGCACGCGGCACACTTGTCGCAACGGCGATGCGGCCAGTCGCGCTGGCGTACCCCTCGGCGGCAAAGGTGACGCCCTGTTCGTTGCGGCCCACATAAGGGCGGATCGCGGGGACGTCGTTGAGCGCGTCGTAGATCGGGTAGGCGCCGTGGCCCGGCACGCCGAAGAGCGTGTCCACGCCGTGGCGCGCCAGCGTCTCGAGGAGCAGGTGCGCTCCCGTGCGCGCCGCGACCCCGGCCGCCGTCCCGACCTCGACCGTCACGCCGCTATGTAACCACAGATCGGGGGTCGCCCGCGCGGTGGGAGCGGGCCGCTCAATCGGCCCCTGGGATCGCACGCCGCAGACCGCCCTCGATAGAAACGTATCCCCGCACCACGCACACTCCAATCGGAGGGACGGGAGAGGGGGCGGAGGTTCAGTCCGGGTTGTTTCGTCGGGCCACGTCACAAGGGTGGACAGCGCACGCAGGGGCGCTTGACCTCCTGGAACGCGCCCGTTCACGCCGCCGGCGCGCTGACAGACAGCCGTTCGACGCGCACATACGGTACGCTAGCGTCCTCCGCATAGCGCCGTGCTTCCTCGTTGATCCAGGTCCCGAGCACCATTGCCCGAGCCGCGTGCCCGGTCCGCGTCAAAATCCCCGCACGCTCTATCGCCCGGGTGACGTCTCCGACGCCGACTCCAACGGACACTTCGCCGACAAGGAGGACATCAGCTTGAGCGACCCGGTCGCGGGCGCGCGCCACGATATCCGCGCGTAGGACGATCTCTCGGTCTCCCGGCGAGATGAGACCGGCGTCCAGGGCGTCGTCCAGCAGATCCACGACCTCGTGCATCTCCAGAACGCGGGCGCGGCGAAACTGCGGACCGAGAAGCGCCGGCAGACGGCGGGAGATCCGCAGTTCCATGAGCTCGCCATCCATGGTTCCGATGCGCCCGTTCATCAACTGCATCTGCGCGGTGAGCTGTTCGACCTGCCCGGTCAGCGCGTCCACGCGAGCGGTGAGCGCTTCGACCTGCCCCGCCAGCGCGTCCACACGAGCGGTGAGCGCTTCGACCTGCCCGGTCAGCGCGTCCACGCGAGCGGT
>CAZHZF010000090.1:1333-5883 GCA_964536925.1 uncultured Dehalococcoidales bacterium | reverse complement strand
ACGCGAGCGGTGAGCGCGTCCACCCGCCCGGTGAGTGCCTCCAGCTGCGCCGCGAGTCGATCCTGACGCAAGGCAAGGGCCGCCAGGATCTCATCGGTTCGACGCTGCGATTCCGCACTTTGCCGCAGGAGCGCGGGAACCTCGAGCAGGTCGTCGGGCAGGATGTGCCGACGCAGCGCGGCGCGCCAATCGGGATGCTGCTCGAGCAGATCCAGGAGGTCCTGGAAATCGCTCACCGTGAAGGCCATGGGTCAAGTATCGGCCACCCGCGAAGGCCACTGCACGGTGTTCCGTCGGTGGGAATGCCCGGAACGCGCTGCCCGCGCGTCCACCCGCGGAGGCTCATACTTGCACGCAGCTCCCGGAGAGGTGACCCATGGCGATTCGCCGCGACCGCGTCGCGCTCAATCCCATCCAGTGGATGGCGACCGACGATGGGTGGCTCGATCCGGCGCTGAGCCCGCCCCCGCGCGAACTCCTGACGCGCGTCAAAAGCGCGGGGTTCGATGCCGTCTTCCTGGATGTCCCCGGTGGCTGGGAGGACGACGACTACCGGCGGTTGTTGACCGAGATCGGCCTCGCTCCCGCACCGGGGTACTTCTCACTGGGCGCGTCCGGAGGCGATGAGGATGGTGCGGCCCTCGCGGCCCGGGCGGCGAGCATCGCGCGACGCCACGCCGCGTTCGGGTTGACCGACATCGTGGTCGCGACGGGGATGTCCCGCGAGGCGCCGCGGGTCATCCACCCCGCGCGCGGTTATCAGGCCGACCCGGCCCGCCTCGAGCGAATCATCCCCCTGATCGCAAAGGTCGCCGAGGCGATGCGGGCGGAAGGGGTGCGGGCCGCCTTCCATCCCCATGTGGGCACCTGGGTGGAGACCGAGGAGGAGACGCGCGCCGTCCTCGACGCGATCGATGGCGCGCTCCTCGCGTTCGCACCCGACACCGGCCACCTCGCCTGGGCCAACGCCGATGTGCGTGCGCTCATCGACGAGTACGCCGCACGGGTGCGGGTCCTCCACGTCAAGGACTGCCGCCTGTCCGTTGCTCGCCGCGGCAAGGAGCGCGACGCGACCTACCGCCAGACGGTCCAGGAGGGGCTATGGGTCGAGCCGGGTCGCGGCGAACTCGACCTGAGGGCGATGCTCGCGCCGCTCCCCGCGGAGTTCGATGGCTGGGCGATCGTGGAGGTCGACCGGCCGGATATCCGCGACCCATGGGAGAGCGCCAGAGCCTCCGCGGCGTGGATGCGGGCCCTGACCGGCTGACGGGGAGTCGAGCGCCGATCCGCCTGCCGGGACTCAGTCAGCCGGCCGCCAGATCGGCCCCCGCTCCCGTTGCTTCGCGACGAGCGCATCATCCCACGGTTCGATCGCGTGCCCCAGTGGTTGAGGCGGGCGTGCCGGATAGCCGTGGGTGCGTTCGAGCCGGGCGAGGACGCGCGGATCGCTGTAGTAGGTCCGGTAGGCGCATTCGATGAGCGTGGCGAACGCGGCGGGCTCGCCGGTCTCCACCTCGCGCACCAGCGCCTCGCGGGCCGCCGCGTCGCGATCGCTCAGAGCCGCGCCGCCGAGGGCGATCTCGGTCGCGCGCAGAACCGTGACGATCCGGCCGCGGCGCGCGCCATCGTCCAGCAGCGCCTCGATCGCCTCGCCGATGCCGAGCTCTCCCGCCGCCGGTACCCCTTCGTGCGCGGGCAGGAGCGTATCGAGGATCGCCGCGAGCAGCGTGCGGTCGCTCGCGTCGAGATAGACGGGCATCAGGCGGCCTTGCCGGCAATGTGCGCCGCGGTCCGCAGCGCCAGAGCCTGAAGGGTCGGGGTCGGGTTCACGCCGCCGCTGGTGACGAACAGACTGCCGTCGATGATGAACAGGTTCGGGACGTCGTGGCTGCGACCCCAGCGGTCGACGACCGAGCCGTAGGGATGGTCCCCCATCCGGCACGTACCCATCAGGTGGAACCCCGCCATCGGCAGGGTGTTCGGCACGAACGTCTGCCGGGCGCCCGCCGCCTCCAGGACTTCCTTCGATCGCGCCACTGCGAAGGCGATCATCTTCTTGCTGTTCTCACTCAGCCGGTAGCGGACGAGTGGCGCCGGTATGCCGTCGCCATCGGAAAGATGGGGATCGAGCGCGACCTCATTGATCGTCTCCGGCAGATCCTCGCCGTTCATGCTCACGTTGACGAGATGACCGAATCGCTCGTCGAACGTGCGATGGTGATCGCGCCCCCAGGGCAGCGCTTCGCCGCGCGGGAGCAGGCGGGAGTGGCCGAGCGCTGTGCCCATCGGCCCGCCGCCGCGGACGACCTGCAACTGGAAACCGCGTACGAACCCCCGGGTTTGGTCAGTCTCGTAGAACTCGTGACTGACGAGTTGATTGCCGCCCGGACCGGCGTAGCCGTCCAGCAGTTCTTCGAACACGCCCCAGACCGTGCTGTAGGCGTGGAACATGAGGTTCTTGCCGACGAGGCCGCTGCGGTTGGCAAGGCCATCGGGGAACTGTCGGGAGACCGAATTCAGAAGCAGGCGCGGCGTACCGATGCCGTTGCAGGCGACGATGACGATCGGCGCGCGCTGCTCGCGCAGGCCGTGCTCCCCCTCGTAGTAGAGCGCGCCCCGCGCGCGGCCCCACGCATCCACCGCGATCTCGCGGACGCGGCACTCCGTCCGAAGGTCGACGCCGAGGCGCAGCGCGATCGGCCAGTAGGAGACGTCGGCGCTCGACCGCGCGCCGATGGGGCAGCCCATCCCGCAGGGGCCGCAGTTGTTACACGCGTGCCGACCCGGGCCGTAGGGTCGGGTGACGATCGCGCCGTCCGAAGGCCACCAGTGCCAGCCCAGTCGGTCGAACCCGGCAGCGATCGTCCGTCCGGAACGCCCGATCGGTACCGGCGGCAGGGGACGCGGCGGCTTCGGCGGGAACGCCGGATCGCCGGCCAGTCCGGCCACGCCGATCATCCGATCGTTCAGGTCGTACCACGGCTCCAGTTCGGCGTAGGTGAGGGGCCAGTCGTCGCCGACGCCATCCAGCGTGCGGGTGCGGAAGTCGCTCGGGTGGTAGCGCGGGAAGTGGGCGCCCCACATCACCGTGCTGCCGCCCACGCCGTTGACCATGAGCGGTGCGATGGCCGACTCGCGGTTGTTGATCGGGTAGTCCCAGGCGTTGCGGCGGACATTCGGGTCCGGGTTGAGGTCGCCGAAGCGTCGGCTCTCCCAGTCCAGGCCGAGTTGACCGTCGGCCTTGAACCAGCCTCCCTGTTCGAGACAGGTGACCCGGAAGCCGTGGCCGGCGAGGTACCAGGCCGCGGCTGCGCCCGAGGCTCCGGCGCCGATGATGAGGACGTCCGGTTCGTCGTAGCGGGGCATCGGCGCGGCATTGTACGGGGGAGGCGCCGCCCCGGCCGCAGTCGGCCCGATTCTCCTTCTGCGCGGAGAGGAGGTCGGGTGCCGGCCGGGGATTCGGGTGGGAAGCCCCCCGATTGTCTCCCCTCCTCTCCTCGTGCGCGGAGAGGAGGAGGTCGGGTGCGCGCCGGGGATTCGGGTGGGAAGCCCCCGATTGTCTCCCCGCTCTCCTCCTGCGTGGAGAGGAGGTCGGATGCGCAGCGTCCGGGGGTTCGGGGGCGAAGCCCCCGGATTGTCTATTCTTTCCTCCTCTCCTTTGAAGGAGAGGAGGTCAGGAGGAGAGGTGATGGCCCTGGAACTGAAGGATGCCGCTCCCCAGGCGATCGCCGTCGTCCGCCTGCGCGGCGTGCGGGACCTGCCCGCGGAGATGGGCCGGGCGTTCGGCGCGGTCCATGGTTCGCTCGCGCGGCGCGGCCTGACGCCGAGTGGTCCCGCCCTCACCCGGCACTACGGCCCGCCGAAGGATGGTGCGTTCGACCTCGACGTCGGCTTCCCGGTCGCCCAGCGCGTCGCCGACGACGGTGATGTCCACGGCGACGAGTTGCCTGGCGGACGGGTCGCGACCACCTGGCACGTGGGCGCCTACGACGGTCTCAGCGATGCCTGGATGCGCTTTTACGAGGAGGTCAGCGCCCGCGGCCTGAAGATGGATCGTGGCGGCTGGGAGATCTACTGGTCGCCACCGGAGGAGACCGACCCGGCGAAGATCCGAACCGAGTTGATCGCCCCGGTCGGCTGAACCACCTTCACCCACGACACGGATCGTTCCGGCGCTCGCGGCGTCCGTACCGTCGGCCGAACGAACTCGTCTTTCATGAACGACCCCGCCCCACGGAGCCGCGCCCGCGCCGACCTGGAAGTGCCGGCTAGCTCCGCGCCGCCTGGGCTCGAGACACGATACGTGCGTACAGCGCGTCCGGCGCGACGTCGAGTCCGCTGGGCCAGACGATCGTCCCCGCCTCGGGGTCCACGGTGAGGTCCTCGAAGGCGCCCGGTTGACGCCAGCGCGCGAAGAGACCTCTTCCCACGAGGTGGGAGAGGTCGACTTCGCCGATGACACCGTCGGCGAACCGGACCCAGACACGATATCCACCCAGGGCCTTCGCCTCGACGATCACCGGTTTCATCGGACCTACCTTACTTCCGTG
>CAZHZF010000090.1:0-1233 GCA_964536925.1 uncultured Dehalococcoidales bacterium | reverse complement strand
CCGCAACACCGTCAGCGACGGACCCAGTTCAACTCCACGCTCTGGATTCCGCCAGCGCCGCAGTCACCGGTGAAGGTGAACACCGCCACCGGCGAGGAGATCACACCGTTGCCGTCCACGACCGCGGCGTACCAGGTTCCGGCCCGGACACCCGGTCCCATGATCCGATCCCAGTACCCGGTCTCACGTCCGGGCTGGCCGCTGCCGCTGATGACCTCGTTGCCCCAGTCGTTCCAGGAGCGGACGGAGATGCCGTCCACGCCGGCGCCGGTGGCATCCTTGACCTTGCCCCACACCCAGGTGGTGCCGCAGTTGGGGTACACGTTCGGGCCCTCGATGCGCCACGCGTGCGAGGAGACCGGCGTCGGCGTCGCCGCGGGCGGCGCGGCCGGGGCAGCGGTCGTCGGCGAGGTTCCTCCCGGACCCTCCGGCAGCGTCGCGGTGCCGGCGACAATGCCGGCCTGCTTCAGGAGATCGCCGCCCAGGATGCCCACGACCGATCCCGGGGCGGGCATGCCCGGCACGCTATCGACCCAGAGCTGGAAGGCGATGCGCTGGAACCGCTGGACGATGAAGGGCCCGGCGCGCTCGGGGCGCGACATGGGCAACCCATACAGTTCGATCGCGGCGTCCTGCGTCCAGTTGCGGATCGCCGCCGCGTTGGGGCTGGAGAGGAAGTGGCGGCGGATCGCGTCGTTCGTCATCCAGCCGGTGCGGATCTGCACCGCGAGCTGGTAGTTGCCGGAGGAGCCATCGTCGCGGATCGCCGCGGGAATCCCCTGGGCGGCGAGGAACGCGTCCTGGTTGTTCTCCTGGAACCACTCGAAGATGTTGCTGAGCAATGCGCCGCGCCGTTCCGGCCGCCACTGCAGCGCGCCGCGCTGGAACAACTGGTACGTGAACCCACCCGGCCCCTGGAAGCGGCGGCTCGCCGGGTAGCCGAGCGTGGTGACCCCACCCAGCCGCTGGAACTCGCTCCAGAAGCGGATCTCCTGCCCGTTGATATCCCAGCCACCGTCCACGACGCTGAAGCCGTTGCCGCCCCCGCCGCCGGTCTGGGAGTAGAACCTCCCGCCGCTGACCGCATAGTCGGCCTGCTGGGCACCGGCCGCGGGCACGAACCCGAGCGCCATCACCAGCAGACCCAGCATCGCGCCGAACCGCATCGCGCGCCGCATACTCCCTGTACCCTCCCGAAGATACGCCCGCGCGTGCGCGGGCCAACGCGCCGTC
>CAZHZF010000089.1:7302-8656 GCA_964536925.1 uncultured Dehalococcoidales bacterium | reverse complement strand
GCAGGCGGCGCAGTAGCCGGCCGGGCACGTCCGAGCCGGGTCGCTCGACAGCGCCATGCCCGCGTCGTCGAGCAAGGCCGCGACCAATCCCAGCGGAAAGCCGACGACGTTGCAGCGGCAGCCGTCCCAGGTGCTGACCGGTCGAAAGAGCTCGTTCTGGATCGCGTAGCCCCCGGCTTTGTCGCGCGGGTCGCCGGAATCGACGTAGGCCTGGATCCGGGTGGCGCTCAGCGGCGCGAGCGTCACCGTGGTCGTGATCGCTCCCCTCCATACGCGCGCGTTGCTCCGCACCGCGACCGCTGTCGTCACGAGGTGCGAGCGGCCGCACAGTTCTCCGAGGAACTGACGGGCGTCGGCATCGCTCTCCGGCTTCGCCCACGACCGATTCCGTGACCACACCACGGTGTCGGCGCTCAGCACGATCTCATCCGCGGTGGCGCCGTAGGCCTGAACCTTGGCCCCGGCGAGGCGGATGGCGGTTGTCACCGGTGCCTCCGCCGGGAGCGGCGTCTCATCGATGTCGGTCGAGACGATGCGAAACGGGAGCCCCAGAAGGCCCAGCAGGTCGCGGCGCCGTGGCGATGCCGAGGCGAGAACGAGAGATGGCGTCGTCGGGCTCAGGCGCATGTGTGGCGGGGTGAGCGTATGTCGCGGAACAAGAAAACGCCCGACCGTGGGTGGCTGGTCCGACGGTCGGGCGTTCGGGATGGGTCGGCGCTGGAATCAGTTGCCCCGAGGACTCCTGACGAGGCGCAGGAATCGATCGAGCAGGCGGACCGCGTGCGTGTCATCGCCCTGCTCGAGAAGGCGTGCACGCGCGAGGTCGTCGCGCAGGCGCGCCAGATCGTCTCGTTCGATGTGACGGATCATGCCTGGTCCAGCTCGACCCACTTCAGGATCTCGGACTGGAAGGCGATCAACTGATCGGCGAGGTCGCGACACTCGGCCTCGAGTGCCTGGATGTGGCGATCCTTCTCGTGCAACATCGTGACCAGTGCCTCGCGGTCGATCGTCGCCTCGGCACGCATCGGTGCACGCGCAAGGGCCCGCGTCGTCGGTCGGGCCATCGCGGTCGTTCCTGTGGAGCTCATCCGCGCCTCCAGAGAAGGTGGCCGATTCTAGGAACGGAGTTCGTAAACCGATCGTAAGAACGGGCCGTCACCGCAGGAGTCCTCGGCCGGCGATCGTGAGCCTTCTGTCAACCGCGTGTTATTCTGGAAGTCCCTCGACGGGTCGGGAGGGTAATGGGGCGCATCGGCTACCTCGGGTGCCTGGTCGTGCTCGGCGTCATTCTGGTCGGGGTCGGGTGCCTCGCCGTGTTCAGCGCCGCCGGCGCGATCGACGCGCAGCCCGG
>CAZHZF010000089.1:0-7202 GCA_964536925.1 uncultured Dehalococcoidales bacterium | reverse complement strand
GTGGAGCAGATGTTTCCTCCCGCTGAGCTGGGTCCTCGTGCATCGCCCGGTGAGCCGGGGAAACTGACCGAGGGCATCTTGACGTTCGATCTGCCAAGCGCGGCTCGTGGGCTCGTTCTGGTCTACGAGGCATCGGCGTCGACACGTCTGACCATCCCGTTGCCTCCGGAGTTCGGCTGATGATGGAGGACCCCGGGCGCGGCGAGGACGGTTCGGTCGAGGTCAGCCCGGCGCTAACCCAGGACCAGGGCGTGCCGGCCCGCGACAGCTCGGTTGTCCTGAACATCCCGTCGCGACATAACGCGACTCTGCACGCACTCGTCGATCGGGTCAATGCGGATACCGGTCTCCACGCCCTCTGGCGCTGTGCCAACGTCAACGCGGTCGATCGGCTCGGCATGAGCGATCACGGCCCGGTCCACGTGCGCATCGTGGCCAACATCGCCTTGCGGCTCTTCCGCATGCTGACCGGTGCTCAGTATGAGGCAGGGATCGTGCGCAATCACGGCCTGACCCAGGCCGATGGGGAGGTCGTTGTCGTGCTGGCATCGCTCCTCCACGATGTGGGCATGGCCGTCCATCGCGACGATCACGAGCGATTCAGCCTGATCCTGGCCGAACCGAAGGCGCGCCATCTCCTGGCCGGGCTGTACGTCGAACCCGATCTCACCGTGCTGGTGAGTGAAATTCTCCACGCGATCATCGCGCACCGGTCCGATGGGCGTCCGCTGACTCTGGAGGCCGGCGTGGTGCGCGTGGCCGATGCGCTCGACATGGCGAAGGGGCGCTCGCGGATCCCGTTCGAAGCCGGTCAGGTGAATATCCACTCGGTGTCCGCCGCGGCGATCGATCGCGTGGCAATCGAACGGGGCGATCGCAAGCCCGTGCGCATCTCCATCGAGATGTCGAACTCCGCGGGCATCTTTCAAC
The DNA here is from genome assembly GCA_964536925.1 of uncultured Dehalococcoidales bacterium. Classification (GTDB taxonomy): domain Bacteria; phylum Chloroflexota; class UBA6077; order FW602-bin22; family FW602-bin22; genus VGOZ01. The sequence goes on along the minus strand of CAZHZF010000089.1, from coordinate 6,272 downwards.
TGGATGAGCTGCTGAAGGAGAAGCTCCGCGGGTCCGGAATCGAGGGGGCCATCGAGGTCACCGCCCGTCTGGCCGGAGAATCCGAACGCTCGCTGGTCCAGGTGTTCCGGATCTAGTCGGGCGTGGGCGACCGCATGAGACGATGGGCTAAGCCGCGATGGCGGGTTCCTGCGCCGTTCGGGGAGCCTGAGCTACCTGATCGATGCTCGCCTCGTACTCCTCTTCGCCGCACCGCTCGCATACATACCGATCGCTGGGCTCAAGGCCCGAACCCCAGAGATGGCGGTCGTATCGCCAGTCATGACCTTGAATCCAGCAGATCGCCCTGCGCACCACCGCACTCGTACCTCGTTCGAGACTCGGGCCCCAGTATTCCCCACAGCTACGTGAGAGACCCGTTAGAGCGTGACCGGAGGAGAGCACAGCCATGGAACTGACGGGCCGACCGCGTGAGAGTCCGCCGCCCCGTGAGACCCGCCGGTGCGACAAGTGTGGAGCCATCACGGAGTGCATCCTGTTCCCGACGTCGCGTGGTCCCAACACCGGGGCGCTCTGCATCGCCTGTATCGTCGGCGGCCTGCGTGGATGGAACGCGACCAATACCTGAGAGGTTCCTCTCGTGCGCGCTACTTTGCCTTGAGCTGGTGATGCCGCGGGGCCTCTTGCGCCCGCTCGCCCTGGCGCTCGTCCTGGTGTCTCTGGCCTTCTTGGATTGCACGAGCCCACCGACCGCGATTCCGTCGCCATCCGTGCCGGCGCCACGCGTCGTGGGAAGCGAGGGCGATTCGCGGCCGTCACCCGCCCCGATTGCGTTGCCGACTGCCCTCACCATCGGCGTCGTCCAGGGACCAGGGCATCGCTCGCGGCTGGAAGGGCAGTACGTGCGGCTGCCCGGCGTGGTCGTAACCGGTCTCCGTTTCGACGGTTTCTTCGCACAGGATCGGGTCGACGACGGCGATCCCGCGACGTCCGATGGCGTCTTCGTCTACCTGAACCGCCGGCCCGACGACACTGGCGCGCGTCGCGATCTCGTCACGGTACGGCCGGGCGATCTGGTGGATGTCGAGGGTACCGTCGCCGAGTTTCGCCCCCGAGAGAGGGATGGCGATCTATCGGTCACCCAGATCGTGGCACCCCGACTGATCGTTCGCACGCGGGGCAACGCCTTGCCCGATCCCGTTGTGATCGGATCGGGAGGACGCTCCCCGCCCTCTCTCCACGTCGACGACGACGCGACCGATGTGGAGATCGATGGCCTGTACCAGCCGCACGACGATGCCATTGACTTCTTCGAGAGCCTCGAAGGCATGCGCGTCCGCGTTCAGACGCCGCTGGTGGTAGGACCAAGGACGGAGGCGGGTGAGATCGTCGTGATCGCCGAGGGCCTTACGCGCACCGTTGGGCGCAGTAGCGTCGGCGGTGGGGTCATCGAGTTACCGGGCCGGGTCAACCCCGATCGCATCGTGCTGGACGAGGTCGGGGCCCGCATCCGCGGGCAGATCTTCCCGGACGCGAATGTGGGGGATGTCCTGAAGGACGTCATCGGCGTCGTCGACTACCGGTTTGGCACGTATCGAGTTCTGCCCGAGGATCGGCTCGATCGCAGCTATGTCCGCCGCCGTCCGCCGACGGTAAACGCGGCTCCCGAACGTGCGTTCAGTATCGCCACGCTCAACGTCGAGAATCTGCACCCGGAGTCGGACCCGGCGCGCGTGAAGGCACTGGCCGCGCTCCTCGGAGTCACGCTATCCAGTCCCGATGTCATCGTCCTTCAGGAGGTGCAGGATGACTCGGGGCCGACCGACAACGGGGTGGTTGCCGCCACGCGGACGCTGAGTCTGCTCACCACCGCGATCGGCGCGGTGGGCGGTGCCCGATATGTCGCATCGGAGGTGCCTCCCGAGGATGGTGCCGATGGGGGCTTGCCCGGCGCGAATATCCGCACCGCGTTTCTCCATCGCCCCGATCGCGAGGTGAGCCTCCGGGACCCGGTGAGCCGCGTCGGCGCGCACGACCCCGCCTTCAGAGGAACGAGAAAGCCGCTCATCGGAGCCTTTCGCTTTCGGGATACCGACGTGACGGTTGTGGGGCTCCATCTCAGTTCACGTGTTGGTGATGCGCCGCTGTTCGGTCGCCTGCAGCCGGTCGCGCGCCATACGGAGGGCGCGCGCACCCGGCAGGTAGATGCCGTCGCACGGTACGTCCGGGAGACGTGTCGCGGCGATCCCGCGTGCCCTCTGATCGTCGCCGGGGATGCCAACGACGGGTCGACTTCGGCCGCGTTCGCGCCCTTTCGCGATGCGGGGCTCGTATCGCTGGGGTCTGGATTGCGACCGGAGGATCGGTACAGCTACGTGTTTCAGGGCAACGCCATCGACCTCGACCAGATGTGGGTTCCGGCCGGACTCGCTCCGTTCGCCAGCTACCAGATCGCCCATGTGAACGCGGATTTCGCGAACCACCCCACGGATCACGATCCTCAACTGGCGTGGTTCCGTCTGGGATCGCGCTCGGCGCAGGGATAGCGACCGGCCGTCCAGAACTTCAGTTCTATTCCTGTATGATCCGTGCTGGTGGAGCGACGACGCGGTGCAGCAAGGACAGGCTACCGCATACGCGAGGAGGAGAGCGCCTGGAGCATTAAGTCCCTGCCCCAGGAAGAGCGTCCTCGCGAGCGGATTCTGGCCGCGCATGACGATACGGCGATGACCGATGCCGAGTTGCTCGCGATCCTCTTGAGGACGGGTGTGCGGGGCTTCTCGACGATCGACCTGGCGCGGGAGTTGCTCGACCGATTCGACGGCCTGCGCGGCCTCGCGCACGCCAGCGCGGAGGAGCTTTGCGCGATCCGCGGCCTCGGCCCGGCCAAGGCGGCGCAGGTCCGTGCCGCGCTCTGGCTCGGCCGCAGGCTTGGCCGGCGAATCGCCGAGGAGACCTTTGCGGCCGACAACCCCGGGATCGTCGCGCGGATGCTGGAGCGGGAGATCGCCGACGCACCGCGGGAGGAGATGCACGTCATCTGGGTCGACGCCAAGAACCGCCTGATGGGTCGGCGACGGGTGTACGAGGGGACGGTCTCAGGTCTGGCCGTGAAGGTGGGGGAACTGTTTCGCGATGCGATCCGGGCGACGGCGGTGGGGATCGTGCTCGTCCACAACCATCCCTCGGGCGACCCGGAACCCTCATCGGAGGACGTGGCACTGACCCGCGAGGCTTCTCGCGCCGCGGGACTCCTCGACCTGAAGGTCATCGATCACATCATCCTGGGGCGTGGCGACCGCGACACGGGGCCGCGCTTCGTCAGTATGCGTGCGCGGGGATTCCTGTAGCCGCGCCGCCCATAATGGCGCGCAATCACTTCCTCATCGGCCTCTTACAGGCTCTCTCGTAGAGTCGGCGCGTCTATGGGGTGCTGCCTCCGCCTGCTCGAGGGCGACCGGTGAACGAGATGAAGGCGATCTGGACGTCGATTCGGGGGACCGTTGGCGTCGTGGCACAGGTCTTTACCCTCGGCGCGGTTGCCCTCGTCCTCTGTCTGGTCGCGCTCAATCTTTTCCTTCAGCGGGCGCCATCGGCCTCCGACGTGCCGCCCAGCCGACCACTCGTCGCCGTGGTGCCCACGGTCATTGCCGAGGCGACGCGCCGGAGCGCGATCGAGAACGAGGATGACCGCGCGACGCCGACGCAGCTACCGCTCGCCGTGCTCTATCAGCCGCCGGGCCTGCTCACGCCGACGCCCGTCGAGCCGCGACCATCGGCGGAGGTTCCGCTGCCGCCCCTGGCCGCGGCACCGACCGGCACGCCGGTTCCATCCGCGCAGGCCTTGCCCAACCCTCAGTCCGTGCCCGCACCGGCCACAAGCACACCGCGGCCGCCCGCGACCGCGACGGCGCGACCCGCCGCCGCCCCGACCCGCTCGCCAACCGCGATCGCGACAGCGACCGCGACCCGCGCACGCGTGCTGCCCGGCGCCGACACACTCCCCGTGCGCGTGCGCTCGGCGCCCAGTGTGAACGCGCCGATCGTGGGCCGCATTCCTCTCGGCACGATCGTCGACATCCTCGGGTCGGTGAAGGGCGATGAGGTCGAGTCCGGCAACGCCACCTGGCTACGTATCCGATGGAACTCCATCTCGGGCTTCGTCTATTCTCCGCTGGTTGGCTGACGGGGTTACACCCAGGCTCGTTCCCGGCGTTCTGCGCGATCCCACGAACGAGCAGGCGGCGCGAGAACTCCTGAGCAGCGAGGGCTGTGCTCCATTCGCCTGGGGGGATGCTGCTGATGCGCGGCACACGGATCACGCACACCCGTACCACAAGATCCTCGTGTGTCTGGAAGGGTCGGCGCGCATCGTTTTCGAGGAATCGGCCGCCGTGTGTGACTTCCGCGCCGGTGATCGCCTCGAGATCCCCGCGGGCATCCGCCATCGCGTCGAGATCGGGCCGGCAGGAATAACGTGTCTCGAGGGGCATCGCAACCGATCACTGGCGCCCTGACGATCGCGTCGAGCACGGGACCTCTTCGGCTGACCTATCGCGCCTGGGACGGCATGGGCACGCCCATCCTGATGCTTCACGGTCTCAGTTCCAGCGCCACGACATGGGATCAGGTCGCGAGGCATCTCGCGCCCAGGCACAGGGTGGTAGCCGTCAATCAGCGTGGTCACGGCGGAAGCGAGGTTCCCGACGACGGTTACGATTTCCCCACGATCGTCCACGATGCGCGGGAGATCTGTGCCAGGTTAGGGATCGATCGGGCTCTCGTGGTGGGCCAATCCTGGGGAGGTAACGTCGCCGTCGCGTTCGGTGCTTCCGCCGAGCCGGGCGCCGTGCGCGGCCTGGTGCTGGTCGATGGTGGATTCCTGGAGCCCTCGCGGGGGATGACCTGGGAGGAGGCCCAGGAGCGACTCCGACCGCCGAACATCGATCTTCCCCTGGATCAGTTCCGGGAGCGCCTCCGACTGCGGCTCGGGGGCCTGTGGACCGAGGAGTGGGAGGAGGCGACTCTGGCCAACTTCTGGGTCGATGGTGAGGGAATCGTGCGGCGGCATCTGCCGATCGAGACCCACATGAAGATCGTCTACCACCTCTATCGGCATCAGCCCAGCGCGGAGTACGCGCAGGTTCGTGCGCCGATGACATTTGTGGTGGCGATCCCGCCCGGCGCGGATCGGGACGCCCCGCGCCTGGCGACGGCGAGAGAGGTGATCGCCACGGCAGAACGAGTCAGTCCGCGCGCGGTTACCGCCCATTGGCTCGAGAACACCGTCCACGATGTTCAGCTACAGCGACCGGAGCTCCTCGCCGAGATCATCGTTCGGGCGGCGCAGGAGGGAGAGGTCGAAGATCGCGCCTGATCCAAGGATGGTCGCCGCGCCATCGCGTTCGATCGTCACCGTGCCGGCACCGAAAACGCGGCCCTCGCCCGCTGTCGCGTCGAGGAGGACGGAGGTCTGCTCGTCGATGCCCAGAATCGTCACCGCCGGGTCGAGCGACGCGCGCAGCACCGCGAACCGCTCCGCACCCATGAAGCACCGCGTGAAGTCCGCCTCCCGGCCGCCCTCGGTGTTGTTCCAGTGAGGCACGATGGCCAACGACATGTCGATCCGCTCGAGCATGTTCAGTCCCTCGATCCAGTGAGGATCGTGCCCGGCTTTGAAGATCTCGTAGACGGGAATCGTCCATCGTGACAGCGCCAGGCTGGCGGCGCTGGCGGTGACGAGCGCCGCCCCCGCCTGCCAACGGGCACACAGATACTCGAACGCGAGCGAATCGCGTAGATGGCGGACTGCGTAACTCGGACTACCCGGTCCGGCAAAGAGGTAGTTGGCTCGCAGCAGCGCCGCCAGAGCAGCGCTGTCGTTCGTGCCGGCATCGGCACGTGTCGCGTGAACGAGATCGATCGTGGGCCGATAGTTGGTCAGGCTGCGACGCAGGAACTCGGCGATGCGCTCGACTACCTGAACCGCGTTGGTCTCGAAGCCTGCGGGTGTATCGAGGATAGCGACGTCGACCGGTGTGCCGAGTTGCCGGAAGACGTATTCGTGCGCCTCCCGCCCGCTCGGTGATGTCTCACCGGAGCCGAACATGAGGAGCGGTCCGAACGTCGGCACGGAGCCAAGGTAGTGGTATGCCTGGAGCCGGTCAAGCTCCCGGTCACGATTAAGATGGGCTCGTGATCGAGGATGTGCAGGGCGCTATCCGGCTTCCTGAGGGTCTTGTCGCCGACGAGGGGGCGTTCGTCGCGCGGATCGCGACAAGTCTCGCCGCGCG
>CAZHZF010000088.1:0-8739 GCA_964536925.1 uncultured Dehalococcoidales bacterium | reverse complement strand
CCGGCCAAGCCCGCGGCGGCCCCGGCGGCCGTGAAGCCGGGCCGCAACCTGATCGGCAATCTCGAGGGGCCGACGATCATCACCGATGCGTCGATGTTCCCGAAGGCCTTCAAGGAAGCCCCGGCGCTGGCGCAGTTGGTGAAGGATGGCAAGCTGCCGCCCGTGGCCGAGCGCATCGGACAGGACCCCATCGTCATCAAGCCCGTGCACGAGATTGGGAAGTACGGTGGCACCTGGCGGCGCGGATTCACCGGGCCCGGCGATCGCTGGAATACCTTGCGGGCGGTCAGCGGCCCGGACCACCTGCTGTTCTGGGACTACACCGGCAATGGCGTCGTCCCCAACATCGCCCGAAGCTTCGAGTTGCAGGAAGGCGGCCGGGTCACCGTGCTCCACCTGCGCCGCGGCATGAAGTGGTCGGATGGCAAGCCGTTCACGGCCGACGACTTCGTGTTCTGGTACGAGGACATCTACCTGGACAAGGCACTGGTACCGACGCCGTCCTCGACGATGGCGATCAATGGCAAGCAGGGCAAGCTGGAGAAGGTCGATCCGTTCACGGTGCGGTACGTCTTCCCGGACCCGTACCCGATGCTTCCAGACGTCCTGGCGGGCTCGACCGCCCTCACCGGTCATGCCGCGAACGGCCAGGTGATGATGGGATCGTTCGCGCCGGCGCATTACCTCAAGCAGTTCCATCCGAAGTACGCCGGTCAGGCCGCTGTCGAGCAGATGGCCAAGGACGCGAAGTTCGATGGCTGGGTGAACTTCCTCAAGTTCAAGAATGACTACGCGCTCAACCCCGACCTCCCGGTGGTCACACCGTGGAAGGTCGTGACGCCGATCTCCACGCCCACCTCCACCTGGGAACGGAACCCGTACTCGGTATGGGTCGATACCGACGGCAATCAACTGCCGTACATCGACAAGGTGACCTTCGGACTTGCCGAGAACCTCGAGGTGTTGAACCTCCGGGCGATCGCAGGCGAGTACGACCTCCAGGCGCGGCACATCGACATCGGAAAGCTCCCGGTGTTCCTGGAGAATCAGGAGAAGGGCGGGTACAAGGTCTATCTCGACATCGCGGACTACGGCTCGGACATGATCATGAAGTTCAACCTGAGCTACGAAGGCGATGCCGAGATCGCGAAGTGGTTCCAGAACGTCGACTTCCGACGAGCCCTGTCGCTCGGGATCGATCGCGATCAGATCAACGAGGTCTTCTGGCTCGGCACCGGCACGCCAGGCTCCGTCGTGCCGTCAGAATCGAACAAGTACAACCCGGGACCGGAGTATCGCAAGCTCTGGTCGAGCCTGGATCTCACCCAGGCGAACGCGCTGCTCGACAAGATCGGCCTCGACAAGAAGGACGCCAACGGCATGCGGTTGCGCACCGATGGCAAGGGCCCGCTCAGCATCGAGATCATGACCTTCGGCGGACAGTTCGTTCAGTACACCCGCATCTCGGAGATGATCCGCGAGCAGTGGAAGAAGATCGGCATCACGCTTATCGTCGCCGAGGTCGAGCGATCGCTCGGAGAGAAGCGGCACGCCGCGAACGACTTCCAGATGTATGCCTGGAACAACGACGGTTCGGAGCATCTCTTCACCTTCCCGGGACATGTCTTCCCGTTCGATGCGGCCTCTTCCGGTGGGCCGCTCTTCGGAAAGTGGTTCCAGAGTGCGGGCAAGGAGGGCAAGGAGCCTCCGGCGCGGCTCAAGGAGGTCATGCAGAAGTTCCAGAAGGCTTTCGGCGTCCCGGAGGCCGAGAAGGTGCAACTGGGCAAAGACATCTGGAAGATCGCGGCCGAGGACGTGTTCGCGATCGGTGTTGTGGGCCTCGGTGCCGCGGCCCAGGGCGTCCGCGTGACCAAGAACAATATGGGGAACGTCCCCGCGCGCATGTACAACAGCCCTGATGGCAAGACGCCGGCCATCAGCCGCCCCGCGTCCTTCTACTTCAAGTAGGGTGAGGAGGATCCGGGGAACTTGAGAGGAATCGGCCAGCAGCGGTGATCGGCTACATCGTGCAGCGGCTGCTGCTGGCCCTCTTCACAACCCTCGCGATCTCGATCATCTCGTTCGCGATCATCCAGTTGCCGCCGGGCGACTACGTCGATGCGTACGTCGCCCAGATGGCGGCATCGGGTTCGCTCGTCTCCCAGCAGGAGGCACAGAACCTGCGGATCCAGTACGGCCTCGACCAGCCGGTGTGGGTGCAGTACTGGAAGTGGGCGAACCTTGCCATTCGCGGCAACTTCGGGATGGCGATGGAGTACGGCCGACCGGTGACCGAGGTCATCGGCGACCGGCTCACGCTGACAATGGTGGTGTCGATCTTCGCACTGATCCTGACCTGGGGGATCGCCCTGCCCATCGGGATCTACTCGGCGGTTCGCCAGTACTCGCTCCCCGACTACGTGTTCACCTTCCTCGGCTTCATCGGCGTGGCGATCCCGAACTTCTTGCTCGCGCTCGTCATCCTCTACATCGGTTTCGCGTACTTCGACATGAACGTCGGCGGGCTGTTTTCGCCCGAGTATGCCGACGCGCCATGGTCGCTCGCGAAGGTGCAGAACCTGGCCGAGCACCTCCCCATCCCGGCGCTCATCCTTGGCCTGGCGACCACCGCCCAGGCGATTCGCATCATGCGGGCGAACCTGCTCGATGAGCTGCGAAAGCCCTATGTGGTCACCGCCCGGGCCAAGGGGCTGCCGGGCTGGCGTGTGGTGATGAAGTATCCCGTGCGCGTGGCGCTCAACCCGTTCGCGAGCACGATCGGGTACGCGCTCCCCTACATCGTCTCCGGGTCCATCATCGTCTCGCTGGTCCTGAGCCTCCCGACGGTCGGGCCTCTTCTACTGAAGGCACTGATCGCCCAGGACATGTTCCTCGCTGGCACGATCGTGCTGCTCACCGGCCTGATGACCGTCGTCGGTACCTTCCTCTCAGATCTTCTGCTCCTGTGGATCGATCCGCGGATCAGGCTGGAGAGCAGCTGATGGCCGCGGTCGGGGAGAGCAGAGTCGGCATCCCGGTGGTGGATGAGCCGCCGGAAGCCGAAGACCGGATCTTCGTCGCCACGCAATGGCAGTTGATGTGGTGGCGGTTTCGGAAGCACAAGCTGGCGATCGTCAGCGCGATCATTGTGGGATTCTTCTATTTCGTCGTCCTCTTCGCGGACTTTCTGGCATACGCGGATCCTGAGGCCAGCGAAGCCCAGCGCGGGCTGATCGCGCCGCAGGGGATCTACCTCTTCGATGGCTCGGAATTCCGGCCGCACGTTTACGCGCTCGTCGGGGTCCGCGATCCGAACACCTTCAAACGGGTCTATACCGCCGACCCCAATCAGCGACTGCCGCTGACCCTCTTCGCGAAGGGTTATGAGCATCGATTCCTCGGAGTCATCCCGACGGACCTCCATCTGATCGGTGTGGAGGGTCGTACCGCCGAGGAGAGCCTGTTCCTGCTTGGCACCGACGTGCAGGGTCGGGACCTGTGGTCCCGTCTGATGGTGGCGACGCGGATCTCCATGACGATCGGTCTGATCTGTGTGGCGTTCTCGTTGTTCCTGGGTGTCCTGCTGGGCGGCATCTCCGGCTACGTGGGTGGCGCGGTCGATAACGTGATCCAGCGGATCATCGAGGTCCTGCGGTCTATCCCCACGATCCCCCTATGGATGGGTTTGGCCGCGGCGATGCCGCGCGACTGGGACGTTCTGAAGGTCTATTTCGTTATCACGATCATTCTGGCGCTGATCATCTGGACCGATCTGGCGCGGGTCGTCCGCGGGCGATTCCTCTCTCTTCGCGAGGAGGACTTCGTGATGGCCGCGGAGCTGGCGGGGTGCAGCCGGGCGCGCATCATCTTCCGCCACATGGTCCCCTCGTTCCTGAGTCACATCATCGCCGCGACGTCGCTGGCGCTCCCTTCGATCATTATCTTCGAGACCTCGCTCTCGTTCCTTGGACTGGGACTGCGCCCTCCGGCGATCTCGTGGGGCGTGCTGCTGCAGCAGGCACAGAACGTACAGACGGTGGCTATCACCCCGTGGCTGCTCCTACCCGCCGTACCGGTGATCGTCGTCATCCTGGCCTACAACTTCCTGGGGGATGGCCTGCGCGACGCGGCTGACCCGTACGGCGCGTGATGGTCCCGGCCCCGCCATTCCTGTCCGTCCGCGACTTGAAGACCTACTTCTTTCCGGACGAGGGGATCGTGCGCGCGGTCGACGGCGTGACGTTCGACGTCCGTCGCGGTGCAACGCTGGGGATCGTCGGAGAATCCGGGTGCGGCAAGTCGGTGACGGCGCGATCGATCCTGCGTATCGTCGAATCGCCCGGGCGGATCGTCGGGGGTTCGATCATTCTGCGACAGGACACCACACGACCGGACCCGGACGTTCAGGAAGCGCTGGGCGACCGCCCGGAGATCGACCTGACGCAGGTGAGTCCGGAAGGCCGCGAGATGCGCTCCGTGCGCGGTGCAGTCGTCTCGCTCGTCTTTCAGGAACCGATGTCCTCTTTCTCTCCCGTGCACACGGTGGGCAATCAGATCATCGAAGCGATCCGCCTGCACCGTAACGTCTCGAAGCGGGAGGCCCGCGATCGGGCGATCGAGCTCCTCCGACGAGTGGGGATTCCGCGAGCGGAGCAGCGGGTGGATGAGTACACCTTCCAACTGTCGGGGGGGCTCCGTCAACGGGCGATGATCGCGATGGCGCTCTCCTGCGACCCGTTGCTCCTCATCGCGGACGAACCGACCACCGCGCTCGATGTCACCACCCAGGCGCAGATCCTCGATCTCCTCCAGGAACTTCAGGACCAGAACGGGATGGCGATCATGTTGATCACGCACAACCTCGGCGTCGTCGCCGAAATGGCCGACGAGGTCGCGGTGATGTATCTGGGTCGTGTCGTCGAGCAGGGCCCGGTCGACGACATTTTCCACGCACCGAAGCATCCGTATACGCGCGCCCTCCTCGAGTCGATCCCCAGTATCCACTCCGTGCCCCGGGTGAAGTTGCCCACCATTACCGGATCGATCCCGCACCCGTACAACCGACCGAAGGGCTGCCCCTTCCATCCCCGCTGCGTCAGCTTCATGCGCGGGATCTGCGAGCGCGACCTCCCCGGGCTCACCACGATCGGCAGCCAGCAGGTCAGTTGCTTTCTCTACGAGAACGTGTCGGCCGCGGCGGCGGGCGAGTGATCGCGACGACGAACACCACCATCGAGCGGGACGATGTCCTGCTGGAGGTGCGGCATCTCAAGAAGTTCTTTCCGGTGCGGCGTGGGTTGCTCCGGCGCGTGGTCGGCCATGTCCGTGCCGTCGACGATGTGACGTTCGACGTGCGTGCCGGCGAGACGCTCGCACTCGTAGGGGAGAGCGGGTGCGGCAAGACGACCACGGCCCGCTGCGTGCTCCGTGCCATCGATCCGAACTCCGGCCAGATCCTCTTTCGCACCGAGGCAGGCCGCATCGTGGATGTCGCGTCGATGGCGCGGCAGAGTCTGCGTCCGCTCCGCCGCGAGATGCAGATGATCTTTCAGGATCCGTTCTCGTCGCTGAATCCTCGCATGACGCTGCTGGACATCGTCGGCGAACCGCTGGTCGTGAACGGGATAGGGAGCCGATCGGAGCGGATCGATCGCGTGGCCGAACTCCTCCGCCTGGTGGGGTTGCGGCCGGAATACATGCGGCGGTTCCCCCACGCATTCTCGGGCGGGCAACGTCAGCGTATCGGGATCGCGCGCGCGCTCGCCCTGCATCCACGCCTGCTGGTGGCCGACGAACCGGTCTCGGCGCTGGATGTCTCGGTCCAGGCGCAGATCCTTAACCTGATGCTCGACCTCCAGGAACGCCTGGGTCTCACCTACCTGTTCGTCGCGCACGATCTCTCGGTCGTGAAGCACATCAGCGATCGGGTGGCGGTGATGTACGTCGGTCAGATGGTGGAGTTGACGGAGGCGCCACGCCTGTTCGCGACTCCGAAGCACCCCTACACCGAGGCTCTTCTCGCGTCGATTCCGGATCCGGACCCGCGGCGCCGGCCCGGGCGTGGTGGGAGCAACGGCGCGGCGTCGAACGGAGCTTCGGGCGGCCGCCCGCGCCGGGCGGTGTTGAGTGGCGAAGTCGCTAACCCGGCGGCGCCGCCCTCGGGGTGCTATTTCCACCCACGGTGCCCGTACGCGGTCGACCTCTGCAAGAACCTGGCGCCGTCCTGGAATGAGATTCAGCCCGGGCACTGGGTGCGGTGCCATCGGTCGGACGAACTGAAGCTGCGCGGTGTGGAGACGCCCGCCAACAACTGACGGTAGTGGAATGTGCCGTTGTCCGGAGATCGATCCGCTTGAGGCGAATGGGGAGAGATGGATCGAAGTGAGAGTGCCGGATGGCGCAGTCGGATTTGTGCCCGAACGATTCACGGTCACAACATCGCCGTGAAGGCGGATCGAGGACACGACGAGAATACTTCGCGCAAACCGGGGTGTCTGGTGGGGATCGAACCCACGATCTCCTGATCCACAGTCAGGCGCTGTAACCCCTCAGCTACAGACACCACACCCGGTACGCCTGGCAGGATTCGAACCTGCGACCCGCCGCTTAGAAGGCGGCCGCTCTAGTCCACTGAGCTACAGGCGCGCTGCCCTGCCCGGCACAGTCGATGATAGTGCCCTCGCCCCACGCATTCAAACGGAGCCCCGGGAGTGGGTGGCCTCCACGGCGCGTCTGCCCTGATCCCGGTTCGACCTACGCCAGCCAGGCGCGCGCGATCGCCTCGTAGACCGCCGATGCCCGGGCGAGTTCATCCAGCGGCACCGACTCATCCCGCTGATGCGCGAGCGACGGATCGCCTGGCCCGCAGATCACGAACGGAAGCCCGAGCCTCGGTGCCAGGATCGCCGCATCCGTGGCGTAACGCGCACCGAGGATCTCCGGAATGCGTCCCGCGACCGAGCGCACGGCCGCCGCGGTCGCGGTGATGATCGGAGCGTCGGCCGCCGTCTCGACGGGCGGGAATCCGCCGTGGGCGAGGTCGACGGTGACCCCGCGCGCCTGCGCCAGATCTTCCGCCGCCAGCCGCACCATTTCGAGAATCCCCTCGATCTCCTCTGGTCTGGTCGTCCGCGCGTCCACCTCGATCTCGCACGAATCCGGGACCACGTTCGCGGCCGAGCCGCCGTGGATGACGCCCACGGAGAGCGTGGGTGTTCCCAGCAGCGGGTGCGGGATCGCCGCCGGAACCAGGGTTTCGATTCGCCGGACGAGATCGGCGGCCGCGCCGATCGCGTTTGCCCCCAGGCGCGGCGTGGAAGCGTGCGCCGCTCGGCCATGCACGGTGATATCGAGCCGGTACGACCCTTTCTCGGCGATGGCCAGGTCAAGGCCGGTCGGCTCACCGACGATGATGGCCGAAGCACCGCTCAGGTACCCGCCGCTGGCGAGGGACTCCGCCCCCCGCATATCCACCTCCTCGCCCGCGGTCAGCGCCAGGATCAAATCGCCCCTCAGAGGGTCTCCCGCCTCCGCGAGCGCGATCGCGGCGTCGACCATCGCCGCGACCGCCCCTTTCATATCGACGCTCCCGCGTCCGTGGAGCCGGTCCCCATCGACCGTGCCCGATAGCGGGGGATGCCGCCATGGGATGGAGCCGGTCGGGACGACATCCAGGTGGCCGGTGAGGATCAGTCCCGGACGGGTGCCCGAGCCCCGCAGTCGCGCGACGCAGGACGCTCGCCCGTCGCCGCAAGGGACCGTGTGCGCCTCGAGGCCAGCGGTTCTCAAACGGTCGGCAAGAAACTCAGCCACGGCCGCCTCGTTGCCCGGCGGATTCACGGTCGGCATGCGGACGAGAGCCTGTGCCAGATCGACGAGTCGAGCGGTGCGCGCGGCCGTCAGCGGCGGTGTCGGCGGGCCATCCTCGTCTTGTGCCACGATTTCGGCCGGGAATATACTCATCTGCCGCCCCCACAGGCGGCTTAATAGCCGCAAAGACCACTGGTCCGCATCGCAGCTTCTTCTTTCAGCGCATCGCGCGGGGGTAACTCAGTTGGTAGAGTGCCTGCCTTCCAAGCAGGTCGTCGCGGGTTCGAGTCCCGTCCCCCGCTCTCGATCCACCGGGTGGGGTGGGTGAGTGGTTAATACCAGCAGACTGTAAATCTGCCGCCTTGACTGGCTACGCAGGTTCGAATCCTGCCCCCACCACCCGATCGCCGCGACCGGCGGACCACCCGGCCCGGCGCTACGGGAGCCGCGGGAACGCTGCTCGCCGTTCTGGGGTTCGCTCCCCGACCGGGCTCCGGCGACGAGGCCCCAGGCGCCGCTGGTCGCCCTCGGGCGGCTAGAGGAACTTCCCGACACCCCCCGCGCGGTCGCGAGGCCGCACGGGTACACCGACCCGCCGAAACAGCAAGGCGGGCCGGGCGACCCGCAAGGTTCGCCCGAGGCCAAGTGCAACAGAGAGGAGACCAGCCACGCTTTCCGCGTGGTGATGGGTGAAAGCCGGGAGTAAGACCCCGGGGCGGTCGATGGCGACATCGCCGCGCAGGTAAACGCTGGTGGGTGCAATTGCGTAAGGCAAGCAGCGGCGGTGGCCGCCAGGGGTTTGCGCTCCTGAGAGAGATGGCGCCCAGTACAGAATCGGGGGTATTCGGGTCTCGTCGCCTTTCCCCACCACTACTCTGATCTCGGATCAGGCCTCCGCGCGCAGGCGCGGTCCTGGTGGTGCACCCTTTT
>CAZHZF010000087.1:0-8919 GCA_964536925.1 uncultured Dehalococcoidales bacterium | reverse complement strand
CTGCCCTGGATATCAGTGAAAAGGAAAGTCAGGGTCGCGCTGTCCAATCAGCGTCTCACGATGCGGCTCAGTCTACTCAGTTGTCGCTGAGTGTGGACACAGTGACGGTTCGGTAACTTGGCATGCAACGAACCTCGTCGTCCGCGCGCGATACACTTAACGGGTGTCAGGCACCGGCGAAGCACCGCTGCCCACGGCAGGGTCTGACGCTGGCCTATCCATCGATGGCGCGACGCTCCGGAAGGTCGTGCAACGCGCGACAGCCACCCCCGATGCGGAGCTTGCGGAATGGCACTGCGAACGTCTGATCTATCAGAGTGCGTGGGCGACGACCGCCGGCGTGTATCGCGTGCAGGCGGGCGCCCGCATCAACGGCGCACTGCACCAGTTTCGGGCGATCCTCAAAGTCGCGTGCGCGCCACCCGCGCCCCGGGATGGGACGGGCATCGGGCACGGATCGCATGTTCCGGCTAGCCCGGATTACTGGAAACGCGAAACCGAGCTGTTCCGCGATGGCGTACTGGACGGATTAGGCGGGGATTTCGTCGCCCCCGCGTGCTACCTCGTCGAGGAGCCGCGGCCCGGCGTGTCGCACCTCTGGCTCGAATACGTGGACGAGACAGTCGGACCGGATTGGCCGTTGGAGCGCTTCCTCCTGGCCGCCCGTCATCTCGGAGCCTTCAACGCACGGTATCTCGTCGGCGCAGATGTACCCAGCCACGTGAGCTTCTCGCAACCCGACTATCTGCGGCCGAAGCTCGCGGAAACCCTGGCGTACCGGGAGCGGTTGATGGCAGACGAGGTCTGGGACGATCCGGTGGTGCGAGCCCTGTTCCCGCCCGACGGGCGGGCACGATGTGCCCGCCTCTGGGCCGACCGGATGGTCTCGCGCGATATCATCGCTCGGCTGCCGCGGGTCTTCTGTCATCGCGATCCGTTTCGGAGCAACCTGATCGCGCGGCGGCTGCCGGACGGTTCTGAGCAGACCGTTGCCGTAGACTGGGCGCTCGCCGGACCGGGGCATCTCGGCGAGGATCTCTGGAAATTCGTGAGCGTGACACTTCTGTTCATGCGCGCGCCCTGTTCGGCGATCGAGTTCGATGAAGCGATGTTCTCGGCCTACCTGGCGGGCGTAAGAGATGCTGGCTGGCAGGGTGACGCGCGCATGGTCCGACTCGGATATTGCGCGATGCCGGCGGCCGTCGTCCCACCACTGGTGCCTCTGAGCTTCGCGCGTGATGCGACTTTTGCCGCCAGAGCCGCCAGGACGGTCGGCCGACCGGTCGAAGAGATACGCCTGGCGCATCGGGATATCGTTCGCCTGACCCTCGACTGCGCCGATGAGGCGCGGGAGCTGGCGCAGATCCTCAGGCTGGACTCGTGGTCACCAACGTAGCGTTCCCGCAAGAATGGTGATCTAATGCGCGCGTGTGCCGCGCCACCGCCGGGTGCGCGTTGACATTCCGGATGGCCCCGATCGCACCGGCAGCGTTCCGGAACCCCGGCCAGGAGTTCCTGCCGGCGGTGCGATGGTGGTGGCGCGCCCCGCTCGGCGTCGGCGAGACGGTCCGCGAGATCAACGCACTCCGCGAGGCCGGGTTCGGCGAGGTGGAGATCGCCTACTCCGCCGACGCGTGGGCGAACGCGCCGCAGCGAGAGAACCTGCGCGCCGTGCTGGATGCGGCGCACGAACTGGGCGTGCGAGTGAGCATGACGATGGGTGCCGCGTGGCCGGTCCAAACCCCGAACACCGGCGTCGGCACGGGGTACGCGCAGCAGGAGCTCCAGTACGGGCGGGTCGACGCGCGCGGCGGCGTCGAGTTCCGCGGCGATGTGCCCAGGCCCTTCGACGACCCGTCCGGCGCCCGCCCGAGCGTCCTCGTGGCGGTCACCGCCGCCCGGATCATCGAGCGCGGGCCAGCCGCCGAACTGCTGCCGCCCGAGGAACGACCGCGCTGGGGCACGCCGGTGCGCATCCCCGCTACCTCCACCATCCTGGACGAGGCGTCGCTCGTCGACCTGACGGCTCGAGTCGTCGAGGGGAAGGTCGCGTGGACGCCGCCGGGCCGCGGCGAGTGGATCGTCTTCGCGTTCTGGCGGCGCGATGCGCCCCGCGGCAACACGAGCGCGTTCGACCGGGACGCCGCGGCGAGGGCCGGCGAGTACCTGGAACTGCACCAGGTCGGACCGGAGAACCGCGATGCACTGAGGCGGGTCGGTGGTGACTTCTTCGAGGACTCCCTCGAACTCAACGCCGACTCGCTGTTCTGGGCCCCGTCGTTCCCGGCCGAGTTCGAGGCGCGGCGCGGCTACGCGATGGCGAGGCACCTGCCGCTGATGTTCCAGCACGGGATGTCCCGCTACTGGGTGCCGACGACGCCGCCCACCCCGGATTTCGACCTGCCGGGCGGCAGGGGCGGCAGGGTTCGCAACGACTACTACACGCTGCTGACCGACCTGTACGTCGACCACCACCTGGCGCCGCTTCAGGCGTGGGCGCGACGACACGGAATGCGGTACAAGGCGCAGGCCGCGTACGGGCAGGACCTCGAGCCGATCCGCAGCTACCGCGCGCTCGCGCGCCTCGGCGGCAGGGTGGAGGGCGAGTCGTACAACGCGGGGGACCGGTTCCCGGTCAGCGCTGGCCAGTACGGCTGGCGCTACGCGCTGGACTGGCAGCGCACCATCGTCGGGGGCGCCCACCAGGGAGGTACCACCCGCGTCTCGACCGAGATCGGCGCGCAGCCGCAGAACTCCCACCAGGTGGACCTCGGCGACTACAAGGCGATGATCGACAAGGAGTGGGCCGCGGGGATCACGCAGCCATTCCTGCACGGCTACCAGTACATGTCGCTCGGCGCGCCGTGGCCGGGGGCATATCGGTTCGGGGATACCTCGCACGATAGCTTCAACGACGTCGCCAACCCCCAGTGGCCGCTCTTCAAGGAGGCGACCGCCTACTGGGCGCGAGGCACCCAGGTGCTGGAGTCCGGGCAGCCGCTGACCGACATCGCGGTGTACCGCAAGGGGTTCCTGACCACCGCGGCCCGAACCCCCACCGACGAAGGCACCCAGCCGGCGCAACTTTTCGAGACGCGTCGCCTCGAGCGGAGGGGCTACACGATCCAGTATCTGGACCCCGAGGGCCTGGCCGAAGACGGCGCCATCGGTGGGGGCGTCCTGTTCCCGGACGGGCCGCGGTACCGGGCGCTCGTCGTCGACGAGCGCGCCCTGCCTGTCTACGCGGCCGAGGCGCTGGCGCGGGCCGCCCGGGCCGGCGTGACGATCGTATTCGTCGGGGCCCTCCCAAACAGGGACGCCGGCTACGGTGCCGGCGCGGCCGGCGACAAGGAGGTTCGCCGGCTCGTCGGGGAGGCCCTCGCCAGCGGGAAGCACGTGCGCCGGGTCGAGGCCCAGGGCGACGTGGCCGACGCCCTGGCGAAGGTGGGTCTCGCCCCGCGCGTCTCCTGGGAGGACGTGGACGTGCTCACCCAACTCCGCGAGACGGAGGGGGTTCGGTACGTGTTCTTCTACAACCCGGGGGACTGCTCGGTCACCTTCCGGCCTCAAATCGAGGGCACCGGGGCGGTCCACCACCTGGATCTGTGGACCGGCGCGATCACGCCGGCGGCCCACTACGAGCACCGCCAGGGCCGCACCATCGTGCCGCTGACGCTGCGCGGGCAGCAGACGCACGTGGTCGCCCTCGATGCGCGCGCGGAGCCGGGCGTCCACGTCGTCGGTGGTGGGCCGGATGTCGGCACGCTGCGTGCGACGCCCGAGGGCGCGATCCTCTACACGACGACCGCCAGCGGCGCGCAGCGCCTGCGCCTCAGCAACGGCCGGACAGTCCGCGTCAAGGCCCACGTCCCCGAGCGCGTGGCGAACCCCGGTCCCTATGCCTGGAGCTTGTCCGTCGAGGCATTCACACCGGCCGGGCGCCGCACCATCACCATCCCGACGCTATCCGGCACGTTCCCGCTGTGGGACTGGCGGGACCGGCCCGAGATCGCCGGTGAGTCCGGCGTCGGCACCTATGCCGGTACGGTCAGTGTGCCCGCGGCATGGCTCGGTGCGGGGAGGGGCGTCCAGATCAACCTCGGCAGGGTCGACGGGACGACGGAACTCTCCATCAACGGCCATCGCGTCGGCGCGCAGATCGTCCCCGACGTCACGTGGGACATCACCCCGTACGTCCAGGAGGGCGCGAATCGGATCGAGGTCGTCGTCCGTACCACGATGCGCAACGCCGTCACCACGTACAACCGGACGAGCACCCGTACCGACCCCTACGGCCTGCGCGGCCCCGTCCGCGTGGAGCCCTACGCTGTCGCCACCGTCTACATCCCCGACCGCGCGCTGACCTGATCGCAGCCCGGCGCGTCCGCGAGGAGGTGGTCATCTCGCGGCCGACGCCGATCTGCTGCGGGAGGTGCTTCCAACCGATCCCGGCGGGCGGCATAACGACCGGAGCATCGGCCGCGCGTTGGACATCGTCGGCATCGTCGAGGTGAACTGCCGGATCGCCCCCTGGATTCGGGCGAGGCGCCCTGAGACGTTTCGTGCACTGGCCAACGATCGGTCTGGTTCGATGCGGCCACCCCGACCGACACGGACGTAGGCCCGGTCGACCGATCACGGCGGATTCTTGGCGTATCCTGACCAGGTGCCCGAATTACCGGACCTAACCGTCTACGTCGAGGCGATCGCGGCGCGGATACTCGGCCAACCGCTCGAGCATGTGCGGGTCTCCAGTCCTTTCCTGGTCCGCACCGCTGTTCCCCCGCTGCGGGCCGTCGAGGGGCGACGGGTCCTGGGGGTGCGTCGGCTGGGCAAGAGGATCGTCTTCGCACTCGAGGGTGACCTCTACATGGCGCTGCACCTGATGATCGCGGGACGGCTCCACTGGAAGGAGACCGGCGCCAGGGTGCCGGGCCGGATCGGACTGGCGGCGTTCGACTTCACGACGGGCACACTGACTCTGACGGAGGCGAGCACCAAGAAGCGGGCCGCGTTGCATGTCCTGGCCGGTGAAGCGGGCCTCGACACCCTGCGCCGTAGCGGCGTCGAACCGCTCGAGGCGACCGCGGCGCAGTTCGCCGAAGCCCTCCGGCGCGGGAACCACACGTTGAAGCGCGCTCTGACTGATCCAGATCTGTTCTCCGGCATCGGTAACGCGTATTCGGACGAGATCCTCCACCGGGCACGCCTCTCGCCAGTGAAGCTGACTCGCAGCCTGAGCGACGACGAGATCGCGCGACTGCGCAGCGCGACGCAGGCCGTGTTGACCGAGTGGATCGAGCACCTCCGAGCCGAGGCGGGCGATAGCTTCTCGGAGAGGGTGACCGCGTTCCGACCGGACTTCGCCGCTCACGGGCGCTATGGGCAGTCGTGCCCGGTCTGCGGCACGGCGATCCAGCGACTCGTCTACGCCGAGAACGAGGCGAACTACTGCCCCACATGCCAGACTGGCGGACGCCTCCTCGCCGATCGCTCCCTCTCGCGCCTCCTCCGCGAGGATTGGCCGCGCACGCTCGAGGACTACGAGGCGCGCACCGCCGCCGCGCGCGAGAAGGTCGCGGCCGCCTCCCGTGAGTGATGGCCGCCGTTACGACGTCGTCGGCACGGGCATCGCCACCGTCGACGAACTGCTCTACGTCGACGCGTTCCCAAGGCCCGACGGTAAGATGGCCGCGCGTGCATGGATGCGTTCGATCGGCGGACTCAGCGCCATCGCCGTCGCGACGGCGGCGCGCCTTGGGGGGACGGCCGCGTTCCTCGGCGCGGTAGGGACGGATGACGATCTCTCGCGCTACGTCCTCGAAGCTCTGGCGCAAGAGGGTGTGGATACTGCCTTCACACCACGAGTCCCGGGCTACACGCCCATCCACGCGATGATCGTCGTCGGGATCGATCCGCCTACCCGGAACATCTTTGGGTTTCGCCCCCTGGACTCGTCACCGCCGGGATTACCGCCGATTCCGGACGAGGCGATCGCAGCCGCGCGAGTCCTCTTCGTCGATTCGGCCCACGGTCCGCGAACGATCGCCGCGATGCGCACCGCCGCGGCGATCGGCATTCCCATCGTCGCCGATGTGGAGATGAACACGTCGCCGCATTTCGCGGAACTGTTCGCGCTCGCCGATCATCTCATCGTCCCTGTCGCACTCGGGCGTATCCTGGCGGGCGCGGACGCCGATCCTCCGGCAATGCTGCGGGCGCTCTGGTCGGATCGACGGCGGTTGGCCGCGATCACCGATGGCGAGGCTGGCTGTTGGTTCCGGGTCGCTCCGGAGAGCGTGGTCTGGCACCATCCGGCGTTCCCGGTCGTGGCGCAGGACACTACCGGGTGCGGCGATGTCTTCCACGGTGCCTACGCGCTGGCGATCGCCCGTGGGGAGAGTGTCCATGCCGCGATCCGATTCGCTTCCGCGGCCGGGGCGGTCAAGGCATCGCGCGCGGGCGGTCAGGCCGGGCTCCCCCGCGCCGAGGATATTGCCGCGCTCCTGGAGAACCCGCCGACCGCTCGGCAGGTCTAGCGCTAGCGCAGGCCCAGGAGCCGGACCAGATCCTCCTCCAGCCCGACCACCCAGGTAGAGAGCGGGCTGCCGCCGGCGGCCGCGGCGATCGACGTGAGCTGGCCGGTGGCGAGGAGCACGCCCAGTCCGATCGAGAGTGCGCCGCTGATGACGCTCGTCGAATGCAGGTCGATCGCCCGCCCACCGATGCCGATGGCGAAGGTGCGGCCCCGCATCCACTGCCAGGCGCCGGTACCCCGTCCCAGGCGGCCGAAGAACAGAGTCACCACCAGCAGGGGCAGGGACAGCCCGAGTGCGTAGATGAACGCGAGGAGCGCGCCCTGGGCGATGCCGAGCCCGGTCGTCGCCAGCAGGGTCAGGATCGTACCGAGGATCGGTCCCAGGCAGGCGGTCCAGCCGATCGCGAAGGTCAGGCCGTAGATGTACGACCCCACGAACGTCGCGGCCGGGCGCCGCTGCAGTGCGGGTCCGGAGAAGCCCCAGCCGAAGAGACTCATCACGCCGAACGCGACGATCAGGATCCCGCCAACCGTTGTGAGCAGAGTCAGATTCCGGAAAAGCAGGCCGCTCAACGCCGTCGCGGTCGCACCGAGCGCCACCAGCGTCGTCGCGAGCCCGAGGAAGAATGCGACTGTCATACCGACGACGCTCTTGCCCTGCCCGCCGAGACCGATCGCGAAATACGCCGGGAGAATGGGCAGTGTGCACGGCGAGAGGAAACTGAGGACACCCGCCAGGGCAGCCGCGGGGATGAGGATGAGGAGGCTTGTCTCGGTCATGGGTTAGCCGGAAGAAGTCGCGCGGGCGAGGGCATCGCGGTACACGCCCACCGCCTGGGCGCCGGCAAGGCGCGCGGCCCCCGGGAAGACCTCGAAGATCGGCTGGGAGGTGATTCCCCGCGTGCGCTGCTCGGCATCGCTGGCCCGGAGCGCGGCCAGGGTCGTTCGCTCGCCGAGGCAACTGGCGAAAGCGCCGCGATCGAGTCCCTCGATCCCCTCCGCGAACCGCCGCATCTGGGCGGTGAGAGCCTCCGCGGTGTCCGCGGTTCCCCACGTGGTCGCCTGCTCTTGAAACAGGATCTCGTGCATCTCCCAGAAGCGCCCCTGGCGCCCGGCACAGGCTGCCGCCTCACCCGCCCTGATGCTGCGCTCGCCGAAGGAGAGGACGTTACGGAAGACGATCCGCGTGGTGCCGGCGCGTACATCGCTTTCCAGGAGTTCCTTCTCTGCCGTTAGCACGTAACGGCGGCAGGTGCTTCAAAGGAAGTCCGAATAGTCGATCAGGAGGCCGGGCGCCGCGGGACTGCCGACGTAGGGGAAACCGCCCGCGGTCACACCCTGGGGAAGGCCGCGATAGGCGCGGGATTCCGGAGCCCTCGCGACGTACGGCTCCGTCCCCGCCGCGATGCGGACCGGCGCGGTTGGCGTGGGCGCCGCGGTCGCGGCCGGTGCCACGGTCGCGGGACGGGTGGGAGCGGGCGCCGGGGCCGCGGTCACCGTGGGCACGCCGGTTGCGGTCGGATCGACGCGCGCGACCACGGGAGCGCCGGCAGTGGCGGTCGGAGCCGGTGGCGCCGGGCTTGTGGCGGTAGCCACGGGCTGGCTGGCCGTGGCGGGTAACTGCGTCGCCGGAGGCGCGGCACAGCCCATGACGAACCCGAGTGCAAGTGCAGCGATGAGGTTCCGCCGAGCGACCGTCGTCCTGCCACGCGGTATCCATCGACCGCGATCGGCTCCGCCCACGGCGGCGAGTATAGGAAGGGGGTTCTTACCGGTCGCTTACGAACGCGCGAGCGAGACCTTCTCGCGCCGTGGGATTCCCGGTGAACCGGCGGGCGTTTCCACGGGTCCTATAGTCGGCGCACCGTGGGGTCGTTGCACCGCCGGAGGTGGCCTATTTCCATGGGGATGAGCGTGCGCCCGCGCGAAGAGCGACTGCCGTTTCCTGCCGGGTACGGCCAGTCCGGCGGAGAGGATCTCCTCGACTGGGACGCGGTCGATCGCCAGCTCCGCCTGGCGGAGGCCTACTGGCTCTGCACGACTACCCCGGCGGGGCGTCCGCACGTGACGCCGGTGTGGGGTGTTTGGATCGCCTGCGCTCTCTACTTCGACGGCATCCCCACCGCACGCTGGGCACGCAACCTCGCGAACGATCCGCGCGCGGTGATCCACCTCGAGAGCGGCACGGACGTCGTCATCCTCGAAGGCGAGGTCACGGAGACCTACACGGATGTCGCGACCGGAGGTGAGATCGTCGCCCGCTGGAAAGCCAAGTACGGACGCCTCGAACCCGAACCGGTCGAACGCGGACTGTTCTGTTTCCGGCCACGAATCGGTCGCGGTTGGTCGCGGTTTCCCCACGATGGGACGCGCTGGCGTTT
>CAZHZF010000086.1:0-9237 GCA_964536925.1 uncultured Dehalococcoidales bacterium | reverse complement strand
ATCGCCCCGCGTGCCGGACGCCCCTCACCCGCACCCTCTCCCACGGGGAGAGGGACACGAGGTCGCCCAACGATGTTCGGGCCGCGAACGGGCGCGGCTGGCCCGCGCACCACGGATTCCTATCACCCCTCTTCGCGGCATGGTGGGAGCCGCTGTCCGGGACCGCGGGCGTCTCGCCCGCCTCCCCAGGTCGCTCGAACGATCGCAGCCCAGCGACTCGACGGCCACGAATCGCCCCGCGTTCCTGACGCCCCTCACCCGCACCACTCCCGCGGGGGGGAGGACACGAGGTCGCCCGACCATCCTCGGGCCGCGAACGGCCGACGCTGGCCCGCGCACCATGACGGGCGGTGTCATCCCCGGGCTGCTCGCGTTGCGCGCGCCATGGGTGCCCGAGACAATAAGGTCGATCCCATCCTCGCCCAAGGGTGTGAACCACTGCGCAGGTCACCGTCGCCGGATGCCATGGGAGCGGGCCATGTGGCCAGCGCGGAGGACCGACCGCGCGAGGTGCGGCGAACGATCGCCCGGGCGCTCGGCGTTCGCGAGGCGGACCTGCCCACCGACGTGCCCGTGGTCGAACTCGGCCTCGCTTCGCTTCCCGCGATCGGCCTGATCGACCGCCTGGAGCGCCGGTTCGGCGTGCGGCTCGATGTCGCGGAGTTGCTCGGCGAGGCGACGGTGGCCGACGTGATCCGGCTCCTCGATGGACCATCCTCGTCGAACGGGAACGGCACGGCGATCGACGCCCCCGGTGAGGTCGTGGCCGCGGGTGCCGATGCGGAAGCGCCCCTGCGCCCCTCGCACGGGCAGGAGGCCCTCTGGTTCGAACATCGGCGCGCCCCCGCCAGCCCGGCCTACAACCTGACGGTCGCGCTGCGACTGCGCGGCCACCTCGATGTCGATGCCCTGCGGCGATCGCTCCAGACGCTCGTCGACCGGCACGACGCGCTGCGCGCCCGCGTCGCGCCACACGACGCCATGCCCGCCCTGGTGGTGACGCCGCGCGCGGAACTGCCCTTCGCACGTGAACCCCTGGTGGGTGCTCTGGAGGCGCGCATCGCCGAGGTAGCGGCGCGTCCGTTCGATCTGAGTGTCGCGCCGCTGCTGCGGGCGACCCTGCTGGAAGCCGACCGCCGCGAACACATCCTCGTCCTCGTGGGTCATCACATCGCGATCGACCTCTGGTCGTTCGGGGTACTCCTGCGTGAACTCGGGGAGATCTACACGGCTGCCTGCGCGGGCCTTGCATTCCCGTTGACGGCGGCGCCCCGACTGGCGGACTACCTGCGGGCGTATCGAGAACGCGTCGAGGGGCCTCTCGGAGAGACACAGCTCACGTACTGGATGGACCACCTGGCCAGTGCTCCGCCGACACTCGACCTGCCCACCGATCGGCCGCGCCCCGCGCGCCGAACGGGCCGCGCCGGGCAGGTGCGGTTCCGCCTCGGTCGGGCCCTCACGGGCCGTCTGAAGCATCTCGCGCGGCAAGAGGGCGCCACGCCCTTCGCCACGCTGCTGGCCGCGTTTCAGGTGCTGCTGTTCCGCTATTCGGGGCAGAAGGACCTCGTGGTGGCCGCGCCCGCGGCGGGGAGACTGCGCGCCGACTTCCCGAACCTCGTTGGCTACCTCGTGAATCCGCTGCCCCTGCGCGCCCGGCTCGCGCCGCACCTCTCCTTCCGCGACTACCTGGCCACCGTGCGGAGCGGCGTGCTCGGGGCGCTGGCACACCAGGACTACCCCTTCTCGCGGCTCGTCGAGCGGGTACGGCCCGAGCGGGACTCGTCGCGAACGCCGTTCTACCAGGTCACGCTCGCGTATCAGGAGATCGAGGGGACCTGGCCGGGGCCAACGGGTGCCCTCGCCATCGGGGCATCCGGCGTGTCCTGGCGGCTCGGCGATCTGACCGTCGAATCGGTGCCTGTCCCCGCGACCGGTGCGCGGACGGACCTGGCGCTCGAGATGGCCGACCACGAGGGCGCGCTTCTGGGCTCACTGCGGTACGATGCCGACCTGTTCGATCGCGCGACCGCGCGACGGCTCATCACCCACCTCCGCGCCCTGCTCGACGCCGTCACCGCCAACCCCGACGCACGCCTGTGCGATCTGGCGCTGGTCGGTCCGGCCGAGCGCGCACGGCTGCTGGCCTGGTCGCGCGGACCGGAGGTGGACCTCGGCCCGGCCGGCTGGGTCCACGACGAGGTCGCCCGACGGGCTGCTGAGACGCCCGAGGCGGTCGCGGTTCAGGCCGAGGATGGCGCGTGGAGCTACGCCGAACTCGATGGCCGCGCGAACCGGCTTGCCCACCACCTGCGCGCGCGGGGGGTCGGTCGCGACGTGCTTGTAGGCGTGTGCATGGAGCGCTCGATCGAACTGGTCGTCGCCCTGCTCGCGGTGCTCAAGAGCGGCGGGGCGTACGTGCCGCTCGATCCCGAATACCCGCCCGACCGTCTCCGCCACACGGCCGAGGATGCGGGCGCGCGGGTGCTCCTGACGCTGGCAAGGCACGGCTCGCTGTTCGCGGAGAGCCGGCTGGAGGGCGTCGAGGTCCTGCGGGTCGACGCGGACTGGTCGGTCGCCGCGGCGCATCCGCCCACGGCCCCGGTGGTGGAGATCGCGGGGAACGATCTGGCGTTCGTGCCCTACACCTCCGGGTCGACCGGGCTGCCCAAGGGCGCGATGAACACCCATGCCGGACTGCGCAACCTGATCCTCTGGGGCCGCACCGCGTACGGACTGAAGCCGGACGATCGCATCCTGCAGGCGACGCCGCTGGCGTTCGACGCGGCGACCCGGGAGATCTTCTGGGCGCTGGCGACGGGTGCACGGCTGGTCCTGGCCCGTCCCGGCGGACATCGCGACCCGGCCTATCTGGCGGCGATCATCCAGCGCGAGCGCATCACCTGTGCCTACAGCGTGCCGTCGATGCTGCGCCTGCTCGTGGAGGAACTGGAGGCGCCGTCGCCGCTTCGCCTGGTCGTGTCCGGAGGCGAGGAGCTGACCGCCGACCTCCAGGCGCGGTTCTTCGAGCGGCTGATACTCAGCGGCACGGCGCTCTACCAGTCGTATGGTCCGGCCGAGACATCGATCGGCGTCTCGGTCTGGCGCTGCCGTCCGGGCGATCGCGGCCCGAAGGTCCCCCTGGGGCGCCCGATTGCGAACGCGGAGCTGTATGTCCTCGACGAAGCGATGGAGCCGGCGCCCATCGGCGTGGTCGGCGAACTGTATGTGGGAGGGGTACCGGTCGGGCGTGGCTACTGGCGGAGACCGGACCTGACCGCCGAGCGGTACGTCGCGAGCCCGTTCGCACCGGGGGCGAGCCTGTATCGGACCGGCGATCTGGCTCGGTGGCGTGCCGACGGTACCCTGGAGTTCCGCGGACGCATCGACCAGCAGATCAAGCTCCGCGGCAATCGGATCGAACTCGGCGAGGTGGAAGCGACCCTCGGCCACCACCCGGCCGTCCGCGAGGCGGCCGTGGTGGTCGACGATGGGCGGCTCGCCGCTTTCCTCACGCCGGCGAACGGCACGGCGCCCGATCCCGCGTCGCTGCGCGCACACGCCCGCCGCTGGCTGCCCGAGGTGATGGTGCCCGGGACCTACACCCTGCTTCCCGAACTGCCCCGTACGCCGAGCGGGAAGATCGACCGACGCGCGCTGGTGGTGCCGCCGCCCGCGACTGCCGCGCGCAGCGATCGCTGGGAGCCAGCCGATCGCGGGGAACGGCTGGTCGCCGAGGCCTGGACCGCGCTTCTGGGGACAGAACCGAGCGCGGCCGACGAGAGCTTCTTCGACGCCGGGGGTCACTCCCTGCTCGCGCTCCGATTGCTCGCGCGGATCGAGCAGCGCGGCGGCGGCCGGCTCTCCGTCGCCGACCTGATGCGCGCACCCACCGCCGAGGGCATCGCGCGGGCCCTGCGCGCGGAATCGCCCGGGGAGGAGGCCGCGCTCCTGCCCGTGCGGGTGGGCGGCGACCTGACACCGCTTTTCGTCGCCACGGCGGGGTACGGCGACCTCATCGCCCTGCGCGAACTGAGCACGCATCTCGCCGCGGCGCGACCGCTCCACCTCCTGTTGCCGCCGCGGGCGGTGCGGAGCGTGCCGTACCTGGGCGCGTGGTACGCGCGGGCGATCCGTTCCGTGCAGGCGGAGGGGCCGTACGCCGTGGCCGGGATCTCCCTGGGCGGCCTGGCCGCGTACGAGGCTGCCCGCGCCCTTGCCGCCGACGGCGCCACGGTTGCCTTCGTCGGCCTCCTCGACACGTTCTTCCCGGTCCTGGGGCGGCAGTTCGCGGTGGCGCATCGCCTGCTCCAGCGCGACGTGGGGCGCCGCCTCGCCCGAGCCGTCGCGGGAGAGCGCGGTGAGGCGATCGTCGCCGACGAGGGACTCCGTGCCCAGGTGACCGCCGCGGCCGACTATCGTCCCCCACCGTACGATGGCCCCGTGACGCTGTTCGTCGCCCGTGAGGTGTCCGCCCGGTTCACCTACTCCGTCGAGCGGTGGCGCGCGGTCGCGCCGCGCCTCGACGTCGCGATCGCGGACGGTCGGCACGATACGATGCTGCGGCCGCCGCATCTCGCCACCCTGGCGGCGCGGATCGAGGCACGGCTGCCGGGGCCGGGCTCTCTAGCGGACAGATCTCCGGCCGACGCGGCCCCGCCGGGTGGCGCACGCCGGTGAGCGACGCGGGTTGGCGGCGGTGGCTTGGTCCCCTCGCCAACGGGGCGCTGACGTTGCTCCTGGCCGGGCTGGGTTACATCGCGATCAGCCACTACGGGCCCGAGGCGGCCCGGCGCGCGATGGAGGAGGCAGGCCCGGCCGCGCCGCTCCTCTTCGTACTGCTGAAGGTCGCCACGATCGTGCTCGCGCCGCTCAGTGGCTCGCCCCTCTACCTGGTCGCCGGCCCGCTCTTCGGGCAGGTACCAGGAACGCTGTACCTCGTCGCCGGCGACACGATCGGTGGCTCCGTGGCGTTCGCGCTCTCCCGCCGCTACGGACGGACGCTCCTGGCGCGCGTGTTCGGCGTGGGCGCCGCGGCCGCGGTCGATCGCGCGTACGCACGCGTCGGCAGTTGGCGGGCCCTGCTGCTCGGACGGCTGCTGATGCCGGGCCTCACCGACTGGATCAGTTACGCCGCCGGCCTGACGACGATGCGGTACGTGCCGTTCCTCCTCATCAGCTTCTTCGGCGGCCTGCCCGCCACGTACGTGGCGGTCTCCGTCGGGGCGCTCTTCTTCGAGAACGCGCTCCTCGCGATCGGCATCGGTCTCGCCCTGGCGGCGATCGCCGGCGCGGTGTTCGTCCGCCTCTCCCCGCCGCGGTCGGAGGTGCGATGAGGCGCGTCTACTACGGATGGATCCTCACCGGCGCTCTCGGCGTGACCTCGATCGTCTCGTACGGCACGACGGTTTACCTGTTCGGGGTCCTGATCGTCCCGATGAGTGAGGAACTTGGCTGGTCGCGCGGGGCGATCGCAGGGGCGTACGGGTTGAGCCTCGTCCTGGCCGGGCTGTTCGGTGTTCCGGTGGGACGGCTTGTGGATCGGTTCGGGGCACGCGCGATCATGGCGATCGGATCGATCGTGGGCGGCGCGGCGCTGCTCGGCGCCGCGACGGTCCAGGAGGTCTGGCAACTCAACCTGGTGTGGGGCGGTGCCATCGGGCTATCGATGGCGATGACGTTCTACCCGGTGTCGATGGCCGTGGTCGCCCACTGGTTTCAGCGCAAGCGAGGCGCCGCCTACGCCGCGCTCACGCTCCTGGGCGGATTGGGCTCGATCGTGGTCGTGCCGCTGGCCGGCTGGCTCGTGCCCCAACTGGGCTGGCGTGGGACCGTGACCGCTCTGGCGACGCTGCAGTTCGCCGTCGCCTTGCCCCTGCACGCGCTGCTCGTCCGGCGCCACCCCGAGGATCTCGGCCTGCGACCGGATGGCGATCCGCCGGATGCGCCGCGGGAGGCGCAGAGCCCGGCCGCGGGGCTTCCGCTCCGCGCGGCATTGCGGTATCCCGCGTTCTGGGCGCTGACCGTCGCCGGCTCGCTCGATCAACTGGCCGTGATGGTCCTCGGCGCGCACGGGATCGCATTCATCATCGACGGTGGATTCGATCCGATCCTGGCCGCGTCGCTTGTGGGATTGATCGCTCTGGTCAGCCTGCCTGGACGCTTCATCCTGCCCGCGCTGAGCGATCGGCTCGGCCCCCGACTGCTGCTCGGCAGTTGCCTGTGCGTGCAGGCGCTCGGCGTGGCCGTGCTCATCCGCGCCACGACCGAGGTCTGGCTCTGGGTGTTCGTTGCGATCTACGGGCTGGCGTATGGCACCCGGCTGCCGCTCCGCGCCTCGCTGATGGCGGATCACTTCGGGCGGCGGGCATTCGCATCGATCACTGCCGTTCAGGGGATCCCGATCGCCGTGGCGTCGGCGCTCGGCCCCTGGGCGGCAGGCCTCCTCTACGATGCCCTCGGCGACTACCAGTTCGCCTTCTGGCTCACTGCCGGGGCGTACTGCCTGGCGGGGCTGATCGTGATCGCGAGCCCCCGACCGCGCCCGATCGCCCTCACCACCGCCTGACGGGCGAGGTGCGCGGCGGTGGATGGGCCGCGCAGGGGTCAGGCGCGCATCCGGAAGACCGTCGGCAACGCACCCGAGCGGTAGAGGTCCCGGCAGGCGGAACGGCGGACCTTGCCGCTCGACGTCCTCGGAACGCCGCCGGCGCGCACCAACACCACATCGTGCAGTGGCAGGCCGTGACGCCGCACGATGGATCCGGTGATCGCCTCGACGATCTGTTCGGGCGGCGCACCCCCCAGATCGCGCCGCACCTCGACGACCGCGACCGGCCGCTCCTCGGCGTCGACCTCGACCGCGAACGCGGCGGCACCGGCGAGGCGCACCGCCGGGTGAGCCCCCTCGACACTGAGTTCCAGGTCCTGCGGGTAGTAGTTCTGGCCGCCGACGATGATCAGATCCTTCAGTCGCCCGGTCACGTACAGGAGCCCCGCGTCGACGAACCCCAGGTCTCCGGTCCGCAGGAACGGCCCTTCGCCCGAAGGCAGCCGCGCGCCGAAGGTCGCCGCTGACTCTTCCGGGCGGTTCCAGTAGCCGCGCGCGATATCGGCGCCCGCCAGCCAGATCTCGCCGACGCGGCCCGCCGCGACCTCGGCACCATCCACCAGATCGACGATCGCGACACGCCGACCGGAGGCGGCCGGGCCACAACTGACGATCTCGCGGGCATCGGACGCATCGTGAGCGACATCGATGACGTCGCCTCGATCGAGCGCCGGGCCATCCAGGCGGCGCACCGTTGGTCTCACCCCGGGCGTATCCGCGGTGGCCAGCAGCGTCGTCTCGGCGAGGCCGTAGGTGGGGCAAAGCGCCTCCGCGCGTATGCCGCACGGGGCAAACCTGGTGGCGAAGGCCTCCAGCGTGCCCGCGCGGACGGGTTCGCCGCCGTTGAACGCGATGGTCCAGCAACTGAGATCGATATCGTCCTCCGCGCCGGGCTCGATCTGCCGCACGCACCAGTCGTAGGCGAAGTTCGGCGCGGTGGTGGTTCTCCCGCGGTAGCGCGCGATCGCGCGCAGCCAGCGCACCGGCCGCTGCAAGAAGGCGATCGGCGGCATCTGAATCGAGGTCGCGCCGAGGTGCAGTGGATGCACCATCGTCCCGATGAGCCCCATGTCGTGGTACATGGGGAGCCAGGTGACCACGGTTGTCGCGGCGGTGTGAGCGCAGATCCGGCGGATCATCTCGCTATTGGCGATGAGGTTGGCGTGACTCACCATCACGCCCTTCGGCAGTGCCGTCGAGCCCGAGGTGTACTGCAGGAACGCCAGATCCTGGGGCCGCGCGCGGGGCGGACCGGTCCAGGGCGGCGCGTCCGTAGCGCCATCGACAGGTACGCAGGGGAGACCGGCGGTCGCCTGGTCTGCGGAGAGTATCCGCGCGAGGCTCGGCGCGAGGTGTCCGACGGTGAGTACCAGGCGTGCCCCGCAATCGCGCGCGACCGCGAGCGTGCGCGATTGTTCGGCGTCGAGGCGCCGAGGGTGGGGCGCCGGGACCGGAACGGCGACCGCGCCGGCGTAGAGGCACCCGAAGAAGGCGGCCGCGAAATCCAACCCCGCGGGGAAGGGCAGCAGCACCCGGTCGCCGGGCGCGATTCCGTACGCGGCGAGGAGACCGGCCACACCGCGAGCCCGACGATCCAGATCGCCGTAACTCCACCGGGCATCCTCCGTCTCGCCATCGGCCAGGAAGATGAGCGCCGCGTGCTCTGGCGGCCGCGCCGCATGGGCCACCAGCCAATCGACGATGGTCGCCGGGTTCCCCGCGTTCATCGGATCGCCGCGAAGGTGGGATTCTTCTCCAGGGCTTCGATCGTGGCGCGGTAGCCGATCTCGACGGCCCGGTCGAAGGCGCTGTATTCGTGGGCACGGATCCCGTCCGTGGAGGGGTGCAGATAGAGGTCGACGCTCTCCGCCACGCGCGCCGCCTGGTGGACACTGCCGAGGAGTGTCACCCGCGCCAGGATCTCGCCGATGCCCGGGTAATGGACCCGCCGCCCGAACGGCGTGAACCGCTGCCAGAGCACCTGACGCGCGGTCAGCGCATCGAGGTCGTCGACCTCCGCCTCTGGCCCGCGCGCCGGGTTGGGATCGACGGCGATGATGCGGGCACGCCGGTAAAGCCCGGGCACGACATCGGCCGGCAGGTTGTTCAGGACTCCGCCATCGACGAGGAGATGGCGTCGGTCGATGAGGGGCGGCGTCACGCCCGGCAGCGAATTGCTGCCGCGCAACGCCCGCCAGAGGGGGCCGCGGTCGTGCACCACGACCTGGCTCGTCGTGAGATCGGCCGAGACGGCGAAGAACGGCACCCACAGGTCTTCGATGGCGACATCGCCGCACGCGGCCCGTAGGGCGCGCCCGAGGCCCGCCCCGGTCGTGAGCGCGACGAGCGGAAGGGTGTAGTTGCGCGGCGGTCCCCGCTCGACCAGGAAGCGACGAAGGCGCGTCGCCATGGTCGCGTCGTCGTGTTCCAGCGCCACCTCGGCGGCGATGAGCGCGCCCATGCTGGTGCCGCCGACCATCCCGATCGGCACGCCGGCTTCGCGCAGCGCGCGGACGACGCCGACGTGGACGAACCCGCGCGCGCCGCCGCCCCCGAGCACGAGCGCGACGGCTTCACCGAGCAGGCGACGCGCCAGCCGATCGAAGTCCGACGGCACGCCGGCGCAG
>CAZHZF010000085.1:4698-9438 GCA_964536925.1 uncultured Dehalococcoidales bacterium | reverse complement strand
GCGACAGCGACTCCGAGCCACACACCCACGAATACACCGACCTGGACTCCCACCCCAACGATGACGGACACCCCATCACCATCACCAACGCCAACCGCCACGCCCACGAACACACCGACCTCGACCCTCACATCGACGCCAACATCGACCGACACGCCGACATCGACGCCCACGGACACGCCGACGTCGACCTTCACATCGACGCCAACACCGACCTACACCCCGACGAACACGGCGACGTGGACGCCAACAGAAACGCCCACCGAGACTCCAACCGAGACCCCGACGAGCACGCCCACGTGGACGCCGACCGACACCTCGACCGCGACCGTGACGTGGACCGCCACGAACACCCCCACCGCGACCTTTACGGTCACTGCCACGGTCACCTTCACGCCGACCTTCACCGCGACGCCCACACCGCGCTTCAACGCCAGCCAGTTCGTCGTCCTCGGCGACGAGTTCGTGTGGCTCCGCCAGGGCGCCACTGTCGCGTCCGGCAGCGTAGGCGCCTTCGGCGAATTGCCGGACCGCCAGCGTCGCGCCGATCGCCAGGCTGAGGTCCGGATCGGCCAGGGCGTCGAGATCATCGCCGTCGGCTCCGACGTCGTGGGTGACACGGTGCGCCTGACGAGTGGGGCGCGTGTGCGCGAGGTCTACGCGAACGAAATTCTCGGGCGCGGCACGATCCTCGGCACCGTCACCGGCGACCTGGAACTGCCCTTCCTCGTCACGCCCACCGCGAACTCCGGCACGCCCGGCACGGCTCTGGTCGACGTTCGTCCGCGGGGCCAGCGCGTTCTCGGCCCCGGGTCATACGGTGTCGTGCGGGTCGGCTCGAACGCCACGCTCGTCCTCACCGGCGGCCGGTACGACATCGCGACGCTGGACGTGCGCCAGGGCGGCGCCCTCTACGTCCGCGCCGCCACCGAGATCCGCGTCGCCAATGAGGTGGATATCGACGGGAGCGCGACGATCGGACCGTACCCCTGGCTCCCTGGGTTGACCGCGCGCGATCTGACGATCCACGTGACCGGCCTCGACGATCGCGGCCGAGGCCGCGGTGATTCCCGCGCGGAGCGGGATGAGGAGGTCGGCGCGGTCGCGGTGCGGATCGGCAGCCGCTCGACCGTACGGGCCAACATCATCGCCCCGTTCGGCACGATCTGGTTGCAGAGCCAGGTCAACGCGACGGGGGCGTTCGCGGCCAACAAGGTCCGCGTGGGCGAGGATGCGCGCCTGACGCTGGAGAGCGGTCTGTAGGCGAGGCGCAATCTCCGGCCGCGATTCCTGCCTGTCAGATGGAGGCGGGCGAGACGCCGCGGTCCTGAGCCGCTATCCCCGCGGGTGGGCGAGGCGCGTCTGCCGCCCGTCGCCGATTCGCGGCCGGGAATCAGATCTGCCCCGCGCCCCCAGACCCCCGCAACTGAGTCGATACTCCCACAATCCCCGGCGCGCAGATCGGCCCGATGCAGCACGCCTCGTCCACATCGTGCGGTGCCTCGATCTGCAGCGTCGCGTGGGTGATGCCGAACCGCTCACGCAGCAGGTCGCTCGCGCGGTGGAGCAGGTCGTGGTGATCTTCCGCGGTCGCGGTCGTCAGGTGCGCGCTCAGGGCGAGGAAGCCGGAGGTCACCGTCCAGACGTGGAGGTCGTGGACGCCGTTCACGCCCTCCAGGCCCCGCAGCGCCCGGCCGATCGCCCCGGTGTCCAGCGAGCGCGGCGTCGCTTCCAGCAGCACATCCACCGCCTCGCGGAGCAGACGCCACCCGCTCCACAACGTGACCATGCCGATCGCCACGCTGGCCACCGGGTCCGCCACTAGCCAGCCGGTCAGCAGGATCATCAGCGCCGCCGCGAGCACGCCCACCGATCCGAGCAGGTCGCCCAGCACGTGGAGGAACGCGCCGCGCAGGTTGAGGTTTTCACCATGGGAGTGACCCAGCACCCACGCCATCGCAAGGTTGGCCAGGAGTCCCGCCACCGCCACGGCGATCATCCCGTCCGTCGCCACCGGCGGCGGATCCGCGAACCGCTCGCCTGCTTCCCAGAAGATCAATACGGAGATGGCCACGAGCGACGCCGCGTTCAGCGCCGCGGCCAGAATCTCCACCCGCAGATAGCCGAACGTCCGCTCGGGCGTCGCCGGTCGGCCGGAGATCCAGAACGCGAACAGGCCCAACCCGATCGCGCCCACGTCGGCGAGCATGTGCCCGGCATCGGCCAGCAGCGCCAGGCTGCCGGTGAGCAGCGCGCCCACCACCTCGATGACGAGGAACACCGTCCCGATCGACAGTGCGACCCACAGCGGACGGCGCAGGACCCTGGCGCGCATCGCCCCGTCGCGCGGCTGGCCGGGTCCGTGCGGGTGATGATGGTGCCCGTATCCCCCGTGAACGTGCGCGTGTGGGTGGGTCATCACCTCATAGGCTAGCCGACGCAGGCCGTCCGGGTGAGAGTTGGGACGGCCGAGCGCTCGTGGCGGTCGCGGTGGGGGCGGGCGGGACGCCCGCGGTCCCGAACGGCGAACCCTCACCCTCCGCTTCGCTCCACCCTCTCCCGCCGCCGCGGGCGAGGGTTGTCGGCGCCATCGCCGCGGTTGTCTGGATGCGTGACCGGTCGCGGCTGACCTCGTGTCCCTCTCCCCGTGGGAGAGGGTGCGGGTGAGGGCGGTGCCGCTGCCATCGCAGCCGGGTGAGGGCGAGGGCGGGCGAGACGCCCGCGGTCCGGAGGGTGAACCCTCACCCTCCGCATCGCTCCACACACGCCCGCCGCTGGCGAGGGTTGTCTGCCGCCGCGACGCTGTTCTTGTCACCGAGGATGGGACGGGCGGACGCCTGCGGTCCGCAGGGCGAACCCTCACCCTCCGCTTCGCTCCACCCTCTCCAGCCGCCGCGGGCGAGGGTTAGTCTGCTACCGCGATGCTGTTTCGCAACCGAGGATGAGGCAGGCGAGACGCCCGCGGTCCGGAGGGCGAACCCGCACCCTCCGCTTCGCTCCACCCTCTCCCGCCGCCGCGAGCGACGGTCGTCTGCTACCGCGACGCTGTTAGCCGCCGAGGATGGCGCGGGCGAGACGCCGGCGGTCCTGAACGACTCCTCGCGAACCCGGTCCCGGGAAGGACTGCCGACCCCGGGAACTTAGTCCGCTGCACCACTTGACAACCACCGGCGCGGAGCCTAGATTTATCCATACCTAAGAAACATCTTCCGTCACTGGGAGATCTCCGGGAGGGGGGTCGCGCGTGACGCTTCTTCGCAGTCTGGCCAACGCGCTCTCGCGGGCGGGCAACCGTCCCGTCTCGCGTCGGGGCATCGTCCGCACCGGCGTGGCCGGCCTGGCCGCCTCGGCCAGCGCGCTCCTCACCGCCTGCGTCGGCCCTATCGGGCCGGTGCGCCCGGCCATGTCCGGCGAGCCGCTCGCCATGCAGCACCACACGCTGACGGTGCCGCTCGCCGGCGAACACGCCGAGCACATGACCGTCCTCCCCGAGGCCATCGCCGGGAAACTGGGCGCGCTCGACGGGTTCGACCCGATGACCTTCCTCACCGCGTTCGACTACGGCAAGGTCTCTCGCCTGCCCGATGGGCGCACGCTGCGCGAGTACGAGATCGTCTCGTTCAACAAGGAGTTCGAGGTCGCCCCCGGGATCATCTTTCCCGGCTGGTCGTTCAACGGGCAGATCCCCGGGCCAACGCTGCGCGCCACCGAGGGCGACCTCCTGCGCATCCACTTCACCAACGGGTCCGATCACGCCCACACCATCCACTTCCATGGCATCCACGCCGCGAACATGGATGGTGTCTTCGAGAACATCGCACCGGGCGAGTCGTTCGTCTACGAGTTCGATGCCGAGCCGTTCGGCCTCCACCTCTACCACTGCCACACCATGCCGCTCGCCAAGCACATCGCCAAGGGGCTCTACGGCGCCTTCATCGTCGATCCGAAGCAGGGCCGCCCGAAGGTCGATCGCGAGCTCGTCATGGTCCAGCACGGCTGGGATATCGACTTCAACGGCGAGAACGAGCTCTACGCCGTCAACGGCCCGGTCTTCTTCTACCAGAACAACCCCATCCCCATCCGTGTGGGCGAGAAGATCCGGGTCTACCTGGTCAATATCCTCGAGTTCGATCAGATCAACTCGTTCCACCTCCACGCGAACTTCTTCAACTACTACCCCACCGGGACGAGCCTGACCCCGCTCGAGTTCACCGACACCATCGTGCAGGGGCAGGGACAGCGGGGGATCCTCGAGTTCACCTATCGCCACCCCGGCAAGTTCCTGTTCCACGCCCACAAGACCGAATTCGCCGAACTCGGCTGGACCGGCATGTTCGACGTCCAGCCATGAGGAGCACATCGATGAGACGAAACGCCCGCGCCCTGATCGTCGCGGCCCTCCTGGGGCTGCCTCTCCTGGTGGCCGGCTGCGGCAATGACGCAGCGAGCAACGCGACGATCACCCTCAGCGACTTCAAGATCACCTCTGGCCTGGCCCAGGTCCGGGCGGGCCAGCCGGTCGCCGTCACGATCGTCAACAACGGCCGGGTCGACCACAACCTGAAACTCGATCCCCACGCCACCGACGCGGCGCTGCCCGAGACTCTGAAGCCCGGCGAGCGGACCACCGTGACCCTCTCCTTCAAGGCGAGCGGCACGTTTGGCTACGCCTGCACCATCCCCGGCCACGCCCCCGCCGGGATGACCGGTACCGTCACCGTCGTCTCGTAGAGAGGGAGG
>CAZHZF010000085.1:3459-4598 GCA_964536925.1 uncultured Dehalococcoidales bacterium | reverse complement strand
GCGGGGCTGCTGATCCTGCCCCTCATCCTCCTCGGCCTCGTCATCGCGCTCTTCACCTCGACCAACGCGGGCATCAGCCTCGAAGCTCCGGCGCCGATCAACGTCCTCTCGATCGATCGCACGGTCATCACCGAGGAGGGCTTCCACCTCTACGTCCAGAACGTGGGACCCGAGGAACTGACCATCGCCCAGGTCATGGTCAACGACGCCGTCTGGCCGGCAATGGTCGACCCGAAACCCACCCTGGCGCGGCTCGACCGGGCGGTGATCAACATTCCCTATGGCTGGGTCGAGGCCGAGCCGTACGAGGTCCGCATCGTCACCGCCGACGCGATCGTCATCGACCACGAGATCCCCGTCGCCTTCGTGACCCCCACCCCCACGGGCGATCTGCTCCTCTCCTTCACGCTCATCGGTGTGTACGTCGGCGTCATCCCCGTCTTCCTCGGCCTGCTGTGGTACCCGGCGTTGCGTGCGCTGGGGCGGCGCGCCTTCACGCTCCTGATGGGCATCACCGCCGGTCTGCTCCTCTTCCTGGGCGTGGACGCGACGAACGAGGCGTTCGAGGTCGCGGCGCACGTCGCCAGCCCGTTCCAGGGCATCGCCCTCATCGGCCTGGGCATCGTCCTCACCTTCCTGCTCCTCGAGGCGTTCAGCCGCCGCCAGAGCGCGGTGACCCGGAGCGATCGCGACCTGCGGCTCTCCGTCGCCTGGACCATCGCGCTGGGGATCGGCCTGCACAACATGGCCGAGGGGCTGGCGATCGGCACCGCCTACGCGCTGGGCGAGGTCGCGCTGGGGGCGTTCCTGGTCATCGGCTTCATCGTCCAGAACATCACCGAAGGCCTGGGCGTGGTCGCCCCGATCGCGCGCGATCGGCCATCGTGGCAGCGGCTGAGCGCGATGGGTCTGCTGGCCGGCGCCCCGGCGATCGTGGGGACCTGGATCGGCGGGTTCACTTTCTCCGCGCCGCTGGCGGCGCTCTTCCTCGGCATCGGCGCCGGGGCGGTGTTCCAGGTGGCCGTGGAGATCTTCCGCCTGATCCGCCGGGACGAGGCCCGCGACCCCGCGCCGTTCGTCGCCTTCAGCGGCATCGCCGCGGGCATGCTCGTGATGTACGTCACCGGCCTGTTGATGAA
>CAZHZF010000085.1:0-3359 GCA_964536925.1 uncultured Dehalococcoidales bacterium | reverse complement strand
GGGGTCGGCGGTGCGTCCCAGTGCGCGGGGAGTTCGGGCACCGTCCACGTCGGGTCAGGCGTCCATCGGTCCCAGCCGTCGCGGTAGGGCGGGGCGCCCCGCTCGATCCGTTCGATGGCGCGCCAGCCCTCGGCCCTGATCGCCGCCGCCTCATCGGGCGGGATCATGCCGACCTCCTGTTTGAAGGCGAACTCGTCCTCGTCCTTCCACGCCCACGAGGTCAAATCCGCCGCGGCGACGATGTCGAGCGTCTGATCGCGGGTATCGAAGCCGAGGGCGGTCCGACGCCACGGCGCCTCCAGGTTGACATACCAGAACGCCGGTGCGGCCTCGCGCTCGCGCCAGAACACCCCCACCGAGTGCGCGTCACCGGGCCGATACACGATCAGCACCCGGTGAGTACGCCAGACCCGCACTTCGTAGCTGCCATCCCATCCATCCGGCAGAAGGACACGGCCACTCGGCCCGCCACGGGCCCCACCGCGGGCTCGGTGGACGGTGCCTGGACAGAGGTAGAGCGCGATGCGGTCCGGGTCGTCACACACCACGCGGCAGGGCATCGCGGAGTCGACGACCCTGCCGACGATCCCGCGGAGGAGGACCTCCGCGCCCGGGACCCATCGTCGATGGCCCGATCCATCGGCGCCCGAGTGACCGATCTCACCCGCCATTCGACTCATTGTGGCGCGTCTCCCCGAACCGAGACGTAAAGCACGATCCGGAAGGAATCAGCGTGGCATCGATATCCTGAGGATCGCTCCCGCGCGGAGAGTCCCGGATCGCGGACCTCCACCCCGCACTGTGCCACGGCGCCGATGCCGGGGACGACGCACGTTCCCAACCTCCCCTCCCGCAGGACGCCACTGATGTATATATAATGATGTGGTGATTTCTCCATCCGACCGTACCTCGTCGGACCTCGGTCTCACGCTCAAGGCCAAGCTCTTTCGCGGTCTCGCCGATGGATCTCGACTGGCGATCCTCGAGGCGCTGCGCGAGGGCGAACGAACTGTCTCCGAGATCGTCGCGCACACGGGTCTCTCCCAGCCAAACGTCTCCACGCACCTGGCCTGCCTGCGCGATTGCGGCCTCGTCCAGAGTCGTCCCGAGGGCCGCTTCGTGTCCTACCGCATCGCGGACGCGCGCATCGAAGCGCTCCTACGCGGTGCCGAGGAGATCCTGGCCGACGTCGCCGAGCACGTCTACGCCTGCACGCGCTACGAGCGCTCGCGCTGAAGCCCATGACCCACGAACCCACAACGGTCGATCTCCCGATCGCGGGCATGGATTGCGCTGAGTGCACACTCCACGTCGATCGCGCTCTGCGCGCGTTGCCCGGGGTCCGGGACGTGCGGGTGCTTCTTTCCGCCGAACGGGCGACCGTGACCTACGACCCCGGCCGCGTCGACCGCGCTCGGATGGACGCGGCCGTCGCCCGCGCGGGCTATCGCGTGCTGGCCGCGCCTACACCGGCCGACGAGCCTCCGACCGCTCCTCGCGCCAGGGTCGGTGCCCTGGTCAGTGGAGGCGCGCTCGGCGCGCTCACCCTGGTCGTACTGGTCGCGGCCATCGCCGAGCAACTGGGAATCCTCGACCGGGCGCTCGAGGCACTCCCGTGGTGGATCCCGGCCATCGTGATCCTGGTTGGTGGATTCCCCATCCTCCGCGGTGTTTTCCGCGCGACGCTCCGTCGAGAGGTGACGAGCCATACCCTGATGACCGTCGGCGCGCTCGCCGCCGTCGCGATCGGGCAGTGGACGACCGCGGCGATGATCGTCTTCTTCATGCGCTTTGCGGGCTGGATGGAAGACATGACCGTCCGGCGCGGCCGCGCCGCCATCCAGGCGCTCATCGCCCAGCAGCCGGCGCGCGCGCGCGTGATCGTGAACGGCCGTGAGATCGAGCGGCCGGTCGCGGAAGTCACCGTCGGCGACTGGGTCGTCGTTCGGCCCGGCGAGCGCATCCCGGTCGACGGTCGCATCCGCGAGGGATACGCCCCGGTCGACGAGGCGTCGATCACCGGCGAGTCGATTCCGGCCGAGCGCGGCCCGGGAGATGCCGTCCATGCGGCCACGATCGTGCAGGCCGGCTTCCTGAAGATCGAGGCGACCCGCGTCGGCGCCGACACGACGATGGCGCGCATCATCCGCCTCGTCGAGGAGGCGGAATCGCAGAAGGCGCCGGTGCAGCGCTTCGCCGATCGTTTCGCGAGCGCCTACCTGCCGGTGGTCCTGCTGATCGCGCTGGCGACCCTTGCCGTGACGGGCCAGGTCCTCAATGCCGTCGCGGTGCTGGTGGTCGCCTGCTCATGCGCGATTGTCCTGGCGACGCCCGTTGTCGTGCTGGCGAGTGTCGGTGCGGCGGCACGGCACGGCTTCCTCATCAAGGGTGGCCGAGTGCTGGAGAGCCTCGCACGCATCGATACCCTCGTGATGGACAAGACCGGAACGCTCACCCTTGGCCGGCCCCGGCTGACGGAGATCGTTCCCCGCGGCGGCGCGGATCCGGGAGATCTGCTGCGCTCGGTCGCATCGCTGGAGGGGCGAAGCGAGCACCCCGTGGCCCGCGCGATCGTCGCCGCCGCGGTCGAGCGAGGGATCTCGCTGGTGGAGCCGGATGCGTTCACGCCGATCGCCGGCCGGGGCATCGTCGGTTCGGTCGAGGGAGCGACCTGGGCGATCGGGAATCGGGCGTTCCTCGCCGAGCGCGGCGTTGCCTTCGACCAGGAGTCTGCGGTGCGCGCTGATTCTCTGGAGCGTCGGGGGCACAGCGTCTTCTTCGCCGCCCGCGAGGGCGAACTCGCCGGGCTCCTCGCCGTCGCCGACGTCGTTCGTCCCGAGGTACGTGCCGCGTTGAAGGACCTCCGCACCATGGGCATCCGGCGGCTCCTTCTCCTCACGGGCGATGGCGAGCGGGTTGCCGCGGCGGTCGCCGCCGAACTCGGCCTCGCCTATCGGGCTGGCCTGCTCCCCGAGGAGAAGATCGCCGCGGTGCGGGAGCTCCAGGCCGGCGGAGCGATCGTGATGATGGTCGGCGATGGCATCAACGATGCCCCGGCCCTCGCCCAGGCCGATGTCGGCGTGGCGATGGGCGCGCGGGGGACCGATGTCGCGATCGAGGCCGCCGATGTCGCGTTGATGCGGGATGACTGGATGTTGGTCCCGGAGGCGATCCGCGTCGGCCGGCGCGCTTCGCGCACTATCCGGCAGAACCTCGGCTTCGCCGCCCTCTACAACATCGTCGGCATCGGTCTGGCCGCGATGGGCCTTCTGCCCCCCGTGTGGGCCGCGGCGGCACAGAGCCTGCCCGATGTCGCGATCATGGTCAACTCCGCCCTGCTGCTGCGGGGAGATCGGCGA
>CAZHZF010000084.1:0-9460 GCA_964536925.1 uncultured Dehalococcoidales bacterium | reverse complement strand
TGACCCCCCGGGACCGGCTTAGCCTGAGAGCCCCCACAGCCGCTGGCTATCGCCGCGTCTTGAGGGCTAGGGACCTGGCACCA
Source organism: uncultured Dehalococcoidales bacterium (assembly GCA_964536925.1). GTDB lineage: Bacteria > Chloroflexota > UBA6077 > FW602-bin22 > FW602-bin22 > VGOZ01. The sequence goes on along the minus strand of CAZHZF010000084.1, from coordinate 9,377 downwards.
TTGGCGGCCCGGATCGGGAGCGGCTGACGTGGCTCACGCCGAGTTGTGGGAACGGCGATCTCGTCCTTCCCTGTGAGATACCGAGACGTGGGTGAGTCCTTGGCCAGGAATTCCTTCAGCGACCCTTCGTTGACAACCTGACCTCCGTGCTCCCCTGCGGCCGGACCCATGTCGATCAACCAGTCGGCCGCCCGCATCGTGTCTTCGTCATGCTCCACGACGAGCACTGTGTTCCCAAGGTCCCTCAATCGAATGAGAGTCTCGATCAGCCGATGGTTGTCGCGCTGGTGGAGACCGATGCTCGGCTCGTCGAGGATGTACAGCACACCCATCAGGGAAGATCCGATCTGCGTCGCCAATCGAATGCGCTGGGACTCTCCACCGGACAGGGTGGACGACTGTCGGTCCAGGGTCAGGTAATCCAGGCCGACGTCGAGGAGGAATCCGAGACGTGCGGTGATCTCCTTCAGGATCTGTCGAGCGATCGTGCTTTGCCGCTCGGAGAAATGCCCGGCGATCTCGTCGAACCACGCGAGCGCGCTCCGCACCGAGAGGCGCGTCACGTCGATGATGGAGCGTCCGCCGATCTTGACCGCCAGACTCTCAGGTCGCAATCGTGCGCCCCGGCACGCCGCGCAGGGGCGGCTGGACATGTACCGTTCGATCTCGGATCGCGCGTAGTCGGACTCGCTCTCCTTGTGGCGCCGCTCCATGTTCGGGATGATGCCCTCGTACGAGGTCTCGACGGTCCTCCGGTTGCCCGCGCGATCCGTATGCTCGATCGTCACCTTCTCGCCCCGCGAGCCGTAGAGGAGCACCGAGATCTGGTGATCGCTCAACTCGGACAGGGGCACAGTCATCGAGAAGCCGTACCGTCGCACGACCCCCTGGATCAGGCGCATGTAGTAGCTGTTGGCGTTACTCGGCCGGGCCAGAGGCTGGATCGCCCCCTCCGCGATGGAGAGAGAGCGATCGGGGATGATCAGATCCGGGTCGATCTCCAGCGCGGTACCGAGTCCGCTGCACGACGAACAGGCGCCGTGGGGGTTGTTGAAGGAGAACGTGCGAGGCTCGATCTCTCCGATGGACACGCCGCAGTAGACGCAGGCGAAGTGCTCGGAGAACAGAAACTCTTCACCCTCAAGGACCTGCACCTTGAGGACGCCGCCACCGAGTTTGAGCGCGCTCTCGACGGACTCAGCGAGTCGGTTGTTTGGTCCGTCGGCACTATCGCCCGCGCGCACGATCAGGCGGTCCACAACGATTTCGATCGTGTGCTTGAGGTTCTTCTTGAGCGCGATCTCCTCGCTCAGGTCGCGAATCTCGCCGTCAACCCGGACGCGCACGTAACCGGCGCGGCGCGCGTCCTCGAAAACCCGCTCGTGCTCCCCTTTCCGATCGCTGATGATCGGCGCGAGCACCATGATCCTGGTTCCCTCAGGCAGTTGACGGATCTTGTCCACGATCTGCTGGACGGTCTGCTGACTGATCTCTCGCCCGCAGCGCGGGCAGTGCGGCGTGCCGACCCGTGCGAACAGTAACCGCATGTGGTCGTAGATCTCCGTGACCGTGCCTACCGTCGAACGCGGGTTGTGAGACACCCCCTTCTGGTCGATCGAGATCGCCGGCGACAACCCCTCGATGTAGTCGACATCGGGCTTATCCATCTGCCCGAGGAACTGCCTGGCATAGGCGGACAAGGACTCGACATAACGACGCTGCCCCTCGGCATAGATCGTGTCGAATGCGAGCGAGGATTTCCCTGAGCCACTCAGGCCGGTGATCACGACGAGGCGATCGCGCGGGATCTCCAGGTCGACGCTCTTGAGGTTATGTTCTCGCGCGCCGCGAACGCGGATGAAGTCGTGCGGCACTCGGGCGATTATATGACCGCGGCCGTCCGATAGAACAGACGATCTACGCGGGAAGGGCCTCCTCGGCTCTCGCCAGCATGAGAGGCACGGGTGCCGGCAGTTCGGTCCAGATCGTGAACGCCGCCGCACCCTGATGAACGAGCATCGGTAGCCCACCGAGGACGCGGGCGCCGCGAGTTCGGGCGATCCTCAGGAGCGGTGTGATCGGCGGGTTGTAAACCAGGTCGTACACGAGTGCCCCGGACGGAATCTGATGGTCTGTCAGGGGCGAGGCGTCCGGGGCGGTGCCGCCCTTCATCCCCATCGAGGTGCAGTTCACGATCAGGTCATCGTCCCCCCGCACTTCGTCGATCGCGCAGACGCGGGCCTCGATTCGGCCTGACGCGGCGATCGATCGCATCAGATCGCGTGCCGCTTCGATGCGGCGGGCGGCGATGGTCAGACGGGCGCATTCTTGCCACGCCAGCGCGAGCGCAACCGCCCGAGCGGCGCCGCCGGCGCCGATCACCAACGCGCGACAGTTGCGGACGGCGAATCCGGCCGCGTCCAGCGCCCGGGTGAAGCCCGAGGCGTCCGTGTTGTATCCCTTCAGACGCCCGCCCTGATTGTGGATGGTGTTGACGGCGCCGATCTCGGCCGCGGTCCGGTCGACCTCATCCAGATGCGCCAGGACGGCCACTTTGTGCGGGATCGTCACATTCGCACCGAGACAGTCCGCGCGTCGGATGCGTGCGAGCACGTCCGGCAGTTCCGCGGCGGGCGTGGGCCAGAGTTCGTAGCGAAGCGGCAGGCGATGGAAGTCGAACGCCGCCTGCTGAAACACAGGCGATAGGGAATGACCCAGCGGATAGCCGATGAGTCCCACGACGCGCGACTCGAGGTGCACTCCCGCCTACCTTCCCTCGGACCGGGTCCGCGCGACATTCGCATTGTGCTCGGCCAGGGTGCGCGCGAACAGGTGCGAGCCGTCCGGTCGCGCCACGAAGTAGAGAAGATCCGTGTCACGTGCCGTCACGACAGCCTCCACTGAGGCGACCCCCGGGCTCGCGATCGGCCCAGGTGGTAGCCCGCGGACCTGGTACGTGTTGTACGGCGACGCGAACGCCAGATCGGCGGCGCTCAGTTCGCGCTTCCAGTAGCCGCCCGGCAGACGCTCCATCCCCGAGGCGATCGCGTACTGGACGGTCGGGTCCGCCTGCAGAGGCATCCCCAACTTGAGGCGCGCCAGGAAGACCCCCGCGATTGTCTCTCGCTCCGAGGCGAGTTGCGCTTCCCTCTCCACAATCGACGCTAGCGTCACCATCTGGTGAATGTTGAGGCCGCGGGCACCCGCACGGCGGATCAGGTCCTCGCTCACCCGGCCCCCGAACGCATCGAGCATCCGCGTGATGGTCTGGAGCGGGCTCGCCTCGCGGTCAAGCTCGTACGTGTCGGGAAAGAGGTATCCCTCCAGTGACGCGCTGGACGGGCGGTCCCGCAAGAACGGATGGGCGAACCGGGCCGCGGACGCGATGCTGACGAACTCCCCCCTTGTTCCCGGGCGCAGTTCGTCGAACGCGTCGGCAATCTGAGTCAGCCGATGGCCCTCCGGGATGGTGAAGCGCAGCGGACGGTTCCTGCCGCTGAGGAGGGCCCGCCGAATCTCGCTGGGGCGCATACTGGCGGAGAGTTGGTACTCCCCTGCCTCGAATAGGCCATCGACACCCTCTTCTCGCGCGGCCAGCCGAAACTGCAGCGCGCTCCGGATGAAGCCGCTCCGCTCCAGGTTATCGGCGATCTCCGAGGCAGTCTCGCCCGGCGTGACCACGAATGCCCGACGGGTGGGGTCCGAACCCAGCGGACTGTCCTCGTTCGCCACGAAGGCGCGCACCGCGGCAACATCCGGCGACGACTGGCGAAGGCGATCCCCGAATCGTGTGATCGCCAGATAGAACCCACCCACGAGGATGAGAAGGCAGAGGAGAAGCGCGAACGCGACCGATCTCACCGTCTCCTCCGGGAATCGGCATACCCCTGAAGCATCGCCGCAGCGGCGACGGAGTCGATGAGGGCCTTGCGGCGATCCCGCTTCGCACCAGCCAGCCTTAGCACGCGCGTCGCATAGACCGTTGTGAGTCGCTCGTCCCAGTACTCCACGGCGAGGCCGTGAACTTCTGACAGGCGAGCGCCAAAGCGGCGCACGCGCACAGCCTGTTCCCCCTCCTCACCGCTCAACATCAGGGGAAGCCCGAGCACGATCTGTTCGACGCCCTCCTCGGCGGCGATCCGCGCGATCTCCGCGGCATCGCGCTGGTCGCCCTGAGAGGCCAGGACCGCGCGCGGAGTGGCCAGGATTCCGTCGGGGTCGGTGATCGCGAGGCCAAGGCGCCTGCCACCGTGGTCGATTCCGAGAAGCCGGGTCACGGACGGATCTCCGGCGGCCGGTTCAGGTCGACGGCGACGTCGACGCGCCAGGCGACGGGGATGAAGGCGGGATCGATCCGCACCAGTGGGTCGCGATCGAGTCCCAGCGCGAAGCGGATGTCGCGGCGCGCCGTGTCTCGGCTCTTTCCACGCGCGAGGGCGCGCACCTGGTTCGCATCGAGATCGTCGATGGCCACCGCGGAGACGGTAGCGACGAGAGAGGCCAGGCGGCCATCCCGGATGATGGCCCTCGGGGTACCCTCGACCCGGGCGACCTGACGCAGGAGGACTTTCTCCGCGGGAACGTCGGTCGGCCGCCAACTCTCGGTCGCCGCAAGGCCGAGATCCGCGGTGCGATACACCTCTCCCAGCACCCGTGCCTGGATCCGATAGCCGATAGTGTCCGCGGTCGCGCCAACATCGGCGTCGTACCCCTCCGCGAGCGTCTCGGCGCGCAGGCTTCCCGCGATCAGACTCTCCCCCTCCGCCAGTTCGGCGCCACGCTCGCGCGCCGCCTCGATCAGGAGCCGCTCGAGAGCCAGCGTGCGGACCCGCTCTCGGTCAGCCGCGCTGACCACCCGCTCGACCCCGGTTCCGCCGCCCCGAATCGGCTCCTCGTTGAGGACGGCGAGTCGTGTCGCCAGATCGCCAACCACGCGATCGATCTCGAGGCGCCCGACGTTGCCAATCTCTCCGGGATCGCGAGCGACCACGGGTGCCCGTGCCGTACCCGTGCGAGGACCGGGGACCGTCACGACCTCGCTCGTGCGGAAGCGCGCGCCGCTCGGCGTCAGCAGTTCGGTCTGTGCCGGCACGGTCACCGCGCTGTCGGTGCGGTTGATGAACGTGACGGTGCCCTGCGCGCGAGCATCGGGCTGGGACCGGTGGCCGGTGGTGGGCATGCGCTCGTTGACCTCCATCACGCCGACCACCGTCCTGACAGGAAGACGGCCGGGCACCGCCTCACCCGCTGCCATCGCCATGTCGGGCACCAGGAGGACCTCACCACGGACGGGAGTGCTCTCCGGGTAGAGGACGACCAGTGTGCGTGGCACGAAGACCGCCGCCCCGAGCAGGGCGACAACCGTCCCGATCACGACGCCGTAGCGCAGTCTGTGGAGTGTGCCCGGCCCCTGACGAACTCTCGCGATGCTCGTGGAATCCCTCGCCGCTCGGATCAGGGGACCAGTTGAGATCGCACGATCGTGGGAACCTTCGCCAACGCCTCATCAAGGCGATCTGTATTCGGACCACCCGCCTGCCCGTTGTCCGGGCGGCCGCCACCGCGCCCGCCGACGACGGCGCCGAGCGCCTCGGCGATCCTCCCCGCGTGAACCCTGTCCTGCGCCGAAGAGAGCACCACGATCGTCGCCTTGCCGTCGGCGATGCCACCGAGCGCGATAACGCTGGCGCCGAGACGCCCTCTGAGCACATCTCCGAGCGCACGCATGGCGACCGCGTCGCCGTCGGCGCGCGCACCCACCACTTTGAGTCCATCGACGGACTGCGCCGTCGCGAGGACTCGATCCACCGAGGACGTGCTCTGCTCGCGGCGCACGCGCTCGATGTCGCGTCGCAGGTCCTCGTTCTCCCGAACGAGAGCCTCCACGCGCCCGAGCACGTCTGCCGATCGCACTGCACGGGTGAGCCGCTCCCATCTCTCCCGTTCGCGCCGCAGGTGCGCATCCGCGGCTCCTGCCGCGACCATCTCGATGCGGCGTACGCCGGAGGCGACCGACGACTCCGCGAGGAGATGCACGTGGCCGATCTCGCCCGTAGCGGCGACGTGGGTTCCGCCACAGAGCTCGCGACTGTGGTCGCCGAAGGCGACCATGCGGACCACGTCGCCGTACTTCTCACCGAAGAGCGCCATCGCGCCGGTGCGGATCGCCTCGTCGTACGTGGTGAGGGTGACCGTCCGCGCGATGTTGGCCCGTATCGCCTCGTTGACATGGGCTTCGACCCGATCGCGCTCGACTCCGGTGAGCGGTCCAGTATGGGTGAAGTCGAAGCGCAGACGGTCGGGTGCAACGAGAGAACCGGCCTGGTGCACGTGGGTGCCCAGCGTATCGCGCAACGCGCGGTGGAGCAGATGTGTAGCGGTGTGGTGGGCAAGAATGGCGCGCCGGCGGTCCGCATCGACCGTCAGCACCACCTGGGCGCCAGGACCGAGGGATCCCGCCACAACGCGCACGTGGTGCGCGATCACCCCGGGGATCAGCCGTCGCGTATCGCGGACCTCGCCCCGACCGCCCGATGCCAGGATCGTGCCAGTATCCCCGACCTGGCCGCCCGACTCGGCATAGAAGGGGGTAGCCGGGCAGATGATCTCGCCCTCCTCCCCCTCCGCGAGCCTCTCGACCGCTACCCCATCGCGCACGATCGCGACGATCACCGAATCGGCGGCGAGGTCGGTGTATCCGAGGAACTCCGTCGCCGGGAGTTCGAGCAGGGCCAGTGCCGCCGCATCCGAGGAGACATCCGCTGCAAAACGTGATGCCGCGCGGGCGGTCGCGCGCTGCCGGGCCATCTCGCGGTCGAAACCCGCGATGTCCACGGTGAAGCCGCTCTCCGCCGCGACCTCCTCGGTCAGTTCGCGAGGAAAGCCATAGGTGTCGTAGAGGCGAAACACGTCCGCGCCGCCCAACTCTGTTGTGCCCCCGGCCTTTGCTCGTTCGATCAGATCCGTCAACAATGTCAGCCCGGTCTCGAGGGTCCTGCCGAAGCGCTCCTCCTCCGTCTCGATCGCGCGAGCCACGAAGTCGCGGCGGTTCTTCAGTTCTGGATACGCATCGCCCATCTGCTCTACGACGATGCGGGCCGTCCGAGCCAGGAAGGGCTCCACGAGTCCAATGCGACGGCCGATCCGCGCTGCCCGTCGCAGGATACGACGCAGGACGTAACCTCGTCCTTCGTTGCCGGGCAGGACTCCATCGGCGATCAGGAAAGCGATCGAGCGGGAGTGATCGGCGATCACACGATGGGGGAACCCGGCGTCGCCGCGCTCATAGGCGATGCCGGAGATGCGCGCGACCTCGTCGACGATCGGCCGCAGCAGGTCCGTCTCGTAATTCGTTTCGACGCCCTGCAGAACCATCGCCAGCCGCTCGAGGCCCATGCCGGTGTCGATACTCGGCCGTGGCAGCGGAGTCATCGCGCCCGTGACGTCGCGATCGAACTGCATGAACACCAGGTTCCAGACCTCGAGCCAGCGGTCGCAGTCGCACTTCCCGATCGCGCACTCAGGCGCGTCGCACCGCAACTCGGGCCCCCGGTCCACCACGATCTCGCTGCACGGTCCGCAGGGCCCCGTGTCGCCCATCGACCAGAAGTTGTCCTTGTCACCAAGGCGGACGATCCGTTCCGGCGGAAGACCCGCGACGCGCTGCCAGAGCGCGACCGCCTCCTCATCCTGATGGTGGACCGTCGCGCTGAGCGTGCGCGGATCCAGCCGATACACCCGTGTGAGGAGTTCCCACGCGAACCGAATCGCTTCTTCCTTGAAGTAGTCGCCGAATGAGAAGTTCCCCAGCATTTCGAAGAACGTCTGGTGCCGCGCGGTTCTACCCACGTTGTCGAGGTCGTTGTGCTTGCCGCCGGCCCGTACGACCTTCTGCGCCGTGACAGCCCTCCGGTACGGTCGGGACTCCACCCCGCGGAACACATCCTTGAACTGGACCATCCCCGCGTTGGTGAAAAGCAGCGTCGCGTCACCCTGCGGCACGACCGGCGAACTGGGGACGATCTCGTGACCGCGTTCGGCAAAATACTCGAGGAACGCCTCCCGGATCGCGGCACCGTTCATGGACGCACCGGGTCGGCGATTTCGGTCAGGGGCGCGGCCGCGGCGATCGCCGCGGCGAAGATCAGCGAGAGCGCGACTCCCGACGCTCGTGAGAGCGCGACGCAGTCATCGTACTCGGGCGACGCGCTCGCGGCCCCGTCGAAGTGCTTCACCTTTACTCGGACCCGTCCCCACGGGGTATCCACGTCGGCGGTTCGACGCGATGCAACGTAGCGTTCCATGCGCTGGACCCGAACGCCGAGAGTGGTCGTCTGGTGGATCATGCGACGGGCAAGGCGTGACTCATCGTCCAAGCGGCAGATGACGCTGACCCGGGTCGCCAGGCGATTCTTCTTCATGTGGATCGGTGAAAGGTAGACGTCCAGCGCGCCGTCGCCGAGGAGATCATCCATCAGCGCCCCCAGGCGCTCGGGAGTATCGTCGTCGATGTTCGTCTCCAGAACGCTCACCTGTTCACGGGCAGCGGCGCCGTCCACCGCCTCGCCAATCCAGACCCGCAGCGCGTTGGGCCACGGGAACTCCTTGCGCCCGAACCCGTAGCCGATGGTCTTCACGCGCATCGCGGGCTGCCGAAACGTGCCGAACGTCGCGACGAGTGCCGCGCCGGTCGGCGTCACCATCTCGCCCTCGGCCGCGGTCGGTACGATCGTCGCCTCGGTCCGGCGCAGGATCTCTAGCGTGGCCGGTGCCGGAACAGGAAGGACACCATGCGCCGACCGGACACGACCGGAACCACTGGGCAGGGCCGAGACGAAGACCGACTCGACGCCGAGGTGATGCAAACACCAGGCGGTGCCGACGACGTCGACGATGGCATCGACAGCCCCCACCTCGTGGAAGTGCACCTCCTCGATACCGGTGCCATGGACCTCGGCTTCGGCGGCCGCCAGGGACCGAAAAACCGCCGCCGCACGCTCCCGTACCGCCCGCTCCTCGATGGAGGAGAGGATCGTCAGGACATCCGCAAGATGCCGATGAGGCTGCTCCTCGCGCAATGTCACCATGACGCGGGTGCCCGTGACACCCTTGCTCTCGTGGGGCGATGCGCTGATCTCATACCCGCGTACCGGCAGCGTCTCCAGGAAGGTCCGCAACGCGCTCAAAGGGACCCCGGCATCGATCAGAGCGCCGAGAGTCATGTCGCCGCTGATGCCCGAATAACAGTCGAAGTAGGCGATAGGCACCGGTCAGTGATAGCACACGCGGGGCGTGCGACCTCACCGCGAAACACAGGAGGTGAACCTCCTCCTCCATATAATCAGCGGCACTTTGGACACGGTGCGCTGGGCGGGTGA
>CAZHZF010000083.1:0-9528 GCA_964536925.1 uncultured Dehalococcoidales bacterium | reverse complement strand
TCAGTCCTCGTCCCGCGTCAGGAGCACCCGCGGCAGAAGCACCGCGCCCACGGCGCCGATCAGCAGATACCGGGGGACCGACACCCAGATGAGGCCGGGCAGCGGTTCGGCGACGACGATCGGCACGCAGGCGATCAGCGCGACGATCAAGCAGGTGCCCACCACGTAGCGAGACGCATCGGGCCGCGGGGCCAGCGCGCGCGCGATGAACGCGCCGAGCAGGTTCACTCCCAGCGCGATGGAGACGACCGGGATCAAGCCCGGGTCGGGCAGGCGGAAGCCGACCATCCCTTCGACCAGCGGCACCGCCACGAGCGAGAACGACAGGGCCACGATCGTCCCGAGGATCGCCACGATGAGCGCGGCGAGCATGGCGCGCCGCCCGCTGATGGGCTCATCCCTCACGGCCGCCAGTGTACAGCCCGCGTCGGCAGGGTCGTCTGTGCCGTCGTCGGTATACTCGGCCCGATGCACGGTTCGGCGTCCACCCCGCGCCGCACCCTCGCCGAACGGCGCGCGCTCGCCGAACGGCTGGGTGAGATCGTCGGTGCGGAGAACGTCCTCTGGTCCGACTACGACCTGATGCTCTACGAGTTCGACGGCTCGATCGATCGCGCGATCCCCGATGCGGTCGCGCTCCCATCCAGCGCCGAGCAGGTCGCCGCGATCGTCCGCCTCTGCAATCGCGAGCGCGTGCCGGTGGTGCCGCGAGGCGCGGGCACCGGCCTCTCGGGCGGCGCGCTCCCCATCGAGGGGGGTGTAGTCCTCTCCTTCTCCCGCCTCAACCGAATCCTCGAGATCGATCTGCCGAACCTCCGCGCGATCGTCGAGCCCGGCGTGGTGAACCTCCACATCTCCCACGCCGTGGCCGAACACGGGCTCTACTTCGTTCCGGACCCCTCCAGCCAGAAGGCCTCGACCATCGGCGGCAACGTCGGCGAGAACTCCGGCGGTCCCCACACCCTGATCTACGGCGTGACGACGAATCACGTCCTGGGGTTGGAGATCGTCACCGCGGAGGGAGAGATCATCCACACCGGCGGCAAGGCTGCCGACGCGCCGGGCTACGACCTGACCGGTCTCTTCTGCGGGTCCGAGGGGACGATGGGCATCGTCACCAAGATCGTGGTGCGGCTCACCCCGGTCGCCGAGGACGTCAAGACGCTCCTGGGGATCTTCGAGACGATCGAGGCTGCCTCGCAGACCGTCTCCGACATCATCGCCTCCGGAGTGATCCCGGCGGCGCTGGAGATGATGGATGGTCTGGCCCTCCAGGCGGTGGAGGCCGCCACCCACGCCGGGTATCCGACCGACGCGGGTTCTGTCCTCCTCGTCGAGGTGGAGGGCATGCGCGACGGGATCGAGGACCTCGTGCAGGGTATCCGGGCCCTCTGCGATCGGAACGGTGCGCGCGAGGTGCGCCTCGCCGCCTCGGCGCGGGAGCGCGCGCTGCTCTGGGCCGGGCGGAAGAACGCCTTCAGCGCGATGGGCCGCATCTCGCCCGACTTCTACGTGATGGATGGCGTCATCCCCCGCACCCGCCTGCCCGAGGTGCTGGCGAAGATCGACGCGGTCTCTCGGCGCACCGGCCTGCGCATTGCCAACGTCTTCCACGCCGGGGACGGCAACCTCCACCCGCTCTGCCTCTTCGATGGCGACATCCCCGGGCAAACCGAGCTCGCCCGCGAGGTCGGGGCGGAGATCCTGCGCATCTGTGCCGAGGCCGGCGGCGCGCTCACCGGCGAGCACGGGATCGGGATCGAGAAGCGGGACTTGATGCCGCTCGTCTTCTCCGAGGCGGACATGGACGTGATGCGGCTGGCTCGGCAGGCCTGGGATCCGACCGGGCTGTGCAACCCCGGCAAGGTGCTCCCCACGCCAGGGCTTTGCCTCGACGTGACCGAGACGCGCCACGGGCGCGCGGTACTGGTGGGCTGGTGAGCGCGGGTCGCGAGCTGGGGCGTCGCGCGGCCCGGGCTCTGGCGGTGGACGATCGCGCGCCACGCTACGAGGCCGCGCCACGGGACGAAGACGAGGTCGCCGCCACGTTGAGCTGGGCCACGGCGGATCGACTGGCCGTGATCGCCCGCGGTGGCGGCACCCGTATCGACCTCGGCAACATCCCCCGTGCCTACGACGTTGCGCTCTCCACCGCCCATCTCGCCGGCATCGTCGAGTACGAACCCGCCGATCTCACCATCACCGCCCGCGCCGGCACGCCCTTCATGACTCTGCAGGCGGCGCTCGCCGAGAACGGGCAGTTCCTCGCGCTCGACCCCCAGACCCACCCGGGCTCGACGATCGGCGGCATCGTCGCGACGAACGCCAGCGGCCCCTGCCGCCTGCGCTACGGAGCGGCGCGGGACCTCGTGATCGGCACGCGCGTCGTGACCGGGAGTGCGACGATCGCGCGGAGCGGTGGCCGCGTCGTCAAGAACGTGACCGGCTACGACCTCAATAAGCTGTACATCGGCTCCCTCGGCACGCTGGCGGTCCTCACCGAGATCACCTTCAAGGTCGCGCCCCGACCGCCGGAGGAACGCACGCTCGCGGTCCTCGCGCCGGACATCGGTGCGGCGTGCGCGTTGACCTATCGCCTGCTTCGGTCACCGCTCACCCCGACGGCGGTCGAGGCCGCGCCGGCCGATGGCGGGGCGGTGCGTCTGACGATCCACCTCGGCGATCGCACGGTGGCGCTCGATCGCACGGTGCGCGACATCACCGCGTACGCGGCCGAGGTCGGCGCCGGCGAGATCGCGATGCTCGATGAGGATGCGGCGCGTGACGCGCTCGACCTGCTCCGCGCCGAGCCCATTGCGCCGGAGGGCGGCGTGCGCATGCGCCTTTCCGTACCGGTTGGCGAGGTCGCCTGGGCGTGGCGGGAGATCGAGTCCCGCGCGCGGGCGGCGGCGATCGAGATCGACGTGCGGGCCAGCATCGGCGTCGGCGTGCTCCGTGCCGCCTTCGCGGGCGACGAGAGCGCGCTGCCGTTGGTGCGCGCGCTGCGGGCGCTCGCGCGCGAGCATCTGGGCACACTGGTCGTCGAGCGCTGCCCGACGGCGATGAAGGCCGAGATCGACGTTCTGGGAGAGCCCGGCGACAGTCAGGTGATCGCGCAGCGGCTGAAGGCCCGATTCGATCCGCACGGGATCATGGCTCCGGGCCGATTCCTGGGCCGACTGTGACGAGCGCGCCACCCCGCGCGCACCCCCGGCTCGACGTCCCTCGCGAGGTCGTCAAACGGTGCGTCCACTGCGGACTGTGCCTCGATTTCTGCCCCACGTACCGCCTGCTCGGGAACGAGCTGGATTCGCCACGCGGAAGGATCTACCAGATGCGCGCCCTGAGCGAGGGGCGCATCCAGGCCGACGACCCCAACTTCCGTCTCCACATCTTCCGCTGCCTCGACTGTCGCGCCTGCGAGACTGCCTGCCCCTCGGGCGTTGACTACGGGCGGATGGTGGAGGCCGCGCGCGCCGAGATCCACGCGGCGAGCCGCACCGAGAGGCTGACCCGCGAGGTGGTCCTCGACGGCGTGTTCACGTCGAATCTGGCGCTCGATGCGCTGGGAACCGCCACGCGGGCGTATCAGCGTAGCGGCGCCCAGCGCCTGGTGCGCGGCAGCGGCCTGCTTCGCATCCTGCCCGGTCCGCTCAAGAAGCTGGGCGAGATGGAGGCAATGCTGCCGGATCTTCCCGGCGGCGTCCGTCCCGCCGCGCTGCCGCCCAGGACGCTACCGCCGCGCGGGCAGATTCGCCACAGGGTGGCGTTCATCACCGGGTGCATCGCGGCGCGGTTCTTCGACGCCACCAACGCGGCCACCGTGCGGATCCTCGCCCGGAACGGCTGCGAGGTCCTGGTCCCGCCGCCGCAGAAGTGCTGTGGCGCCCTCCACGTCCACGCGGGAGAGAGGGACACCGCGCGGCAACTGGCCCGCCACAACATCGTCACGTTCGAGCGCACCGGCGCCGACGTGTACATCGTGAACGCGGCGGGGTGCGGTTCGACGCTGAAGGAGTACGGCGAACTGCTGGAGGACGACCCCATCTGGTCCCGTCGGGCGCACGCCTTCGCGGAGAAGGTTCGCGACATCACCGAGTACCTGGCGAGCATCGACCTGGAGACCCCGCGCGGCACGATCGAACGGACGGTGACCTACCAGGATGCCTGCCACCTCGCCCACGGGCAGGGGATTCGCGAGCAGCCGCGAAAACTGCTCCGTCTCATCCCCGGTCTCCGCCTCGTCGAGATGCGCGAATCGGACTTCTGCTGCGGGTCGGCCGGGATCTACAACATCACCCAGCCAGAGATGGCCGGACGCCTCCTCGATCTGAAGATGGCGTCGGTCATCGCGACCGGTGCGGATGCGGTCGTGGCGGCGAATCCCGGCTGCCTCATCCAGATCGCGGCCGGCATCCGCCAGCGGGGCCTGCCGATGGAGGCGATCCATCCGGTGGACCTGCTGGACGAGGCGTACCGGCGCGGTGATGCGATGGGTGCGCCCGGGCCGTAGCCCGCTGGATCCCGGTCGGCTTAGTCGGCAACCGGCGGGTCGAGGTACCGCGCCGCGGAGCGCTGGACCGCGCCCCAGGCATCCTCGGCGACGACGTGGTCGGGCCAGCTTGAATACAGCCGCGCGAAGCGGTGCCCGGCGAGGAGATCGGCGATCCGCCCGACCTCTCGCCCGGCCAGCGGCACGAGGTTGGGGTAACTGTACATAAAGCTCACCCAGCGCCGGTCGCGCGCGACGGTGGGCATGTCGCCGCTGAAGAGCGCGCCTCCGTCGCCATCGTCCCAGAGCAACGCCTGAAACCCGGCGAAGTGGCCACCCACCCGCAGCAGGCGGAGCGGCGCGCCGGGCAAAGGCATCGCCACCTCGCCCTCCCAGAACCGCTGCGCCGGGTGGGACCGGCGGACGTGATCGCGGTCCCGCGCGTGGAGCCAGATCGGCGCGCCGCCGAACGCGTCGCTCCAGTGGGCCGACGCCGAGTAGAAGTGCGGGTGGGAGATCGCGATCGCCTGGACGCCGCCGAGCGCCCGCAACTCCGCGACCGCAGCGGTGTCGATGGTGCTGATGCTCTCCCAGAGGATGTTGCCCGCCGGCGTCTGGATCAGGAACGCTTGCTGCCCGATCGCGAAGGATGGCTCGGTGCGCACCGCGTGGAGGCCGGGCCGGATCGGCGCGACGACCGTCCGGCGGGCCGCGGAGAGTTCCGCCACCGTCGTCCACCTCTGGCCCGCCCAGCCGACGTACTGACGTTCGTCGTCGCAGGTCGCGCAGGACACCGGTGGTTCGTCGGGCCGTTCGGACCGCTCGGCATGTTCGACGCCGCAGGTCACGCACATGAACGCGGTCACGGCAGGTGCGCCCCCTGCTGGACGAAGCGCGGCACCGAGGGACGCGGGAAGTCGTGCCCGGCCTGGAACTCGATGAGCACCGGTCCATCGGCGGCGAGGGCGCGATCCCAGGCCGGGCCGATCTCCGACGGCTCCCGCACCGGAATGCCGGGGATGCCGCACGCCTCGGCCATCCGCACCAGATCGACATCGCCGATCTCGACCGCGTAGGGAATGCGGCCGGCCTGGCGCTGCATGTAGTCGATCATCCCGATCCGCCCGTCGCGATGGATCCCCAGGACGATAGGCAGTCTCGCCTGTGCGATCGTGACGAGGTCGCTAGAGGACATCAAGAACGACGTGTCACCGGCCAGTGCGACGACCTTCGCCCCGGGGCGGGCCATCGTCGCGCCGATCGCCGCCGGGAGGGCGTACCCCATCGTTCCCCATGACCCGGACTGGAGGTGCGAGGACGGCCCGTAAGCGCGCACGACGAGCGGCGTCCAGAGTTTGACGTTGCTCACGTCGCTCGTGACGATCGTGTCGGCGTCGAGGCGAGCGTCCAGCCCCTGGAGCGCCAGGCCGATGTGCCAGGGCCGGGTCGCGGCGTGGCGGCTCAGTTCGATCTCCAGGCCGCGCGCGAAGACTGCCCGGGCGGTCTGGCACGTCTCCCGCGCCTCGTGAGCCATCGGCGAGGCGCCGACGCGGTCCGCCAGCGCGCGCAACGTCGCGGCCAATGTCTCGATGTCATCGAACCAGGGGTTCCCGGGCACCGGCTCGTCCGCCGCGTCGAGGATCAGAAGGCGATCGCCGACCGCATCCCGCAGCGCGGCGTGCGCCTCGATCCCGGGGCGGATGCCGACACCAATGACGAGATCGCAGGCGGAGAGGGCGGCCTCGACCCCCGGGTGGCTGCCCATGAGCCGATAGGGACCGAGCGACAGCGGATGGACCGTCGGGAACGCGCCGTGCCCTTCCCAGGTGTGTGCGACCGGGGCGACGAGCGCCTCGGCAAACGCGACGAGGGCGCGACTGACCACCGGGTACCAGGCGCCCTTGCCGGCGACGATCATCGGCCGCCGCGAACCGGCGATGCGCGCGGCGAGGGCGTCGAGGTCGGCGGTGGGCGAGGGGATCGCCCGGGGCCGCGGCGCGCCGAGGGCTGCCCGTGCGTCCGATTCGAGAAGATCGCGCGTCACTTCCACATGCACGGGGCCAGGCCGTCCCGTGCGTGCGAGATGGAACGCATCGTCGATCGCCGGCACAAGCGCGTCCGCGCCCAGCACCCGTGTGGAGCGCTTGACGACCGGGGCGAACATTCGCTCCGTGAAGTCCGGCCCGTCGACGCCGTGGAATGTCTCCAGATAGGCGGTCGAGGGCACCGCTCCAGTCAGGTGGACGAGCGGCGCGCCGCTGGCGTATGCCCCGGCGACGCCGGTGATCGAGTTCAACGCCCCCGGGCCGGCGGTGACGACGACGACGCCGGGTTCGCCGGTGAGGCGGCCGTAGGCCTCGGCGGCGAGAGCGGCGTTGTTCTCGTGTTTGACCGTGATGTGGGCGATCTCCGGCGTATCGGCCAGTCCGTCGTAGAGGCGCAGGACGTGGTCGCCATTGAGGCCGAAGACGACCCGGGTACCGTTCTTCCGGAGCGCCGCGATCGCGGCGTGCCCTGGGGCGAGGAGAGTTTCGCGCAGCAGTGTGTCGCTCACGGGGGCGAGTGTACCCGGCCCGTCCGCGCGATCAGACCGAGGAGCACGGACCCGGCACCCGCGACGACCGTGAGAAGCGCGAGCGCTCCGCCGAGGAACGGCACCGCGGCGACCAGAAGCAGACACAGGCCCCCGCCGAAGGCGCGCAGCGGCGCCGGCAGGAGCGGTGTCCCCGCGCCGTCCCTTCCCAGGAGATCGCCGATCATCAGCGCGGCGACGCCCCATCCGACGGTGGCGATGAGGAGCGCCAGCGCGAGCAAGAGCATCCCCGGCATCGCGCCCACCAGGGTCAGCAGGAGCAGTCCGCCGAGCCCGGCGCTGAGGAGGAGGCTGAAGAGGCCGACAACAAGAACGCTCCCGGGCCGCACCGCGATCGTCGCGCGGCATGTGGGCGCCACCTCCGGCCAGCGCCACCCCACCGCGGTCGCGCCCAGCACGAGCGTGAATGCGCTCGCGATCGTGGCGGCGCGCAGGATCGCACGCGCCAGCGCGAGCAGATCGTCGCGCCAGTCCGGACCACGGATGGTCACCGCTGTCGCGTCCACGCGCGCGTTGGAGGGGATTCCCACGGCGTGCCGCGACGTGCCCACCAGCGACGGCACCACGGCCGCCTCGCCCAGGGTGATCTGACCGACGTCGATCTGCAGTGGGCCGCCGAGATCCGCATCGAGATGGATCGCACCAGCCGCGATGGCGCCGCCGCCGCGCACGGTGCCCCGCAGATCCAGTTCACCGGCGAGCGCGATGAGACGACCGGCGACCGACGAGCCCTCTGGTTGGCGGACGCTCCCCGCCAGCGCGAGGGCGTTCCGCGCGATCGCACCGCCGAGGACCATCTCGCCGGCGAGGGTGCGGAGACTTCCGCCCAGCGTCGCCCCGGTCTCCACCGACGGACCGGCCGCCAGCAGGTCGCCAGCGATCGTTCCGCCCACGAGCACCCGTTCGCCGATCGCCAGCACGTCGCCGCGCACGTCGCCGAAAACCGCCACGCTGCCGCCGATCGCCAGGACGTCATCATCGATGCGTTCCTCGGGGCCGATCACGATCGCATCGTCGATACGGATATCGAGCGCCCTCGTGGGGAGGGGAAAGAGCGCGAGACACAGGGCCACGGTCAGCGCCAGGACAGCGCCGCGCGAGAGCGTCGCGACCGCTCTATAGTGGCGCCCACGGCGGAGGGTCAGCGAGATGCCAGGATTGCCCGCCTTCGGCCGGAACCTCTGGTGTCTCCTGACACAGAACGTCTTCATCTTCCTGGGGATCGCGCTCCAGGCGCTGATCCTCAACCTCTATCTCGTCGCGCTCGGGTACCGCGAGGACTTCATCGGTCTGCTCCAGTTCGCGCAGACGGCCGCGATCGGCCTGGCCGCGTTGCCCGCGGGATCGCTCGCGCCGCGCCTGGGCCCGCGTCGGATGCTCATCGTCGCCACGGGCACGCTGGGTTCGTCGTTCGCGGCGATGGCGCTCATCGAGTCCCCCGTCCTGCTCATCGCGGCCGCGATCGTCAACGGCGCGAGCATGGCGAGCATTTTCGTCCCGATGGCGCCTTTCCTGATGGACAACAGCGCGCCGGAACTGCGTCGGGTCGCGTTTTCAGCCAACTTCGCGGCGCTCTCCCTCGCCTCGGTGGTAGGGAGCGCGCTGGGCGGTCAGGTACCCGGCCTGATCGGTGGTGGCGACCTCTATGGGTATCGCGTCGCGCTGCTCATGGGCGCGGCGCTGACCTTCCTGGGGATACCGCCACTCCTCGTCGCCGACGATCGACGGGTCGCCGAGAGTGTGGTGCCGACGACGCCGGCGGCGCCGGGTGGTCGGGTGACGACGGAGCGGGTCGACACGCTGGCGATGTGCGCGGCGACGATTCTCATGTCGGCGTCGACCGGCCTCGTCGTGGCGTTCTTCAATGTGTATCTCCGCGATCAGGTCCACGCGAGCACGCAGACGATCGGGACAATCTTCGCGATCGCCTCGCTGGCGATGGCGCCGGCGAGCCTGGTCGCTCCGGCCCTCTCGCGCCGCATCGGGCTCGTCCCCACGATCGCGCTCTCACGGATCCTCTGCGTGCCGGCGATCGTCGCACTCTTGTTCGACCCGGGCCTGACGATCGCGGCGCTGGCGTACATCGGCCGTTCCGGTTTCATGAGTGTCGGTCAGCCGCTGGACAACGCCTACATGATGGAGCTGTACGAACCGCGCAAGCGGGCGCGGATCTCGGCGCTGCGCACCCTCTCCTGGAACGGCGGGTGGGCGGTCGCCACCGCACTCGGCGGGCTCGCGATCGTGAACCTCGGCTACCACCCGATCTTCCTCGCCGCGGCGCTGTTGATGCTGGGCTCGGTGATCGTGCATTACATGGTGTTTCAGGGACGGGACACGACACCGCGGGCGTGAATCCCCTACCAGTCAGCGACGCTGCCGTCGTCCTCGTAGAAGTGCTCGCCGCCCAGTTCCTCCGGGTAGGTGGTGAGTACCTTCTCGGCTG
>CAZHZF010000082.1:0-9714 GCA_964536925.1 uncultured Dehalococcoidales bacterium | reverse complement strand
CTAGTTGCCCTTCTACGGGCTGACTATGCCATCATACGTGCAGCTATCTCCGGAGGCCGGATGCTCCCACGCGTGCGCCTCTTCCGGCCCGGTCGGCGAGGCCTCACCAGAACCCACCGCCAGAGATCCCGCACGTGGGGATTCGACCTTGAGGGCGCCCAGCGCATGCTTCTCGCGCCGTTCGCTTCCGGCGGCGACATCGCGCGCGTCGCGGGAGATGCCCGGACGCCGGTGACCCTGCTCGCTCGAGATGGTGAGGCGATCGAGTCCGAGCTATTCGCCAGCCTGACTGCGGCACGTCGGGTCATCTGGCTCCAGCGAGCAGTCTGTCTTGTCATCCGCGGGGCCGCGCTCGCGGCAACCGTGTATGCCTTCGCCCGGTTCCTCTGGTTCGCGGCGATCCCCGTCTCCGAGGTGCTGGTCCTGTGGGCGATCTCGCTTATCGCCGGATGGACGCTCGCGGTGCTCGTGCTGCAGCGGATCACCTACGGCGATTGCGCGCGCGTCGTGGATCGTGCTCTGGGGTTGGGTCAGGTCTGTGGCACGGCCGTGGAGTT
The DNA here is from genome assembly GCA_964536925.1 of uncultured Dehalococcoidales bacterium. Classification (GTDB taxonomy): domain Bacteria; phylum Chloroflexota; class UBA6077; order FW602-bin22; family FW602-bin22; genus VGOZ01. Next base: position 9,157 of record CAZHZF010000082.1, on the reverse strand, counting down.
GATCCGGTCCGGTGCGGACGGGCGCCTGCCGCGCTTGCAGGTGCGGCAGGCAATCGACGCCGTCCGTGATTTCGACTCCTTCGGCACCGTCGGCCTGCGCGTGCCCTGGCGCGATCTCAGGACCGTGGCCGTGGCGCTGGCGCTGGCCGCCGCCTTCGCCTTCCTCTCCACGCTCGACCTTAAGTTACCCGGCGCGACGGCGGTGGACGCGGACCTTGCGTTCGATCCCGCCTTCGATCAACCAGTCGACGGTCCGGCGTCACCGATCATCTACGAGGATAGCGCCCTCGGGTTCGGTGAGACGGGACTCTTCGATCCCTCGCTCGATCAGTTCATGACCGGGCTCGAGGGCGAGAATATGACGCCCGAGGAGTTCGCGGCCCGACTCGCCGAGATCCAGGCCGAACTCTCCAAGCGTGCGGAGGTCCTCGCGCAGCAGCGCGCGGCGATGGACCAACTCGCGCAGGCCCTGAGCGATAGTTCCGCAACGACCGACGCGGCGGAGAGTATTCGCCGCGGCGACTTCGAGTCGGCCGAGCGGCAGCTTGCCGCGCTGGGCGCTCAGTCTGAACAGCTGTCGGTCCGGGCGCGCCGCGACCTCGCGACACGGTTGACCGAAGCGGCGCGCAACATCGCGCCCACCAATCCCGAGCTCGCGGCCCGGCTCCAGCGGGCGGCGCAGGCGCTGCAGCAGGACAACACCGACGCGATACAGCGCACGATGGCCGAACTCGGGCAGGGCGTGCGGGAATCGGGTAACCAGATTCGGAGCATGACGAGCGGCCAGGGCACACCCGACGAGTTTCAGGATCCGGGCGCGCTCAGCGAGCTCGACGCCGAGACGCTGGACGCGCTGGCGAACTTCGAGGGAATGGAGTCGGCGGGCGGCTTCGGAGAGGACGAGGGTGAGTACGGTGAGAATTACACCGGAGCACCCGGCGATAGCGAAGCCGAAGGGGCGGCGAGCTCTGGAAGTGGGTCTGTGAGCGGAGCACCGGGGTTCGCCCCCACCGATGCGCAGGCCGGAGGCGCCGGCGGTGCGCTGAGCCGAGATGTGTACTCCCCGCCGAATCGTCAGCGTATCGCCGCGGGTCGAGTGGTCGATCTACGCGGCCGCGCCGATGGGGGACCGTCAAGCCTGGAAGAGGGCGAGAACCTCCCGCTCGTCGCGTCACACGATGGCACGGTCGGTGGTGCCGCCGGTCAGTCCCGCACAGTGATCGTCGACGCGCTCTCGATCCGGCCGGAACAGAATTACGTGCCGCTCGACAAGCGACAGATCGTCCGCGACTACTTCTCCGGTCAGCCCGTACCGATAGCGCCAGGGCGATAGGGTCTTGCAGGCGATCGGCGACCGACTGGCCGCGCTCGCCAGCCGCGTGCGTGGGGGATTCGCCGACGGGCTGATCGCGGGCGCGCGATCGCTGGTGGGGAGTGGCGATCAGAGCAACGATCTGCTCGACGAGCAATTTCTGCGTCGTCTGGAGCGGCTGTCGGTTGCGGCCCAACGATCTGTGAAGGCCGGGCTGATCGGCGAGCACCGCAGCGTACGGAAGGCCAGTTCCTTCGAGTTCGCCGACTACCGCCACTATGTGCCGGGCGACGACTTTCGTCGCATCGACTGGAACGCCTTCGGGCGGCTGGAGCAGCTGTTCCTCAAGCTGACGGAAGCGAAGGAAGATGTCGGCGTCCATCTGCTCATTGACGCGAGCAGATCGATGGATTGGGGACGCCCGCCCAAGTTGACGTACGCGCGGCAGGTCGCCGCGGCGCTCGGCTATATCGGCCTGAGCCGCTTCGACACCATTATTGCCGCGGCGATCACCGACCACGTCCAGGACTTCTTCTCGCCCGTTCGCGGGAAGTCGCAGGCGCTCAACTTCTTCCGCTTCCTCTCCAGTATCCGGCCGTCCGGCCGGACTGACCTGAAGACCGCCGCGCACGACTACGTGCAGCGCATCTCCCACCGCGGCGTGGTCCTCGTTATCTCCGATCTGCTCGCGGCGGACGGAGTGACCGAGGGCATCGACATCCTGGTCCAGCGCGGCCTCGAAACGGCCGTCGTCCACCTTCTGGACCAGGAGGAACTCGACCCGCGGCTGGCCGGAGACGTGGAACTGTTCGATGTCGAGACCGAGGAGCGCATCGAACTCACGCTCGGACCACAGTCCATTCGCTCGTACCACGAGCGAATGGCCGCGTGGACCGCCGACATCGAGGCGTACTGCGCGCGACGCGGAGTGAAGTATCTGCGCATGAATACTTCGCTCCCGTTCGAGGGGCTGGCCATCCAGTACTTCCGGCAGCGGAGACTGGTCCGGTGACGTTCGTTTCCCCTCTGGCGCTCTTCCTCCTCCTCGCGATTCCGATCATCGTCATCTTCTACATCCTGCGGGCCCGCTACGAGCGCATCGAGGTCTCGAGCACGCTGCTGTGGCGCAACGTCATTCGAGATACGGAGGGGAAACCCACCTGGCGGCCGCCGATCCGGAACATCCTGCTGTTGCTTCAACTGTTGATCGCGGCAGTCGTTGCCATCGCGGTGGCGCGCCCGGCGGCCCTCGGCACCGCCGCTACCCACCACATCCTCATCCTCGATGCCTCGACGAGCATGCAGGCGACCGATGCCGTGCCGACCCGATTCGCGGAGGCGACGCGCAGGGTCATCGAGCATATTCAGGCCGCTCCGGAGGGCGACTCGTTCTCGGTCCTGCGCGCCGGGGCGACGGTGGAACTGATCGAGTCCGGGCAGGATCGTGAGCGGGTCATCGGTGCGGTCGGCACCCTTCAGCCAGGCGTTGCCGGCAGCGCCGTCCGCGCCGCGATGCAGATCGCGGGATCCCTCGCCCGAGAGCGCTCCGGATTCCGATCGATCGTTACCCTGTTCAGCGACGGAGCCATCGAGGAACAGCCCGCACTCGAGCCGGGGATCCAGGAGTTTCGCCACGTGGTGATCGGCTCCGCCACGGAGAATGTTGCCGTGGTCGCCCTCCAGGTGCGGCGGATCTTCGATGGAAGCCAGCGGTTCCAGGGCTTCGCCAGGGTCACGAACTTCGGTGGTGAGGCGCTGGATGTGCCGCTCCGCTCCATGGCGGACGGCGTACCGCTGGAGTCCATCGCGGTCCGCATCGGACCGCGATCGTCGCACGATTACGTGATCCCGCTGAATCCGACGGTCAAGTTGTTCGAAGTCATCCTCGACGCGCCGGACAGCCTGCCGCTCGATAACTATGCGCAGGCGGTCGTGGCCAGCGAGGATCTCGACGTCACGGTCGTCTCGACGTCACCGCCCTTCGTCGAGCGTGGACTCGGTGCGATCCCGAATCTGCGTATCAGTTACATTCGGCCGCAGCAGTACCGGCCGGACGCGGCCGGCGCCGTCACAGTATTCGACGGCTTCTTGCCACGCTCGCGCGATGTGCTCCCGAGTGGCTCGATCCTGGTGATGAATCCGCCGGTGGGCACGTATGCCGGCTTCGAGATCGCCGAGATCGCTCAGGCGCAGCAGATCGTCCGTTTCAATGCGCGGTCGGATCTCCTGCAGTCTCTGGACCTTGCGGGAGTGTTCCTCCCCAGGATGGTCCGGGTGAAACCACCGGAGGGGAGTTCACCCGTCGTTGAGTCACGGGACCAGACCCTCGTCTGGCAGGGTTTCGATGAGGGGCGGAAGTTGATTGTCCTCGCATTCGACCCGCGCCAGCCGGAGATCGGTCAGAGGCTTGCTTTCCCGCTTCTCCTCTCCAACGCGCTGAACTGGCTCGCGCCGAACTCGGGATCTCAGACGATGGCACCGGGGCAGGTTTACAACATCCAGCCTGCACGTACCGCGGTGGATGTCGCCGTGCGCGATCCGACCGGCAAGACCTACCTGTTCCCGGTGAACGCCGCGACCCGCGGTCGGGCGATACCCTTCACCGAGACGCAGACGGTCGGACGCTACGCCATCGCGCAGCGAAGCGAGACCGCGACGCTCAGCCAGATCTGGTTCACCGTCAACGCCGGAGATGAGGTCCAGTCGGACATACGGCCACGCCAACTGTCCAGCGCGACGGCGAGTCAGGACGCGCTCAGACTGGTCGACGGCGTGACCTGGGAATTCTGGCCCTATCTCGTCGCGGCAGCGCTGCTCCTCCTCGTCACTGAATGGTTCGTGTATGCGCGACGATAGGTGTAAGGAATGAACCTCGCGATTCACTCCTACTGGCCGCTGCTCCTCCTGATCGTCCTCGTACCGTTCTTCATCCTGCTGGGGCGGCCTCGCATGGCCCGTTTCCCTGCCTGGCTCCGGCGAGCGGCGATCGCGACCCGGGTGAGCATCGTCGTACTGGTCGTCCTTGCGCTAACGCGCCCCATGCTCGGAACGCAGTCGGACGCAACGTCGGTCATTTTCGCCGTCGACCGTTCGGACAGCGTCTCGCGCGCCTCGCAGGAGTCCGCCGATTCGTACCTGGCCGGCGCAATCGGATCTCTCACCGATCAGCAGCGCGCGGGCGTCGTGTCCTTCGGGCGCGCGACCGCCATTGAGCGTCCGCTGGAGGGCAGTGGTGCGCCCGGACAGGTGGTCCAGGTACCGGGCGACGGGACCGATCTCGGCGAGGCGATTCGTCTGGCGCGGTCGATGTTCCCGCGGACGGGTGCGAAACGGATCGTCCTCCTCTCCGATGGGCGAGAGAACCTCGGCGCCGCCGAGCCTGAGATTCGGGCCGCGGTGCAGGCGGGAGTGCAGATCGCGATCGCGCCACAGACGAATCCGGCACCGGAGGAGGTGCTGATCGAGGCCGTCGAGGTCTCCCCGCAGATCCGCGAGGGCGACGCCCTCGACATCGTCGTCGCCGTCGGCGCGACGGTAAGCAGCCGGGCGAACGTGCGACTCTGGCTCGATGGGCGGCTGATCAGCGATCAGACTGTCGAACTCTCCCCGGGGAGTAACCGATTCACCGCCAGTCAGGCCAATCTCAAGAAGGGCTTCCACACGCTCTGGGCGCGCGTCGAGGCCGAGCGGGACACCTTCGGCCAGAACAACGAACTCTCCGCGTTCACGGTGGTGAAGGATCGACCCCGGGTTCTGATCGTCGCGCCGACGGAGCTGGAGGTTCGACCGCTGCGCGATGCGCTGGTCGCTTCCGAGATTCAGGTCGAGGTGCGCCAGACTCAGGCGATCACGCCGCGGCTCTCCGCAATGCGGCGCTACGACGGCCTGATCATCGCCAACACCGCCGCGACCGCTCTCTCGCTCGATCAGCAGAGGACCGTCCGCGCGTTCGTCCAGACGCTCGGCGGGGGCCTCGTCGTCATTGGTGGCGAGAACAGCTACGGACTCGGCGACTATGCGCGGACGCCCATCGCAGACGCGCTCCCGGTGAACATGAACATTCCGGGCAAGCGCGATCGCGGCTCGGTGGCGATGGTCCTCATCATCGACAAGTCCGGGTCCATGGACATGCGCGAGGACGGCACGACGAAGATGCACATGGCGCGTGAAGCAGCGTCGCTCGCCCTGGACTCCCTCGATCCGGCCGACCGCATCGGAGTCCTCGTGTTCGATACGCAGCCGCGCTGGTCGGTGGCGCCGCGTCAGTTGGGCACCGGTCCCGAACTCGAACTGGTGCGCGAACGCATTCAGGCCATTGACTCATCCGGCGGCACCGAGATCTTCCCGGCGCTCGACGTCGGCTTTCGGGCCATTCGTGACCTTCCCAGTCGCTACAAGCACATCATCCTTCTCAGCGACGGCCGATCGCTGTCCAATGCCGACTACGATCGACTGATCTCGCAGATGCGGCAGGCATCGGTCACCCTCTCGTCGATCGCGATTGGTTCCGACGCCGACGTGTCACTCCTCGAGGATCTCTCCCGGCAAGGCGAGGGGCGCTACTACTTTGTCGATAAGGCGCGCGACATCCCGGTCGTTACCACCAAGGAGGCCCGGATCGCCTCAGGGTCGCCTGTCGTCGAAGGTCAGGTTTCACCGAAAGTCCTCGCGCCGAGCCCGGTCCTGAAGGCAATCGCGCCGCCCAGCATCCCCCCGATTAACGGCTACCTTGTGACGACGATCAAGGATCAGGCGCAGACTGTCCTGGCACCCGATGACGTACGCGCGGACCCGATTCTGGCGCAGTGGCAGTTTGGTCTGGGCCGATCCGTGGCCTGGACGAGTGACCTCGGCAAGAAGTGGGCCGGGGCGTGGCAGGATTGGCCCGACTACCGTCGTTTCTGGTCGCAGGTCGTGCGCTGGACGCTGCCCGCACCGGTCGACCCGAATATCCAGATCTCCACCAGCCACGATGGGACGAATGCGCTCGTTCGGGTGGACGCGGTGGATGATGACGGTGGGTTCCGCGATGGGCAGGACATCCGGCTGAGCCTTCAGGGAGCGGATCTGCGGATCACCGACCAACGCCTGCGCCAGGTCGGGCCGGGCCGCTATGAGACTCAGGTGCGACTGCAGCAGCCAGGCGTCTACTCGGTCGAAGCGGTGCTCTACGAGGCGGACCGCCCATCCCGGGTGGAAACGTACGGTCTGACCGTGCCCTATCCGGCGGAGTATCGGGCCTTCGGCAACGACGACATCGCCCTGAACCGGATCGCGGCGATGACCGGCGGACGCGTACTCCGCGATCCACGAGCGTCCTTCATTCCGGATGGCCTGAAGTACCAGGGATTCGACTGGCACCCGCTCTGGCCCTACCTCCTGGGTCTCGCGCTCGTCCTCTTCCCGCTCGATATCGCGATGCGACGGCTTCAGGTTCCGGCAGATCAGGTTGCACGCTGGATCCGCGGCCTGAGTCGTCTGATACCGAGGCCCGCGGACGCCGGCGGAGCAGGCTGATCGCTTCCCCGTACTCGGCTGAAAACGAGGTCGACTTCGATCGGTTCGCCCGGTTCTACGACTGGGATACGTCGGCTGAGACCGACGATATCGATTTCTACATCAATCTCGCGGGGCGGACGGGCGACCCGGTCCTCGAGATCGGCTGTGGTACCGGACGGGTGCTCCTGCCTCTCGCTCGCGCCGGTATCCGTGTGACGGGCGTCGATCTGTCATCGGCAATGCTGGGGCGAGCGCGCATGCGGGCCCAGCAGGCCGGACTGGAGCGACGGGTCACCCTCGTTCACGAGGATGCGCGCCGGATGGATCTTGGCGCCCGCTTCCCGCTGGCCATCATCGCCTTGAACACCTTCATGCATTTCACCTCGCGCGCGAGCCAGGAGGACGCACTCGGCAGGATCGCCGGGCACCTCGTTCCGGATGGCATCCTCGCGTTCGACGTCTTCAACCCCCATCCAGACCTCCTGGAAGATGCCGACGGGCGGCTGATCCACGACTTCACCCGGAATGGCCCGGAGGAAGGCTCCGTCACCACCCGGTTCCACAGTCAGAGGGTCGATCCGGCGACGCAGCACCTCGACATCACGTTCTTCTACGACGAGGCAGATCGCCACGGCGTGATCCGCCGCACTGTCGCCCCATTCGACCTGCGGTACGTCACGGCACCGGAACTGGAGTGGCTGCTCCCGGCCTGTGGCTTCACGATCGAGAACATCTACGGCGACTTCGACCTGACTGAGTACCGGGCTGATAGCTCCCGGATGGTGATCGTCGCGCGCCGCCGCTGATCGTCGACTACTGGACGCGCATCAAGATCGGAGCACGCTGCCAGAGCCGCTCGAGCTGGTAGTACTCTCGCTGCTCCTCGGCAAAAACATGCACGATGACCTGGCCATAGTCGATCAGGACCCAGCCGCCTTCAGGCGTGCCCTCGACGTGCGCCGGCTCGTACCCCAGCCTTCCGATCGTCTCGACGATCGCGTCCGCGATCGCGCGGACGTGGCGATCGCTCGTTCCGTGGCACACGACGAAGTGATCCGCAAAGGTGATGAGATCGCGGAGGTCGAGCAGCCGAACGTCGATCGCCTGCCGATCCGAGGCGACCTCCGCGATGCGGCGGCTCAGATCGAGAGTCGAGAGTTCCGCGGGAGCAGCGTCCGGGGCGTTGAGGCTCATGCCCCCGATTCTAGGAATCGGGACCTCCCGGGGCCTTGACTATAATGCCGGCCACCTTGCCACCCCGGAGGTCTCGCTCCCCGTGAACCTGTCCTGCAAGCAGGAGGACCTGGCCCGCGGGCTCTCGATCGTTGGTCGGGCGGTGGCTGTACGAAGCACGCTCCCTGTGACGAGCAACATTTTGCTCGAGGCCGCGGAGGGTCGCCTCAAGCTCGCGGCGACGAATCTCGATATCGCGATCACCAGTTGGGTCGATGCCCACATAAGGGATGACGGCGCGATCACGATTCCAGCCAGGCTGTTGAGCGAATTCGTCAATTCGCTCCCGCGCGAGACGATCGATCTCAAGCTGAACGATCGGACGCACGCGCTGAACGCGAAATGCCGCAACTTCGAGGCCAACATGAAGGGGATCGATGCCGAGGAGTTCCCGCCGATCCCCTCGGTGGGTCCGGAATCACCCATCACCGTGAGTTCGGAGGCGCTGCGCCTGGCCATCGAACTCGTCGCCTTCGCGGCTGCGACCGACGATAGCCGCCCCGTCCTCGCGGGTGTCTCGATGACGTTCGAGGAGGAACGGCTGACGCTAGCGGCGGCCGATGGCTTCCGCCTCGCCGTGCACTCGCTTCCGTTGCCGAGCGCGGTGCCGACGCGCCTCTCGATCATCGTGCCTGCACGCGCCCTCAGCGAGTTGGGCCGGGTTCTCGGCTCCGATGACGATGACGTGACGATCAACGTGACGCCGAACCGGAGCCAGATCCTCTTTCGGCTGCCGAACGTGCAACTCGTCTCCCGCCTCATCGAGGGGAACTTTCCGAACTACAACCAGATCATCCCGAAGGCTCATAACACGCGGGTTATCGTCGGTCGCGATGAGTTCCTCGAGGCGACGAAGATCGCCTCGTACTTCGCCCGCGACGCCGCCAATATCGTGAAACTCGAAGCGACACCGGCTGAGAATGGGGCTCCCGGACGCCTGAAGGTGCACGCGTCGGCCGCCGAGATCGGTGATACCGAGGGCGAGATCGACGTCGTCGTCGAGGGCGACGCGGCGCACATCGCGTTCAACGCGAAGTACCTGTCCGATGTGCTCGGTGTCGTCAAGGCACCGAAGGTCATCATCGACGTGACGACACCCTCGAGTCCGGGGGT
>CAZHZF010000081.1:0-9814 GCA_964536925.1 uncultured Dehalococcoidales bacterium | reverse complement strand
CCCGCTGGCCGTCCGCGCGGGCACCTGGCGACTGGGTGTCGGCTGGCAGGGCGCACCACAGGAGTTGCCGCTACGCTGGGGCCTCGCCGAAGCGTCGTCCGCCGAACTCGCGCCAGGCGCCTCGGTCACATTGTCCGCCCAGTTCACGGTCGATCTTCCACCATCCGGAGGGCAGCGGTTCTGGGTAGGCCTCGTGCGGGAAGGGGTCGGCATGGTCACGGGCCGGGTGGGCGATCACCTCATCGCGATCGATCCCTGATCGTTCAGCGCCGGCCGGCGATCTCCTCGTCCACCCGCCACTCCGCGGCGATAAGAGCCCGCCGGCGCGCTCGCACCCGCAGCCGCCGCTGCCAGAACACGATCGATCCCACGATCGGAATGGCGATGAGGCCGAACCAGAGCACACCCGTGAAGGTGAAGAACTCGACACCGTGCGCATTCGGCATGGAGAGGACGACGTAGATCGCCGTGCCGACCTTGAACGCGACGAGCGTGCCGAACACCGTGTAGGCGGCAACCCGCGCCTCCGGCGTCACGCGACAAGTCTACACTCGCCGTGCATGCCGCTCCCGACCGTCGCCGCACCGCGGTGGCGCGAACCGGAGGCTGCATCTGGCACGGGCCCCATCACAGAGGCGGCAGGACATCCGCTGGTCGAGCGGGTGCTGGCGGCGCGGGGTTTCACCGATCCGGACGCGGTCGCCCGGTTCCTGGACCCGCTCCACCATCCGCGCTCCGATCCGCGAACCTTTCCCGGGGTCGGCCAGGCGATCGAACGGCTGACCCAGGCGCGCGCCGGCGCTGAGCGGGTTCTGGTCTGGGGCGATTTCGATGCCGACGGACAGACCGCGACCGCGCTGATGGCGACCGCACTGCGCCGCTCCGGGATCGATGCCACCTGGTACGTCCCGGATCGAGAGCGGGAGTCGCACGGTCTGGGACCGACGGCCCTGACTGTTGTCGAGGGGCGTGGCGCGTCGGTGATCGTCACCTGCGACTGCGGTCTGGTCGACCTCGGTGTGATCCGCGCTCTCGCCGCGCGCGGCGTCGACACGATCGTGACCGACCATCACGCACCGGGCGATGCCGGCTTCCCGAGCGACCATCCCGCGCGCGCGGTCGTGGCCGCCGCGCGCCTCCAGGCCGACCATCCCGCGCGTCACCTCTCCGGCGTGGGGATGGCCTACGCGCTCGCGGCGCCGTTTCTGGCCACCTTCCGTCAATCGGCTCAGGACCTGCTCGACCTCGTCGCGCTCGGCACCATTGCCGACGTGGCGACTCTGGTCGGCGATAACCGGCGCCTCGTCGCCCGGGGTCTACCGGCACTGAACCAGGGGCGGCGGCCCGGCATAGGAGCCCTCCTGCGCGATGCGGTGCGACGCGAGGTCGATGATGTGGAGACGAGTCTCGCCGGGTGGACGATCGGTCCCCGCCTGAATGCGCTGGGGCGCCTCGGCGATGCCTCGCGCGGGGTGGAGCTTCTGCTCGCCACCGATCCGCCCGAAGTCGATCGGCTCGGAGCGCTGGCCACCCGATTGAACGAGGAGCGCCAGGGATTGTGCGACCGAGTCCTGGAGGAGGCACTCGAAATCCTCGGCCTGCCCGCTGACGAGATGGCCCGTCGAGATCTCGCGGCGGGTCTCGCCTGGGACGACCGCGACGCGATCGTCCTCGCGCGCGAGGACTGGCCGATCGGGATCATTGGCCTGACCGCACAGCGGCTGGCCCAGGATTACCTTCGGCCGTGCGCGCTCGTGGCGATCTCCGGCGGCGTGGGACGGATCTCCATGCGTTCGCCGGAGTGGTGCGATCTCGTTCCCGTTCTGCGCGAGCTTCAGGCCGACGAACGCCTGGACTTCACCGGCGGAGGGCACGCCAGCGCCGCGGGCGGACGAATCCCGGGCGAGCAGGCCGCCCACTTCGCCCACGTCCTCGCCGGCGCGGTGGCGCGCCAGCGGCCCGCCGGCGAACTGAGAGTCACCCACCGGCCCGAGGCGGCGATCGATCTCGCCGATGTGAGCCTGGCGGCCTGCAGAGCGCTGCGGCGTCTGGCGCCGTTCGGACGGGGCAACCCGGAGCCGCTTCTCATCGCCCGCGATGTGGAGGTTCTGGAGGCGCGCGCGATCGGCGAGGAGGGCCGCCATCGCGCCTACGTCCTGGGGGACGGGCGCGGGACGCGTGCCCGCGCTGTCCACTGGAACGCCGCGCCAGTGGAACCCGGCGCGCGGGTTGACGTGCTGGCCAATCTCGGTCAGGATGCGTTCAACGACTTCGTGGGCCCGCGCCTGACGATCCGGGATGTGCGCCCGGCGCGGTGACGGCCAACGCGCGCTCGCAGAGGGGAAACTCGGTATGACGGGCCAGGATGTCACCTTCGCGAGCAATGGCGGCCGCGCCTCGGGCTATCTGAGCCGCCCTCCGTCCGGCCAGGGTCCCGGGGTCCTGGTCATTCAGGAGTGGTGGGGCGTAAACAGTCACATTCGCGCGGTGGCGGACCGGTTTGCCGCGGAGGGGTTCGTCGCCCTGGCGCCGGACCTCTATCACGGCGTGACGACACGGGAACCGGACAAGGCTGGCAAACTGCTCATGGCCCTGGACATCGACCGCGCGGCGCGCGATCTGGCCGGCGCAGCGCGGTATCTGGCTGCCTCTGGCGTGACGGGTGCCGCTCTGGGCGCGATCGGCTTCTGCATGGGCGGTCAACTGGCCGTGTACGCCGCGACGGTGGCTCCCGAGCAGATCGGCGCGGTGGTCGACTGCTACGGCGTCCATCCGCATGTGAACCCCGATCTCACGCGACTCCGCGCGCCCGTCCTCGGGCTGTTCGCGGAGAAGGATGGGTTCGTCACGCCGGCGGTCGCGCGCGACCTGGAACGACGGCTCCGCGAGGCCGGACGGGAAGTCGAGATCCACATCTACCCCGGAGTCGACCACGCGTTCTTCAACGACGAGCGACCGGAGGTGTACGACGCCGCGGCTGCCCAGGATCTCTGGAACCGAACGCTCGCCTTCTTCCGCCGGCACCTGTAGAATGATCGTGGTGGTGGGGTTGTAGCGGTGGCAATCGTGGGTGGCGCATCCATGGGGCCGGGATCACCGACGCCGGTGCAGTACAACTACCGCGCGCCGAGTCTGGGCAAGCCGAGCCTTACCTACGACGCGGGATCCAGGCGTGTGGCGACGACGGTGGCGCTCGGCCCGGGCGATAGCCGACTGGCCGCGAATTTCGAGCCGCGGCCGCCGGTGCGGACTCCTGGCGTCAATATCGGCGCCCAGCGCGGCACATTCGTCGACGTCAACGCCTGATCGGCGCGGCTCCGCGCTGACCTGTCGGCACGGTTCACCGTCGGCCGCATCACCCCGAGACCGCCCCTGACCGATCCGTCGCTCGCCTGGGTGCTCTCCTTCTCCGATCCGATACGGGGAGTGGGCTGGAACCCGCGGTCGCACGCCGCGGAACGCTGGAAGCTGGCCCGAATGCGGACGCTGCTCGACCTTCTCGGCGCACCGGATCGCACGTTTCGCGTCATCACGATCGCCGGTACGAACGGCAAGGGTTCGACGGGCGCGATGCTGGAGTCGATCCTCGCTCGCGCCGGCCGACGCATCGGGTGGTTCGCGCAACCACACCTGCACACGTTCCGGGAGCGCATCCGTATCGACGGTGGGACGATCGATCGCGAGCGGTTTCGCGCGGCCACCACGGACGTGCGCGGGGCTGTGGCGGAGCTGCGCGCCAGGCACCCCGAGGCGGAGGAACCAACCACCTTCGAACTGACGGTCGCAATCGCGGCCGTAGCGTTCGCGCGATCCGCTGCCGAGGTCGCGATCTTCGAGGTGGGCCTCGGCGGCCGCCTCGACCCGGTCAACGCACTCTCGCCGTGCCTCACCATTCTTACCCGCATCGGTCGGGATCACGAGGCGTTGCTCGGCACGAACGTCGGTGCGATCGCGCGCGAGAAGGTCGGCATCGCCCGACCCGGCGTGCTCTGCATCGCCGCGCCGCAGGCCGCCGCGGCGATGCGCGCCATCGAGCGCGCGACCGCCAGGATCGCCGCGCCGCTCCGAACGGTCTCCCCGCTGCCAGCCGCGTCCGCTCTCGGTGGTATCACACGCGTCCGCCCTGTCGGAGTGGACGGGAGCGTGCCCCTGGGACTGCGGGGAGCGCATCAGCGGGAGAACGCGGCCCTCGCCGTCGCCGCCGTCGAGGCACTGGCCGATCACGGGATCAGAGTCCAGGAGGATACGGTTGCCGCTGGCCTCACGGCGACGCGCTGGCCCGGGCGCATGGAAGTGATCGATGGAGAACCCACGATCATCCTGGACGCGGCGCACAATCCGCTCGGCGCCGGGGTACTGGCGCGCACGCTCCGAATCCTGGCTCCGAACGGGTACGATCTGGTCTTCGGATGCGTCCGGGACAAAGACATCGGCGGCACATTGCGCCCGCTCCTATCTCGTGCGCGCGCAATCCGCTTCGTGAGCGCGGACGATCCTCGTGCCGCGACCGTGGCGGAGATCCTGGCGCGCGCGCCCCTCGCCGCTCGACTCCAACCCGCGGCTGCGTCGGATGTGGCCACCGCCGTGAGCAACGCGTGGCCAGATCCGCCCAGACCGATTGTCGTGACGGGGTCGCTTCGGGTGATCGCGGAGGCCCGCGTGGCGCTAGGACTCGTCGATGAGCGCGAGTGACTGGCTCGCACGCGCCGAGGGTCGTAACGTCTGCTATCTCACGACCACGGGGCGGAACTCTGGGTTGCCGCGCGAGATCGAGATCTGGTTCGCGATCGCGTCGGGCCGCCTCTACATGCTCGCCGGCGGTCGCGAGCGGAGCCACTGGGTGCGAAACCTGCGGCAGGAGCCCGTCGTCACGATCCGTGTCGGCGATGCACGCGTGGTGGGGCGGGCTCGTGTCATCGAGGGTGAGGCCGATGATCCCCGAGCACGCGAACTCCTCGATGGAAAGTATCACGGGTGGAGGCCCGGCCGAGGGCTGACCGAGTGGGCCCGCACCGCGCTGCCGGTGGTCGTGGAGTTCTCGGAGTGAACAAGGGTCAGGCGCGTGACGAACATCCGCGAGCCGGGGAAGCGCGAGAGTTCCATCGCTCGACTCCCGTGATTGACGGCCACGCCGACAGCATCCTCGGGGTCCTCACCGGCGAGCGGTCGCTGGTGACGCGATCGGACCGTGGGCATCTGGACTTTCCGCGGGCGCGCGAGGGTGGATTGACCGCGACGATCCAGGCGGCGTGGCCGGCACCGGCGACCTACCCGACCGCGCTGGTCCGCGTCGCCGCGCAGGTGGAGGCGATCCGCGATCAGATCGATCGATCGGAAGGGCGCGCGGCGCTCGCCACGTGCGCGGGGGACATCGACGATGCGTTCGCACGGGGCCACCTGGCCGTGCTCATCGACGTGGAGGGTGCTGAGGCGCTGCACGGCGACCTGGCCGTGTTGCGCGCTCTCTACCGCGCGGGCGTGCGCATCATCCAGCCGGTCTGGAACCATCGGAACGCCGCGGCGGATGGCGTGGAGGAGGAGGATCGCGGCGGCGGCCTGAGCGCCTTCGGCCGCGCGCTCGTCGCGGAGGCAAATCGCCTTGGGGTCGCGATCGATCTCTCCCATATCGTCGCGCGCGGGTTCGACGAGGCGATCGATCTGAGCGCGCATCCGGTGCTCTTCACGCACGGGAATTGCCGTGGCCTCTTCGAGCACAGGCGCAACCTGCGCGACGATCAGATCCGGCGCCTGGCCGATCGCGGCGGTGTGTTCGGCATCTCTTTCGTCGCCAGTTTCATGGGCGAAGGCGAGGTCTCCGTGCGCCACGTGGCCGAACACGTCGATCGCGCGGTGCAGGTCGCCGGCCCCCTCCACGTCGGACTCGGATCGGACTGGGATGGCACCGATCTCCTGCCGCGCGGCCTGGAGAGCGCCGACCTTCTCCCGAACCTGACCGCGGAGCTGATGGCACGCGGCTACAGCCGCCAGGATCTCCGGGCGATCCTCGGCGGCAACTATCTGCGCGCGTTCCGGCAGATCTTCGGCGCGTGAAGGCGCGGCGCTCCGACCGGGTCGCCGGCCTGGTCGCGCGCCTGCGCATGCACGCGACCTTCGATCGTGCCCGCGCCCGCGAACTCGCCCTCGAGATCGTTCAGAGCGAGACCTCACCGCGCGCGCTCGAGGCCGCGCTGGTCGAGCTTCAGGACAATCCCCCGGACGAGTGCAGGATCCCTTTGCGCGCCCTGTACGATCGCCTGGAGAAGGCGGGGATTCGTCTCGACGTGGATTGCTCGTTCCGGACCTCGATCGTCGAGATCCTGCGGGCGCTCGATAGCCGCGCCGACGCCGACATCGCCGAGCGCGCGATTCGCACGATTCAGCCGACTCCACCCTCGATGATCGATGTGGCGCAACCGCTGCGCGCGAACGGCCTGCTCCTCCTCGCCCGCGAGGACGCCGAGCGGGCACTCTACCGTGCCGCAGAACTGCTCACCGATCCGCACACCTCCCGCTTCTCTGGCGAGCCAGCCGCGACGGCGATCCGGGTGCTGGCCGCTCAGCGGAACCTCGCGCCGATCTGGGGCCTGGCCCGGCGGCCCGGTCTGGCGCCTGAGGCCCTCACCGCGGCCATCGAGGCGCTGCGGGGTATGCCGCGCGATCTTCTGGGGGAACTGCTCCACGATCATCTCGACGCCCTGCGCGTGGACCCGGGCGGGGGAGAAGCCACTCTGCTCGTGCTCGGCGATGCGGTCATCGGCGGCCGGTTCGGCGAGTTCTACGAGCGCCTGGTGAATCTGGTCGAGGCGGTCGCGAGCCCGCCGCTCTGCGCATACCTTGCCGCCGCGGTGGTGCGCGCGGAAGATCGCACGCTCACGTCGACCTTCGAGCGTCTACGCCGCCACCCGGATCCCGCCTCGGCCGCAGAGGTCGCCCGCGCACTGGATGAGGGCCGGCGCGCGCGGCACTGAACAGGGGCGCGGCGCGACGAGAACGCCTACGGCTCGACGAGGGCGGCGTGGACCAGATTGCTCACCCGGTCGAGACGGCGCGAATGGAATGGCTCCTCCGCGCGCGTGTTCGAGAGGTAGGTAAAGGAGAGCCCGGAATCCGGATCGGCCCAGGAGTAAGAACTCCCTGCGCCACCGTGCCCGAAAGTCCCGGGCGGCGCGATGGTACCCAGACCGCGCGTCTGACCCGGATGCGGCGCGGACGCGTTGACGGGGACGTAGCCGCGAACGACCGGGCCAAGCCCACGATGCATCTCGGTACCGAGATTGTCATCCACGCGATCGCCCGTGTGGTTTCGCGTGGCGTGCTCGATCACGCGCGGGCTCAACACCCGCACGCCGTTGAGCGTCCCGCCGGCCACGAGCATCTGATAGAAGGCCGCCATCGCCGCGGCATTCGCATAGCCGCCCCCGCCAGGAACCCCCGCGGCGCGGAACGCCGCCTGTTCGCTGTCTTCGTCCGCGATCTGGCGTCCGTCCCTGACGACATGCATCGACGCGCAACGCCCCTGCTGCTCCGCCGGCACCCCGATATACAGATCCGTCAGACCGAGCGGATCGAGAAGGCGCTCGCGGATCGCGACGCGGTAATCCTTACCGGTGACCGCCTCGATGAGGACAGCCGCCACCCAGTGTGCCGAGGCACCGTGGTACTGGACCTTGGTGCCCGGCCGCCATTCCAGCGCGAATTCGCAGACCCGACGGCGGAGCAGTTCGTGATCGCCCCACACCTCGCTCGACGGCCGCGCACTGGGAAAGCCGGCCTGATGCGTCAGCAGGTGATGAATGGTGATCTCACCCTTGCCATTCGCCGCGAACTCGGGCAGGTGGTCGGCGATGAAATCGGAGAAACTGAGTGCCCCGTCGTCGACCAGTTGCCAGATCGCCGCGGACACGATCATCTTCGACTGCGAGTACAGGAGCCAGAGTGTCGCATCGGTCGCGGCCACCGACGGGTCGATCCGCGCCGAACCGAACGAACGGAAAGCCGCGAGCCGTCCGTGGCGGGCGATCGCGATCTGCGCACCGGGATAGCGGTCCTCGGCGATGTGGCGCTCGATGAGTTCATAGAGTCGCTGGAGGCGCCCTTCATCCAGGCCCACGCCCGCGGGCGTCGCGCGCTCCAGAACAATGCCCGCCTCGGCCGAGCCACGTGTCGCGGTCACATCCGACATGCTGGTCCCTCCCTGCCGGCGCGCATTCTACGGCCGGCGCCGCGCAAACGCGGTGCGGTGCGAGCGACAGCCGTATGATGGAATCACCAACGCCACATCACCCGTCACGGCGTCCAGCGCCGCGGGGACAGGAGCCTGCCGGATGACCACTGCTACCCGCATCGAGGCCGATTCGATGGGTCCCATCGCCGTCGCAAACGATCGCTACTGGGGCGCCCAGACCGAGCGCTCGCTCTTCCACTTCAACATCGGGGAGGATCGGATGCCCCGCGCCATCGTGCGCGCCCTCGGCATCCTGAAGCGGGCCTGCGCCGAGGTGAACGCCGATCTCGGCAAACTCCCGCGCGAACGGGTCGATCTGATCGTGCGTGCCGCCGACGACGTGATCGAGGGCACGCTCGACGACCATTTCCCCCTCCGCATCTGGCAGACCGGGTCAGGCACGCAGTCGAACATGAACGCCAACGAGGTCATCGCCAACCGCGCCGTGGAGCTTTCGGGCGGGCCGCTGCGGCCGAGCGATGCGCTCGATGCGCTGGCCGACCGATACGAGCGGACCGCCGACGCCGCGGAGCGGGAGACGATCCTGGTCGAGATCCAGCGCCTCATCCGTACCGAGCGGCCCATCCACCCCAACGACGATGTCAATCGCTCGCAGTCCTCCAACGACACCTTTCCGACCGCGATGTACATCGCCGCCGCCGAGGAGGTCCACCACCGCCTCGTCCCGGCTGTACGTGCGCTGCGGGACGACCTCCAGGCGAAGGCCACCGAGTTCGATGGCGTGATCAAGATCGGGCGTACCCACCTCATGGATGCAGTGCCGCTGACGCTGGGGCAGGAGTTCTCCGGCTACGTCGCCCAGCTCGACGACGGTCTGCGCAACATCGATCGCGTCTTCCCCTCGCTCCTCGAACTGGCGATCGGGGGCACCGCCGTCGGCACGGGTCTGAATGCCCCGGTGGGTTTCGCCGATGGGGTCGCGGCGCGGATCGCGGCGCTGACCGGCCTGCCGTTCGTCTCCGCGCCGAACAAATTCGCCGCGCTGGCGGCGCACGATGCGCTGGTGATGGCCAGCGGGGCGCTCAAGACGCTGGCCTGCTCGCTCATGAAGATCGCCAACGACATCCGCTGGCTCGGATCCGGTCCCCGGGCCGGTCTTGGCGAGCTGATGCTCCCGGAGAACGAGCCCGGCTCGTCGATCATGCCCGGCAAAGTCAACCCGACTCAATGCGAGGCGCTGACGATGGTGTGCGTCCAGGTGCTGGGGAACGACGCGGCGATCGGGTTCGCCGGCTCGCAGGGGAACTTCGAGCTCAACGTCTTCAAGCCGGTGATGATCCACAACTTCCTCCACTCCGTCCGCCTGCTGAGCGACGCCTGCCGCTCCTTCCGCGAGCACTGCGTCGTGGGAATCGAGGTCAATCGCGGTCAGGTCGCCGACGATGTTGGGCGCTCGCTGATGCTCGTGACGGCGCTGACGCCGAAGATCGGCTACGACCGCGCTGCGCGGGTGGCCAAGGACGCGCACAAGCACGGGTCGACGCTGCGCGAGACGGCGGTGCGGCTGGGCTACATCACCGAGGCCGAGTACGACGCGATCGTGCGGCCGGAGTTGATGCTCGGGCCGCG
>CAZHZF010000080.1:0-10251 GCA_964536925.1 uncultured Dehalococcoidales bacterium | reverse complement strand
CGGAGATCTCCGGTTCGGCTGACCTCGTCGAGGAGATCGCGCTCCTGGGGGAGAGAGTGCGCCTGGCGGTGCGGCGCTGAAGTCCGCGGCCTGCGTGGGTGCGGCCCGGGGTCCGGACCCTCGGCCCTCCTCCGCGCGCTCATGCGCTCGCGGGAGAGGGGGCGTCCTCACTCCTCCTCGAACTCGATCGGCGCCGGATTGAGCAGCGATCGCGTCTCAACGTGGAGGGTGTACATCCCCTGAGGGACCCTCTTTCCCGGCGGGGTCGAGATCTCGACGAACCAGGTGCCCACCTCGCCCCGAACCGGGTAGATGATGTGGCGCGCGACACTCCCCACCGGCGTCCCGAAGGCCGCGGAACGGCGCCCCGGGGAGATGAGGAACAGCTGGTAGAGATCGATCTGCTGCGCGGTGAGGGTCACCACGATCTGGTTCTCATCGGAATCATCGACGATGTCGAACCGGTAGACATCCACATCTGTCGGCGAGCTGAGGATCCCGCGGATGTCGGTGTCGAGTTCTGCGGAGGCGGCCGTCGATAGATCGTTGTTTCCGCCCTCCGGTTCGCTCGGGTCCACCGGCGTCGCCGTCGGTGGGGGAACGGGCGTGTTGGTGGGGACAGGCGATCGCGCGATCGTCGGACGGCGTGGCGGAAGCGTGGCGGTGGGGAGGATCTGACGTGTCGCCGTGGGTGGAATGTGGATGGTGGGGAACGGTGTGACGCTCGGGGCCGGCGTGCGCGTGGGAAGCAGGGCGATCGTCGGCGTGGGCGGGATCGCGATCGTGGGCAGCGGAGTCTGTGCCAGCGGCGTAAGGATCGCGCCGAACCCGACGTTGAAGGTGGGTGTCGGTGGCGGCGGCTGGACGCCAACCGGAGTCGACGTGACGACCCGACCTACCGCGGCGACAACGATCGGTTCAGCGGGGCGGGGAGCCGGGGCGGGCGCGTCGGCAAACTGGGGGCCGCAGCCCATCGCCACCAGCGCCAGGATCAGACCAGCGATCGTCCGACGCACCACCATTGATCCTGTCAGAGCGCGGCCTGTGGCCGCAATCGGCGAACTCCCTATCCGTTCACGCCGAACGTTCTCTCGTCGAACCTCGCCGGCGGGTCAGTGGCCGCGATGGTGTACTCCTCGATCTGCTCACCCTGAAAGAAGCACGCCAGCGAGCGTCCCGGTGAGACCCGGATGCCCAGTTCGATGCCGGCCCAACCGCGATAGCCGAGCCCACGACTGACGCGGTACGGCACCCCGTCGACCGTGAAGGAGCCATCGGTGGCGACTCTGCGCCGCAGGTAGACGCAGAACACGTCGTCGAGCGCATACTGCTCGGGAACAGGCGTGAAGCGGGACTGAATCCGGCGTGGCCCGGCCTGCGCGGGGGCAGCTCCATAGCGGCCGCCGGCGAGCACCTCGATGTGCCGCTGCAGGATGGCGTTTGCCTCGGCCAGATTCGCCGCGCGGCGCGCGTCGCGCGCGAACGAGGCCCACTGCTCGGTGCGCGGACTCTCCGCCCCGCGCGGCATCTCGACACGCGTGCCCAGTTCGAGGAGCAACTGATGGACCTGCGCCCGAAGGCCGAGCATCTCGTGCCGGTACTCGGTCTCGTGGCCGTAATCCGTCCGGGGCATGTGGAACGACGCCGGATCGGCAACGAACAGGACGTCCGGCGCGCCGTGCTGCTCGAGCATCCAGCGCACCAGGACCAGGCTGTCGAGTGCACCCCCGCGCTCGAAGACCCGCCCCACGAGCGGCCGCCCCGAAACGTCATCCTCGATCAGTTGAAACACGTGGCGGCGCCCCGCGGCCGGGACCCAGAGCCGCTCCAGGCGAAGCAGGCGCGCATCGTGCGACGGATAGTTCCGCGCGCGCCTGATGGGGGTCACGCGGCCGAGCGGCGTCGGCGCCTGCATGCGGATGCGTCGCACCGTCTGCGGACTGATGCGCACGTCCTCATCGCGGGCAAGGATCTCCGCCAGGGCGGTATGCCCGGCGTCGGGATAGCGTTCGTGGAGGCGGAAGACCGCCTCGCGAACGACGTCCGGCGTGCGATTCGGAGCGGGATGCTCGCGCTGGAAGCGCAGCGAGTCCAGGCTCCCGCCCGCATCGCGGAAGCGGCTGTAGAGCGTCCAGGTCTGGCGATACGACAGGGAGAGTCGGCGCGCCGCCTCGGCGATCGAGATCGCCCCGAGGAGCACCATGGTCAGGACGCGATAGCGCCGAGCCAGATCCTGCATGACCGTCAGGCCTCCTTACGCCAGGCGCGACCGAGACTCCCCAGAATGCGGAAGTTCTTGCTGATCGCGCGCCTATGAAATCCCCGCCGGCGCGGGTTCGGTGAAGTTCTGGCTGGATCGAATGTGTAGCCGTTACTGACCTATCCCTAAGGGAACTCCCTAGGGGTTCATCTTCCCGAAGGTCGCTCGCATACTGGCTTCAGGTCTCATCAGGAGAGCAGGAGGCGAGGCGACATGGTCCTTTCTCTCAATACCAACGTAGCGTCCATCAACAGCGCGCGGTTGTTGAACGTCACCAACAACGCCCTGGCGCGGACGACCGAGCGGCTGTCGTCGGGGATGCGCATCAACAGCTCGGCCGATGACCCCTCAGGGATCTTCGCCGCGGAGTCGCTGACCTCGGCGATCCGGGGAGCCCAGGCCGCGTCTCTGAACATTCAGAACGCGCTCTCGGCCGTCCAGGTCGCCGACGCCGACCTGTCGAGTCTGTACGATGTCCTTCAGCGGATGCGGGAGCTGGCGGTCCAGGCGAACAACTCGCTGAACAGCACCGAGCAGTTCACGGCGCTGAACAACGAATTCGTCTCCCTTCGGAACGCGCTCACGCAGATCGCCAACGGATCGGAGTTCAACGGCACCGATCTCCTCGACGGCACTCTCACCACACTCACGCTGCAGGTTGGCGCCACCGCCGCGGCGACGCAGGCTTTCACCTTCGCAACGCAGGGATATACGGCGACCGATCTCGGTGTGAACGCGAGCACGATCAGCAGCCAGGCGAACGCCGCAACCGCACTCGGCAACCTCGATACCGCGCTCACGGATGTGAGCGAAGGCCGGGCGACGCTCGGTGCCGTGGCAACCTCGCTCGAGGCCCTGAAGAACTCGAACGACGTGAGCGTGGTCGCGAACTCCGAGGCCCGCGCCCGCGTGCGCGATGCCGATATCGCCACCGAGGTGAGTAACCTGGTCGCGAATCAGATCAAGCAGCAGGCCGGTGCGGCCGCCCTCTCGGCGGCCAACTTCTCGACCCAGTTCGTCCTCCAGCTCCTTCAGTAAGGAGCCGTAGGACGACATCTTCACCTGTTAAGCGTTGGCCTCTCGGGCCACGCGGTCATTATCGGAAGGGTCGGCGCATTCCTTTAGGGGAAACCCCGCGGGGTTGGGAATGCGCCGATCGAGACACGATCGGAGGCTTCTGATGGCCCCCCTTTCCGTAAGCGCCTACGCCCGAGCCCAGGCCGTGAGCAGCAGCCAGGCCGAACTGGTCGTGCTGCTGTATCGCGGTGCGCTCCGCTTCGCCACGAAGGCCCGCATGCAGATGGCCAGCCGGGACATCGAGGGCAGTCATCGCAGCCTGCTTCGCGCCCAGGAGATCGTCATCGAGCTGATGATCGGCTTTAGGCCGGGCACGGAGCAGATCACGCAGGACCTCTTCGCGCTCCACAACTACATCTACCAGCAGCTTTACCAGGCGAACATCGAGAAGCGGCTCGCCCCGATCGACGAGGCGACCCGACATCTCCGCGAACTCCTCAGCGCGTGGGAATCGATCGCGCTCCCAGCCGGTCCGCCCAGACCAGCGGTCGCCCGACCGTCGCTCGACCGGCACTGCTGACCGGCCGAGCCCCCGCCGATAGTCAGCGTGTGACGCAGCGTCAGGCGCATCGCCATGGGTGAGGCGCGCCGACGCGTCGCCGTCACCCCGCCCCGCCTCTCGCTCTGCGTCATCGCCAGGAACGAGCAGGACAACCTCCCCCGCCTCCTTCGCAGTGTGCGCGGTGTCGTGGATGAGACGGTCGTCGTCGATACCGGGTCGACCGACCGCACGCGCGACGTCGCGCGTGCGTACGGTGCGCGCGTGTTCGAGATTCCGTGGAGGAACGACTTCAGCTTTGCCCGGAACGCGGCGATCGACCGCGCTCGGGGCGCGTGGCTGCTGATCCTCGATGCGGACGAGGAACTCTCCCCTGCCTCGGCGGACCCCTTGCGCGCGCTCGTCGCGCGCGATCCATCGGGCCCGACCCTGCTGACGGTCACCGTCTCCTCTGTAGACGATTACGGCGGCCTCCATCAGGCGAGGTCACGCCGTCTGGCGAGCAACGTGCCGGGACTGCGGTACGCGCGACCGGTCCACGAGGAGTGGCGCACCGACCTCCTCGACCGACCGCTCGAGGTCGGCCACGTCGAGACGATCGAGGTCATCCACCACGGGTACACCGCCTCCGAGCGGACGCGTCAGGAGAAGTGGGACCGCAATCTCCGCCTTCTCCACGAACAGCTCCGATCGGGCACCGAACGAACGATCACCCTCTTCTATCTGGCGCAGGAGTACGCGGCGCAGGGCCGCAATGCCGAGGCCCTGGCCATCTACCACGCTCATCTCGCGGACTTCGAACGTGAACTGCCCGCTGACGCCTGGATGTATGCGTGCCAGTCCTGCGCGATCGCGCGGATGGGATCTGGCGAATTCCGCGAGGCGGCCGATCTCGCGGCACGCGTGGCCGCTGATGCGGGCAGCCTCGCCCTTCATGCCCTGGCCGCATCGGCCGCCGTTCAGGACGGGGACTTCGCGCGCGCCGATGCGATCGCCGAGACCGCGCTGGCGTGCGCGGATGTCAGCACCCCTGGCACCGCGGACATCGCGCCGCGCGAGGGTTCGATCGTCCGCCTCTTGCTTCTTCGCGGGGAGATCGCCCGGCGCGGCGGCGACGTCTCGCGCGCGCTGGACTGGTTCGATCGCGCCGCGGCGATCCTCCCCTCCTCCGCCGAGGTCGCCCTCCATCGCGCCGAGGCGATCGCCCGCACGGATCCCGCCGGAGCGCGCGGCATCCTCGACAAGGCGATCGCGCGGACACCCGAGAACCCCGCGCTGGCGATCGCGCGGGCGCGACTCGATCGGCGTGAGAATCGCCTGCAGGAAGCGGTCGATCGCCTCAGCGAGGCGGTGGTGCTCGCACCCTACATGCTGCCGCTCAGGATCGAACTCGCACGAGCGCTGATGGCCGGAGCGGAGCCCGCGATCGCGGCGAAGGTCCTCGAGGCCGCCCGTGAGACTCCGCAGTTCGCCTCAGCCGCGCCACAGCTCAGAGTCGAATACCTCGATCTGCTCGCCGAGGCGTATCGGGCATCCGGCGATCTACCGTCCGCGGTCAGGACTCTGGAGACGATGGTGGCGGCTCGGCAGTTGGCCCACCCGGGGAGCCACCACCACGCCCGCGTCGGCGACCGCGACGTCGCCCACGCGACGGCCTAGCGAGGTCGCCGGCCTCCTGGGAATCCGCCGGGTCCGCAACCGTGGGACCGATGTCCGCCGCACCGGTCGCGGCGGCGGGCTCCACGGACGCGCCACGGAACTGACCCACCGCTCGCATCGGCCGTGGCGGCGGGCGCCTGAACGTGGAAACCACGGGCGGCCTCTCGGTCGCATCCCCCTCTTCCGGTTCGTCGCCCTCGGCATCCTCGGGAGGTGGCTCATGCGCGCGGGCCGATGCCTGGAGACCCACGGGCATCCGCACCGGCTCGTGGGCGTAAATCCCCTGGACGATGCGACCGGTCAGGTCCGGAGCGAGATTGAGCCCCAGACGGCTCTCCCGCGTCAGCGCCTCGACGAACTGGGCGGCGCGCTCCGGCAGCCCAACGTAGGCCGGGCCATCCGCCGTCTGGATCACGCGGATCTCGTCAATGCCATCCAGATCGAACCGACGGCGCAGTTCGGGCACCGGCACATACGAGCGGCTGCGGATGAACCAGAGCAGGCTGCTCCGGCTGAGCTTGTTCCGCTTCGCCATCAGCGACGCGGGGCCGAGCGGAGCGCCCGCTGCCGATCCTCGGCCTCCGTCGCGGGCGTCCAGGACCAGATGTTCCGGAAGCGTGGCCGGGAGTACTCCTGTCCCTCGAGACGGAAGCCCCCCACTTCGGAGAGCAGTTGGTTCCACACCTTCGCCTCGCGATCGACCTTCAGCGTCGCGAGCGGCGGGCTCGCCATCCGCAGCAACTCGCGAAGCAGCCGCTTCACGTGGCTGTTGTTCGGCTCCTCGCCCTCCGACCCGATCTCCCGGATCGTCACCACCCCATCGACCCGGCTATGCCACTCAATGTAGGCGTCGACCGCCTGCGCGCCATCGCGCTCGCGGCGGGCGACCACGAGAAGTTCGCCCCGATCGATCGCATCGGCGAAGGAGCGGCGCCGCGGAGCACCTTCGGGATTCGTGAGCGTCCGCTTGATCGCGCGCAATCCGACGCTATCGGCCGCTGTCGCGAGACGGATATCGTACGGCGCCGCATCCATGGTGGCGGATTCTAGCTACGGTTCGTCCTCGATCCGGAGCGCGACGAGATTGCCGTTCTCCCTTCGGAAAGTGACGTGCACGGGAGTGCCACTCGCCATGTGACTGCGGAGGTGGCCTGGTGTCGCCGCGTGTGCGGAGCGCTGCGCCTCGCCGCCGACGATAAACCGCATTTCCGTGCCGTCGCTCGTCCGCAGGACGATGCTTTCGGCGACGAGCAGGCCGGACGACCTGACATCGATGAGGGCGCCGGAAACACGCTCGTCCGCGGCGCACGCCAGCGCAAACGTGATGGCGCCGATCGCGATCAGGCGATGCGTTCGATCGCCTCCACGAGTTCATCGGGCGTGATGCCGCCCTCGAGCTTGTCGGCGACGCGTCCCTGGCGATCGATAAGGAAGACCCACGGCTCGCTCGGCAGTCCCCATTCGAGCACTGTCGGGTGCGCCGCGGTCAGTTCCAGGTTGGCGTAGATCTCGATGTGCACGAACTGCACGCGATCGTCGTAGCGCGGCATCAATCCGAGCGCGGCTTCGAGGCCGGGTCCACACACCGCGCTGGTGCAGAACGCGGGGGTCGCGAAGACCACCACGGTGGGCTGGCCTCGTGCGATCGCATCCGCGATCGTGAGGTTGTGCAGCGGGCACGCGGGCTGGCGCGTGCAGATGAGTCGGGGTTCGGGTGCACCGGCCATCAAGGCCTGGCGCGACGGGGGCGCGGCGGTGCCGATCGCGGGGGTGCGTGAGGTCTCGCGGACCTCGAACCGACTGCGCAGCACCTTCTCGGGGCCCGAGGGTCGGGCGAGGCGCGCCTCGACTCCCCAGGCCCCGGCCCGCGGGAACGTGACCCGCGCCACGTAGACGCCGCGCTCGCCCAGGCCATAGCCGCGGAACGGTGCATCCGCCGCGAATGCGGACGCCTCGTCGCTCGTCCCGAGGTCGAAGAAGCGCAGATGCACCGCGGCATCGAGGATGGGCCGGTTCCGCTCATCGAGGACGGCGTACGTGAAGCGGCCGGGACCTACCGCGAGGTCCGAGGACGGAAGGATCGGCGTCCATCCGCCCGGGTCGCGGAGGGGGATCGTCGGCGTCGGCGGAGCCGCCGGTGCGCACGCCGCGAAGGCCAGCGGGGCCGCCAGAGTGAGACCCAGGAAGCCTCGCCTGTTCAGGCGCCGGGTGTCGGTGGACATCCTCGCTCAGTTATAGGCAAGATCACCGTTGTGACCGATCTGGCCTCGCGCGCGTGCGTGCCGTGCACCGCGCGCACTCCGGCGGTACCCCGCGAACAGCGCGTGGCACTGCTGGCCGACCTCGATCCGGCGTGGGCGCTTGCCGAGGATCGGCTCCTCCGTCGGATCATCCGCTTTCGCGACTTCGCCGGACCGCTGGCGCTGGCGCAGCACATCGGCGCGATTGCCGAGGAATCGGGCCACCATCCGGACCTTCACGTGCACTGGGGTCGCCTCGTCGTGGAGTTCACGACCCACGCGATCAAGGACCTGAGCGAGGCGGATTTCGTGATGGCCGCGCGGGTGGATCGCCTGCTCTCGGAGTCTTGACAGGGACAGCGCTGCTAAACTCGGTGGTCCCGGCAGGGTAGCTCAGTGGTAGAGCAGGGGACTCATAAGCCCTTGGTCGTGGGTCCGACTCCCACCCCTGCCACCACGTTCTCCGAGTTCAGAAGTGCCCCGTGAGCAGTCGCCTTGCCCGTTTGCCGCGAGATCGTCGCTGGAGTGTGATGCCTCGACGGGCGCTCACAAAAGTGTGACACTTGAACTGTGGAGGTTCGTTTCCACCGCGAGGCACGGCCCGAGTTCCTAGCCCTGCCCACGGGTGAACAGCGCGCGATGGCCCACGCGATCGAGAAACTGGTGAACGACGGCGAGCGGCTGCGTTTCCCGCATGTGAGCCGCGTACAGGGGCGCCGGGCCTGTTCGAGCTCCGACCGCGGCGCGGGCGGAGCCCATGGCGGGCGTTCTACCGGCGGGTCGCCGACGCCATGGTCATCGCCGCTGTCGGGCCGGAGGCGCAGGCGGACCCGCGGGGCTTCGCGCGGGCCGTCGACCTGGCGGAGCGACGCCTGGGCCAATCTGGGACGTAGGAGGTCAGACAGTGATTAAGGTGAAGGACATGCCGACGTTCCGGGACGTGCTCGACGAGGCGCTCCAGAACGACGAGTTCCGCGCGGAGTGGGAACGGACGGCGCTGGCTCGGACGGTGGCCGTCGCAGTAGCCGGCTACCGGGCGCGGCACGGACTCTCGCAGCGTGCCCTCGCGCGGGCGCTCGGGATGCAGCGGTCGGCCGTCGCGCGGCTCGAACTCGGCGAGCACAACCCGTCGGTAGAGACTCTGCAGCGGCTGTCGCAGGCTCTCGGGATCCATTTCGCGATCGACCTGGCGCCACCGGGAAGCCAGGAGCGGTGGGTCACGCCGACCTCCGTCGTGGCAGTGCGCGAGGAATTCACGGCAGCCGCAGGCGGTCGGGTCCTGATCGCGGCCGGCTAGCTCACCGGCCTGCTCGTGGAGCGTGGGCGCATCGAGTGCGAATCGTAACCCGTGCGAGCGGGCTGGGCAGGTCTGATCTACTGCGTTCTTGTCGGCCGCCGGCTCTCTTGAGTCCTGACGGAGTGGAACCCGCCGAACTGAATGGGATGCTCCCGTGATTCCCGTCGCCGAAAGCAGCACGTGCGACTCACAGTGGATCGATATCCTGGCGGTGCTCGTCGCCACGTTCCCATTCCTCGTAATGATTCTGTCTGTAATGCGGGCGGGATTGAGAACCGGCATTCGCATAGGGATTTGGCCTCGTGTCATCTCCGCCCTCTCGGTCGCGGTTCTGACAGGCGCTGTGTTGATCGTATTGCTCTCCACACTGGCCGATCGCTCGCCAGAACGGTCGTGCGACCGCATCGACAGCGGACTCTCCATCTGGTCCGCAATCGGAATTGCGTTCGTGTCCGTCTGTATGTGGATGTTTGTGAGCAGTCTGCTGGCTCACTTCGGATGGGGAAAGCTGGTGCCCAGATTCGCCGGCCAATCCGTGGCAGACGGCGTGAGATTCGGATGCCAGAGCATAGTTCTCAACCGGATTGCGTACTACTCCAGCAGTGTAGACGTCATCGTAGGAAGCTCCGGGATAAGCCTTGCAGTCACTATGCCAATACGACTCCATCCACCGTTACACATTCTGTGGTCTGCGGTTTATGAGTGCGTGCGACGGGCGCAGATGGTTAACCAATCGAACCACAGTGACCCTTCATGACAGGTCGACCATCGAAATACTGGACCCAGCCGGCGCCGAAGTCACCGCCGGCGTCGCGCCCCCGCACAACCGGCCACTCGCGCGCCTCCGACAGCGTGATGTCGATGACGGTGCGACGCGACCACACCGGCTGGTCCGGCTTCATGCCTGTGCCTTGCAGTTTCGCGCCCCTCGGTGCGTCAGCTCTCGTCGGTCCGCCCCGCGGCCGCCCAGGCACGGTGCTCCGCCGCGGTGCGGAGCATCTCCGGGAGCCGGCCCGCCACGTAGACGATCTGCATCTCGGCCAACGCAGTGGCGCCGCGGGCGCGTATCCGCTCGACCACAGCCGCGGCCGGCCGGGGCACGGAGCCCCACGTCAGCCGGACGGAACGGGCCGCGAGCTCGTAGATCAGGTACGACGATCGGTCCGGGTCGACGAACGACGACCCGACGGAGCCGGGGTTGGCGATCGCCCGGTGGCCG
>CAZHZF010000079.1:0-10295 GCA_964536925.1 uncultured Dehalococcoidales bacterium | reverse complement strand
ACTAGCGGCATCCGGTAGCCCGATGGTACCGCCCGGACCTCGCCCCGCCGGCGGACGTGAGAATCGCATCAGAATCGCGAACCTTCCGGGCATGCGACGTGCACTCTCGATCGTTCTGCTCGCTTCTCTACTTGCGCAGGCTTCGCCAGCCGTCGCCGCAACCCAGAGCAAGGCGTTTCCGCAGACAGGCGGTTTCGTGATCTCGAACGATGGCGGTGTCCGTTTCTGGGACGCGTTCCAGCGCCTCGGTGGTGAGCAGATCGTCGGCTACCCCGTGTCGGAGCGCTTCCATCACGGCGGGTTCATCACCCAGATCATGCAGAAGGCAGTGTTCCAGTGGCGTCCTGAGTCTGGTTCCGTCGCGTTCGTCAACGTCTTCGACGATCTCGCCACGGCGGGCAAGGATGACTGGCTGCTCAGCGTGCGCAGCACCCCGCGACCGCTCGAGCCAGGATTCGATGCCGGCAAGGCGTGGGCGCAGATCGTCCGCGACCGCGTCGCCCTCCTGAACGCCCGACCCAGGATGCGTGCTCAGTACAACGCGGTCGCCGACCCTTTGCTCCAGTACGGGTTGCCAACCAGCCGGGTCCAGGACATGGGCAACCACTACGCGATCCGCCTGCAGCGGGCCGTCATCCAGGAGTGGAAGGTCGACGTCCCGTGGGCGAGGGCCGGACAGACGACGGTCGCCAACGGCGGCGACATCATGAAGGAGGCCCGTCTGATCGGGAGCGGGACCACCGAGGGCGCGGTCGCACCCGCGCGCCAACTCCCGGATGATCTCGTGCGCGTGACTGTGGATATGGCGATCGTGCGAAGCGGTCCGCACACCACGGCCACCGAGGTCGCCCGCATTTTCAAGAACGCGCAGATGCAGCGCCGAGGCGAGAACAGCGATGGCTGGACTCCCGTGCGAGTCTGGAACAGCCTCGATGGCTGGGTCGCGACGGGCGCCATCACCCGTGATGTGTATCCGCCGACGGACACCGGTCGGGGCACCAGCTATCGCCCGGCGATCCCGGCGCGTCCCGTGCCCTCCACACCGCTCCCCGTGACGGCCACGGTCCGCATCAACCGGTCGGAACCCCTGCTCGCCGCTCCGGCCGGTACCCCCGCGGGCACGGTCGGCCCGGGCACCATCGCACGCCTCACAGGGTATGTCTCGGAGGGCGCGCGGATGTGGTTCCAGGTGGAGGTCGACTCCCGCACTGGCTGGATCAGCGGCGATGCCGCCGAGATCGTGGCCCGCGATCCTTCGCTCCCGGCATCGGATGGCCGGCCCATTTACGGACCTGTCACGGGGAAGGGGATGTGGGCCACCTACGACCTGTTGGGCCGGGCGTCGCCGGAGCGGATCATTGCCGCCGCGCGCGCCAATGGGATCACCCATATCTACCTTCAGGTCGGTCGCTCGAACCTGGGGTTCTACGGCGGCCCCGGCCTCGACGAACTCCTGCCCGTCGCGCGTGCCAATGGTGTGGCGATCATCGCGTGGGTCTACCCGTTCCTCAACGATGTCGTCGCCGATCTCAATCTGACCGTTCAGGCGGCGAACTACCGAACGCCCGGCGGGCTGATGCCCGACGGCGTGGCGTCGGATGTCGAGGAGAACATGGGCCTCGGCGCGGTCCATGCCTACAGCCATCTCACGCGCGCGCTCCTCGGCGAGGATCGCCTCCTCGTGATCGCGACGTATCCACCGC
The DNA here is from genome assembly GCA_964536925.1 of uncultured Dehalococcoidales bacterium. Classification (GTDB taxonomy): domain Bacteria; phylum Chloroflexota; class UBA6077; order FW602-bin22; family FW602-bin22; genus VGOZ01. The sequence goes on along the minus strand of CAZHZF010000079.1, from coordinate 8,592 downwards.
AGATGGCGCTGGGTCGCACGTACCCGTTCGCCACTGTCGCGCGGATCTGGAACGTGATCGCGCCGATGGATTACTACCATCGACCGGAGTCGTCCTACACCGAGGCGCAGGCAGCGGAGTATGTGGCCGATTCGATCCGGATCATCCGCGAGCGTGCTGGGAGGCAGGTCCACATCGCGCCGATCGGCCAGGCCTACGGCATGAAGTGGCCCAACGAGGTCGGTCCGACGAACCCGACCTTCGAAGAGACGCGCGGCATGTTGCGCGGCGCGCGAGACGCCGGCGGCGTGGGCCTCAGCTTCTTCGAATGGTCTCACGCAACCGAGGCGCAGTGGCGAGCGATCGGCGCGTTTGGCTGGTGATGGCTACAGCCTGACCTTCTCCCGGATGCTGGCCACCGCCGCGGCGATGTTCTCCGGATGGCCGAAGGCGCTCAAACGCAGGTAACCCTCGCCGTGGGCGCCGAAGCCGCTGCCCGGAGTGGTGATCACGTGCGCCTCGCGAAGCAGTTTGTCGAAGAACGCCCATGAATCGAGGCCCGGGGGGCATCGCACCCAGACATACGGAGCGTTCTCGCCGCCGAAGACCGTCAGCCCGATCGACGAAAGGCCGTCCCGAATCGTCCGCGCGTTCTCCATGTACAGGTCGATCGTCCGGGCATTCTCGGCCAGCCCCTCCGCGGTCAGCGACGCCATTCCGCCTCGCTGCGCGACGTTCGACGCGCCGTTGAAGAAGGTCGTCTGCCGTCGGTTCCAGAGTTCGTGCACCGAGCGCGGATTGGTGCGATCGATATCCAGATTACGGGGGACGACGGTCCAGCCCAGGCGGACACCGGTGAATCCCGCCTCCTTCGAGAAGGTACAGAGTTCGATCGCACAGCGCCGCGCGTCGGGGATCTCGTAGATCGAGCGGGGCAGAGCCGGGTCCCGAATGAAGCACTCATATGCGGCGTCGAACAGGATGATCGCTTCGTGGGCGAGGGCATACTCGACATAAGAGCGCAGCGTCTCACGCCGTGCGACGGCGCCGGTGGGGTTGTTCGGACTGCAGAGATAGATAAGGTCGACGTGGTCCTGCGGTGGCGGCGCGATGAACCCGTTCGCTTCGGTGCACGCCAGGTATACGAATCTCTCCCGACCGGCAATGACATTGGTGTCCACGTACACGGGGTAAGCCGGGTCCTGAAAGGCGACCGTGGCGAAGGGATCGAAGAGCGTCTGGATGTTTGCCGTGTCCGACTTCGCGCCGTCGGAGATGAAGACCTCGCTGGCATCGATCTCCAGGCCCCGCGCGCGGTACTTCACCTCCGCGATCCGCTGCCTGAGGTCGGCGTCGCCCTGTTCATCGCCGTACCCGGAGTACGTCTCCCGCCGGGCCAGGCGGTCCACACCGGCGTGGAGTCCCTGGACGATCGTGGGAGCGAGTGGTTCGGTCGTATTGCCGATTCCCAGGCGCAGCAACCGTGCGTCGGGGCGCTCGGCCTGGAACTCCCGGGCGCGCCGCGCGATCTCGGAGAACAGATACGACGGTGCGAGGCGGAGGTAGTTCTCGTTGATCCGAACCATCAGAGAACCTCGCCGCGCACGAGATCCTCGTACGTCTCTCGGGTCCGGACGACTCGGGCCTCACTCCCGCGGACGAGTACCTCGGCAGCGCGCGGCCGGGCGTTGTAGTTCGAGGCCATCACGTGGCCGTAGGCGCCAGCGGAAAGGATCGCGACCAGATCCTGCTGCTCCAACGGCGGCATCGGCCGATCGTGCGCGAAGAAGTCCCCCGACTCGCACACGGGGCCGACGAGGTCGACCGTCTCATTCGGCCCGCGGCGCGCCTGTACCGGCGCGATCTCGTGAAACGAGTCGTAGAGCGAGGGGCGGATCAGGTCGTTCATCGCCGCATCCACGATCACGAACTTCCGGGCCCCATTCGCCTTTGTGTAGATCACCCGGGTGAGGAGGGCGCCGGCGTTCCCCACCAGGAACCGCCCCGGCTCCATGATCAGCGACAGCCCCAGGGCGCTCGCCCGCGCGGCAACGTGGGCCGCCACGGCTTCAGGCCCCTCCGGATCGTCGCCCCGGTAACGGATGGCGAGGCCGCCACCAATGTCCAGGTACCGCAGACCGATTCCCCGCCGCACGACATCGGCGGCCAGTTCGCTCACCCGATCGACCGCGTCGCGAATCGGATCGACATGCACGAGTTGCGAACCGATGTGGCACTGGATGCCACAGGGCTCGATGTTCGGCAGATCGGCGGCACGGAGGTACAGGTTCACCACCTGTTCGTGGGGGACGCCGAACTTGCTCTTCTTCAGGCCCGTGGAGATGTACGGATGGGTCTGGGGATCGACATCCGGGTTCACGCGGATCGCGATGCGCGCGGTCGTACCCATCTCTGCAGCGACGAACTGGATCGCGTCGAGTTCCTGCGGCGACTCGATTGTGAACATCAGGATCTCCGCGGCGAGCGCCTGACGGATCTCGTCACGCGTCTTGCCTACTCCGGCAAAGACGATGCGGTCCGCCGGAATCCCGGCGCGGAGGGCGCGGAAGAGTTCGCCGCCGGACACGATGTCGGCGCCCGCACCACGTCGCGCCAGGAGGGCCAAAACCGCCAGGTTCGCGCAGGCCTTCATCGCGTAGCAGATCAGGTGAGGGACACCCGCGTAGGCGCGGTCCAGTCGATCGAAAGCGCGCTCGATTGCCGTCGCGGAATAGACATACGTGGGGGTCCCGTGGGCGCGGGCGATCTCGGCGAGATCGACGTTCTCGCACGCCAGGCTGCCACTCGGGAGGCGGCCGAACGGCGTGTGCGGGGAGGAGACGAGGGTGTCTGTCATCGTCAAGGGGCTCTCCGGAGGGGATTCAGAGGATATCGGCGAGGCCGTACAGACCCGCGGGGCGACCGTTGACCCATCGCGCGGCGCGCAGTGCCCCGAGCGCGAAGGTCCGTCGGCTATACGCACGGTGCACGATCTGGATCTGTTCGCCCTCATCGGCGAAGAGCACGGTGTGCTCCCCGGCGTTCCCGCCCGCGCGGAGCGCGTGGAACCCGATCTCGCCGCTCGCTCGTGGCTGGATGCCCGATCGACCGTGCACCGCGACACCGGCCAGGGATACACCGAGTTCGGCCGCGATCGCCTCGCCGAGAGCCAGGGCCGTCCCGGATGGCGCATCCTTCTTGTACCGATGATGCGCCTCGGTGATCTCGATATCGTATCCCGCCAGGGCGCGCGCGAAGAGCGGCAGCAGGCGGACGAGGGCGGCGATACCCACGCTCATGTTGCGGCCGTAGAGGATCGGCACCCGCTCGGCGCAGGACCTGATCTCCGCCATCGCGCGATCGCCCAGTCCGGTAGTCCCCACGACGAGCGCCCGCCCCGCGTCGGCGACCCGCCGCGCATTCTCGACCGTTGCCTCCGGCGTCGTGAAGTCGACCACCACGTCGGTCCGGTCGAGCAGGTCGGCCATGTTCTCGGTCAGGAGCGCGCTCGGCGGACCCACACCCGCGACCTCGGAGAATGAACCCCCACCGGCGCGACCGGGTCGGATGGTCCCACCCACGATCTCGAAGTCCGCATCCGCCGCCGCAACCGCGGCGATCTCTCGCCCCATCCGACCGCCCACACCGGCGATCGCCAGGCGCAGGGCCATCTAGCGAGCGGCCACGGGCTGAACGTAGGGCGAAGCGGCGATCGCCTCGGCGAGCTTCTTCCGATTTGCCTCGCTCATCGCAACGAGCGGCAGCCGCACCTCGTCCGAGCAGAGGCCGAGCATACCTGCGGCGGTCTTGACCGCGATCGGGTTGTTATCCAGGAACATCGCCCGACAGAGGTCGAAGATCCTGAGATGAATCTCGCGTGCGCGCGCGGCATCGCCGTTCAGGAAGGCGGCCGTCATCTCCGCCATGGGACGAGGCGCGATATTGGCGACCACGGAGATGACCCCCTTGCCGCCCACGCTCATGATCGGCAGGGTCAGCGAGTCATCGCCCGAGAGCACCGAGAAATCCGCCGCCGTCTCATTGACGATCTGGCTGGTCTGATCGATGCTGCCGCTCGCCTCTTTCACCGCAACGATCGATTGGATGCGCGAGAGCCGGATCACCACCTCGGGAGCCATATTGCTCGAGGTGCGGGCCGGTACGTTGTACAGCACCACCGGCAGATCGCATGCGTCGGTGATGGCGCGATAGTGCTGGAACAGCCCCTCGGGCGTCGGCTTGTTGTAGTAGGGCGAGACGATGAGAGCCGCGTTCGCGCCCAGTTCCTTCGCATGCTTGGTGTACTTGATCGTCTTCGCGGTGTCGTTCGTGCCGGTTCCGGCGATGATCGGGACGCGACCGCGCGCCTGATCGATCACCACTTCGATGACGCGGAACTGCTCGTCCTCGCTCATCGTGGCGGCTTCACCGGTCGTTCCGCAAGGCACGATCCCGTTCGTGCCCCCTTCGATCTGGAAGTCGACCAGATGGCGTAGCTGCTTCTCCTCAACCCTGCCGTTCACGAACGGCGTGATGAGCGCGACGTAACTCCCGGCGTACGACATCAGCGATCGCTCCTTCCTCTGCCCAGTCGCCCCCGGCGGACGACCTCCTCCGCGATCTGTACCGCGTTGGTCGCGGCGCCCTTGCGAATGTTGTCCGCCACGATCCACATCGAAAGACCGTGGTCAAAGACCTCGTTCCGCCGCACGCGGCCCACGAACACCTCGTCGCGACCGGCGCGCTCGCGCGGCGTCGGGTAGACGCGTCGCTCCGGTTCGTCCTCCACGATGACCCCGGGGGCGGTGCGCAGGATCTCCCGCGCCTCTTCCGGCGTGATCGGGTTCGCGAACTCCACGTGCACGGCCTCCGAGTGCGCGGCGTACACGGGCACTCGCACGGTGGTCGCGGCGATCTTGATGTCCGGCGCGTGCATGATCTTCCGGGTCTCGTTCATCATCTTCGCCTCCTCCTTCGAGGAGCCGTCCGCCAGGAAACTGTCGATCTGGGGCACGAGGTTGAACGCGATCGGGTAGGGATAGACGTCCGGAACGATCGGCGTGCCCGAGGCATCGTCGGCGATCTGGCGCCGGAGTTCCTCGACCCCACGGTTCCCCGTGCCGCCGACCGACTGATAGGTATCCACGACGATGCGCTTGATCCCGTGCGTGCGGTGGAGCGGATTCAGTGCGACGACCATCTGAATCGTCGAGCAGTTGGGGTTGGCGATGATCCCCTCGTGCCAGTCGATATCGTGCGCATTGACCTCCGGCACCACGAGCGGGATATCGGGCTCCATCCTCCACGCCGAACTGTTGTCGACGACCACCGCACCCGCGGCCGCCGCGGCGGGCGCGAGTTCACGAGATGTACTCGCTCCCGCGGAGAACAGCGCGAGATCGATACCCTCGAACCGATCCGGTCCAGACGCCTCGACGATGAACTCGTCTCCCGCGAATGGCAGGCGCGTTCCGGCCGAACGCCCACTCGCGAAGAGACGGAGCGACGCGACCGGAAAAGCGCGCTCGGCGAGGACGGTGGCCATGGTGCGGCCCACGAGTCCCGTCGCTCCGACAATCGCGACAGCGTAGCCCGGCGCCATCGGCCGATTATATCCGCGCCGCGAGCGCTGCCCCGGGGCGCCAGAAGCGCAGGCCGCGCACATAGGCGCGCACGCGCGGTCGAATCTCGGCGATGCTATCGCCGCCAAACTTCTCCAGGAACGCATCCGCGAGCACGATCGCGAGCATCGCCTCCCCGATTACCGCCGCGGCCGGGACCGCACAGACATCGGACCGTTCGTACTGACTCGGACTGTCCTCGCCCGTCGCCAGATCGATCGATGGCTGGGGTTTCGCCGTGGTGGAGATCGGCTTCTTCACCACGCGAGCCACCACCGGCTCACCGTTGGTGATTCCGCCTTCCAGTCCCCCGGCGTGGTTCGAGAGGCGGACGACCGCGCCATCGACCATGCGCATGCCGTCGTGCGCGTCGGTCCCGTACCGTTCGCCGACGGTGAATCCATCGCCCAGCGCGACCGCCTTGATCGCGTGGATCGACATCATCGCCTGGGCGATGCGCCCGTCGAGTTTCCGGTCCCACTGCACGTGCGAACCGAGCCCCGGGGGTACGTCGTACCCGATGACCTCGAAGGTGCCGCCGAGCGTCTCGTGGAGGCCGCGTGCCGCGTCGATCGCCGCACGCATCTCCTGCTCGACCGCCGTGTCGGCGACCCGCACGGTGGACTCCTCCACCGCGCGCACCACCACCGGATCGCGCAGATCTCCGCCCGGGGTGCTGATCGCCCCGATGCGGAGCACCTGGCTGCGGAGTGCGATGCCGAACTGATCGAGCAGCGCCTTCGCGATCCCACCGATGGCCACGCGCATCGTGGTCTCCCGCGCGCTCGCGCGTTCGAGTATCAGACGCATGTCCTCGTGGCCGTACTTGAAGAAGCCCGCCAGATCGGCGTGGCCCGGCCGCGCACGCGTGAAGGGCGGCACCTCCCGATCCTTCCAGTTCGGCCAGTCCAGGTTCTCGACGCGAAGCCCGATCGGGCCACCCGTCGTGAAACCCTTCGCCACACCGCTGGTGATCTCGGCACGATCCTTCTCGATCTTCATCCGCCCGCCGCGGCCGTACCCGCCCTGTCGTCGGGCGAGGTCCACCGCGAGGAGGTCCTCCGTGAGTGGGATCCCGGCCGGGACACCGTCGACGATGCCGAGCAGGCACGGACCGTGAGACTCGCCGGAAGAGAACCAGCGGAAGATCACGGTGCCTCGCCCAGGAGGTGCCGCCCGACCGCTCGCGCGATATCCCGCACCTCGCGCACGAGCGCGGCGAACTGGTCCGGCCGGAGCGACTGGGCACCGTCGGAGAGCGCCCGATCCGGATGCGGATGCACCTCCACGATCAGCCCGTCCGCGCCCGCCGCGATCGCGGCCCGGGAACCGGCCGCGACGAGGCTCGCCTTCCCGGTCGCGTGGCTGGGGTCAACGATCACGGGCAGGTGAGTCAGTTCGCCGAGCAGGGGGACGGCATTGATGTCGAGCGTGAAGCGCGTGGCATTCTCGAAGGTCCGGATCCCCCGCTCGCACAGCACGAGGGCGTAGTTCCGATGGTGCAGGATGTATTCGGCGGCCATCAGCAGTTCCTGGATGGTCGACGACATACCCCTCTTGAGCAGGACCGGATGATTGCTGCGGCCGACCTCGTGGAGTAGCGCGTAATTAGCCATGTTCCTGGTGCCGATCTGCAGCATCGCGCTCGATCGGCGCACCGTGTCCACATCTCCCGGCGCCACCACCTCGGTGACTGCGGGCAGACCAACCGTGGCCGCTGCCTCGGCAAGCAGGTCGAGCCCTTCCTGGCCCAGCCCCTGGAACGAGTAGGGGGAAGATCGCGGCTTGAAGGCGCCCCCGCGCAGGAGATGCGCCCCGGCCTCTTTGACCGCCCACGCCGTCTCGAACAGTTGCTCGCGACTCTCCACCGAGCAGGGCCCGGCGACGATCGCAATGCCCGTGCCGCCGAAGACGGCGCCACCGACCGCGACCTGGGACTTCTCGCGCTTGAAGTCGCGGCTGGCAAGCTTGTACGGCTGGAGGATCCGCACCACGCGCTCGACACCCTCGAGGATCTCGAACTGCTCTGGATCGACCGGCCGCTCGTCGCCGATCACGCCGACGATCGTGCGCTCCGCGCCGCGCGAGACGTGCGCCCGAAACCCGAGTTCCTCGACGCGGGCGATGACGGCGTCGATCGCCGCCGGCTCGGTGCCGGCCTTCATGACCACGATCACGAGGGCATTCTAAGTCCGCCGTAACGACTCCACGTACGCGGCGAGGTCCGGCGGTAGGGGGGCCTCGACGGTCTGGCGGGTGCCCTTGCGCGGGTGTCGGAAGGTGAGCCGCCACGCGTGCAGGAAGTGCCGTCCCAGGACGGCATCAGGTGTTCCGTACGTGGGATCGGCCACGATCGGGTGCCCGATGCGGGCGAGGTGCACGCGGATCTGATGCGTGCGGCCCGTCTCCGGCACGCAGAGCAGCAGCGTAGCGCGCGCGAAGCGCTCCCGCGTCTCGTACCGGGTCCGCGCCGGACGGCCCGACTCGACCACAGCCATCCGTTTCCGGTCGCGCGGATCGCGGCCAATCGGCGCATCGATCGCCGCGCGCTCCGGCTCGGGGTGCCCGGCGACGAGCGCGAGGTACTCCTTGACGACGCTCCGATCGCTCCACTGCCGCTGGAGCGCGCGAAGCGCGGCGTCGTTCCGCGCCACCAGGATCACGCCACTGGTATCCCGGTCCAGCCGGTGCACCAGGCCAGAACGTCGCGCATCGCCCCCCACGATGTCGGGATAGCGCGCCCGCAACACGTCGACCAGCGTCCCGGTCGGGGTGCCGGGCGCGGGATGGATGACCTGACCGGCGGGCTTATCGAGCGCGACGAGGTCGGCATCCTCGAACAGGAGGTTCAGGCGGGCGTCACCGTCTGTAGCCACTGCCAGATCGGGCGGCGCGGGCAGCCAGATGTCGATGCGACTGTCCGGACCGACCCGATCGGACGCACGTGCCGGGCGATCGTTCAGGCGAACTCGCCCATCGCCGATCATGCGCG
>CAZHZF010000078.1:2496-10474 GCA_964536925.1 uncultured Dehalococcoidales bacterium | reverse complement strand
GCCAACCAGATGCTTGTCGCGGCGCACATCGCCGCGGCGGGTGAGGCGGCGCGTTTCGCCCGCGCCAACGGCATCCCGATCGAGACCCTGCTCGACGTCGTGAGCGCCGCGACCGGCGACAGCCTGATGTTCCGGCGAACGCTCCGCGATCATTATCTGACGGGCAACTACGCGCCCACGTTCGCGCTACGCCTTCTCACGAAGGACCTGCGTCTCTACGCCGCGGAATCGGCCCGCGCTGGCGCGCTCGGGCCCGTCGGCGAGAATGCCCGCGCCACGTACGAGACCGCGATGGCGGCCGGCCTCGCGGACGAGGATTACGCCGCGGCGATCAAGGTGTTGATGGGGGAGGTCCTTCAGCCGCACTGAGTCCGATCGGCGCGAGGGGAACGGCGCCTCAGCGCGTCCATCCGACGAGGCTCCGCGGCAGCAGGCCGTTCACCAGTGCGATGCCCACGAGCACGATCGCCATCCCGAGGAGCGCCGCCGGCGAGAGGCGCTCGCCCAGGAAGAGGCTCCCCCAGAGCACCCCGAAACAGGGCGTCAGGATCGTGACGGTCAGCGTGCGCGTGGGGCCGACCGTGGCGAGCAGGTGGAAATACATCAGGTAGGCCACCCCGGTGCAGACCAACCCGAGAGCCACGACCGCGAGGAGTGGACCGGCGGAGAGGTCGAACCGTTCGTGCGGCCAGACGATGGCCACGGGAACGAGCACCAGCGTCGCCCCCACCTGCTGCGCGAACGCGAGCGTGCGCGGCGCGGTGCCGACGAACAGCGCCCGTGCCGCGACTGCTCCGGCACCGTAACTGAGCCCCGCGAGAAGGAGCAGCGCGGTCGCGAGCGCGACGTCGGCATCGGCCTCCGGCGGTCCCCACCCCAGCACGATCGCGACCCCCAGCGTGCCGGTCAGCAGTCCAACGATGCGGGGCACGGTCAATCGCTCCCCGAGCGCCAGCGCGGAGCCGACCGCCGCGAAGAGCGGTGCGGTGGTCACCACGACCGCGGCGAACGAGGCCGAGACTGTCAGTTGCGCCGTGCCGATGAGACCGAAGGGGATCGCCAGGTTGATCGCGGACAGGGACAGATAAGCGCGCCAACGCCCGCGCAGGTCCGGCAGAGAGCCGGACGCAAGGGCCAGCGGCCCGAGCACGAGGATTGCCAGGAGGACACGTGCCAGGGCGAGCGGGATCGGGCCGATGGCCGGCGCGGCCACCCGGATGAACGGGTAGGACGCGCCCCAGATGCCGCCGAGGAGGACCAGGATCGCGACATCGCGCGCGCGCATCGCAGAATGACGACGATCTTCAGGCCGAACGTGCGTGAAGCGCCGCCCACGCCTCATCGCATTGCGCGCACCCGCCCTCGTCGTGGAGGAACGCGGTGATCCGCTCGGCGAGGATCTCCCGCGCGACCGCGACGATGTCGGCCGATCGGGCGAGGATTGCCGCGCCGTGCCCGAACGGCCCCTCGCGCTGCAGTCCGCGGGCGCGCAGGCGCGGACCGACGAGGGCGAACCGCTGGGTGCAGTGATCGTGCTCGGCATAGGTCCGACGGACGGTGCGCTGTCCCTCGCGGACCAGGCAGGCGACCTCGACCATGTAGGGCGCGTCGGCGAGCGCCTCGGCGAGGTGGATCGTCGTGTTCGCCTCGTGGCCGACTCCGAGCAAGAGTACCTTGCCGTCCAGCGCACAGATCCGCCCGACCGGGCTGTCCGGCCCGTGGGCGGGGGTCCACGCCTGGGGAGCGGCGACGAACGCGGACCAGCGCCCCCAGGCGGCGAAAGTGGAGGTGGGGTGGTCGCCGCGCCGTACGGCGGGCTGGCGCCAGAACGTCTCGGCGACCACGCCCATGTTTCGTGTCGGCGTTGTCGCCGCGTCGTAGGCCTGCTCGCTGCCGGTCATGCTCGGCATCACCAGCGTGCCGCTGACGCCGATCGCCCCGCGCAGAGCCTCGATGACGCCGGCGGGGCCGCCGGCGATGGGCCGGATCGCACGGTAGGAGGCGTGAACCAGCAGGCAGTCGCCGGTCCGGACTCCCAGCGCGCCGATCTGGGCGAGGAGGGTGGACCGGTCGGTCTCTCCCTCGCTCATGCCGGGGTGGCGGTGGGACGCAGCGTCGCCGGCCCCTCCAGGTAGTCACAGGCGATCCGATACCCCAGCCGCTCGTAGACCCGGCGCGCGCTGGGGTTATCCGCGCGGACATTGAGGATCGCCGTATCGCAACCCCGGGCGAACGCCGCTCGGGTCGCGGCCGCCGTGGTCTCGGCGGCATAGCCGCGTCCACGAGCCTCGGGGTGGGTGAAGACGCCGCCGATGGCGGCGATGCGCGCGGTCTGCCCGACCGCGTGCGCTCCGGCGACGGCCACGATCTCCCCCGCGCCGTCGACGCCCCAGAGGTAGCCGAGACGGGCGGCCTCCCGACTCCACCACGAGCCGGGCCAGGCCGCGTAGAGCCGATCGATCGCCGGAAAGTCGGGCTCACCGAGCTGGCGCGCCGGGATGGCCGACTCGGGCGGTCGCAGGGCGCGCGGAGTCACCACCATCCGATGGAGGAGGTCGAGCCGTAGCTCGTAGTGGAGCGCGAACGCGCCGCGGTGCGCCAGGCGGCAGTGCACCGAGCAGGTCGCGGGGAGATCGCCCGTCCCCGCGAACGAGGCGAGGATCGCCGCGACCCCGGCGGCCGGGCCGCCGCTCCACAGCGCGGTGAACGCGGGCGTGCGGAAGAGGAGCAAGTTCGCCGCCTCGCGGCGCGATCCGATCGGCGCGGTGGAGTCGATGGCGATCGCGTAGGTGGCGTGGGCGCGCGACGGCGGATCGAGATCGGCGAGCGGATAGCCGTTCCAGACGCGATCGCGGCCCAGAACGTCCAGCGCGCGGGTGTCGTCGACATCCCGTTCGATCCGCCAGGTCGGGGACATTTCAGGCGCGCGTCAGCAGGCCAACGCCGCTGCTATCGAGCGCCCGCCGCGCGAGGCGGAGATCCTTCAGCCGGTGGATCGAGATCTCGGAGAGGGTGAGGACCTCGCATCCCTCGTGGACGTGCCCGCCGAAGTAGTTTCGGCGCTCGTCCCAGAGCGAGATGTGGAGGTGCGGTTGGTGGCTGGCGATGATGCCGCCGAACTGGACGATCTCCAGCGCGCCCTGCAGATGGAAGTACTCCTCGCGCGGCGGATAGTCGGTCGAGCGCACGGTGTGAATGTGCGCCCGGGTGAGGCTGCCGATCCCGCTCATCAGGACTCCGGAATGGATGTCCGCCTCGCGAGCGACGCGCTCGATGCTCTCGAAGAGCAGATCGCCGCGACGGAGCGCGATGATGACGATACCGGTGGGGAGATCCTCGTAGTATTCCATCCGGTCATTCTACGGAGAGGGTCAGCCGTGCCGGAGATCACCCTGCGTTCTCGACTCCGCGCCGGCGGGTCGGCCGCGATCGTCAGCGGCCTGCAGAACGCCGATATGGTCGAGTTCCTCGCCCAGTATCGGCCAGACGGCATCTGGATCGAGTGCGAGCACGGTCCGGTCAGCTGGGAGCAGATCGGCGACTTCTCCCGCGCGTGCGACCTGTGGGGCGTCGCGTCGATCGTGCGGGTGAATGCGAACGAGCCCTGGCTCATCACCCGTACGCTCGACCGCGGCGCGAGCGGCATCGTCGTGCCCCACGTCTCGACGGCGGAGGCGGCCCGCGCCGTGGGCGAGGCAAGTCGGTTCGGTCCCCTCGGCCTGCGGGGGATGTATGGCGGGCGCCGCGCCTATGGAGTCTCCGACTATCACGCGCGGGCGAATGAAGAGATCCTCGTGACTGTCCTCATCGAGGAGATCGAAGCCGTGCGGAATCTGGACGCGATCCTCCAGGAGGACCGCATCGATGTCTTCTTCGTCGCGCCCTCCGACCTGGCGCAGACGATGGGGTACACCGGGCATCACGGTCACCCCGAGGTTCAGGCGACCATCGATGGCGCGCTGCGGAAGATCGTCGCGGCGGGGAAGATCGCCGGAACGCTCGTCACCGACGCGAACCGCGAGCGCTACCTCGATATGGGCGTGCGGTTCGCGATGACCTCGTGGCTGCCGTGGGTCGCCGAGGGGACCGTGGCGTTCCGGGATGCGGTGGCGAAGCGGAGCCGGTAGGCACGGCTACGGATCGTGATGTCGTCTCCGCGAATTTCTGCGCGGCGCGCCTCGCAGCGCAACACTTGCGTTGGCCGGTAGTGAGCCGGAAGCGGCGCGCGGAGAGCGGACTGGAGGCCCGTGGTCCCCGGTTGGGACTACTCTCTCGCCCCGGCCTCGCGTAGCCGCGCCGCGATCCCGGCGTTCCCCGCGCCGAGCGCGACCTGCAGCGGCGTCTTCTGGTCGTAGCGCGGCGCGTCGACATCCGGCCCCTGGGCAAGCGCCCACTCCACCATCGGCAAGCTGCCCGAGGCGACCGCGGCGTGCAGCACCGCGTTCATGTCGCCGGCGGGTGATGTCGCGTACACCGCGTCGGCGATGGCCGGGTTCCCGCTCAGCGCGGCGTGGAACAGCAGGCTGAGGCCGTGGACTCCCGGCTTCGACGCCAGCGAGGGATCGCGGCGCAACATCGCCGTGACGGTCGAGAGTTCGCCGAGCATGGCCGCGGCGTAGATCGTCTTCGGCGCGCCCGCGTCGATGAGGAACTGCGCGATCTCGCGGTTCCCGACATGGGCCGCGGCGTCCAGTGCCGACTCGTCGAGCGGAGCGAAGCGCACGTTAAGGAGCCCTGGCTCGGCGGCGAGCATCTGTCGCACGACGGTGGCGTTGCCGTGGCCGTTCATCACGAACTGCTGGATCGTCTGATCGTCGATCGCCATCGGTCCTCTCGCTTCCGGGGAGTCTGTCAGCGCAGGAAGCCGGTGCGCCCCGCCAGATCGTAGAGCCAGGCGGCGAGCGCGAGGCTGGATCCGAACCCGAGCGCGATCTGACGCACGGTGTGCTTGCCCAGGTACCAGCGGCTCCACCCCGTCGCCAGGGCTACCGCGCCGAGCGGAACGGCCAGCGACGGCCCGCCGAGGTACAGACCGGCGACGGTGAGGAGACCGGTCCCCGCGGAGTGGTAGCTCACCTTGGTGCGCATCGTGAGCAGATCGAGGACGAACATCTGCAGGCTGATCCCCGCGGCGAGCGCGATGAGGATGCTCGCCGCGCCCAGAGCGGAGAGCGCCACCACGCTCAGCAGCGCACAGGCGAGCGAGATCGTCGCGATGAGGACGCGTGGCCGTCGATCGGGCATCCCCAGGTTGGTGACGTACCCGACGCGGTAGGCGCCGTAGACGATGAACGCCGGGAGAACGGCCAGACAGAGGGCGAACGCGATGACGTCGCGCGTGCGCAGCGGTTCCGCGCCGTAGGCGATGGTGAGTGAGAGGAGCGCGATCGGGATCAGCGGCGGACCGCAAAGGATGCCGAGAATCCGCGCGAGACGCCGGGGCACGGGTCAAGTATCGCCATACCGACCGTTATCGTCCAAACAGAGCCCCGTTGGAGTGCCCCCACCCGCGGCCGCGCGCCGCGTCGCGACCGCTCACCCGCATCGTAAGTCGCCGGATAAGGCCGCGTTCATAGATGGCAGCACGGTGTGTCAATGCATATTTGCTTGGCGAAAGCACACTATACTCGGCACTATGAGTGAGAACACACCGAATAGCACCACTGTTACCCATCGTGATGAGCGGCATCGCTCCTGGTGGGTCCGACTCGAGCTCTGGGTGATGGGCCTGCTGATGGGGGAGGTCGCGTCCGAGGATCAGATGCACGCCTTCATCCTCCGGGTGGTGCAGCCCGGCCTTGGCGGACTCATGGACGGGTCGGTCTCGACCCTCGCTCCCCTCTTCGCGACCGCGATCGCGACCCAGAATCCCCACACCACGTTCGTCGTGGGTGTCGCCGCCGCGGTCGGCGCCGGGATCAGCATGGGCTTCTCCGAGGGGCTCTCCGACTCCGGCGAACTGACCGGCCGCGGTCACCCGTTCCGGCGCGGCGTCATCACCGGGTTCGCCACCTTCGTGGGAGGCATCCTCCATACGCTGCCGTTCTTGCTCGACCGGTACGACCTGGGTTTCACGATCGCGATCGCGATCGTGATCGTCGAACTCTGGGTCATCGCCTGGATCCGGAACCGCTACTTCGGCACCCCGATGGGCCGCTCCGTCTTCCACGTCGTCTTTGGCGGTGCGCTTGTCTTCGCCGCCGGCGTCATCTTCGGTTCGGCGTAGCGGCGGTCACGCGCGCACGGTCCGGCGGACGAGGAACGGCTCGCCCGGGCCGAGGTGGACGATCCGCTCATCGGCCCGCTCGATGAGCGCGGCGGCCTGGGCCGGATCACCATTGAAGGCGATCGAGGCGGGCGCGTCGTAGGTGCCGTAGTGGTACGGGATGAGATGTGGGGCACCGGTGGCGTTGGCGAGCCGCGCCGCCGCTTCCACGCCGAGGTGATAGGTATCGGCCGAAGCGTCGAGAAGATGGACGTCGATGTCGCGCGCGGCGGTCAGGTGCTCGTCGAGCAGGCGCGTGTCGCCCGGGTACCAGATCGTCCCATCCGGCGTCTCGAACCGGAAGCCGACGCAATCGCCCGGTCCCCAGGGAGTGCCCCAGCGCGCCGGGTCGAGGAGTTGCCAGGGATGGTCCGCCGGCGTCGGCGTGACGCGGACGTTGCCGATGGCGAACGGTTCACCGGCGCGCGCCAGGCGCATCGAGACCGCCCGATCGACGATGCCGGCGAGCCGGTTCAGGCAGGGTGGTGGACCAACGTAGAGCGCGCCCGTACGGGCGAGATCACGCGCCGAACGGGCCGCGAGGTGATCCGCGTCGGCGTGCGTATAGAGGATCGCATCGGCGCGAGGGACCGCCGCGGCCTCGATCGGCAGCGGCACGAGGAGCCGATGGCCGGTCTCGCCGCGATCCGGGCGTTCCGGGTCCATCGCGATGGCCGGGTCGACGAGCAGGACGGTCCCTCGCGCGTTCAGCATGAATCCCGAGCCACCGAGCCAGTACAGCGTCGTGGTCGTGATGTCAGTCGCGAACGCGCTCGATGGGATCGGCCGCGTGGGCGGCGCGAGGGTCTGAGCCATCGCGGGCCATCGTACTCCCTCGCCGCACTGCCGGGCCGTGGTTCGGCCCCGACGACCGGTCGCCGATAATCGCACCGCCTCGGCAGAACAGGGGGAGGTCCTCGCCATGGAACCGGTCGGACTGACGATCGCCGCGAACGGCCTGAACCATCGCGTCTGGCACTGGGCCTCGGGTGGCCCGCCGCTGGTCATCGTGCACGGCATCACCAGTTGGGGGCGCGCCTGGGACTTCGTGATCCGGCATCTCCATCCGGAGTGGAACGTCTTCGCGATCGATCTGCGCGGTCACGGCCAGAGCGACAAGCCGGAGCGTGGATACCAGATCGCGTCGTACGCGGCGGACGTCGCCGGAATCATCGACGCGCTGGGTGTCGGCCCGTCGCGACTGGTCGGCCATTCGCTGGGCGGTGCGATTGGCGCGCGGGTCGCGTCGCTTCGTCCCGACCTCGTAGAGCGACTCGTCCTGGTGGATCCGGCGAATCGCCGCTGGGACGGCGAGAGGGTGCGCACCGCGATGGAGGGGTTCATCGCCCGTGTCCGCGCGACGCGCGAGGGGGGCGTTGCCTTCACACGCGCGCACAACCCCCACTGGACCGACGAGCAGATCGCCGCGCGCGTCGCCGCCCACCAGGCGCTGTGCGACCAGGTGATCCACGACGTGGTCGAGAACCCGGATCCGCGCGCGTTCGACGACGACCTGCCCGGCATCACCTGTCCGACGCTCCTCCTCAACGGCGACAGCGGTTATGGCGGCCCGTCGAACTACCCGGGGATCGTCCCGCCGGATCGTGAGGCGGAGATCCTGGCACTGCTGAAGGATGGCCGCTCGATCGTCGTGCCGCGGTCGGGCCATCTCGTGCCATGGGACAACTTCGAGGGGTTTCTCATTCCCCTGCG
>CAZHZF010000078.1:0-2396 GCA_964536925.1 uncultured Dehalococcoidales bacterium | reverse complement strand
GGTCGGGCCATCTCGTGCCATGGGACAACTTCGAGGGGTTTCTCATTCCCCTGCGGCTGTTCCTGCGGTAGGGGCCGCCGAGGGAGTTCTCCGTCTACCGCCGGGACGCTCCCTGTCCAGAGAAGGCGAGCTCGCTGCCGAGGCGACGCCGGGGGAACGCCGTCCGTTCAACCCTCGCAATTTACTCACGATACTGAGTAAAAATACTCAGGACATTGAGTAATTCGGAGCTTCCGTACCGGCGACCGTTCGCCGCCACTCTGGCCACGCGCCTGACGGAGCCGAGGCGCTTCCTGCAGGTGGTGACCGGGCCCCGGCAGGTGGGGAAGTCGACGCTCGTCCAGCAGGTGACGGACCGTCTTGACGTTCCCGTGCGCTACGCCAGCGCCGATGAACCGACGATCCGGGGTAGCTCCTGGATCGAACAGCAATGGGAAGCGGCGCGCCTCCAGATCGTGGAGTCGAGTGCGGGCCAGTCGGATCATCGCGGAGGAGTCCTCGTCCTGGATGAGATCCAGAAGATTCCGGGATGGTCCGAGACCGTCAAGCGCCTGTGGGATGAGGACACCCGCGTCCGCCGACCGCTCAGGGTCGTCCTGCTCGGCTCGGCCCCGCTGCGAATCGCGCAGGGGCTGACGGAGAGTCTCGCTGGCCGCTTCGAGACGCTGCACCTGCCCCACTGGTCGTTCGCCGAGATGCGCGACGCGTTCGGCTGGTCCGTGGAGACCTACCTGTTCTACGGCGGCTATCCGGGATCCGCACCGCTGCTCGGCGATCCCGGGCGCTGGAGGCGCTACGTGGCGGACAGCCTCATCGAAACGTCGATCGGGCGCGACGTGTTGCTGCTCGCCCGGGTGGACAAGCCAGCCCTGCTCCGTCGTCTGTTCGATCTCGCGTGCCGCTACTCCGGCCAGATCCTCTCCTATAGCAAGATGCTCGGCCAGCTGCAGGATGCCGGCAATACGACGACGCTCGCACACTATCTCGATCTGCTCGCCGCCGCGGGTATGGTGCGCGGGCTGAACAAGTACTCGGGTGATGCCGCCCGCAGTCGTGGTTCCAGCCCCAAGCTCCAGGTGCTGAATACGGCCCTGATGAGCGCCATGTCCGGCCTGTCGTTCGAGGAGGTACGGCGCGATCCGGAGCTCTGGGGGAGAGTGGTCGAGTCGGCTGTGGGCGCCCACCTTGCGAATGCGGCGGCCGCGGGCGCGTGCGAGCTCTCGTACTGGCGCGATCGCGATCGCGAGGTTGACTTCGTGGCACGGGCAGGGCGTCGACTCATCGGGATCGAGGTGAAGAGCGGCCGGGCGCCGCACGCGCACTCCGGATCTACAGCCTTCGCGCAGGCCTTCGACGTGCACCGCCAGTTGCTCGTCGGCGGAGATGGCGTATCGATCGAGGATTTTCTGTCGTGGCCGGTGGATCGCTGGCTTGGCCCTTGATCGAGCGTTCCAGGGTGGCGTTCGCCACGCCAGGTGCCGACAGCGGGTGCCCGAGAGCGTGCCGATGGTCTCATCGCGGCCCGCGTGTTCACCGGTGCCGGGTCGACGGCCGCACCCTGAGCCACGCGCGGAGGGCATGTGCTGCGGCGACGCGGTGCGGGTTTCCCTCAGCCCGCTGAGGCTCTTCCTCCGGTGAAGGGTGCGGGTGGGCGTGACGGTGCCCATCGAGTACAAACCAGGCGTGGAGCGCTATCGGGCCGCCGTCATCGGGCTCACGGGGATTGGTGCCGAAGCCACCGCGCCGGCGGCAACCCTCGCGCTGGGCGAGCGAACACCGCATTCGCACGTCGGTGCCTATGCGCTCGACGCCCGCACCGAAGTCGTGGCGGTATGCGACCTTCAACCGGATAGGATCGCGGAGTTTCGGTCTCTCTGGGGCGACCGTTACCCGCGCGCCGCGGCCTACCAGGATTACCGCGAGATGCTCGCCCGCGAGCGGATCGATCTGCTCTCGGTCGTCACACCAGATGATCGGCACGCGTCGATCGTTCTGGACGCCGTCGCCGCTGGCGTGAGGGGCATCCTGTGCGAGAAGCCGATCGCGACCACGCTGGCCGAGGCGGACCGCATGATCGACGCCTGCGTGGCCGCGTCCGTGCCACTGCTCATCGACCACACCCGTCGCTGGTTTCCGGAATGGGTTCAGGCGCGCGACCTGCTGCGATCCGGCGAGATCGGGACGCTGCGCCGCGTCGTGGCCACGCTCGGCGGGCCCCGGGCGATGCTCTTCCGCAACGGCACCCACCTGATCGACATGGTCTGTTACTTCACCGAGGCGGAGCCCGTCTGGCTTGTGGCGGAACTCGACGACGAGCACCGTGCGTACCCGCCGCGCTACGCGGGAGACGGGGGACGCGACGCAGCCTCGGACCCCGGCGGCTCGGCGTACATCCA
>CAZHZF010000077.1:1589-10749 GCA_964536925.1 uncultured Dehalococcoidales bacterium | reverse complement strand
GGATGGTTCCTTTAGGGGTTCCGCCGTAGGGTGAGGTCGTGCCTCCCACGCCGCGTAAGGTCGTCCGCCGCGTGCCCGGGCGGGACCGGGAGGCGGCGCGGCTGGCCGGCTGGCTCGGCCTGGGCATGGCACCGATCGCGCTCGCGGTGGCGCTCTGGTTCGCCGGCACGATGCTCGATCGCTCCGGCACACCGCCCGGAGAGATCGCGCCGCGACCCGTGGCGACCGCGTTCGTCCGCGAGTCGGCCGCTCCTGCCACCGCCGCCGCGCCCGAGGCGGCGTCCGCGGCGCCGCTCGTTCCTCCGGCGGCGGACCGCACTTGGTGGGAGACCGCGTTCGCCAACCAGCTCGCGTGGTTCACGACCGTACGCGCGCCGGCGAACGACCGAACCGCCGCGCGAGGCGCCCCGGAGAAGGCGCCCACGCGCGTCCCGGCCGCAGCGGCGACGCCACCGGCCCCACTCGACCTGACCGCCGCGATCAACGCCGCCCTCGCCGCACGGAACGCCACTGCGCCCCGCGGCAGCCCGACCGTGACCGCGCCGCCGACCGGATCCCGCCCCAGCGCCGCGACGCCCGTTCCCCAGGCAGGCGACGTGAGCCAGACATCCCGACGAGCAGTTCCGACCGCGACGCCGTCCGCCGAGATGGTCGCACCATCGGGGAGTCAGGCGGCCATGATCGCGGCGCCCGCCCGCCCCATTCACTCGACTCCGCGCAACGGCCAGAACAAGTGGGGCATCGGCATCTATCGCGACGCGATGTTCCAGCTCTCGATCGTCGAACAGAGCAAGCCCGGCGTCATCTTGCTCATGGATCCGTCCTTCGAGTTCGCGCAGGCGGTGCGTCGGGCCGCGCCGAACGCCTTCATCGTCGGGCGCACCTACCTGCGCGAGGATCGCCAGCCGCTCGATCGACCGACCGAACGGGGCACCGCCCTCGCGGATCAGATCGCCGTGACAGCTGTTCCCCTGAAAGGGGTTGTGGACGCGTGGATGAGTTACAACGAGGTGCTGGGCTCGCGCCCGAGTACGGATTACATCGCCTACGGCCAGCTCCAGGTCGCGTTCGCGCGGCGCCTCCAGGGAACGTACGGCATCTCCGCGGTCGCCGGTAACAACGGGTCCGGAGCCATCGAACCGCACGACTATCCGCTTTACCTCGGCGCGGCGATCCGAGAGAGCGACTACCTGGGCATCCACGCGTATTCGCCGCCAGCCACACGCGATATGCGGCACGAGGCGGACTGGAACGCCCTCAGGTACCGGAAGATCCATCAGGCGCTCGAGAACGCGGGGATCCGCGGGACGAAGATGGTCATCACCGAATCGGGCCTCGGCGACGGCTTCGGCCCGGTGCGGGTGACGGATGAGGAGATGGCCGAACAGTTCGCCTGGTTCACGCGGGAACTTCAGCGAGACCCGTACATGATCGGGCACGCCGCGTTCGGCCTCTTCAACCTCACCGGCGACTGGGCAGGCTTCGAACTGACCGGCACGAAGATCCCCGATCTGGTGCGGTCGCTGCTCGGGCCTCCCTGAGCGCGCGTTCGGCGCGCACGCGAAGCAGAGCAGGAAGCGCCTGGCCTTCGGACCCAGCGATCGACGGGAGGGACGCTCCCGTGGGCCGGTGAAGGCGGGCCCTCACCCGCTTCACTCCACGCTCTCCCGCGCGCGGAGAGGTGTATTCGCTCGTCGCCGATGGCACCGGTGGGCATCGAGGTGGAGGCGGGCGAGACGCCGCGGTCCCGAAAGGGCGGCCATCGCCACGGTGCGGGCCGAGGTCGGCTTCGCTTCGACCGGCTTGCGCCAGCCAGGATGCGCCAACTGCCTCACCCGAGCGTTGGGGCCATGGGGGAAATGCGACCGCATCCAGATCGATCGTCGCGCGTCCACACCTGGTCGGCGCCTGCTGCGGCAGCGCGGAACGCGGGGCACGCCGGCGAGCCGGTCCTACCGGAAAGTCACGCCCAACTTCACGCTTCGCTCGGGATGCTCGTCGACATACTCGCGGTAGGCGTCCACAACCTCACGGAACGACACGACCGGCTGGACGATCGGTTCGCAGAGGAGGCGCCCGGAGGCGAGCAAGTCCCACGCCGCGTCGGCCTGGCGGCGATTGTCCCAGCGGGGATGATCGTCGTGCGGCTCGCTCTCCGCGCGAGGAAAGACCAGTTTCGGGCGGTTGAAGTGCGCCTCGTGGCCGAGGTTGAGCGATGGTGAGGCACCGGAGTGCCAGCCCACGATCGCGACCGTTCCGCCGAAGGCGAGCCCGCGGATCGCGTGATGGAGACCTGCCGAGGAACCGCTCGTCTCGAGGGCAACGTCGGCACCCATGCCGCCGGTGGCATCGCGGACCAGCAGACCGGCGTCGTCTTCGCTCGGGTCGATGAGGAGATCGACGCCCAGTTGCTCGGCGACGGCGCGGCGTCCCGGCAGCGGATCGACCCCGATCACGAGCGCGGCGCCGGCCACGCGCGCGATCTGCGCCGCGACGAGCCCGATCGCGCCAAGACCGAAGACGGCGACCCGATCGCCGACCCGGACGTGGCCGTCGCGCACACCGCCGAGCGCGACGGTGGCGGGGTCGAGACATACCGCGGCCTGCCACGTCATCCCCGGCGGTAATCGGCGCACGCCCGGATACGCCCCCGGCGACGTCCACGCCCACACCTGCGTCTCTCGCAGCGGTCCGTACCCGGCGACGACGTCGCCCGGCCCGACCCCCTCCACGCCCGGGCCAACCTCGATCACCTCGCCGACGGCGATGTTCCCGAGCGGCCGCGGGAATGTGCGGGGCGGGGTCGCATCCTTGACGAACAGGCGCATGAGCGGGTCCCACCGCGACGACGCGAACGGGCTATCGGCACGATACATATGCATTTCGGTGCCATGCTTCGGGGCGCCAAAGTGGGTGCGGACGAGGATCTCGCCACGGCCGGGGCGCGCCTCGACATAGTCGCGAAGGCCAGGCAGGCGAGGGCCGAGCGCGATCAGTTCCCGGGGCACGGGCCTGATTATGATCGGCCCCGTGACCGCCTGTTGCCCGGCGTTTGAGGCAGCGCGCGACGCGACGTTCGCGCAGGCAGTGGACCGCGGCAATGGCTGGCTCCTGATCGGGACCGATCATCTCTCCGTGTCCGCGGGCGCCCCGATCGTGCAGTACTGGCCGATCGACTTCTGCCCGTTCTGCGGCGCGCGCCTGCCCCCGCCGCCCATGGAACCGGCCCGGGAGAGCCCCGACGCGACGTCGGTGGCGTCGATCACGCCATCGAACAGATGATCTAGACTCCTATCGACCGGTGGACCTCCAGGAGTTCTTCTCGCGCCCGGTCGCGGAGTGGTTCGCGGAGCGGTTCGGCACGCCGACCGCGCCGCAGGCCGCGGCCTGGCCGGCGATCGCCGCGGGCGAGAACGTCCTTGTTACCGCCCCGACCGGAAGCGGCAAGACGCTCACCGCGTTCCTCTGGGCGCTGGATCGACTCTGGCGTGAACCAGCGGACGAACGGGACGCCGGCGTCCGCGTCCTGTACGTTTCACCGCTCAAGGCGCTCAATAACGACATCGAACGGAACCTCGCCGTGCCGCTCGCGGGCGTGCGGGCGCGCGACCCGAACCTGCCGGAGATCCGCGTGGCGGTGCGCACCGGCGACACCCCGGCGAAGGATCGGGAACGGATGGCCCGGAAACCTCCCCACATCCTCATCACCACGCCGGAGTCTCTCTACCTGCTCCTCACCGCGGACCGATCCGCCGCCACGCTCCGATCGGTGCGGACCGTGATCGTCGATGAGATCCACACGATCCTCGACTCCAAGCGGGGGAGTCACCTCGCACTCAGCCTGGAGCGGCTCGAACGGATCGCCGGTGCGCCACCCCAACGGGTGGGTCTGAGCGCGACAGTTCGCCCGGCGGAGGTCGCGGCACGTTTCCTCGGGGGTCAGGATCCGGCTCGCGGGCACGAACCGAGGCCGGTGCGATTCATCGATGCCTCGTACCGGAAGGCGATGGACCTGAAGGTCTGCGCCGTCGTCGACTCCTACGCCGATCTTCCGGCCGGTTCTGTGTGGCCGGTCATCGTCCCCGCGGTCGCGCAGGTCGTGGACGCCCACCGTTCCACACTCATCTTCTGCAACAGCCGCCGCACCGCCGAGCGAACGGCCGACCGGCTCAACGAGCATCGCCTGCGCGAAGCCGGACTTGATGCCGATGCGCCGACGGGCGGCACACGCGGCAGCGGCAGCATGTTCGGGATCGGCGCGCGGGCGGACAGGCTCGCGGCGGCGGGCATCCCCCCGATCCGCGCCCATCACGGAAGCGTGAGCCGCGACGCCCGCCTGGCTATGGAGGCCGAACTGAAAGCCGGGCGTCTGCCGGCCCTCGTGGCGACCGCCTCGCTCGAACTGGGCATCGACATCGGTGAGGTGGATGCCGTCGTCCAGCTGCAGTCGCCCTGCTCGGTCGCGAGCGGCCTGCAGCGCGTGGGTCGTTCCGGCCACCTGGTGGGCCAGACATCGTGGGGGCGGATCTTCCCCACCCACGCCGAAGACTTCGTCGAGGCCGCAGTGATCGCGCGGGACATGCTCTCGGGGGCCATCGAGGCGGTCACCGTACCGGAGAGCGCGCTCGACGTCCTCGCCCAGCAAATTGTGGCGATGGCTTCGGTGGAGACGTGGGATCTGGATGATCTCTACAGCGTGGTGCGCGGGGCTTACCCCTATCGAGCGCTTCCGCGCACGGCGTTCGACGCGGTGATCGCGATGCTCGCCGGGCGGTACACGACAGCCCTTTCGCGGCACCTCAGACCGCGCATCGACCTCGATCGCGGCGCCAACAGGATCGCGGCGTTACCTTCCTCCAGGCTCCTCGCGACCCGCGCCGGTGGCACCATTCCGGACCGGGGCCTGTTCGCGATGGTCACCGCCGACAGCCGCAAGCGAATCGGCGAACTGGACGAAGAGTTTGTCTTCGAGACGCGGCGAGGCGATACGTTCGTCCTCGGCGCGCAGGTCTGGCGGGTGAAGGAGATTACCGAGAGCCAGGTGCGGGTCGAGCCCGCGCCCGGCGAGCTCCCGCGCATGCCGTTCTGGCGCGCCGAGGCACCCGCGCGGGGGTTCGAGCTCGGGAAGAGGATCGGCGCCTTCCGCCGCGAGCTGGCGGGTCTCATCGCCGCGCTGGACGATCGCGATCTTCAGCGGATCGCCTTGCTCGAAGATGTCGATCCGAGCGGAGGGGGCGACGCCGAAGAGCCGTCAGCCGCGCTCCGGGACGTGGTGGCACTCTTGCGCGACCGCTGTGCCTTCGATGCCCGCTCCATCCGCGCGCTCGTGGAGAACGTGCGCTCCGAACTGATGCGCGACACCTTCGCCCACGATCGCCGGATCGTTGTGGAGAACTATGAGGATGGCCTGGGCGAGCCGCGCATGGTCGTCCATTCGCCTTTCGGCAGCGGCGTCAACCGGGCCTGGGCGCTCGCGCTCGGCGATGCCCTCAAGGAGCGGTACGGGCTCGACACGCAGACCAACATCGGCGACGATGGGTTTCTCCTGCGGTTCGGCGGGGCGGAGAGCCTGCCGGGTGCCGAGGTCGTGGCGCGACTGACGTCGGCGGAGGCCCGGGAGCGCCTCCTGCGTGCGCTTCCGGCCTCGGAACTGTTCGGCGCGCGGTTTCGGGAGAACGCAGCGCGCGCGCTCGTGCTGCCGCGCACGTCGGGCGGCCGCCGCACGCCCCTCTGGCTCAGCCGCCTGCGCGCCAAGGATCTCCAGCAGGCGACCGGCGCGCTGGCGGACTTCCCGATCACCATCGAGACGTACCGCGATTGCCTCGCCGATATCCTGGACCTGGGCGCGCTGACCGAGGTTCTCGACGCGATCTCCTCCGGGGAGATCGAGGTAGCGGGGCGCGCCAGCGAGGCGCCATCGGCGGTGGCCGCGGGTCTCGATTACCGGTTCGCCATGCAGTACATGTACGAGTACGACGCACCGCGCGGCGAACGTCAGTTTGCGGCGCTCAACGTCAATCGCGCCCTGCTCGGCGAACTGCTGCGCGATGGCAGCCTGGCCGGACTCGCCCAGCCAGAGGCGATCGAGGATGTGGTTGCGCGCGTCGAGCGTCGCGCGGCCGAGAACCGGATCGAGCGGCCGACCGATCTTCTGCAGACGCTCTACGAACTCGGCGACATGACCACCGAGGAGATCGCACGCGCGACCGATGGCGACGCGTACGCGACCTGGCTGGCGAATCTCGCCTGCCAGCAGCAGATTTTCTCCCTCCCGATCGGCGGCGAGACGCGCTGGATTCACGCCGATCGCGTCGAGGAGTATCACGGTCTGGGCGACGATCCCCGGCCGGTCCTGGTTCGGGCAGCGCTTGCCCGGGGGATCACCGACACACCCACGCTGGCGCGACGTTACGGCGTGGATGATGCCGTGGTTGCGGCAGCTCTGGAAGCCGAGCCCGGGCTGCTCCGCGGCCGGGTTGGTCCGGGCGCTGCGGAGCAGTGGGTGGAGCGGAACGCGCTCGATCAGATCCACCGACGCTCGCTCGCGATCCTGCGCCGCGCGATCCAGCCGGTGCCGTTCGCTGCGTACGCGCACTTCCTGCTCGACTGGCAGGGGATCCTTCGGCCGACCTCGCCGCGTGGGGGCGACGACGCGGCGGGTGAGGAGAACGATCGACTGCTGATCCGGGTTCTGCAGCAACTGCGCGGGTTCGGTGCCCCTCTGACGGCGTGGATGCGCGACATCCTGCCGGACCGGATCGGGGGGGATGGCCAGGTCGGAGTGGAACACCTGCTCCAGTCCGGCGAACTGATCTGGGCGGTCGATCCCGGCAACGATCCACGGCGCGCGCGCGTGCGGTTCCTGTTTCGTGGCGAGGGCCGCCTGTTCCTCGACGCGACGCCCCCGGCGGAGGGACTGAGCGAGTGCGCCGCGCGCGTGCTCGCCGCGCTTCGCGAGGAGGGCGCCTCGCACGTCGCCGATCTGGTCGACCTGCTCGGCGAGCCACGCGAGGCCGTGCAGCTCGCGCTCGGCGAACTGGCGATGGCCGGAGCGGTCACGAGCGATTCGCTGGCGAGTCTCCTGGTGCTCGGCGTCCAGGCCGGAGAACCGGCGCGACCCGGTGGCCGCAGCGCGCTCGCCAGCCAGCTTGCCGTACTCCAGGCAGATCGGCCGCGGCCTTTGACCCGCCACCGCTGGCGCGAGGCCAGGCGCCGCGCCCGTGCGGTCGTGGCCGCGGCGGCACACGCACCGGGCGCCGGCGGATGGATCGGTCGGTGGTCGGTGCTACACCGCGCGAGCGTGCTCGGCCCGCCGCGGGATGAGCGGGACCTTGCCGAGGCGCGTGCGCGCGTGCTCCTGGCCCGCTGGGGCATCGTCTCGCGCGCCAGCATCGAGCGGGAGGCCGCCGCGGTGGGCTGGGACCCTGTCTATGACGCGCTGACCCGACTGGAGGCGCGCGGCGACGTCCGCCGCGGCCTGTTCGTGGAGAACCAGGGCGGGGCGCAGTTCGCCCTGCCCGAGGCGATCGAGCGGTTGCGCGCGGCGAACGGTGCCCGGCGCGATGCACCGCCGATCGCGCTCGCGGCGCTCGACCCGGCGCAGATCTATCGCGCGGATGCGCGCCTGCCGGTGATCCGCGCGGGGGAGAACGCGGTCGCTCTGGCGGGCGGCGAGCCCGTCGCGACGATGGATGAGACGGGACGGATCGCCGCGGACGAAGGGGCGACGCGCCTCGACCTGTCGCTCCGCGCGCTGGCAGACTGGTGGTCGCGTCGGCGGGGTGGCCGCGTCACGGCAACGGCGTGGCATGGCCGGCCGGTGCTCGAATCGACCGGCGTGCATCACCTCGAACGCGCCGGATTCGTGCGCGACTACGGGGCGATGGTGTGGGCTCAAGCTGGCATCAATCGGTAGCCGACCGTGGCCATTGTTCTCGTCCGGTCGTCTTCGTTTCGGGCCACCATCCCGCCTTCTTGCGATCTCTGGTTGACATGTGAGACGACGAGGACGGTCTCCGACTGGGTCGCGAGAGAAGGTGAGCGCCGAGACGCAAGATGGACCATCATCGGCGTTCACCCCCTGTCACTCTGACTCGTTTGCGCGAACGGTCGCACAAGGCGGTTCCAGACGCGAGCGTCCTTAGGACGCGATCTGGGCAGCCACGATCGCGCCGTGAGAAGCTGAGCGCCGACCTCCGCCAGGGACGGTTTCCGCGATTCATGAGCACAGCCCAGTCGGGCATCGGCAGCGATGTCGCCGCTGGGATTCGTCGGGGCGGGGGCGCGTGGCTCAGGGCACATTGCCGGTGGTCGACGGCCGGCGTCCTGGTAGGGCCGCACGCACGATCGCAGCCGACTCTCCCTCAAGCGCACCAGGGATCCCGCCGCTCTTGACGCGCGCGAGGTCGAACCCACCCTGATCTTGCGGCAGAGCGTACGTACGACGGCCATATCGGACGAGGTTATGGCCATTCACGCCCTCCTCCAGTAAGATCGGAGTGTTAGGATCTGCATCGGCCTGCCGCTCGAGCTCGGCAATCACCTGCTCATCCAGAATCGGCTTCAGTTCTGCGTAGCTGGCGGCGCTCAGGTACTGGTCGCGTCGCGAGACGTCAAAGGCGCCGGAACCCTGCGCCACTGCATGGGTTCGGCCCTCGAAGCGGACAAGGTTGTAGCCTCGATATCCCTCGCGCACGAGGATAGGGTCCGTCGGGCTTGCGTCCGCACCCAGTTCACGATCGATGATGGCACGCATTTCGACCTTCGGTTTGAGCAGGAGCGGCCCCTCGGCCGATACGTACTCCCCTCGCCGTGCCGCCTCCTCTGAGAACGCGCCCTGCCCCTGCGGAACGGCGTAATACTGGTCGAGCCATTGCACGAGGTTGTACCCGAGGTACCCCTCCTCGACCAATCTCGGTGTTGTGGTCCCCGAGCCGAGGGGATCGACGGGACGCTTGGCTGGAGCCTCGGCAGCCCTGGCCCGGGGAGGAGCAGGCTTCGCCGCCGACGCCGCAGGATCAGGTGCTGATGTCGCCCCGGCCTGACACCCGGCAACCGTAACCATCGCGCCTACGGCAAGCGCGATCAGAGTGTGCCCCCATCTCATGATGAGCCAGATCCTCGCACGCTGAAGGAGATCTGTCACACTATCACACGAGCC
>CAZHZF010000077.1:0-1489 GCA_964536925.1 uncultured Dehalococcoidales bacterium | reverse complement strand
CGCGGAGTTCGCCAAGATCGACAATGAGACTGAAGCAGTCGACTGCCGGCTCGAACATCGATCCGCCGGTCGATCAGGATCGGTCATCCAGCGAGTAACACATTAAGTCAAGGGGAGGCGCGTGCGGCCGAAATTGCGTTGCACCAGATCCATCTCAAGCCGGCCGCGCTGGGCCGGGCAGGCGCGAACTCGACCAAACCGCGCAACGCCTTCATTCACCTCTCGGCGATTTCGCTACCATCCCGACGAGAACCGCGCCATGGCCGTTCACCAACACCCTATTCCCATTCAGACATCCGTCTGGGTACCGCGCCCGGCCGCGATCGGTCCCCAAACAACCCGCGCCGCCAGGCACTGCTACGTCGTAACGACACCTGCTGGCAGATCCACCAAGCACGTTTGATATGCTACAACGTGCCGCAGTCGGGTGCCCGCGCCCCGCCCTGCACCGCCAGGAGGATCCGCGCATAAACCCGCACGTCTCCTGTAGCCGCGCACTCCGGTGCAACGCGTCGGCATGATCCGCCGTTCCCCCGACAGCGTTTGGGAACACTTCCTCGCCAATCTGTATTCCGCCGTCACTCGCCTGCTCTCCTCGCGCCAAATCCCCGCGCCTCACTCTCCCCAACACCACCTTCTGATCGAACCGCTACGTCACTTCGCCCCGCAGCTAATCATTATCCTCCTCATAGTCGCTACCTACATTCCTAGCATCCATCAGTCCGCACGCGCCGACCAACTCGCCGTACTAGCCGAGTTTTCGGGAATTTATGACCTCCCTACCATCCTCAGTCGCTCTTTCGCTCTAAATCGCCATCGCGAATTCAATCCCGGCGATGAACTACTTTTCCGACCGCTCTTGGATCTAACTCTCGGATTCGAGACCTGGGCATTTCGCTACAATTTCATTTGGTGGCAGCTCACGGGTCTTGCTCTACACACCTCGGTGACATTGTCGCTCTTAACTCTGTTAAAGCATCTGTACCGCAGTCCGTCCGCCTATTTCTTAACTGTGTTCTTTTCCACCATATACATTGCCTCAGAAGCCGTCATGTGGCATCATATCCATGGTTATCTTATATTCGCTGTCTGCCTTTTACAAGCTTTTCGCTATCTCGTCGACTATACAGTCCACGAGCGTCGCTCAACCTCCGTTGTCATCCGTCTCTTCGCCTGGACGTCCGCCGCTTCCTTCTCGCATGAACTTGGCGCAGTTTTCAGCATCTTTGCAGCGCTAGGCACCTACGTTGCATCGCGATATGTCCGAGTCCGTGTTGACGGCATTCCCACTATCCAATCCGCCTCGCACTGGTGGCATCATCTTGTTACCATAATCCCCTTCTCGTTATACGTCGTCTCTAGCGTCGCTCACTTCACTTTATCAGGTGCACATCTGCCCGGTGCTCAAACGCCAATCTCCACGGACGTCACGGCAGGTTTCATCAATAGTGTGACTGCGCAAGCATGGTGGCTGTTATCAGGCCTAATG
>CAZHZF010000076.1:0-10800 GCA_964536925.1 uncultured Dehalococcoidales bacterium | reverse complement strand
CAAAGCCGGCCGAGCCGGCCAAGCCAGCGGCTGCGGCTCCCGCGCCGACCAAGCCCGCGGCGGCCCCGGCCGCGGCGGCCCCGGCGAAGGCCGGCGCCTCCGGCAAGGTGTTCTGGCTCGTGCGGTCGACGCCGCAGGAGAACAAGGGCCAGGAGACCATCTTCGAGCCCGCGATCAAGGCTGCGCATCCGAACCTTCAGATCGAGCGCGTCATCGTCCCGGGTGCCCAGTACATCCCGAAGATCAACTCCATGGCCGCGGCCAAGGAGTCTCTGGAGATCTGGGGCTTCGGCGGCAACTACTTCGACTACTGGGCGCGCGGCCTGCCTCAGGATCTCACCGGCTACATCCGGGGCGACAACTGGGACGTCGACAACTACTTCGGCCAGGGCCTCATGGATGTGTACAAGGTCCGCGGCAAGTGGTACGGCGTCGCTCAGCTGACGACCTACGGGTCGATCATGGTTTTCAACCGCGGCATGTTCGACAAGGCCGGTCTGAAGGCCCCTCCCGTCAAGTGGGACGACAAGGAGTGGAACTACGATCGGCAGCTCGAGTACGCCACGAAGATGACCAGCAACTACGGGCGGCCGGACGCCACCTATGGCCTCCGGGCGCGCGAGTGGGCTGAGATGACCTCATGGCCGTACAAGTGGGGCGGTGATGCCTTCGAGGCGGAGACCTACACGAACACCATCGCTCAGAAGACCAGGTTCAACACCCCCGAGGTCATTGAGTCGCACCAGTACATGCAGGATCTGATCTGGAAGCACAAGGTCCAGGCCGATCCGGGCAGCGACCAGGCACTGGCATCGGTGCAGGATCCGTTCAAGACCGGCAAGATCGGTATGGCGACCGATGGCGGCTGGCTCTTCTGGACGACGTCCGACATCAAGGACTTCAAGGTCGGCTACGCGGCCCTGCCGACGATGAAGTCGAACAAGCACATCAACTTCACCGACTTCTGGATCATGGGTCGGTGGGCGACCAACAAGGATGGCGCGTGGGCGGTCATCCGGACGATCACGACGGCCAAGAATACGACCGACTACTCGGTGCAGAGCGGCACGCCGCCCACACCCCGTGAGTCGGTCAAGGCGTGGCTCGACTCGGTGTCGAAGCACTCCGGTCAGTCAGTCGACGATCTCGTCACATTGACCACCGGAGCGATCGACCCGAAGATCGCGCAGGAGTCCCCGGACCACCTCTTCCTCCAGCACCCCAAGATCTACACCTCGTACCAGAACGAGGTCCTCGATCCCGTCAAGAACAACCAGGGGACAGCCAAGGCCGTCATCGACAAGGGCGGCAAGGTCATGGACGACATCCTCAAGGGCATCTACGACCAGTTCAAGGATTCGCTTCCGAAGGACTGATCGAGTCGTCCCGAACGATTCGTTCGCGCGCAGGGGGCTCTCCCGCGAGGAAGGGCCCCCTTTCCCTTTGCCCGGGCCGCGTTCTCTCCACATCGGAGCAACGAGGGGCGAGGAAGTGTCGATCCAGCGCTGCTGCGCGCTGTTCCGGGACACCCTTCCTCGCCGGCGCCGCTCAAGGGTACCGGGGTTCAGGCGGGCGCGTTGGCTAGAATGCGCGGGTGATCGGCGTTCTGCTCTCGCTCGTCCGTCTCGTCATCAAGCGGACGGCGAACAATCTGAACCTCGTGGCGTTCACGATCGTGGGCTTGATCGTCGCGGTCAGTCTGGTCGCCTCGGTACCCCTCTACTCTGACGCCATCATCGAACGCCTGCTGCGGACACGACTCGATCAGCCAACCACCACGGGGCGCTCGCCAGGCTCGGTGCGCATCCGCCATCTCGAGGACAGCACGAACCCGAGCCGCTACGACCAGTTCCTGACCATCGACGAGTTCGTGAAGACGAATGCCGAGTGGGCGATGTCCATTCCCATGCGCAGCCTGGTGCGCTACCAGGCCGCGGACACGCACCTCCTCCAGGGTGCGGGTGAGGAGGTGAAGACCAATCCCCTCGCGAGCGAGGCGCGTTACGCCTATGTCGCGGCGATGGAGGGGATCGGCGATCACATCCGATTCATCGAGGGTTCCGGACTCCCACCCGAGCCGACCACCGATGGCGTGGTGCCCGTGATCGTCTCGCAGATCGCGGCGGAGGAACTCCACGTTCAGGTCGGCGAGCGCTATCTCTACATCGGCGGTGACCGGTTCGCGCCGCTCGTGGTGAACCTGCGGATCGTCGGGATCTGGGAACCGATCGAACCGAACAATGCGGACTACTGGCTCTACCACCCCGATGTGATGACGAACACGATGTTCGTCAACGAGCGGGATCTCTTCGATGTGGTCCTGCCCACGCTCAGAAACCGCGTCCACGAATACTCGTGGTACATGATCTTCGATCACAACCAGATTCACTCGACGAACGTCGACCGCGTGCGCGGAGGACTGCAGTTCATCGAGACGCGCGTTGCCACGGTGATGCCGAATACCCGGATCGATCTGACTCCCGGAGACATTCTCGAGGAGTTCAGCCGGCGGCAGTTCTTCCTGCGCATCCTGCTCGTCGCGCTCGCGGTGCCGCTTCTGGCGGTGGTCCTCTACTACATCGGGATCGCTCTGGGCATGGTGATCGAGCGCCAGCGATCGGAGATCGCGGTCCTCAAGAGTCGCGGCGCGAGCACGTTCCAGGTGGTCCTCCTCTACTTCATCGAAGGTGTGATCAACGGCGGCATCGCGCTTCTGGTCGGCCCGCTCGTCGGTGTGGGGATCGCCCAGTTGATCGGGAAGACCTATGGCTTCCTGCTGTTCGCGGACCGACCGCCCCTGCCGATCACCTTCACCCAGCAGGTTTTTCAGTACGCATTGCTTGCTTCGGCGCTCGCCCTGCTGGCCAGCCTGATCCCTGCCATCGGCGCGGCCCGGCATACCATCATCAGTTACAAGCAGGATGTCGCGCGGACGACGCGCTCGCCGCTCTGGCAACGGCTGTTCCTCGACGTGGCGCTCCTCGCGGTTGCGATCTATGGCTACCAGACGCTGAAGGACCGACAGTCCATCCTCTCGTTCGGTGGAGCGGGTGACATCGTGGTGGACCCCCTGATGCTTCTGGTGCCCTCCCTGTTCATCTTCGCCCTGGCGCTCGTGTTCCTGCGGGTGTTCCCGGTAATCATGGCCGCGGCCGCACGGCTCAGTGCCTGGCTCGGTGGCGCGCCGATCCTCCTGGCGCTCCGACAGATCTCCAGGACGCCGAACGCCTACAGCCCGCTCGTGCTGCTCCTGATACTGACGCTTGCGCTTGGTGCATTCAGCGCCAGCGCGGCGCACACGATCGATCGGAACTTCACGGAACGCGTGCGGTATTCCGTGCCCGCGGACCTGGTGCTCTCGGAGGTCTGGGAGTTCGACGAGGCGCAGAACGCGTACCTCGAACCCCCGTTCAGCGCTCACGACGTGCCGGGTGTCCTCTCCAAAGTCCGCGTCCAGACATTCACCGCGAAGCCCAATCTTGGCCGCGGTGTCCAGAAGGACGTGCAGGTGATGGGTGTCGATCGGGGGGATTTCGCGGCGATCTCGTGGTGGCGGCGAGACTTCTCCAGCCGTCCGCTCGGGGCGCTGATGAATGTCCTCTCGGTCCACGAGTCCGCGGTTGTCGCCTCGCCCGCGTTTCTCAGTCAGTACCAACTTGGCGTCGGCGACTCCGTATCGCTCGCGTTCGGACAGAATCTGGTCGACTTCCGGGTGCTCGAGGTCGCCGACCTGTTCCCACCCCTCTACCCTGATAAGGGGTTCCATTTCATCGCCAACCTGAACTACCTCCACGATCAGATCGGCCTGTCACCCTACGATGTCTGGCTGCGCGTCGACCCGGCCACACCAAGCCGCGACATCGTCACGGCCATCGAGGACAACGGGGTGCGGATCATTCGCATCCGCGATAGCCGCACGGCGATCAACTTCGGGAGAACGGATCCGCAGCGGACCGGCCTGTTCGGCATCCTCTCGATCGGCTTTATGGTGGCGGCCATCCTGACCGTCCTCGGGTTCCTGCTCTACTCCTTTCTATCGTTCCAGCGGCGGCTTCTGCAGATGGGAATCCTCCGGGCGATCGGTCTCTCGAGCCGCCAGTTATTCGTCCTGCTCATGTTCGAGCAGATCTTCCTCATTCTGCTTGGCGTTGCCGCCGGCACCGGCTTCGGCGTGTGGACGAGCGATCTCTTCATCCCGTTCCTGCAGGTCAGCGCCGACGCGACGGGTCAGGTCCCGCGATTCGTCGTCGAGACCGCGTGGATCGATATCGGCCGAATCTACATCGTCCTTGGCGTGATGCTGGGGGTCGGGCTGCTTGTCATGGTGGCGCTGCTCCGGCGGATGCGGGTCTATCAGGCCGTGAAACTGGGCGAGCAGGCCTGAGACGTTCTCCAGTTCCCGCGCGCGCGGGGCAATGATCTCCGGCCGCAATCTCCCTCGCCCGCAGAACCGACGAGTCCCATCGGCGCATCGAGGCTGACCGACCGCAGGCCGCCTCTCTTTTGGGGGCCCCATAGGCCGGCATGCTTCACGGTCCGGATTGGTATTCTGGGGCGCGGCGCAACGGCTGGAGGTCGAGCGTGGAGGCGCTCGCGCGGTAACCTGCCACGTTCTATAATCCGGCCCGAGTCACACATCCGTTCATCTGTACGGTTGTGACATTGTTGCGGAGTTGGGACCAGTCGTGGGGCGCTGCATCGCGATCGCCAATCAGAAGGGTGGGTCTGGCAAGACGACGACTGCCCGTTCGCTGGCGTCGGCACTCGCGGAGCGCGGCCGGCGGGTGCTCCTCGTCGATCTCGATCCCCAGGCATCTCTGTCCGAAGGTTGCGGTCTCGAACTCCACGATCTGGAGCCGACGACGTACCAGGTGCTGATCGGCTCGGCGCGACTCGCGGAGGCCGTGCGGCCGGTGGAACCGGGAGTGGACATCGCGCCGGCCAACATCCATCTGTCGGCCGCCGAACTTCAGCTCGTCAACATGAACCGGCGCGAGGATAAGCTGCGCAACGCGCTGAAGCCGATTCGCGACGACTACGACTTCATCCTGATCGATTGCCCGCCTTCCTTCGGGCTTCTGACGGTCAATGCGCTGTCCGCCGCGGACTCGGTCCTCATCCCGATGACCTGCGACTATTACACGATGCTGGGGGTTCGGCTACTCCTCGAGACCGTGCGCGATATCCAGGTGGAGGTGAACCCCTCCCTCATGATCGAGGGCCTCCTGCCCACTCGCTTCGATGGACGGACGCTCCACGCACGTGAGATCCTGGACCGCACCAGGCAGGCACTCGGCAACGAGATTCGGGTTTTCGACACGATCGTGCGCGAGAGCGTCCGCTTCAAAGAGTCGCCGATCACCGCGCGATCCATCCTTTCCTACGCCGGCACCAGTTCCGGCGCCAATGCATACCGAGCGCTCGCGGAGGAGATCGATCGCCATGCCTAGACGCGCATCAGTCCCTGACGGCAAATCGCTCTTCTTTCGGCGCGATCCGGAGACCGAGGAAAAGACCGTCTCCCAGACGCGGCAGTCCGCGGTGTTTCTCGAGGAACGACAGATCGACTGGCTCGAGGACCGGTGTCGTGAGGCCCGACATGAGGGTGGCAAGGCGATCCGGAAGGCGGCGATCATCCGCGCGCTCCTCGACGCGGCGATGGAGGCGCCCATCGACCTGACCGGGCTTCGCCGCGACGCGGATCTGATCGAGCGGATCAGGCGAGGCCTCCGCCAGATCTAGCCGGCGCGCCGGGCGATTTCGCCGGTCTGAGTGGGGCCATCGCTCTAGACTCCCCCTATGGGACGGCGGGTCATCGTCGCGATGAGTGGCGGAGTCGACTCCTCGGTCGCGGCCGCCATGCTCGTGGACGCCGGTCATGAGGTCATCGGCGTCACGCTGAACGTCGAACAGGAGCGTGGAGGGGCTGAAGATCGCGCCGACGGATGCTGCTCGCTGGCGTCGATCGAAGATGCGCGCCGGGTGGCGGACCAGATCGGCATCCCACACTACAGCCTCAACTTTCGGGAGCGATTCGCCCGGATGGTGGTCAACGACTTCGTCGCCGAGTACGAGCGAGGAAGGACGCCGAATCCCTGCGTCCGGTGCAATCAGCACATCAAGTTCGACGGCATACTCGATCGACTCGGCGGGCTCGACGCGGACTTCGTCGCCACCGGTCACTACGCGCGAGTCGAACACGGTGCCCAGTCGCGCCGCGCCCGCCTGCTGCGGGCGCTCGATGGTGCTAAGGATCAGAGCTACGTGCTCTATCCGGTCCAGCAGGCCACGCTGCGTCGCGTGCTGTTCCCCCTCGGCAACCTCCAGAAGGCCGACGTGCGCGCGATCGCACGTGCGAGGGGTTTGCGCACGGCGGAGAAGCCGGAGAGTCAGGAGATCTGCTTCGTGACGGGAGGTCACTACGGCTCGTTCGTCGCGGAGCACGCGAGCGCACCTGTTCGCCGCGGGCCGATCGTGACGGCCGACGGTCAGGTCGTGGGTGAGCACCGCGGGCTGATCTATTACACGATTGGGCAGCGGCGGGGGCTGGGCGTGAACGGCGCAGATCCTCGCTACGTCGTCGATCTGGATCCGACACGCAACGCGGTGGTGATCGGGCGGCGCGAACTGCTCGATTCCACGGGCTGTGTGGTCGATGCCGTGAACTGGGTGTCGATCGAGCCGCCACGCGCGTCGCTGCGGTGTGAGGTGCGGGTTCGAGCCCACGCGCCCGTGACGCAGGCCGCCATGCATGTGCGGCCCGACGGCTCGGTCGCGCTCGAGTTCGATGAGCCGCAGCGCGCCGTGGCGCCCGGGCAGGCCGCGGTGTTCTATGACGGCGACTACGTGCTGGGCGGCGGGACGATCGCCCAGGCCGTGCGGCCGTGGGCTCGGGAACGGGCGAGCGTCACGCCGGGGGTGTAAGCACCTCGGCAAGGAGCCGATTCACGACCGCGGGATTCGCTTTCCCGCGCGTCGCCTTCATCACCTGACCGACGAGGAATCCCATCACCTGCTGCTTGCCGGACTGATAGTCTGCGACGCTCCGCGGGTGTGCGGCGAGTACGTCCCGGACGGTTGCGGAGAGCGAGGACTCATCGGAGATCTGGCGCAGGCCGCGGCGTGTCGCGATTTCGCTCGGGTCACCACCCGAGGTGATGACCTCGGCGAGGATCTCCTGCGCCTGCGAGCGGTTCACTTCTCCGGCCGCGACCAGCGAGATGATGCCGTGGAGACGCGCCGCGTTCAGCAAGGTTGAGGCCAGCGCACGGTCGCTCAGTTCACGCCTGGTATCCCCGTTGATCCAGTTTGCCGTCTGCTTCGGATCGGCTCCTCGGGCGACAGTCTCATCAAAGAGGTCGGCGAACTCCCGCTCATCGGCCAGGAGCCGCGCGTCGTACTCGGTGAGTCCGAGCGACCTCTGGTAGCGCTCGACGCGCGCCTCGGGCATCTCTGGCATCCGCGCCTGGATGGCGGCCAGCCAGTCCGCGGTGACCCTCAGAGGCAGAAGATCCGGTTCAGGGAAATAGCGGTAGTCGTGCGCGTACTCCTTCGACCGCTGGCTCACCGTGACGCCCCGGGAGTCGTCCCAGCCGCGCGTTTCCTGGGCGATGGTGCCTCCCGCCTCGAGCACGTCGACCTGGCGACGACTCTCGAACTCCAGCGCGGCCGCCACCGACCGGAACGAGTTCATGTTCTTGATCTCGACCTTCGTGCCGAAGTTCGGGGCACCGCGCGGGCGGACGGACACGTTTGCATCGCAGCGCATCGCGCCCTCCTCCATGTTCCCGGAGGACGCGCCGATGTACCGCAGGATCGCCCGCAGGGTGCGCAGGTATTCCCGCGCTTCGTCGCCCGAACGGAGTTCCGGCTCTCCGACGATCTCGATGAGCGGTACCCCGGAGCGATTCGCGTTGATGAGGCTGTACGGGCCATCGCGGTCATTCCGATCCGTGTGCTTCGCGGTGTCCTCCTCCAGATGGACGCGCGTGATTCCGACGCGCCGCCGTTCCCCCTGCGCGACGAACAGAACCTCGCCGCCGGAACACAGTGGCGCCGGATACTGCGAGATCTGATATCCCTTCACGAGGTCCGGATAGAAATAGTTCTTGCGGTCGAACCACGAGACCTCGGCGATCCGTGAGCCGAGCGCGAGACCGGTGCGAACGGTCAGTTCGACGGCGGCGCGGTTGATCGTGGGCAGCGCTCCGGGCAGTCCCAGGCATATCGGACAAACACGAGAATTCGGTGCTGCGTCCGCGTAGTCCGCCGGGCATCGGCAGAACATCTTGGTTCGCGTGAGGAGCTGCGCGTGCACCTCCAGCCCGATGACCGTTTCCCAGTCCGTCACGAGTCCTCGGGTGGGACCGTCTGGACGAATCTGCCGATCCGTTCCAGTGCCGCGGCGACGTTCGCCGTCGAAGTGGCGTAGCAGCAGCGGACGTGTCCGGCACCGCTGGGTCCAAAAGCCTCGCCGGGCACGACCGCGACGCGTTCCTGGAGCAGGAGACGCTCCGCGAACTGCGTCGAACTCAAGCCGGTCGATCGAATCGACGGGAATGCATAGAAGGCGCCCCGCGGCTCGAACGTTGCCAGTCCCAGTCTGTTGAGGCCGTGCACCATCAGGCGGCGGCGCTGATCGTACTCTTCGCGCATCGCCTCGACATCGGTCTCGCCGTGGCGCAGCGCCTCGAGTGCCGCGTACTGGCTGCTGATCGGCGCGCAGAGTGCGCCGTACTGATGGATCTTGACCATACCGGCGAGCAGGTCGGCGGGTGCCGCCGCATAACCCACGCGCCAGCCGGTCATCGCATAACTCTTGGAGAATCCACCGAGAAGTACCGTACGGTCGCGCGCTCCTGGCAGCGACGCGACGCACGTGTGATCGATGCCGTAGACCAGGCGATCGTAGATCTCATCGGAAATCACGGTCAGATCGTGGCGGACGGCCAGAGCGACGATGTCGGCCAGGACCGCGCGAGGCGCGACGGCGCCGGTGGGATTGCTCGGGTAGCCGAGGAGGATCGCGCGCGTTCTGGG
This sequence comes from uncultured Dehalococcoidales bacterium, assembly GCA_964536925.1. Taxonomy (GTDB): domain Bacteria; phylum Chloroflexota; class UBA6077; order FW602-bin22; family FW602-bin22; genus VGOZ01. The sequence continues at coordinate 1,761 of CAZHZF010000076.1, read as the reverse complement.
CGTGACGGCCCGCTCGATCGCCGTCACGGTCGGCACGAAATCGTTGTCGACGGAGGTACCGACGAACACCGGCACTCCGCCCGCGAGGGTGACACACGGTCCGTACGAGACGTAACCGGGCTCGGGAATGATCACCTCGTCACCCGGATCCAGCAGCGCTCGGAGGGTCAGATCGAGGCCTTCCGACACACCGACCGTGATCAACGTCTCGCCGGTCGGGTCGTACGCGACCCCATAGCGCCGCTCGAGGTGATCCACAAGCGCACGGCGCAGTTCGATCAGGCCGTGGTTCGATGTGTACATCGTGTAGCCCCGTTCGAGGCTGTGGATCGCCGCCTCCCGTATGTGCCACGGCGTGGTGAAGTCCGGCTCCCCGACACCCAGCGAGATCACGTCATCCATCGTGGAGATAAGGTCGAAGAAGCGTCGGATGCCCGATGGTGGGAGGGACTCTACGCGCCGAGCCAATCGTGTCGCCCGGCGCGGTGGCGCTCCCGCGATCACGGCGTGATCGCCAGACGCTCGACAGCGGGGGAGGCCACGAAGATGTCTCCGTCCTCTTTATATCGCCGGAGCATGAAGTGCGTAACGGTGCTCTGTACGCCCTCTAACGGTGCAAGCCGGGACGCGACGAAAGTCGCGATGTCCTGCATGGTTCGTCCCTGCACGTGCACGGCGAGATCGTAAGTGCCCGAGACCAGGTAGACCGAGCGCGCTTCCGGGAAACGGTAGATTCGCTCCGCGATCGCATCGAAACCGGTCTCGCGCTGGGGGGTCACCTTGATCTCGATCAGGGCGAGCACGAACGGTTCACCGGCACGTTCCCAGTCGATCACGGTCTTCTGCCGCAGGACGATCCCGGCCCAGCCGGCGGCATCGATGCGGGCGCGCACGTCGTCGACATCGAGTTCGAGCATGATCGCGATCTGGGCGGGATCGGTCAGCGCGTCGCGCTCCAGGATCCTCAGGATCCGGCGCGTGATCGGATCGCATTCGTCGCGTGCGTCGCCGCTCATGGAACCTCCACGTCCGAGTGATCGGAGATGTTCAGCCTGCCGCGAGCGCCCCTGACGGTGCAGTGCGCGCCGATGAGCGAATGCGTCAGATCGCTGCCGACAACCCGTGTGCCCGAGCCGACGATAGAGTCGCGGATCGTCGTCCCGGTGACGATCACCCCCTCGCCGAGGGTGACGTTGGGACCGACCGTCGCGCCGGCGAGAGTCACGCCGGGACCGAACGCGACTGGCGGCACGACGCGCGAATCTGACGGCGACGCGGGCGCCGGGGCGCGTTCCCTCGCCAGCAGAGTCGCATTGGTCTCGATGAGCGCGTCGACAGTCCCGCAGTCGGCCCAGAGATGCGTCTCCGACACCGAGAATCGCGCCCCGCGCTCGATCATATCCTGGAGCGCATCCGCCAGGTAGAACTCTCCGCCGATCTGCTGATCGCGCGCGATGACCGTGTCGATCGACCGCATCAGACTGGCGCCGTCCCGAATGTAGTACACGCCAACGATGGCCGATCGGGAGACGAATTCGTGCGGCTTCTCGACGAGCCGGGCGATGCGTCCGTGCTCCACGACCGCGACGCCAAACCGACGAGGATCCTCGACCTCGTGGACGAACAGCACGCCGTCGTCCTGCGTCGTCGAGAGCCGCTCGATATCCGCGTCGAAAATGGTGTCGGCAAAGATGATGAGCAGGGGATGATGAATCAGGTCGCGCGCCAGCGCGATCGCGTGCGCCTGTCCCCTCAGTTCGG
>CAZHZF010000075.1:4892-10869 GCA_964536925.1 uncultured Dehalococcoidales bacterium | reverse complement strand
GGCGTGAGGCGGCCGGTGCGCGTGCCGTCCCCCAGTTGGCCGCTCGCATTGGAGCCCCACGCCCAGACGATGCCATCGCTCGTCAGTGCGAGGGCATGCGCCAGCCCGGCCGAAGCAGCCGACACGCCGCTCAGTCCGGAGACAGCCACGGGGACCTTGCGATTCGTCCGCGCGCCGTCACCGACCTGCCCCGAGGAGTTGCGGCCCCACGCCGAGACGGATCCATCACCGCGAACCGCGATCGAGTGGTAGCCGCCACCGAAGACCGCCGCGACCGCATCGATTCCCGAGATACCGGTCGGGTGAGGACGTGCACTTGTCGTGCCGTCGCCCAGCTGACCGGATTCGTTGCCGCCCCAGGAGTGGACCCCGTTCGGCCCTGGAAACAGCGTCGCGGTCGGCGACGGCGTGACGGTGAGGGTCATCGTGGGTGTGATCTCCGTCGCTGCCACGATGTCGATCGTCAACGTATGGGTGCCGCCCGCGGACAGGGCGACCGCGTTCGTGACGCCCGGTACGTACGCGGGCATAGTGACGATGGCGGCACTGGCTCCCGTGCCGAGCTGTCCCTCCGCGTTGTAGCCCCAGGCCACAAGGGTGCCATCACCGCTGATGCCGAAAGAACTGTATTCGCCGGCTCCGACCGCGGCCCCGATTGCACCTTCGGCGCGTGCGGGCGTACCACGATCGATCGTCGTACCGTCGCCCAGTTGTCCCGTCGAGTTCTCGCCCCAGGTCCAGATCCCGCCGTCGCCGGAAAGGGCGATCGAGTGGAACCCGCCCGCGGCGATGCGCACGACGTCAGTGAGGCCCTCGACGCGTACCGGTTGCGCGCTGTCGGAAGCTGCCCCATCTCCCAACTGACCGGCGCTGTTGCTGCCCCACGCCCAGACCGTGCCGTCCGAGCCCAGGGCCAGCGTGTGGCTCCAGCCGGGCGCAACCGCAACGATGTCGGTGAGACCGACCACCTGTTGTGGGCTATGACTGTCGATCTGGGTTCCGTTCCCGAGGGCCCCCGTACTGTTGTCTCCCCAGGCCCAGAGTGAGCCATCGGAACGTATCGCGTAGGTGCGGCCAACGGCGGCGGCGATCGTGTGCACCTCGTCGATGCCAGGCACCGCGACCGGGATCAGGCGATCGTCGGTCGACCCATCACCAAGCTGTCCGGAGCCATTGAAGCCCCAGGCCCACACCGTGCCATCGGCGCGAAGCGCCACGGAGTGATACCCGCCGGCGGCCGCCGCGATCGCCACGACTCCCTCGAGATTCGGGATCCGGGCGGGGCCCGAACGGCTCGTCAGCGTTCCATCACCGAGTTGACCCGAGGCGTTGAAGCCCCAGGCCCAGACCTCCCCCTTCCCGCTCAACGCGATCGAGTGCGACGAACCCGCGGAGACGGCAACGGGATCGGGTACGTCCCAAACGATGACGGGTGTCGCCCGAGCAGTGGTCGAGCCATCGCCGAGCTGCCCGGAATCATTCGCTCCCCAAGCACGTACGATGCGCACCGTGTTCGCTGGCGTGGCGGTCAGGATGCCCGGCGTTGCGCTGTGAGTCTCCGTGACCGTGGATGTCAACGTGGACTCGCTCTGCCCGAGCGCTCCAGATGGCGCAACGACGCCAAGCCCCAGGAGCATCACGCCTGTCAGGAGCGATACAGCCGTAACGATGTATCTCACGTGCGCACTTATGCGGATCGTACCGCAAGAGCGCTTGACGGTTTCTACTTATCGTTAATAGACACCAAAGAGGAGTACTTGGGGCCTGGAAACGGCGTGCGTGTGCCCGGAGCGAAGAGAGTCACGTATACCAGCACTCGATCTCTGGAGAACGTTCGAAAGACCTTCTACCGCCAGAAGCCGATGATCGCCCCCATCGCGGTCAACGCCACGATCTCGTAGGTCGCGAAGAGCAGCGTCACCTTCCAGTGCCGATCCTCATAGGCGCCGTTGAGGATCGCGCTGCCCGCGACGACGATGCCCGCCACGCCACCGATGGTGACGCCCGAGGTGAGGTTCTGGATGAGGCCGGCCGAGACGAGCATCGCCAGGCCGAGCGCGATGATGAGCGCGCCTGCCGAGGCGATCGCCATCGCCCGACCCTGGCCGCTGATCTGATCCGCGGTCAGTCCGCGCGCCTCCATCCACATCTTCCCGAACAGCAGGCCGTACCAGACGAAGCCGATCGCCTGATGAATCACGACCGCGACGATGACCGCGAGGAGATTGATGCTGAGTACTGTCATTGCCCCCTCCGTCCACGCTCAATGTACGGAACGCCGGGATTGGAGGGATATCAGAGAACCCGCGGGCGATGCCGCGCCCTACCCGACGATCGCCCGCCACAGGATCGCCAGGTCGATCGTGCCGTTCAGGACGAGGCCCACGAGCAGGCCCAGCAGGAGCAGCACCGCGATCCGGACGATCGTGACGAAGCGGCTCGTCTCTCCGGGTATGCGCAGGCGCACCGGTCGCGTCATCAGCGCGGGCGGCGGACTCTCCTCTTGCCGCGCGGGCGCGGACGCGGGCCGCCGGACGGGCTGCGCGTCGGCCTCGATCCTGGCGTCTTCGGTGCGCCGCAGGAGCGACTCCGCGGCGGGACTAGCGACCGACGCGGAGGTGGTTCCAGGCTCAGCGCCGCGCTCGGGGCGCGCATCGCTGGTCTCGAGCGTCGTTGGCCCCGGCTCGGGAGCGAAGTGCTTCGGCCGATGCCCCGCCTGCCAGGGGACCACGATCTCCTGCGACACGGAATGGCGCAGTTCGATGGGAAGCGAGACCATCCGGAGCGCGGCGAAGAGGTCCAGCGGTGCGAGGGTGCCACTCCCCTCCGCGACACCGCGGCGCACCGAGGCCGCATTCAGTCGCTGTTCGGCGTCCAGAAGCGGAGGCAAGAGGCTCGCCGGGGAGGTCCCAAAGGTCGTCGCGGTCTCGTCATTCGTCAGGCCCTGACGGTGGCGGAGGTCGAGCAGGAGGTACTGCCAGGGGGCGAGTTCCATCGCCGCCGCCCAAACCCGCCGGGCCGCTTCCCGATCCGCTGTCGCCTGCGATGGCGCGATCGCCCAGACCGGGTCGACGATGTCAAGTCCCAGCGCCTGGCTCTCCGGTTCGGACAGGGCACGTCCCCGCCGCAGGGCGCCCGTGTTCTCCAGCCAGCGCACGGCGAGGTTCTGCGCAACGCGGTAGACCACGACGCTCACCGTCGCGGGCAGGTCGGCGCCCTCGGCGGTCACCTCCGCTATCGCCTGCGTGAGGGTCCCGCGCGCGAGGGCCGACGCGGCCGAGCGATCTCGCGTGGTGCGGAGGAGCAGGTCGTAGAGCTTCCCGATGTAGCGATCGCAGAGCGCCTCGACGGCGAGCGCATCGCCCTCGCGCGCGCGCCAGACCAGATCGCGATCGGTGGTCTGCCCGGGCGAACCGGGGCCGCCGCCGTAGCCTTGACTCAGCGCACACTCCCGCGGCGGACGCGATGTCGGCAGGCATCGTGCCGTGTTGTCCGCCAATGTACCAGACGAGCGCCCGTCGCCTACTGCCGGCGCGGTGGGGACGAGGCGGGCGGATGCCCGCGGTCCCCGGAAGTCAGGGTCTCTCTGCAATCGCCTCGGCGCCCCTACTATCCTGCGGGCCGACGTGGACCGATCGCTTGTCTTCGCGCTCGCGGGAACGTTCGTGCTGCGCGCCGCCTCCTATTGCGCGGGAATCATCATCCCCATCTTCCTGGGTATCCAGAGCCGCGACGATGCGACGGTCACAGCCAGCCTTGCCTCACTGATCGCCGTTACGTTCTACGCCGCCGAACTGATCGGCGCGCCGATCTTCGGCTCGCTCTCCGATCGATGGGGACGCAAGCTCTTCATCCTGCTCGGACCGATCTTCGGCGGCGTCGCGATCCAGATGCTGGGGTTCACCGCGATCATCCCGGTCCTCATCGTCGTGCGCGTGCTCGAGGGCCTCTCGACGGCCAGTTCGGCCCCGGCGACGCTGGGCTACCTCAGCGCCGTGACCGCGAAGGCTCCCGCGCTCCGGGGACGCGTGATGGGGCTCTACGAGGCCGCGACAGTGGTGGGTCTCGCCGCCGGCGCCTACATCGGCGGGCGCCTCTTCCACGAGTACGGCATCTTCGCCTTCACGATCGTGGCCGGGGTCTACGTCCTGTCGCTACTTCTCTTCCTGCCGGTCAAGGACGTTCCCGGGCACGCCGAGTCGGCTGGCCACGGATTCGATCGCGCGCTCCTCCGCCGCCTGATCAGCGGCCGGATCGTCCGATTCGCCCCGGCGTGGCTGGGCGCGAACGCCGTCCTGGGCGGCTGGTTCGCGATCGCGCCGTTCCTCGCCTCCGGCCGTCCCAACCCGGATCAGTTCCTGATGCAGGGGTTCCGGGCGGATCAGGTTGGCACCGGCATCCTCGCGTTCGGCGTCACCTTCACGGTCGGGGCGGTCACGTGGGGTTTCGTCATGCCGCGGATCGGGCGGCAGAAGACGCTGCTCCTGGGCGTGGCCGGGTTGCTCGCGTCGACGGTCGCGTTCTGGTTTCTCAACCGTCTGCCCTGGGACGCGGACCCCGGCCTGGTGATCGCGCTGGTCGCGTTCGTGGGCGTGACGATCTTCGTGGAGAGCGGGTTCACGCCCGCGGCGCTCGCCTACCTGGCGGAGATCGCCGAGGAGAGTCCCACCGACCGTGGGGCGATCATGGGTCTCTACAGCGTTCTGCTCAGCGTCGGCCAGTTGACCGGGGGAATGCTGGCCGGCCCGTTCGCCGATCGGTGGGGCGTCGACGGTCTGATCGGCCTCACCGTCATCCTCGGTCTCATCGCGACCTACACGGTTGTGCGCCTCGGCGCGACCGAACGTCACGGCGGGACGCGCCACGATGCGACGCTGGTGCCAGACTAGCGGACGGGATTGATGAAGCGATCGAGACTGATCCAGAGCGACCGGCTGTGCCGGAAGCCGAGGATGGGGGCGACGATCGAGGCGACCGCGCCCGCGGCGTAGGCGAGGGCGATGGGCGTCGCTCGGTCGAGGGCGAGAGGCAGCCAGAACGCCAGGGCGATGATCTCCGTCGCGACGATGTTCAGCGCGAGCGCACCGGTGTAGTAGCCGTCACCGCGATCGAAGGTGAGGCGGCACACCGGGCACTGGCGATGCATGGTGAGGCTGATCGGGCCGGTGAAGAGGGCCCCCCTGCGGCAGGCCGGGCATCGCAGGAGCAGCGCGCATCTCAGGGCCGCGAGGGCATCGGCGAAGGTTGTGGGCCCGCCCTCGCGGCGCGGGGCCGCCACTATGCCGTCGGCGCCGGCGGCGTCGCACCCGGAGTCGGCGTAGCCGCCCAATCGGCGATGCACCCGCACTCGCATTCGCCATCCACGGCGCACGCCTCGCAGCAGTACGCGATGTCGTCCACGATGAAGGGCTGGCGGGTGCCGCAGCAGTCGTCGCGGAGGAGGCACATGCAGTTCGCGCATCCGTCATCATCGAACATCGGCCGAAACCGTACGACGTGGCCGCCTGACGGTGCAGGCAAGGACGCGCCGCCCAGCGAGATCCACACCCTCACCCTTCCGCTCCGCTCCACCCCGCGCCCGAACCCGCGGGCGAGGGTGGTCCGGCGCCCGTCGCGGCTGGCAGCGTGGGCGGGGCGGGCGAGACGCCCGCGGTCCCGTCGGCGACGCTCCCGCGAACGAAGGCGATGCTTCCTCGTCTCCGTCGCGGCGTGAAGGGTCGGGGCGAGGGCGCCCGCGGGCGAGGGTGGTCTGGCGCCCGTCGTGGCTGGCAGCGTGGGCGGGGCGGGCGAGACGCCCGCGGTCCCGTCGGCCACGCTCCCGCGAACGAAGGCGTCGCTTCCTCTTTTCCGTCGCGGCGGGAAAGGGTCGGGGTGAGGGTGTTCACCTGTGACCGCCCGCCGAGGGGACTGGTCCGCGGCGGCCTCGAATATCGATCGATTGCCGGCGCCATTCCCGAGCAATACAATCGTCTTAGTC
>CAZHZF010000075.1:0-4792 GCA_964536925.1 uncultured Dehalococcoidales bacterium | reverse complement strand
CTCGAATATCGATCGATTGCCGGCGCCATTCCCGAGCAATACAATCGTCTTAGTCAGGTATACGGGGGCGACGGGCCATGGCGGGCGCGGCACCGGAACAGTTCGATCTCACTGCGCGCAGGTTCCATCAGTGGGGTGTCATCCTCCTGACGGCGATCGCGTTCGTGCTCGACGGCACGGCCGGCGGCGCGCTGATGGTCGCGATCGGCCTGGTGATGGTCGTCGGCCGGTTCCGCGATGAAGCCGACCTGATCCGCGGCTTCTACCAGAGCTTCCTGCGGCCGCGGGGAATCCTCCGCGAGGATTGGGCGGTGGAGGATCGCGCGACGCGGCGTGTCGCCCGCGTCCTGGGCGGCACCGCGCAGATCGTCGGCGGCGCGCTCCTCCTCGCGGGCGGCTACGGTGCCATCGCCTGGGGTCTGATCGGCCTGATCACCGCGATGATCGCGCTCGACGCTCTGTTCAGTTTCTGCGCGCTCTGCTTCGTCGTCCACCAGTTCCAGCGACAGGCGGCCTCGGCGTGACGGGTCTGCCGGCCGAACTCGAACGGGTCGCCATCGTCGCGCTGGCCGCGGCGCTCTTCGTCGTGGCCTCCCTCGGCGTGCGGATGTGGGTTCGCCGCGCGACCGATAGCCGGCTCGGACGGGTGCTCGCGCACCCGGTGCGACTCGACGACCCCACGCTTCCGACGATCATCTACTTCTTCGGCCAGCGCTGCGGCGCCTGCTCGGCCCAGCGGGCCGAACTCTCGCGCCTGACAGGCGACGCCCGGGCCAACGTCGTTGCCGTGGATGCGCACGAGAGCGCTGATCTGGCGGGGTGGGCGGGCGTCCTGACCGTACCCTCGACCGCGGTCATCGATCCTCGACGGCGACTGCTCGCGGTCAATCACGGCTTCGTTCCGGCGACGACCCTCGTCAGTCAGATCCGCGCGAGCGCCTGAGCGAACCACCCAGAGGTGGGTGGGGCGCTTCAGCGCACCCCGCCGGAGCCGAGGCGTTCCAGTAGCATGCAGTACGCGCGCGGACCCCGCTCGACGCTCGCGACGCGCATGAACTCGTTCGGGGCGTGGAAGTTCTCATCCTCCAGCGCGAACCCGAAAGAGACCGTGTCGGCGCCGAGAGCGCGGCGGAACATCGTCATCACCGGCACCGTACCGCCCGTGCGCGTGTAGTGGGGATCCTTGCCGTAGATCTCGCGCAGGACGGCGGCGGCGGCCTGGTTCGCGGGGTGATCGGCGGGGATGAGGTAGGGAAAGGCGCCACCGCCCCGGACATCGAACGTCGCGCGAACACCGGGCGGCAGGCTGCGCTTCAGGTGCTCGATCACCCGATCACGGATCTTCGTCGGCTCCTGATCCGGCACGAGGCGGCAGGTGATCTTGGCGTGCGCGGAACTGGGTAGCACCGTCTTCGAGCCGGCACCCTGGAAGCCGCCCCAGATGCCGTTGACCTCCAGGGTCGGGCGCGCCCAGGCACGTTCCAGCGGCGAGTAGCCGGCTTCGCCCCAGAGGGCATCGACATCGAGGTCCCGACGATACGCCGTATCGTCGAACGGTACCCGGGCGATGGCGGCGCGGTCGGCCGCGCTGAGCGGCACGACATCGTCGTAGAAACCGGGGACGAGGACGCGTCCGTCCTCGCCGCGGCACGCCGCCAGTGCCATCACCAGCGCGTGGATCGGGTTGGTCACCGCGCCGCCAAAGAGCCCGGAATGGAGGTCCGACTTCGGCCCGACCACGTCGATCTGCAGACCACACGTACCGCGCGCGCCAATGCCGATGGAGGGTGTCGTCTCGTCGAACTGCCCGGAGTCGCCGCTGATCACAAGGTCGCATGAAAATCGTGCCTTCTCGCGCTCGAGGAACGCCGGGATCTGCGGGCTGCCGATCTCCTCCTGGCCCTCGAGGAAGAACTTGACGTTCAGCGGCAGCCGGCCGGCGGTGGTCAAGAGTGCCTCGACCGCGGCGATGCCGGTGAGGACGCTCGCCTTCATATCGGAGACTCCCCGGGCGTAGATGCGTCCGTCACGCTCGGTCGGCTCGAATGGCGGAGTCGTCCAGAGTTCCAGGGGGTCGACGGGCTGGACATCGAAGTGCCCGTAGATGAGGACGGTCGGCCTCCCCGCGGCGTGGAGCCAATCGCCATACACCACCGGATGCCCGCCAGTGGGCAGAACCGCGACGTTCTCCACGCCCGCCCGGCGCAGGCGCCGCGCCACCCAGTCGGCGGCCGCCGCGACATCGCCCGCGTGCTCGGGTATCGCCGAGATGGAGGGGATACGGAGCAGTTCGTCCAGATCGGCGCGGAACGTCGCGCGCTGCTGTTCGAGATGGGTGGTGTAGGCGGTCATCGGCGCCGTTCTCCTGGAGCGAAGTGCGCGGCGATAGTACCAGTCCGCCGTCTCACCGCCCGACGGATCAGAACCAGCGGGCCTTATCCACGACATTCAGGAGCGGCTGACCCGCCGCGAACCGCCGCGCGTTCTCGACCACCACGCCGGTGCGCCGTTCATCGAGATGCGGACCGTGCCCCGCAACGTGCGGCGTCAGCAGCGTATTCGGCGCCGTCCAGAGCGGGTGATCGGCGGGGAGAGGCTCGATCTCGAACACATCCAGACCCGCGCCGGCGATCGTCCCCTCGCGCAGCGCGCGGTCGAGATCCAGGAGACGGGTCGTCTTCCCGCGACCGATGTTGATGAAGTACGCGCCGCGCTTCATCAGTCCGAAGCGGCGCGCGTCGAACATCCCCTCGGTCTCGGGCGTGTGAGGGATCGTGAGGATCACGATATCCGCCTCGGGCAGCAGGCGATCGAGCGCGTCGGCGTGATGGAGTTCGGCGATGCCGTCCGGCACGTCCGTCCGTCGGGCGTCGACGCCGAGGACGCGCATGCCGAAGGCCGCGCACAGGCGAGCGGTCTCCGCGCCGATCTCACCCACCCCCACGATCAGCGCGGTGGATTCGGGCAGGTGGATGACCCCCGTCGCTTCGGTCCCGATCCGTCTCCACTCGGAACGCAGCTGCTGGCGGACGTACACATGGAGGCCGCGCGCGAAGGCGAGGACGAAGGCCAGGATGTGCGCCGGGATGCGGTCGTTGAAGATCCCCCGCGGGTTGGTGACCACGACCGGGTGAGCGGCGAGTTCCGCGTAGTAGTAGCCGGGTGGCGGCGCGATGGCTGGCGCGCTGAGCCAGCGCAGCCGTGCGGCACGCCCGAGCAGTGATGCGGGCAGCGTGCCGTATGCGGCGTCGGCCGAGCCGATGTGGGCCGCCGCGTCGGCGTCGGACTCGGCGACGATCACGCGCGCGGTTGGCACCGCCGCGGCGACCGCCGCCGCGGTGGCGCGACTGCGTTCGTCCTGCGGCGGGAGAAAGAGCATCGTGAAGGTCACCGTGGTCCTCCATGGAGCGGGGATCGTTAGAGAGGGTAGCGCCGGGAGAAACGAGGGGGACGGCTCCCTCGATGTGCCCTATCTGTCTCCGCGCGCAAGCGATACGTGAGCCGGAGACGCGGCGAAGCGGAGAACGGTGCCGAGCCGCTCTTTCACCGGGCGTTGTACGGCATCAAAATGGACCGGCTGCGACGATCGCTCCGCTGTCCGCGTTCTCCTCCGGTGGTCCAGCTCCAGGATTGCGCGCCTCCGGAATCTATTCGCAAGGCGAAGGCCCCGGCGCACCGTCGAGGCTCGGCGGAGTCACGAAGTACATTATCGACATTTGGGTACGCGAGGCGAGTTCTAGAGCGACGGACTTTGGGAAGCAGCCGCTGACGTGCTGATCGTCAAGAGTCCCGAGGATTCTGAGCCCTCTCTGACGCAGGTCAGCGATTAACCGTTGACTCTGGACAATCTCTGTCGTGCTACCGGGTTCTCGAAGGCTGAAGCGAACCAGGAGAATCTCATCGGCATTCCGGTACGGCAATGTATGGATCAGACTGCGGTCCAGCGTCCCGTAGCGCATCTGAATCCACTGAATATGGAGCCAGGAACTCTGCACCGACCAGACGGCGAGCGAGCCCAACCCGTAGACCAAGAGCAGGGTGAAGAATGTCAGCCGCAGCGCACTCTCTTCCGGTAGCCGATCTCCTGCCCGGCACCTAAGCGCACGGCGATCGTCCCGGCACGCCTTCAGGGCTCGCCGGCGTGATGATCCCGATCGTCTCCACCTCCGGCCGCGACGCCAGCTCCAGCACGAGCGCCTTTGTGAAGCATCCTTCCAGAGATCCCAGACCCGAGTCGTGGAGCATCCCTTGCGCTATGAATCCCTTACCGGTCAGTTCCGCGACCAGCGCGGCAAGCCTCTCCGCGGCACCCCTAGCAGCATGCCACTTGAGATACAACGAGATGTACAGACGCTCCTTGGCGTCGCGGAACGGCAACATGTCCGCCAGACCGCGTTCCAGAGTCCCGTGGCGGATCTCCTCGCACGGCGTTCGTCTCGGCACGCCGTCAGGGCTCGCAGGCGTGACGATCCGGATCGTCTCCACCTCAGGCCGCGACGCCAGCTCCAGCACGAGCGTCTTCGGGAAACATCCTCCCAGGAATCCCAGACCCGAATCGTGGAGCGCCCCCTGCGCTATGACGCCCTTTCCTGTCAGTTCCGCGACCAGCGCGGCAAGCCTCTCCGCAGCTTCGCTCGTACCATTCCACTGGAGAACCATCGAGATGTACAGAAGGTCCTCAGGGCTGCGGAATGGCAACGCGTCCGTCAGACCTGGGGGGTCCAGAGTCCCGTAGCGCATCTGAATCCACTGCACGTGCAGCCAGGAACTCTGCACCGACCAGAGGGCCAGC
>CAZHZF010000074.1:0-10917 GCA_964536925.1 uncultured Dehalococcoidales bacterium | reverse complement strand
CTCCTGGGCACAACGGCCGACGCCATCCTCGGGCGCCAGGCCGACTTCCTCCTCGATCCCGCCGCCGACCTCGGCACCTCGCGATCGCTCGTGGGTGGCGGTGCACCGTTCGAGGGTGAGTTCCCGCTGAGGCTCCCCTCCGGGCCGCAGCGCGTGGCCGCCTTCACCCTGACCGCGCGGCTGAACGGCGGCCACCACCTCGCCATCCTCCGCGACATCACCGAGCGCCGGCTCTACGAAGCCGCCATCGCGGCGAGCGAACGGCGTTTCCGCGCCATGATCGAGCACAGCGCCGACGGCATCCTCCTCGTGGGCGCGAAGACCGAACTGCTCTACGGCAGCCCCGGTTCGACCCGGCTCTTCGGCTACCCACCGGGCGAACTCTCCGACGTGTCCGTCCTCACGCTCATCCATCCCGATGACGTGGGCCGCGTGTCCGAGACGCTGATGCGCCTCGCCCGGGATCCGGGCGGCCACGCCGAGGCGACCTTCCGGGTGCGCAACGTGTGGGGCGAGTGGCGCCACTGCGAGGCGACCGCGACGAACCTGCTCGAGGACCGCGCGATCCAGGCGTATGTCGTCAACATCCGCGATGTCACCGATCGCGTCGCCGCGCTCGCGACCGTGCAGCAGCGGGAGACCGAGTTCCGCACTCTGGCGGATCATCTCCCCGACGTCGTCATCCGGCTCGACCGCGGCTTGCGGCATCTCTACGTCAACGCCGCGATCGAGGGGATGACGGGCCTTCCGCCTTCGTTCTTCATCGGCAAGCGGGTCGATGAGATCGGGGCACCGCCCGCGATCACGGCTCTGCGCGAGCGCGCGCTGCGGCGCCTGTTCGCGACGGGAGAGGAGCAGACGATCGACTACGACTTCGTCACTCCTTCCGGCCTTCGCCACGTGCAGACCCGGCTGGTCCCCGAGCGGCAGGCCGATGGATCGATCGCCTCGGCGCTGGGAGTCGTCCGCGACTTCACCGACCTCCACCGCATGACCGCGGAACTGCGCGCTCGCGAGGCTCAGCTCGAGGAAGCCCAGCGGCTGGCCGCTCTGGGCAGCTGGGAATGGGACCTCGTCACCGAGGAGGTGCGAGGCTCCATCGAGATGGGCCGCGTGTTCGGACTCGCCGAGTCCACGGGCCGGCCGGAGGAGATGGCCGGGCTGATCGACCTGGTCCATCCCGACGATCGCGCGGCGCTCGATGCCGCCCGCATGGCGCTGCGCCACCACGGCGTTCCCCTCGATCACGAGTGCCGGATCGTGCGGCCCGATGGAGAGATCCGCTGGATCCTCTCGCGCGGCGAGGCGTTCCGCGACGAAGGCGGTCGTCCCGTCACAGCGCGCGGTGTCACGATCGACATCACGGAGCGAAAACGGGCCGACCAGGAGCGGGAGGCACTCGCTCAGGGCGAGAAGCTGCGCGCTCTCGGCCAGCTCGCCGGCGGCGTCGCCCACGACCTCAACCAGTCGCTTGCCCTCGTCGCCGGCTACGGCGAGATCGTTCGACGGATCATCGGGCAGGAAGAGATCGATCGATCCGCACTGGCCGAGGCGAACGAGATCATCCTGCGCGCCGCGCTCGATGGCGGCGATACGGTGCGCCGCCTCCTGACCTTCGCGCGTACCCAGGAGGAGGGCGACCCGGTGAGCGCCGATGTGGGAGCCCTCCTGGACGAGGTCGCGGCGCTCACCGCGCCACGCTGGCGGGCGGACCGCAATCTTGGCGCCCGGCCGATCGCGCTCGAGGTGGAGGCCGAACCCGGCCTGCTCGTCCGCGCCTGGCCGTCGAGCCTGCGCGAGGCACTCACCAATCTGGTCCTCAACGCCGTGGATGCGATGCCGGAGGGAGGGGCGATCCGTCTGACCGGGCGGCGGGCCGGCGGTGAGGTCGAGATCGCGGTCGCGGATTCCGGCACGGGGATGACGCCCGAGGTCCAGGCGCGGGTGTTCGAGCCCTTCTTCACCACCAAGGGAGAGCGGGGCACCGGCCTGGGCCTGGCGATGGTGTTCCGCATCGTCGAGCGCCACGGCGGGCGCATCGCGCTGACGTCGGCGCCGGGTCGAGGGACGACCTTCCGCCTGCATCTGCCCGTCGGTGACGCGGCTCACCTCCCATCGCCGCCGGCCAGCGAGATCGACGGCCAGAGCGCCGCGACGATGCGCATCCTCGCGATCGACGACGAGCCGAAGTTGACCCGGATGGTCGCGCGTATCCTCGGCCAGCTCGGCCACGAGGTGGTCACCGCCACCTCCGGCGAAGAGGCCCTGCCCATCCTTGAGCGCGGTCCGTTCGACGCCGTGGTCTGCGATCTCGGCCTCGGCGCGGGCATGAGCGGCTGGGACGTCGCTCACCACGTGCGCGCACATCATCCCGGTACCCGATTCGTCCTCGCCACCGGGTGGGGCGCGCGGATCGACTCCTCCGAAGCCCGTTCTCACGGCGTCGCCGCCGTCATCGCCAAGCCGTTTCGTGTCGCCGATCTCTCCCATGCCCTGGCGGGTCGGGAGTGACCCGCCGTGCCCACATCCCGGCCATCCAGAAAGGGGCGCCCCATGAACCTGCCCGACCGCGACGTCCGCTACCGGGATCTCGTCGTCAGCGCCGGCGTCGGCATCCTCGTCGTCGACCTGGACGGCGTGATCGTGAGCGCCAATCCCTCCTTCCATGCGATGCTCGGCATCCCCTCGGGCGAACTCGTGGGCCGGCACTGGGCCGAGCTCGTCGAGCCGGCCGAGATGCGCGAGGCGAGTGAGGCCTTCGCCGCCCTCCGTTCGGGCGACCGCTCCCAGTACAGCCTTCTCGGCAGGCTGCGAGCGCGGAGCGGCGCGAACGTGTGGGTCAGCGTCGTCGCCAGCACGCTGCGCGACACCACGGGAGCGCCCGACTCCATCGTCGCGTTCGTGACCGACGCGACCGCCGAGGTCGCCCGTCGGACGCGTATGGAGGCGTTCATCCGCCTCGTCCGGGGCGTCGGCCGGGCGACGGACGCGACCACGATCGTGGACGCGCTCTTCGCCGAAACGCTCGCCGCTTTCGAGGCCAACACCGGCGCGGTCTGCCGGTGGGATGAGGAGCGGAATGCGCTCGTGTTCGTGCGCCTTCAGCCGTACACGGCCGCGCAACTCGGGACCATCCCCTCCGGTTCGGCCGCGATCGGGCGGGCGTTCGCCGAGGGACGCACGATCGTCGTCAACGACTACCAGCGCGAGGGGAACGTCAACCCGATCGCGCGGCGCGATGGCTACACCGCGGCCATCGCCACGCCGCTGGTGCACGACGGCATCAAGCTCGGCGCGATCGCCGTGGGGGCGCGCGACGGCCGGACGATGTACGGGCCCGAAGACGAGCAGACGATCGAACTCCTCGCCAGCGTGGCCGCGGCCGAACTCGCCGGCGTCCGGCTCGGGCGCATCGACCACGTCCTTCGCGCGGCCCGGCGCGCCGAACACGAGATGGGCACCAAGCTTGCCATGACGGTCGGCTATGCCGAACTGCTGGCCAACGATCCGGCACTGAGCGAGGAGGCACGCGAGATGGCGCAGGAGGCCCTCGCCGGCGCGCTCGACGCGGTCGCGGTGCTTCGCCGGCTCGAGGGCGTGACCGATGTCGACGAGCGGCTCTGGGAACCAGGCCCCGAGCCGGGCGCAGAGGGCGAGCCGCGTGACAATTGAGACGCGGTCGGACCCGGAACATCTCCTCCCCAGCCGGTTGCCGGAGGGCGACTTCCGTTCGCTGGCGCACAACCTTCCCGACGTCGTCATGCGGCTGGGACACGACCTCCGCATCCTGTTCGTGAATCCGGCCATCCAGGAGATGACCGGGCTGCCACCGGCCGCGTTCGTCGGGCGTACGCAGCGGGAGGCCGGCCTGCCGGAGGACGTGGTGCGGCCGCGCGAGGATGCCGCCCGGCGCGCCATCGCCACGGGCGCCGAACAGCGCATCGAGTGTCACATCGTCGTCCGCGACGAACCACGGCGGTACCACACACGGATGGTGCCGGAGCGGGATGAGTGCGGCGCGATCGTCGCGGTGCTGGCCGTCTCGCGCGACGTGAGCGACCTGCACCGCGCCACCGACGAACTGCGCGCCCGCGAGGCACAGATGGCCGAGGCACAGCGCATCGCCGGGCTGGCCTGGTGGGACTGGCACATCGTCGAGGGCATCGTCCTCCACTCTCCCGAGCACAACCGCCTGTTCGGCCTCGACGGCCCGCCCACGACGTCGTCGCCCGCCGAGATGCTTCTCATGTACGTCCACCCGGAAGACAAGGAGCGCATCAGCGCCGCCGCGCTCGCCGCGCTCTCCGGGAACGAACCCCTCAACTGGGAGTACCGCATCCTCTACCCCGATCGATCGGTGCACTGGCTCCACTCGCGGGGTGAGGTCCATCGCGACGCGGCCGGTCAGGCGGTGCGCGTCATTGGCGTGACTGTGGACGTCACGGAGCGCCGCGAGATGGAACGCGCCCGCGAGGCGGCCGCGAACGAGGAGAAGATGGCCGCCCTGGGACGGCTCGCCGGTGGCGTCGCCCACGATCTGAACCAATCTCTGGCGCTCATCGCCGGCTACGGCGAGATCGCCCGCGCGCACGCCCGACAGGTTCGACCGCCGATCGCGGCGCTCGATGAAGCGCTGGATGTGATCCAGCGTGCGGCCCTCGATGGGGGCGAGGTCGCTCGACGCCTGCTCACCTTCGCGCGGACGGAGGAGGAGGGCAGACCCACGGCCATCGATGTGGGCACGCTTCTGGATGATGTGGCCCGCCTCACCGCGCCGCGCTGGCGCAATGAGAGCAGCTACGGGGGCACCTCCATCGAACTGATCGTCGATTCTCCACCCGCGCTCGTGATCGAGAGCTGGGTCTCCAGCCTGCGCGAGGCGCTCACGAACCTCATCTTCAATGCCGTCGACGCCCTCCCCCGCGGGGGGCGGATCGTCCTGTCGGCGCGCCGCGAGGGAGATGAATTGATCCAGATCACGGTCGCCGATACCGGAACCGGTATGCCCCCCGAAGTCATCGCCCGGGTCTTCGAGCCGTTCTTCACCACGAAGGGCGCCCGGGGGACCGGGCTCGGCCTGCCGACCGTGCGCCGCATCGTCGAGCGGCACGGTGGGAGCATCGCGATCGACTCCGCCCCCGGGGCCGGGACGCGTATCCACCTCTACCTGCCGCGGGCGCCGGTAGGCGCGGCCATGCCACGCTGTGCGGAGCCGGCGAGTTCGACGCAGCCGGCCGCGCGGGCGCTGCGGGTCCTCGCGATCGACGACGAGCCCCGGATGACGCGCCTGATCGGGCGGGTGCTGCAGAACCTCGGCCACGAGGTCGCGACCGCGTCCTCGGGCGAGGAGGCACTGCGGTCGATCGACACGCGCGTGCCCGACGCGGTGATCTGCGATCTGAGCCTCGGTGCGGGCATGAATGGTTGGGATGTCGCGCGCGCGGTGCGGGCCCGCTGCCCTGGATCTCGATTCATCCTGGCGACCGGGTGGGGCGCCCGGATCGATCCCGCGGAGGCGCGGGCGAACGGAGTCGACGCCATCGTGGCCAAGCCGTTCGTGAGCGCGGATCTGGACCGTGCGCTTCGGGGTGACGCGGAATGAGCCGCGCCGCGCCGCGCCGCCTCACCCTCTCCGTCGATCGACTCTCCATGGCCTATCAGGAACTCATCGCCGGCACAACGATCGGCATCGCGATCCTGGACGCCCACGGCACCATCCACGAGGCGAACGCCGCCCTGCATGGCATCCTCGGTCTGCCCGCCGGCGCTCTGATCGGCACGAACTGGGCCGCCCTCCTGCCCGAGGAGGATGCGGCGTCCGCCTCGCGGCTCTTCAGTGCGCTGCGCGATGGCGTGCAGACCCACGACGAGCGACTGGTGCGCCTCCGCGCGCGCAGCGGCACCCTTGCCTGGGTGCGTGTGGCGGCGACGCTCCTGCGCGGCGATGGGGGATTGCCGGCGGTGGGCGCCATCGTGCGCGACGTCACCGATCAGGTGGCGCAGATGCGGAGACAGGAAGCGCTGTTCCGCTTCGCCCGCCGCACCCCCGGTGGCGACGCGCGATCGGTGCTCGATCGCCTGTTCGACGAGGCGATCGCCGCTTTCGAAGCCGATGCCGGTCTCCTCTGTCGGTGGGACGCGGAGCGTGAGGTGCTGGTGCCCGAGCGCGCGACGCTCGTGGACGAGGGGACCCTCACGGACGTCCCGTCGGGGTCGGGCGTCGCCGGACTGGCGTTCCGCGAGAGCGCGACCGTCATCATCAACGACTACCAGACCCACCCGGCCGTGCTCGACACCTATCGCGTCGCCGGGATCACCCGCGGCATGGGTACGCCGCTCATCCACGAGGGAGTCAAGCTGGGTGCCATCTCCGTGGGTCGGCGGGGCCCGAGTCAACCGTTCGACGAGGGCGACGCGCGCACGTTCGAACTCCTCGCCACCATGGCCGCGGCCGAGATCGCCGAACTGCGCCTCGGCCGGCTGAACGAAGTGCTCGCCTTCGCCCGTCGCGCCGAACACGACATGGGCTCGACGATGGCGATGACCGTCGGCTACGCCGAACTGCTCGCCAACGACCCGACCCTGCACGAGGAGACGCGCGAGATGGCCCGGGAGATCCTCTCCGGCGCCCTCGAGTCGGTGAGCATCCTCCGCCGCCTCGAGGCCGCCACCGAGCAGGACGCGCGATTCTGGGAGACGGGCCCGCCTCAACCCGCGGGAGGGACTTCGTGAGGACGGTCGGAACGGACGCCAGCCTGAGCCTCGATGCGCCGACCGTCCTCATCGTCGACGACGAACCGAAGGTCGCCCGCCTCATCATCAACGTCTTTCGACCGGCCGGCTACGAGGTGCTTCACGCGCCGGACGGCCCCTCGGGCGTCGACGCGGTCGCCAGCCAGGCGCCCGACATCGTTCTGCTCGACCTCAACTTGCCCCGGCTCGACGGCATCCAGGCCTGCCGCCGCATCCGCGAGTTCTCCGACGTCCCCATCATCATGCTCACCAGCCGGGGCCTGGAGGCGGAACGGCTCCGCGGCTTCGACGTCGGTGCCGACGACTACGTCACCAAGCCCTTCAGCCCGGCCGAACTCGTCGCCCGGGTCCGCGCCGTCCTGGCGCGCACCCGCCGCACGAACGACCGCGCGGCCCCGGTGTACGACGATGGGACGCTGCGCGTCGATCTGGCGCGGCGCGTCGTCACGCTTCGCGGTGCGCCCGTGCTCCTCTCCCGCACCGAGTCGCGCCTCTTCGCCGCGCTGGCCGAGAGCGCCGAGCGCGTCCTCTTTCATGAGGAGATCAAACGTCGCGTCTGGGGAGAGGAGTACGAGGCCACCGACGAGCAACTCCGGACCGCCGTGAAGTCGTTGCGGCGCAAGGTCGAGCCGGAGCCGAACGAGCCGCGCTACATCATCGGGCAGCGCGGCGTCGGCTATCTCTTCCGGGCGCCGCACGCGTGAGAAATCTCATGCGAGGCCTCCACGTCGACCCCGAGATCGCTCACAATGCTCTCACGCGGGGGAGAGCGTCGGCCACGGTATCGGCACGCTCGGAATCGATGATCTCCCCGATCCAGAGCCACGGGGGGAGACGTGACTGGTCAGGCAGTGAGGCAGAAAGGGCGCGCCGCCGCGACGCGCATCATCGGCGGGAGCGGCACGCGGCCCGAACTGGGCGAGAACCACTACGAGGCGCTGAGCCACGTCGGTCACCTGCTCCGTACGCCGCTGACGATCATCGTCGGGTACGCCGAGGTCCTCATGACCCGGGAGACCGTGCCCGCCGCGGAGCAGGATTTCGCGCGGGAGATCCTCCTCGAGGCGGCGCGTCTCTCCCGCGTGATCGACGAACTGCTGCGCGATGCCGAAGAGAACCCCGCCCATTACCTCATCTCGCCGGATCGGCTCGGGCGGATCAACGCGGTATCTGCCCTGGAGGAGACGGCGCTGACCGGCGACGCGATCGCCCCCGACGCGACGGATCCTCACGGACCCATCACGGCATGAACGCGAGAAACCCGTGAATCTCATCGGTCGCCGATGACGATCGCGAAACGAGCGCATCCAGCGAGGGAGGGGTGATCATGAGGACGGTGATGGTGGTAGAGGACGATCCGGCGATCCGGCGACTGCTCGACGTGGCGCTCGATGGCGGAGAGCGATATCGAGTGATCCTCGCCGCGGACGGGCCCGAGGCGCTCCGTCGCGCGGCCGCCGAAACGGTCGACCTCGTGCTCCTCGATGTGGGCCTCCCCGGTCTGGACGGCTACGCCGTGTGCGAGAGCCTCCGCGCCTCCCTGGCCGCCCGCGCGTCACGGATTCTGATGCTCACCGCGCGCTGCACCGAACGGGACCGGGAGCGCGCCCGCACCTCCGGCGCCGATGGATTCGTGGCCAAACCGTTCAGCCCGGCGGCACTGCGCGCGCGGGTCGAATCCGAACTGGAATCTTCCAGGGAGGCCGCATGCATACGGTGATGCTCGTCGACGACAACCCGGCCGTGCGCCGCCTGGTGCACGTGACCCTCGGCGCCGGGACGCGATTCCGGATCCTCCACGCCGAGAACGGCGCCGAGGCGCTGAAGATCGCCCAGACGCAGCCCGTCGACGTCGTCCTTCTGGACGTGGCCATGCCCGGCGCCGATGGCTACACCGTCTGCCGCGCGCTGAAGGCCCTGCCGCCGCTCACCCGACCGATCGTCTTCATGCTCACGGCCCGGGCCAGCCAGAGCGATCGCGCCCGCGCCCGTGAGGTGGGCGCCGATGACTTCCTCACCAAGCCGTTCAGCCCCGTGGCGCTCCTCGATCGTGTGGAGACCGCGCTGAAGACGCGGCCGGCCCGTTCGGCGTGAGGTTCTGACCGATGGCCACCTCGCCGCCCCCCGGCGAGCACTCCTCCTCCGAGGATCCGACCGCCCCGCCCGACGCCAGCGCGCTCGGCATGACCCCCATCGCGGAGCAACTGGAGATGTACGCGCGCGACGTCCAGGCGCTCCATAGCCAGCGGCAGGAGATCGCCGAGGAGTTGCGGAAGGTCGAACGGCGGCTGGCCGGCACGCTCGCCGAGCAGCAGCGCACCCGGGCGCGCCTCGAACGAGAGCACGAGCACGTGCAGACGCTGGAAGCGGAGCGACGCCGCGCGGCCGCCGTGGCGCCTGTTGCCCCTGCCCGGACCCGCCGGCGGGTGAATCGGGCCGCTGCCCTCGGCTTCATCGCCGGCTTCATCACCGCGCTGCTCCTCTTCTGGCTGGTCGCGCAGTCCTCGCTCTTCGATAACAGCCCGGCGGTCCGCGCCCCGCTGGTTGTCACCCGTGTGGTGGAGAACGCCGAGGCGACGCCCACCCCTCTGCCGCAGGTGCTCGTCGCCGGTGCCGCGGTGGGAGCGCTGGCCACGCCGGATATCTCCCGCCTCATCGAGGCGGCGATGGCCGGGTCCGCCCCCGTGGTTTCGACCGTCGTCGTCCCCGGCGCCGCACCCGCCGGCGCGCCGCAGCGTTGCGCGACCGAACTCCTGGTGCCGGCGCTTGCGCCCGGGGTCGCCTACGTCGCGCGGGTGAACCAGGTCCGCGAGGAACCCGTCACCGTCCTCTGGCCGGTCGCGCGCGGCCGTATCGGGATGGCCTCCTTCGGCAGTGCCGGCCAGAGCGCCCGCACCCCGGCGATCGTGCCCATCACCCAGATGCCCGCGGCGCTGCTCCAGTTGCTCAGCCCGGCCCCGGAACTGACCGCGCCGGTTCAGCCGGGCCAGATCTTCGTCCTCCTCGTCAACGACACCGCCGAGCGGTTCGACGCCTCGCGCGCCGCGCTGTTCTTCGCCGGTGACGCCCAATGCTCCTAGGGCAGGACGATCCCGAGCAGGAACTATCCGATGTGCGCGCGCGGGCCCGCCCGATGCCCCCGCCGGTGGAGGTGGCGCCGCCGGGCGCCTGGGGAACGGCTCGCGAGATCGGCCGGGCGCTCCGCGAATCCGGCCAGGAGATCGCGGGCACGATCGGTGCGATGGTCGCGGCCACGCTCGTCGTCCTCGGGGCGGGCGCGGCGCTGGGAATCATCCCCGACGCCCGCGCGCGTGATCCCACCGGCGGGGCCGTCAATGCCCCCGCCGCGGCGGTCGTGCGGAAGATCGTCCCCGCCGAGGCCGTGAGCGCCAGCACAGACCCCACGTTCATCGCCTCGCTGGCGGGGGCGACACCCATTGGTGCGCCCGGCCGTGCGCTGCCGCCCCCGCGCGAGATCCGCCCCCTCGGCGAGGTCCTCGAACGGGCCGCGCCCGTCCACGGTCGGGCCGAACGCGCGACCGCGGATCGCGCGGCGATCGAGCGCACGCTCGCCGGCGAGCGACCCCCGGGTCAGGCCACGCCCGGGCCACCCGCCGCTGCCGCGCCCACCTATCTGCACTTCGTCGTCGATGGCTCCGGCAGCATGCTGGAGAAGGCCGAGAACGGCGCGCGGAAGATCGACCTCGCCCGCGAGGTCGTCACCGACGCGATCGCCAATCTCCCCGGCGACGCGTTTGCCAGCGTGCGTGTCTTCGGCCATCGCGTGCCCGAAGCCGACCGCAACGGGAGTTGCCGCGACTCGGAGATGCTCGTCCCATTCCTGCCCGGGCCCCGGGGCGGGGAGGTGCTGCGGGGCGCGACCATCGAGCCGAAGGGCTGGACGGCGCTGGCCCAGAACCTGCGCCTCGCGCTGGGCGAATTCCCCTCCGGCGTCCGGAAGGCGATCGTCCTGGTGAGCGACGGGAAGGAGACCTGCGATGGCGACCCCATCGCGGTGGCGCGCGAGGCGCACGATGGCGATCCGGCCCTGACGATCCATACGGTCGGCTTCGCGGTGGATGACGCGGCCCGCGATCAACTCCGCCAGATCGCCAGCCTCGCCGGGGGTACCTACGAGGACGCCGTCAACCCCGATGGACTGCG
>CAZHZF010000073.1:9558-11044 GCA_964536925.1 uncultured Dehalococcoidales bacterium | reverse complement strand
GACCTGCCGATCGTCGACGCGCACCACCACCTGTGGGACCGGCCCGGGTGGCGCTACCTGCTGGACGAACTCCTGGAGGATCTCCACAGCGGCCACCGGATCGTCGCGACGGTCTTTCTCCAGTGTCGGGCCATGTACCGTGCGGGCGGCCCGGAAGAGATGCGGCCGCTGGGGGAGACCGAGTTCGTCAATGGCGTGGCGGCGATGAGCGCGAGCGGCATCTACGGGCCCACGCGCATCTGTGCCGGCATCGTCGGTCACGCGGACCTGCGGCGAGGCGCCAGGGTCCGGGAGGTGCTCGAGGCGCATCTGCGCGCCGGCGGCGGCCGCTTCCGGGGCATCCGTCACATCACGGCCTGGGACAGCGACCCCGCGCTGGTGAATCCCGCCAACGCCGCGCCACCCGGCCTCCTGGCCGACCGCGCGTTCCGCGACGGCTTCGCGCAACTCGCGCCGCTCGGCCTCTCCTTCGATGCGGGGGTGATGCACCCGCAGATCCCGGAGGTGACCGACCTGGCGCGCGCCTTCCCGACGACCGCGATCGTCCTCAACCACGTGGGAACGCCGATCGGGATCGGCCGTTACGAGGGTCGGCGCGACGCGGTGTTCGCCGAATGGGCGGCGTCGATGCGTGACCTCGCCACCTGCCCGAACGTGACGGTGAAGGTGGGCGGCCTGGGAATGCGGATCAACGGCTTCTCCTTTCACGAGGGCGCGGCACCGCCGAACTCGACCGCGCTGGCCGCGGCGTGGCGCCCCTACGTCGATGTCTGCATCGAACGGTTCGGCACCGCGCGGTGCATGTTCGAGAGCAATTTCCCGGTCGATAAGGGGTCATACACCTACGCCGCGTACTGGAACGCGTGCAAGCTCCTGGCCCGGGGCGCCTCGGCCGAGGATCGGGCGAACCTGTTCCACCGGACGGCTGCGAACGTCTACTGCCTCGACCTCGGCGCGCTGTAATCGACGCTCCCGCGGCGATGACGCTCTCAATCAGACCTCTCCCGCCGCGGCGGGAGAGGTCTGATTGCAGCGCCTTCTCCGACCTGGGCCGGTTTCAGCGACTCTTCGCGACGTAGCTGCGCGCGATCTGCAGAAGTGTCGCCTCGACGGAACTCCACGCCGAGGCGTCGGCCGACACCTCGATGTAGTGGACCTGGGCGCCGTGCTTATAGGCCGCCGCGATCCCTCGACGGGATGATGGTGGGCCGAACTCCCACTCCTGGAACCGCGCTTCCGCCCCGCTGATGACCTCCTGGAGGGTCACGCCGAGACGGACGTTCTGGTTCGGGGCATTTGCCTTGTAGAGGCGGGTCATGAAGTCCTCGATCGAGAAGTTACCGCCCATGCGCAGCGGGGCGATGTACAGAACCTGCGCCCGCGAACCGCCGTCCTCGTAGTAGTAGTTGCGGGCGCCCACGGTCGCCGCTTTCCACGTCGCCGGATAGCGGAACGCCTTCTCGCCATCCTCGTGGGTACGCCACTC
>CAZHZF010000073.1:0-9458 GCA_964536925.1 uncultured Dehalococcoidales bacterium | reverse complement strand
GACGGTCGTGAGACGGGTGCCGTGACGGGTCGGCGTGTAGCGCAGTTCCAGGTACGCGCGCGCATACCCCGGTTCGGCGAAGGAGTGGAACGCCGCCGCGTCGCGCAGGAGAACGGGCGCACCACGGGTCGGGTGCCAGAACCGGCCGATCGCGCCCAGGGTCAGCGACGCACCACTCTCGCCGGCGAGCGTCACGAAACCGAAGTGATGCATCGCCTCCAGCAGAGGAAGTCCGGTCAGCCCACGTGCGATCGGTGCCGTGCTGCGCACGAAGACGAGGGGGATGGCCCGAAAAGCCATGAGCGGCACGAGCAGCGGAACATCGGTGACGCGGATCTCGCGCAGCGCGCGCCACACCGCGTCTGGTGGCGCCGCGATATCGATGGCGTGACTGGTCCTAAACGCTGGTGGGGCAGGGAGTCCGCCGCCGGTGGCGGGGCCGGGATCCATCTCCGTCCGACCGCCGCGGGCGATTCGCTCAGGCGAAGACCTTCTCCACCAGCGCCCGCTGCTGCGCGAGCACGTCCCACGGGTCGCCCACGATGGTGCCGAGTTCGAGCGAGATGGGGCCTGTGAACCCGACGTCCCGCACGATGGCCAGCGCGCGCTCGCCATCGAACGCCGGCGAACCATCGGCGAGCGGGGGCGGGTTCTTCGCGTGGACGATCGCGGCGTGGCGGGCGATGAGCGGCAGGTCGCGGTAGAGCGGCGCGGCATCGAGTGTCGCCGGCGGCGCCTTGCCCGTGAAGGCGACGCTGCTTGCCGGCGAGATCGCGGGGTGATTGGCGAGGTCGACGCAGGTCTTCAGCAAGCCGTCGCCGACGCCAGCCACGATCTGGAGGATGACGTTGAAGTCATCGGTGATCCCGCCGTGATTCTCGATCGTCAACTGCATGCCGTGGGCACGGGCAAACTGGCCCAGGCGGCGGAACGACGCGATCGTGACGTCGAGCGGGGCGAGATCGGTCGCGCGGAAGCCACTGGCATTCACGCGCACCATGGCCGACCCGAGGCGCGAGGCGAAGCGGATCCACCCCTCGATCTCGGCAAGATCCTCCTCGCGGTGCTCGGCGTTCCCGCTGGAGATGTTCCCCACGTCGATCGGCATGTTGACCACGCTCACGCCTTCGGCGGCGAGCGCGCCCTTCAACTGATGGAGGTAGCCATCGCCGCCATCGGCGACGTGGAACTGACAGATCTCCAGCGCGGTGATCCCGGTCCGGCGCTTCACCTCGCCGGCCAGGTTGAGGAGCGGCAGCGTGACCGGCCGATCGCCGAAGGAGACCGGCGCCTTCTTGCCGTCGGGTCCGCGCATCTGCAGATGAATGGGACCGAGCAGGTCGCGCAGGCTGAAACTCGAGACCGCGAGCTGGTTCTTCACCGGTTGCCTCCTCTGGCGCGTGGGATCAGGCGAGGGCGACGACGCGCTGCTCGCGCGCGGAGCGGAACGCGGCGTCGATCACCCTGGTGACTTCGAGCGCGTCGCGTCCCGGCGTCATCGGCTGACGGCCCTGGGCGATCGCCTCGACGAAGTGCTTGGTGATGTCCGGCCCGAAGCCCGGCGGTTGGGGAAACTCGAAGGGAAACGCCTTCTCGACGTGCGCGACGTAGGTATCCTCGCCGAGCACGCCCATACGCCGCTCCGGGGGTACCTCCACGCGCACCGGCGTGATCTTGCGCAGCGGGTCGAAGCGCAACCCCGCCTTCGTGCCCAGCACGATGAGGCCGTCCGCATCGTCCATGTTCGCGACCCAGGAGGCCTCGACGATGCCGGCCTTGCCTCCCTCGCACTGCATGAAGAGGGCCACATGGTCCTCGACATCCTGCTTCACGCCACCGGCCGGCGGTTCCTCGACGATCTGCCGCATCTGCGCGCTCACCGAGAGAACCTTCGGGTTGCCGAGGAGCCACAGGACGAGGTCGATTGTGTAGACGGCGAAGTCCATGATCACGCCGCCGCCGGCACGCTGCCGATCGAGGAACCAGGCCGACTGCGGGAAGATGTGGTGCCCCGGTCGGCCCCGGAACCGGAAGCTCGTCGAGCGGACGTGGTACACGTCCCCCAGTTCGCCGGCGTCGAGCATCTGCCGCGCCCGCGTCGGACCCACGCCATACCGGTTGCGCGCCGAGGCGCAGGCGAGGAAGCGGCCGACGCGCTCGGAGGTCCGCACCATCCGCTCCGCCTCGGCGGGATCGAGCGCGAACGGCTTCTCGCAGAGGACATGTTTGCCCGCTTCGAGGGCCTTGATCGTCGGGTCGGCGTGGGCGAACGGCGGCGTCGCGACGACGACGGCCTGAATGTCCTCGCGCGCGAGCATCTCCTCGAGCGTCTTCGCGACGTTCGGGATCGCGAACTGCTTCGCGGTCGCCTCGGCACGATCGGTCAGGACGTCGTAGACGGCGATCACCCGCGCCTGTGGCGTCTGCTGGAGGGTCCGAAGATGCGACTGCGCGATCGTCCCCGTGCCGATGATGCCGATGCCGACGGTTTCCGCCATGCCGTTCCCACCTCATGACCGGCCGGCGTCGCGCGCCTCCGGAGCGGTGGGATTATGGGCCGCGCCGCACCGCGGCGCGGGCGTTCGCGCCTCGGGCCTAGCCGCGGGCGGCTGGCCTTCAGGTCCCGCCGGCGACGGCACCGACGAACGCCTCCGGATCGGCCAGGAACTGTCGCCGACAGGACGGGGCACAGAAGGAGTAGGTCTGCCCGCCGTACTCGGCCTTCCATCGCGCCGTCGCCGGGTCGACGTCCATCAGGCACACCGGATCGAGGCGCTCCAGACCGCCGGCATCGTCCGCCGCGGCGACGAGCGGGACGTACCGATCGTCGGGCGGCGGAAGGTACCGCTCGTACACGTGGTCCCGCAGAGCGTCCGGCGGCGGCAGAATACGTCCCGCGGCGAGCATCGCCTGGGCGTAGTCGATCACCAGCGCGGGAAACGCCGGGCCGTTGAGATCTTTGAACCAGATCGAGCGGCCGAGGAGTGTCAGGAGCGCGTTGTTCCCCACCGCGCACGGCCCGAGGCAACCGGTGAAGGTGAGGTGGAGTTGACTCCGGACGCGGCGGCGCTCCCACTCGTCGGCCCAGGCCGCGTTCTCGAAGACGTACCGCCCCTTCTCCCCCCATCCGCAGCAGCAGTTGCCGTTCGCCCGCGAGCAGACAAAGAGATTGCCGACGACCTGGACGATCCGGAAGTCCTCATCGCGCGCCCGCACGCGGGCGGTGGACAGGCGGCGGGGTCCTGGCGAGGGAGTCACATCATCGATCACGCCATGACTCTACCGCCTCCGATCTGGGTCTCGCGCCACGGGAACAGGCCGGGCTCCGTGCAGATCGACCGGAGTGCACGCCGTGGGGACGCGCCCTCACCGCCGCCAGCCGCGACGCGACGCGACGCGACGCGACGAGACGGAAGATCGTGTCGGCGGCGGTCGCGGCATCGCGCACCGCCCGCGCGATCGTCAAAGGATCAACGAGGTCTGGCGCGACGGTCAGGCTCCCGCCCCACGCGGACTCTCCAGGCGCACCGCGCAGATCTTGAACTCAGGTATCCGCGCGATCGGATCGAGCGCGTCGTCCTGCGTCAGAAGGTTCGCCGGACACTCTCGCCAGTGAAAAGAGAGGAATACCTGCCCGGGCGTCACCCGATCGCTGACCCGGGCCTGGGTGCGGACGACGCCACGCCGCCCGCGGATGAGAACGACGCCGCCATCGCGGACACCCACCGCGGCCAGGTCGGCCCGGTTCACCTCGGCGTACCCCCGCGGTTCGCGCCAGTCCAGTCCGGCGCTCCGGCGGGTCATCGTGCCGGTGTGGTACTGGTAGAGGATCCGTCCGGTGTTGAGCCACAGGGGGAACTCCTGGTCCGGCATCTCGCTCCGCGCGCGGTCGGCCAGGGGCGTGAACTGTCCTCGGCCGCGGGTGAATCGCACCTCGTGGAGGCGCGGAGTCCCGGGGTGATCGGTTGAGGGACAGGGCCAGGTGAGGCCTGCGCCGCCGAGCCGTTCGGGGAGGATCCCCCGGTAGATCGGCGTGGCGGCGGCGAGTTCGCGCGTCACCGCCGCGACATCGTGGTACGACCAGCGCGCGACCCGATCGTGGCGTCCGAGGCGACGTTCGAGGCGCGCGGCGAGGTCGGCCACGATCGCGCCATCGGCCCGCGCCTCGCCGGGCGCGGCGAGGACCGGGCGCAGACCCTGGACCCGGCGCTCGGTGTTCGTCTTCGACCCGGCCTTCTCCAGCCAGGCCGCCGCGGGAAGGATGACGTGGGCGAGTCGCGCCGTCTCGCTGGGGAAGATCTCCTGGACGACAAGGAAATCCAGCGCGCGGAGCCCTTCCTCGACCCGCGTGAGGTTCGGGTCGGAGAGCATCGGGTTCTCGCCCATCACATAGAGCGCGCGGACGCGCCCCTCGATCGCGGCGTGCGTCATCTCGACGACCGTCAGGCCTGGCCGCTCCGGCAGCGCGGGTTGGCCCCAGAGCGCGGCTACCTCGGTTCGCGCGTCCGCGTCGGTCACCGGCCGGTACCCGGGGAGCACGTTCGGAAGAGCGCCCACATCGCACGCGCCCTGCACGTTCGACTGCCCGCGCAGGGGATTGACGCCGGTCGCGGGCTTGCCGATCTGCCCGGTGAGCAGGGCGAGGTTCGCCAGCGCGAGCACGAGGTCCGTCCCGTTGGTCCGCTGGGTGATTCCCATCGCATAGAGGATCGTGCTGTGCCCGCGGCCCGCGCCGTGCAGGGAGGTGCCGCGTTGCCGTTCGCCCAGGGCATAGAGACGCGCCGCGCGCTCGATGTCCTCGGCCGGGACGCCGGAGCGTGCCGATGCCCGCTCGGGCGTGAACTCCGCCAGAGAGTCGCGGAGCGCGGCGAACCCCTCGGTGCGTTCGGCGATGAACGGCTCGTCGTGCCAGCCCTCGCGGACGATCACGTGGGCGAGGGCGAGGAAGATCTCCATATCCGCCCCGGCGCGTGGCTGGAGGTGCATCGTGGCGTGTTCGACAAGCGGCACCCGGCGTGGATCGATCACGATCAGACTCGCCCCACGCGTCACGGCGCGCACCACCTCGTAGCCGATCACGGGATGCGACTCGGCGGTGTTCGATCCGGTGATGAGCACGCAATCGGCATCGCGAATGTCGCGGATGGGGTTCGTCATCGCCCCGGAGCCGAAGGCGATGCCCAGGCCCGTGACGGTGGAGGCGTGACAGAGCCGCGCGCAGTGATCGACGTTGTTCGTCCCCACGGTCGCGCGCACGAACTTCTGGAAGAGGTAGTTCTCCTCGTTGGTACAGCGGGCTGAGGCGAGACCGGCCACGGCGTCGGGGCCATGCTCCTCGACCGTTCTCGCGAGCCGATCCGCGACGAAGTCGAGCGCCGTGTCCCAGCGGACGGGCACGTACCCGTCCGGGATGCTCACCCCGGCCAGGCCCGGGGCCACGGTCAGTCCGGCCGCCTCCGCCACGTCGCGACGGACCAATGGTTGGCGCAGCCGATCCGGACTCGTCGCGAAGTCCCACCCGAAGCGACCCTTGACGCAGAGGAACTCGCCATTCGCGGGAGCCTCCGGAAAGCCTCGTGCCTCGCGAATCGCCCCGTCCGCCAGGCCATATTCGATCTGGCACCCGACACCGCAGTAGCCACAGACGGTGCGCGTGCGGGTCATCGGCGTGCGCGGCGCGAGATCGAGCCGCAATTTGGGCACGAGCGCGGCGGTGGGGCAGACCTGGACGCAGCTGCCACAGAACACGCAGGTGGAGTCGGCGAGGGGGACATCGAACGGTGTGGCGATGCGGGCGCCGAACCCACGATCGACGATCTCGATCGCGCGAGCCCCGACGACCTCGTCGCAGACCCGGGTGCAGCGCGCGCACATGATGCAGTACTGGTGGTCGCGCACGAAAAACGGGTTGTCGTCATCGCGGCGCGCGCGCGAGAGGTCCCGGCCGAAGGAGGACGCGACGATCCCGTGGCGATGGGCGTAGGTCTGCAGTGCACAGTCGCCATCGCGCGCGCAGGTAGCGCAGACGAAGGGGTGATCGGAGAGGAGAAGGTCGAGCACGCCCCGGCGCAGATCCGTCAGGCGCGGTGTGACTGTCCGGACGACCATGCCGTCACGGACGGCGAGACCGCAACTCGCCTGCGGCGCGGCGCTTCCCTCCACCTCGACGAGGCAGAGGCGGCATCCGCCGGACGGTGCAAGATCGGGGTGATGGCACAGGCGTGGCACGTCGATCCCGGCGGCGAGCGCAGCATCGAGCACCGACGTGCCTGGATGGACGTCCATGGCTCGTCCATCGATCGTCAGGCGGATCACGCGGCCGGTCCCATCGCGCAGACGCCCGCCGGGCACCGCCGCTCCTCCAGATGAGCGCGGTATTCGTCCGCGAAGTACCGCATCGTGGTCAGGGCCGGGTTCGGCGCGGTCTGCCCGAGACCGCAGAGCGATGCCGTCCGGACCACATCGGCCAGCGCCTCCAGGCGCAGCCGATCGCTCTCCGTGGCGCGGCCCGTCGCGATTGCCTGAACGATCTGCAGCATCCGCCGCGTGCCAATGCGGCAGGGGGCGCACTTGCCACACGATTCAGCGGTGCTGAATGTGAGGAAGTAGCGGGCGAAGTCGACCACGCAGGTCGTCTCGTCGATCGCGACCATGCCGCCCGACCCCATGATCGTGCCGGTGCGGCGCAGGTCGTCGTAGTCGACGATCGTGTCGAAGAGACGTTCTGGCAAACACCCGCCCGACGGGCCACCCAGTTGCACTGCTTTCAGTTGATGGCCCGGGCGCGCGCCGCCCCCGATCTCGAGCAGGAGATCGCGCAGTGCGATGCCGATGGGGATCTCTACCAGCCCCGGGCGGCGGATCGCGCCGCTCAGCGCGAACGCCTTGGTGCCGCCGCTGGCCGCGGTGCCGATGCCGGCGAACCAGGTCGGCCCACCCAGGAGGATCGCCGGGACACTCGCGTACGTCTCGACGTTATTGATGTTCGTGGGCTGCCCCCAGAGGCCGGACTGCGCCGGATAGGGCGGACGCATCCGCGGCATGCCTCTCTTTCCTTCGATGGAGTGCATGAGTGCCGTCTCCTCGCCACAGACGAACGCGCCAGCACCCTCCACGATCTGGAGTGCAAACTCCCGCCCGCTCCCGAGCACATTCGGGCCGAGTGCGCCGTAGGCGATGGCCTGGTCGATCGCGCGACGCAGGATCGCCACGGCCATCGGGTACTCGGCGCGGACGTAGACGTAGCCACGCGTCGCGCCGATCGCGTGGGCGGCGATGACCATTCCCTCGATGAGGCGGTGCGGATCGCCCTCGATCATGGTCCGATCCATGAAGGCGCCGGGGTCGCCCTCGTCGGCGTTGCAGACCACGTACTTCGGGTCGCCAGTCGCCTCGCGGGCGAGGCGCCACTTGAGGCCTGTCGGAAACCCGGCGCCGCCTCGGCCGCGCAGGCGTGAGGAGCTGACGATCTGGATGACATCCTCGGGGGGCATCGCGAGCGCGGCCCGCAGCGCGCGATAGCCATCGTGCGCGAGGTAATCGTCGAGCGAGAGCGGGTCGATCTGGCCGCAGAGGCGGGTGGTGACCTTCACCTGCCTGCCGAGGAACGGGTAGTCCGCGCGATCGTCGCGCCGGCTGAGCAGCGGTGGGCCTTCATCGGGTGCTCGGCCGACAAGACCACGCGCATTCGCCGGAGTCACCGGACCGTAGAGCCGCGCGTCGGCGCCGTCCCGCACCTCCACCAGTGGTTCGGCATGGCAGGCACCGAGGCAGCCAGTCCGCTCGATCTTCGCATCGAGGCCAAGCTCGCGCGCGGCAGTCGCCAGTGCGTCGATCGTCGCGTCCGCTCCCGCGGCAAGGCCGCAGGTAGACGTGCCAACGCGGAAGATCGTCGCCATCAGGGCGCTTTCGCCGCGGTTCGCGCGAGGTCGTCCAGCGTCGCCGCGGCGAGATCGGGCGTCATGCGGCCGAAGACCTGCTCGCCGACGGTCATCACCGGTGCGAGCGAGCACGCGCCGATGCAGGCCACGGTCTGAAGAGTGAACGCGCCGTCTGGCGTCGTCTCGTTTTCGTTGACGCCGAGACGCTCGCGGGCGCGCGCGAGGATGGCCGCGCCGCCGTTGACATGGCAGGCGGTGCCCTGACAGCAGCGCACCAGAAAACGGCCGGGTGGATCGAAGCGGAAGAGGTTGTAGAACGTCGCGACACCGCACACGCGGCTGAGAGGCATGCGCAACGCCGCGGCGGCGTGTCGGAGCGCGGTTCTGGGCAGGTAGCCGTAGTGAGACTGGATCTCCTCCAGCACGGACATCAGGGCGTCCGCGTGTCCGCGATGGGGCCGCAGAAGGGCGGCCAGTTCGGGGGAAGGCTCAGGTTCGAGCGGGTCGGGTCGGTAGAGCCACTTCCGAGGCGCGGTGCGCACTGCAGCGCCACCTTTCATCGCGCCGGTCCATTCGGGGGCGCGGCCCGGAGATACGCCAGCCAGTAGACGGCGCCGACGAGGAGCGCGCCGCCGACGATGTTCCCCATCGTCACCGGGAGCAGGTTGCCGACGATGAACCTCTCCCAGGTCAGGTGCGAGAACTGGTCCGCGGACCGATCGATCGCCAGCCAGAACTCCGGTCCCGCACCGGCGCGGATGAACAGGGCGATGGGGAAGAAATACATGTTCGCGACCGAGTGTTCGAAGCCAGCGGCGACGAACGCGGCGATGGGGAGTACGATCGCAGCGATCCGGTCGCCGGTCGTTCGGGCGCTGTAGGCGAGCCAGACGGCGAGGCAGACCAGCGCGTTGCAGAGGATCCCGAGCAGGAGCGCCTGCGAAAACGGCAGCAGTGCTTTGCCGCTGGCGATCGCCAGCGCCGTCGCGCCGACCTGACCGTTCGCGAACGTGTACTGGCCGCTGCCGTAGACGAGCGCCGCCGTCGCCACAGAGCCGATGAAGTTCCCGAAGTACACGAGCGCCCAGTTGCGCAGGAGCGCGAGGGTGGGTACCTTGCGGCTCGCCCAGGCCATCACGATGAGATTGTTGCCGGTGAACAGCTCCGCGCCGCCCACGATCACGAGGGTCAGGCCCAGTGTGAACGCGAGGCCGCCGAGGAGACGCGCGACCCCGTAGGGCAGCGCGCTCGATCCGGTCAGCGTGGTGGTCGCGAACAGCGCGCCGAGAGCGATGAACGCGCCCGCCAGCACGGCGAGCAGCAGGACGGTGACCGGGTCGGCTCCGGCCTTGCGCACGCCGATCTGTTCGGCGCGGCGCGCCATCTCGGCGGGGAGGAGCGCGTCGAACGAGGGGCTCTCGGTCACCATTCACCTCGGAGCGCGACGACGATGCGCACCATCGGGCGATGATTTTGCCCGGCCATCCGGGTTTTCAACCGATCTTGCCAGGATCGCTGGCAATGCGCGTCACCGCATCGCCGCCGCACCTCATCAAGGCGGCCGGCCCGATCCACCGG
>CAZHZF010000072.1:0-11327 GCA_964536925.1 uncultured Dehalococcoidales bacterium | reverse complement strand
GGGCCGGCCGGACCGGGCTGAGCGAGCCCATGCCGCTGAATCGCGAGTGGGGCGAATGGGGGCGGCGGGTGCGGATCGATCGGGCTGCCTTTGCCGCCTACACGGGCGCGGTGTTCGCCGCGACCGACGAGTATCTGGCCTCGCTGACGGAGTCCGACCTCGATCGCACCATCGACCTGGGTGGTCCGACGCCGCTGGGTGCCGTGCTCGGCATCATCATCGGCAATGTCTGGATGCACACCGGGGAGATCTCCGCGTTGAAAGGTCTGCAGGGCGCGAAGGGCTATCCCGCCTGAGGACCGCGGGCGTCCCGCCGGCCTTGTGTCGGCGACCACGATCGTGACGTAGGGAAGGCGCCCCTCACCCGCACCCTCTCCCGCGGGGAGAGGGACACGAGATTGGCCACCATCGCGACGCCAGGTCAGGCACCCCGCTCGCCCGCGCGCGAGGAGTGTGGGCGCCCCCGTCGCCGAGGCTTTCACCCTATTCCGCCCCTGCCCTCACACGCGGCCGCGTGTTTCCTGCCCCCTCTCCTTCCTCGGGAAGGAGAGGGCCGGGGTGAGGATGGGATACGCACCGGGACCGCGGGCGTCTCGCCCGCCCCAGGCCGTGACTGAGCCGGCGGGCCCGCGGGCCCCCTCACTCTGGGTAGGCCCCCGCCATCTCATTCGTCGGCCGCAGACCAATCCTCGTTGGCGTCGACCCTGAGGGACCGACCCTCACCCCGGCCCTCTCCCGCCGCGGCAGGAGAGGGAGTTACCGGTCGCCAGCGACAGCGATGCCGCTCGTCCCACAGTCCCGACGATTGGGACACACGGACCGTTGCGCGGATGCGGACGACCACGCGCCGCGCTCCCGTGACGATGCTGGTATGGCCCGATCGAAAGCTACTATCTTTCTGTAACCAATCGGACGAACGGAGCAGGTAACGATGGCGGAGAACGGCACGTACGCGGCGGTTGCGGCGACCATTCGGGGTCGGCGCTCGAACATGAACGTCGATCACGAGGCGGCGATCGACGATGCCACGATCGACGAACTCATCGAACTGGCACGCTGGGCGCCCAACCACTTCCGCACCAATCCGTTCAAGTTCGCGGTGATCCGCGGCGCGGCGCGCGGGCGCCTCGGACAGATCGCCGCCGATGCGCTCGCCGCGGCGGGCGGCCAGCCACCGGTGGTCGAACGGCAGCGCGCGCAGTTCGAGCGCACGCCGGTGGTCCTCGCCATCGCCGCGGCGCCGGATGCCGACGCGGTCAAGCAGTTCGAGAACCGCTATACCGTGGCCGCGGGCGTCCAGAACATCCTGCTCGCCGCAACCGCGCGCGGTCTGGCCAGCGCGTGGCGTTCTGGTCCGGCGATGGTCGATCCGGCGGTGGCGGGGCCGGTCAAGGCCGCGCTCGGGTTCGCGCCCGACGATGAGATCGTCGCCTACGTCTACCTCGGTCACCAGGCCGGGCCTCCCGGGAACCGCGACCTGCCTCCGGCGCTGGTCAACCGCATCGAGAGCTGAGTCCCCGTCGGGCGTCGCGCGTGCGCGCGCGGCGCCTCCGAACACCGTGCGTCCGGCGATGACGGCGACTACCATCGCCGTTCGGTGACGACGGTACCCGGCCGGGCCGCGCCGGGCCAGACGATTCTTGCGGCCCGTCTCGTCATCTTCGTGACGTTTCTGGACCTTTTCATCCAGTTCCCGGTCGTGGCACCGTACGCGCGGGACCTCGGCGCGTCGCCCGCAATGATCGGTCTCATCGTCGGCATCTACTCGGCACTCAACCTCGTCGGGAATCTCGCCACCGGGGTTGCGCTCGATCGCTGGGGGCGGCGGCGGCCTGTCCTGGTGGGTCTGGCCGCGTCGGTCGCCTCCCTCTTCGGCTATGCGCTCGCGTCGACGCCGGAGCATTTGCTCGTCGTCCGGGCCGTGCACGGACTGGCCACCGCGGTCCTCACGCCGGGCGCGTTCGCCCTCATCGGCGATAGTGCGGCGGTCGATCGTCGGGCCCGGACCATGGGTGTCAGCGGCGCGATCATCGCGGTCGCGGCCATCCTTGGGCCGCCGCTCGGCGGGATCGCCCGCGATCGCCTCGGTTTCGGTGCGCCGTTCGTCATCGGCGCGCTCCTCATGGCCGTGGCGGGCCTGGCCTTTCTGATCTGGGCGCGAGAGGCCGAGCAGTCGGGATCGCCTCCGCGCGATCCGGGCGCTGGCGTGTCCTACCTCGAGCTCTGGGCTCGGGGTCCGCTGATCGCGGCCTACCTCACCGCCCTGGCGCTCACGATCGGTCTCGGCGTGCTGGTGACGCATCTGCCGCTCATCCTCACGCAAGCTCCCGATGCCGCCTCGGCGATCGCGCAGGGCGGGTCCGCGGGCCGTAACGGCCTGGCGTTCACCGTCTACGCGGTGGTCGCGATGGCGCTGATGGCTGGACCGGCGAATCGGATCAGCGATTCCCGCGGCCGCTACGGTCCCATCGCGACGGGTCTGCTGCTCATCGCCGGTGGGACGGTGCTGCTGGCGTCGGCGACCGGCTTCGCGCTCGTCCTCGCCGGGATGGGGCTATTCGGCCTCGGTTTCGGCCTGCTGTTCCCGCCCGTGACCGCGCTCGTCGTGGAGGTGACGATCCGTCGCGAGCGTGGCGCCGCGTTCGGCATCTTCTACGCCGTCTACTCGTTCGGCGTGGTGATCGGCTCCCTCGCGAGTGGCTTTCTGGCCGAACTGCTCGGGCCGGCCACGCGCGCGCCATTCGTCGTGAGCGCGCTCGTCGCCGTCATCGCCGCGCCGGCCGTGGTCGCCCTCGGGCGCGCCGTCATCGCCCGCGCGGAGCATTCCGCCTCGGCCTGAATCCGCGCCCGCGCTACAGGCCTGTCGTGCGGGTCGGCACGCGATAGACCGACGTGCGCGCCGTGACGTAGAGGAGCGACCGATCGAGGCCGGCCCAGTTGAGGTTGCTGGGTTGTTCCGGGAGGCGAATCAGCCCCAGTGGCTCTCCGTCGGCGGCGAGTACCCAGATCCCGCCCGGGCCGGTGCAGAAGAGGTTGCCGCGCGTGTCCACCTTGAGTCCGTCGGGCGCCCCGGACAGGCCGTCGGCAGCCGGAGTGCGCGCGAAGTCGATGAGCACGGTGCTGTTGGTCAGCGATCCATCCGGTCGTACATCGAACGCCCGCACGTGGTTCCGCTCGGTATCATCGACGTAGAGACGGCGGCCATCCGGCGAGAAGGCGAGACCGTTGGGCGCGACAAAGTCGTCGGCGACGAGGGAAAGTGCACCGTCCGGCGCGATGCGATAGACGCCCTGGAAATCCAGATCCTGGGGGCGGGCGATCCCGTAGTAGTCCTGGAGGCCGTAGGGTGGATCGGTGAAGTACACCGCGCCGTCACCCGCGACCACCACGTCGTTCGGGCTGTTGAGCGGCTTTCCGCCAAACTCGCAGGCGAGCACGCAGATCGAACCGTCGGATGCCGTACGCGTTACGCGCCGGCCGACGTGTTCGCAGGCGACCAGGCGGAGTTCGCGATCGTAGGCCAGCCCGTTGGCCTTGCCGCTTGGCCGGCGGACCTCGGTCACACCCGAGCGTTCGTCCCAGCGTCGGATGACGTCCCCGGCCAGGTCGGTGAACAGCAAGTAGTGGGCGGTGGGGTGCCAGAGAGGTCCCTCGGTGAACGCGAAGCCTGTCGCGACGCGCTCGATCGACGCATCCCGGTCGATCAGGTCGTAGAGAGACGGCGAGAACGTCCGAATCGGTCCCGAGCTACTACCCACGGCCCGTGAGCCGCTGGACAGCCTCGAGATCGACGGTCTTGCCGCCCGCGCCCCATTGACCGGGCTCGACCTCCTCGACGACGACCCAGATATGGGGTCGGAGCTCCTCGTGTCCGCGCGCGAACACCTCGACAACGGCGTCGGTGATCCGCTCGATGAGCCGACCCCGCTCGGCGTCGGTCATCACTCCGCGTACGACCTTCACATTAACGAACGGCACGGTGCCTCCTTCAGCCAGCCCAGCCCGCGCGGCCGCGGCGGCCGACGATGCCCAGTCCATCGCGCAGGTAGCGCAGGAGCGTCGTCGAGACCTCCCGCGTCGGATAGGCCGCGTAATCGAAGTCGTCGAGGATCCAGCCATCGAAGCCGGCCGCGCGCAATACGGCGAGGAGCGCGGGGAAGTCGATCTGGCCCCGTCCCAGCTCCACGAACCGCCATTTCGAGTCGACGTGATAGGCACCCGTGTCGGTCCACGTGGTCGGCCCGCCGTGGGCGGCGGCAACCGACCACGGGCGATTCGCGTCGATGTCCTTGAAATGGACGAAGCCGATCCGGCTGGCGTAGGTGCGGAAGGTCGCCTCGACGTCGAAATCCCCCATCATCAGCTGGGCGGTGTCCGGACAGAAGCGCACGAGTTCCGGATCGGTCAGTTCCATCAGAGCGTCGAACGCCTCGGGCCGCTCGAAGAGCGTGCCCCAGTGCTGATGCCAGGAACAGACCATCCCCGCATCGCGCCCCAGCCGGCCGACCAGGTTCGCGACCTCAGCGACGCGACGGTAATCGTCCGTGGAGACCGGAGCACCGCCCGGGTCCGGGTACCCCCCGTCGATGAGCAGGTTCTGGCAGCCGGCTTCCGCCGCGGTGCCGATGACGCGGCGGGCGAGATCCAGGTCGTCGTTGCGACGTTCGCGGCGGAAGGATGGTCGAAAGTAGCTCGACGCCATCTCGAGATCGTGCATTGCGAGCAACGCGCGTAGTTCGCCCGGCCGGTCGCCGAATCGATCGGCAGCCCAGACCCCGGAGAACTCCAGGCCATCCCAGCCGGTCATGGAGATCTCGTCGAGCGCGCGGTGGAAGTTCTCGGGGTGGTTGTCGCGCACCCAGGGTGCGAGGTGGTAGCCGAGCTTCACTCAGGGTGCCCCAGCCGGGCGGAGATCCGGCGCGCCGTGCTCCGGAGGAGTTCGATCAGGCTGCACCGGCGCTCGTCATCGAACCGCG
Organism: uncultured Dehalococcoidales bacterium; assembly: GCA_964536925.1. Taxonomy (GTDB): domain Bacteria; phylum Chloroflexota; class UBA6077; order FW602-bin22; family FW602-bin22; genus VGOZ01. Next base: position 6,351 of record CAZHZF010000072.1, on the reverse strand, counting down.
CGATCGGCACGGAGGCGCCGATCGCTGTGACCATCTCGCGGCGCTGGGCGGGCACGGGAACCGCCACACAGCACAGCCCGACTTCGAGCTCCTCGAGGTCCAGCCCATACCCCTGCTGGCGGACCTGCTCCAGATGTGCCTGAAGCTGGCGAAACGTGCCGATCGTGTTCGGCGTGAAGCGACTCATGCCCGCTTCGGCGATCATCTCGTGCAGCTCTTCGTCGGGCAGACCGGCCAGCAGGACCTTCCCCAGCGCCGTCGCGTGAGCGTTGTGACGATCGGTCGCCGCGCCGATCGATCGGACCGTGAAGCGCCCCGGAACGGTTGCCAGCGTCGTGATGCTGGCCCCATCGAGCGCCGCAAGGGTGACCGTCTCGCCGCACTCCCGCGACGCGTCCCGCAGCACCGCCTGGGCGATGCCGTAGAGGTCGAGGCCGGCGAGGTACGCGTCGCCGAGCTGGACCGACCGGACACCCAGCCGATAGAGCTTGGAGTCGGAGTCCTGTTCCACCAGCTGGCGCGCCTGGAGCGTCCGGAGCAGGTGGTGAACCGTGCTCACGTTCATCCCCAGGTGGGAGGAGAGTTGCGTGACTCCGGCAGACTTGAGCGGGCCGGCGAGCAGATCGAGGATGTCGATCGCGTGGTCTACCGACTTCACTCGCCGCTCGCGTGCTTTGCCTATGCCAATCGTCATTGGTTCACTTACACACCGCAGGAAGCGGGCGAGCGGTATTCTGTGCGCGTAACTGGACCGTGTCAATCCCGGACGGTGAGCCGCGACCGGCATTGGGCGGAAATCCGATTTGGTAGTGCGAAATCACTCGTTGACAGGACGTGCGAGTGCCCGATATGTTGCGCCGTCGAAATCAGCGCACATAGGAAGGGAGCTCGATTGATGGTTCACGTTCGAACGGGCAAGCGGTTCTCGCGTCGGAGTCTCATCGCGGCTTGCCTGGCCACCTCCGCCGCGGCCGTGTTCGCCGCGTGTGCCAGCGCGCCGCCGACTGCCACCCCCGCGCCGGCGAAGCCCGCCGAGGCACCGAAGCCGGCCGTGGCCGCACCGGCTGCCGCCCCGGTGGTGAGCGCACCGACGACCGGCGGCGCCAGCACGACGATCGCCTACTGGAACGACTACGGCGGCGCCAACGGCAAGGCGATGGACGACCTGCTCGCCCAGTTCCAGAAGGAATCGGGCGTCAAGGTCGAACAGCAGCGCATGAATGCGAACGACATCAATTCGAAGATCCGCGTGGCCAATCAGTCGGGCACGAATCCCGATCTGCTGATGTTGAACAGCTTTGCGATCCCGACCAACGCCGCGGCCGGGATCCTCGAGACGATGGACGAGACGACGCTTTCCGAGCGGGGGTTCCCGGCGGCGGATTTCAGCCCGAAGTCCTGGGCGCCGGCGGTCTTCCAGGGAAAGCGCTTCGGATTGCCTCTGGATGCGGTGATGTACATGCTGTTCATCAACAACAACGTGTTCAAGGACGCGGGCCTGGATCCGACCAAGCCGCCCACCACGCGTGACGAACTGATGTCTGCCGCCAAGAAGATCACGAAGGGCGACGTCTTCGGTTTCTCGCTCGGGCCGGGCCAGTTGAACCAATTCGACATGCTCCTCTGGCAGAACGGCGCGAACCCGTTCAGCGAGGACTTCACCAAGCCGACGATCGCCGACCCCCTGGCTGTGGAGGTCGGCACCTGGTACGGCTCGTTGCTCAACACGGAGAAGATCGTCCCCCCGATGGGCGTCGATGAACTGAAGGCGTTCATCGGCGGCAAGATCGGCATGTGGATCGGCGGATCCTGGAACGTCAGCGGGTTCATGGAGAACAACGTTGCGTTCACGCCCGCCCATGTCCCGCAGGTGTTCAAGAAGCCGATCGCCTGGGCGGTGACGCACAACTACACGCTGCCGGTGCAACCGAAGGTCGATGAGGCGAAGCGCACCGCGTCCTGGAAGATGATGAAGTGGTTCCAGGACAACGCGGTGACGTGGACGCTGAATGGTGGCGTGCTCGGCGCGACCAAGAAGGCGCAGACCGATGCGAAGGTAACGGCGAATCCGGCGTTGAAGGTGATGGCGGGCCAGGAGCCCGATTGGGGCTTTGCCCAGCCGACTCCGAAGTGGGCCAACCACCTGGTCAAGACGCCGCCGGCGGTTCAGGCGATCTACAACGGGTCGCCAGCAAAGGAAGCGCTGCAGCAAGTCGCGGATGCCCTCAGTCAGTAAGATGGCACCCGGCGGGGGAGCGCTCCCCCGCCGGGACAGGCGACGGGGGCGATCACGGTGGTGAACGTCGCGGCACCCGGCACGGCGCGCCGCGCGTTCGCGTGGCAGCGGGTGGCCGTGCCGTATCTCTACATGCTCCCCTTCCTCGCGCTCTTCGTCGCCTTCCGCGTCTACCCGCTCCTCTACGGGCTCTACATCAGCGTGACGAACGCGACGCTCGGAAGTGACGCTTCCCGGTTCGTCGGGCTCGCGAACTACGAGCGGATGACCAGAGATCCCCGTTTCATCAAGAGTCTGGCCAATACGGGCACCTTCGCCATCGAGGCGACGCTGCCGGTTCTCCTCGTGCCCCTGGTGCTGGCGGTCCTTCTGAATCGTGAGATGCCGTTCCGCACGTTCCTGCGGAGCGCCTTCTATTTCCCGCAGACGCTCTCGGTCGTGACGCTCGGGCTGATCTGGCTCTGGATGCTCGATCCGCTCGTCGGCCCGCTCAATTACTACCTGAAGCAGTTCGGGCTATCGCCGCCCGTCTGGCTCGGCAACCCGTCCACGGCACTGTGGTCCATTGTCATGACGGTCATCTGGGGCGCGGCTGGCTACTACATGGTCATCTACCTGGCCGGGTTGCAGGACATCCCCGGTCATCTGTACGAGGCGGCCGCGATCGATGGCGCCACGGGGGTGCAGGCGTTCTGGTCGATCACGATTCCGCTGTTGCGTCCGGTCTTCCTCCTCGTCGGGGTGGTGCATATCATCGGTGCGCTGCAGATCTTCGGTCAGGTGCTGGTCATCACCGGCGGGGGACCGGCCGACGCGACCCGGACCGTCGTGCAGCACATCTACGACACGGGCTTCCAGGGCGAGTTCGCATTTGGCTCGGCCGCGGCGATGTCGTGGGTGCTGTTCATCATCATCGTGATCTTCTCGGCGATCCAGTTCCGAGTCCAGCGAGGAGGTTCCGACCTCTAGTGCGCGCCACGGTGATGCGCAACGTCGGCTCGGGAGCGTTCGTCCTCTTCGCGCTGCTGTGGCTCACGCCCGGAATCTGGGCGCTGGTCACCTCGTTCAAGATCACGCCGAACATCCTCCATCCCATTCCGTTCTGGCTGCCGATCCCGCCGACGCTCGACCAGTACGTCGGCGTGATGTCCGGCACCCGCACGGTGAGCATGACGGTTGCCGTCTGGAACAGCACGGTCGTGACGATCGTCAGCACGGTGCTGACGGTCGTGATCTGCGCGCTGACCGCCTACCCGCTCGCGCGCATGCGCTTCCCCGGTCGTGACGTTCTGTTCGGCATCATCGTCGGCAGCATGATGGTGCCGGGCGTCATCACCATCGTGCCCCTCTATCTCCTGATGGCCCAGCTCGGCTGGTTGAATAGCTATCAGGCGCTCATCCTCCCGGGCGCTGCCTCGGCCTTCGGCGTCTTCCTGCTGCGCCAGTTCTTCCTGAGCATGCCGGCGGAACTGGAGGACGCGGCCCGGATCGATGGCGCCGGCTCCTGGCGCGTCTTCACGGCGCTGCTTCTGCCGCTGAGCAAGCCGGCGATGGGCGCGCTCGCGCTCTTCACCTTCCAGTCGCACTGGAACGAGTTCACCTGGCCCCTGATCGTGATGACCCGGCAGGACCGCCTCACGCTGCCGGTCGCGCTGAGCCTGATTCGCGGCAACTACGCCTCGGATTCGTTCGGGCCGATCATGGCCGGCGCCGTCGTCAGCGCCGTCCCGCTGCTGGTGGTCTTCCTGCTGGCGAACAAGCAGATCATCGAAGGGGTGAAGTTCAGCGGCCTGAAGATGTGACCTCGCGATCCGGTCCGGACTTCGCGCCGGTCGTCAGCCGCGTGCCCACCCGATCCGCCGAACCTCGTCGGCCGCGTCGAGATCGATCGGGATCAGGCGGTCGCGCACCCGCCGTGCGAGACGCTGACGCAGCCTCGCCTGTCCCACACGGGTCCGCCCAACCTTCTTTCGCGGATGCGGGACCACGGATTCGGCGACCTCGGTCCGTTCGGGGCCAGACGCGCCGAGGAGTCCATCCGGCGCGGCCTGGACCCTCGCGGTCTCGGTCAACGCGTGACGGCGGCGAGCGGCTGGCACGAGCCGCAGTGTAGCGCTGGTAGGATGCCTCGCCGCGTTCGCCGTGTCGGCATCGTGGTGCAGCGCATCGTCCTCGCCGGCGGCAACGGAGACGATGCCAGACGCTATCAGGAGCGGTTGGTGTTGACCGCGGTCGCCGCGCTCAGAGAGGCGCGCCGGAGGCAGGGATGAAGGAAGCTGTGAGTGGCAGTCGCTATTCGATGCTCATTCAGTGGGATGCGGATGACCAGATCTACGTCGTGACGGTGCCGGAACTACCGGGCTGCCAGACCCACGGCACTACCTATGAAGAGGCTGCCCACCGTGGACAAGAGGCCATCGAGAGCTGGATCGAGTCGGCTCAGGCCGATGGCGCCCCGATCCCCGCGCCGCGAATCGTCGCGGCGTAGGAGTCCGACCGGGCCAAGCTTCCGACGCCGATCGGGACGGCGCGACCGCGGTCGCGTCGGAGCGCTACGCCCCGCCCATCTCCCGCACCAGATCGAAGAACCCGCGCTTCCGGTCGGTGTTGACCCGCCAGTTCACCGGCACGTTCTGGAAGCATCGAGGTAGTTCGAATCGCAACGGTGGTCCCTCGATCGACTGCGCCGCCGGCGGCTCGGATAACTACTTCGCAATTGCTCGGAAGGACCGCTCCTCGGGGGCGCTGTCGGACACCAGCGAAAGGCTCGCCGGGGTCCGCGTCAGAGCGACCCTGCCGGAGCCAGCCATTCGCTCGCGAAGCGCAATTCGGGCGGGACGCCGATGACATCGTCGTCGCGGTCGTAGTGGAGGATTCCGATCTGGGTCGATCCGCGAGCGCCGCCAGGAGGAGGTCCACCGGCAGCACGCTCGATCAAACAGCACCACTCGTCTCTCACGTCGATCGCGCCGGCGTCATCGCGCTGATCAGGGAGAAGGGCGCCCACTACAGCGTTGTGATGCGACCCGGCGATCACGCCGATACCTTCAGTTTCTGCGCCAGCGAAGCCGGCTATGTCACCCTCAGGATGTCGGAGGCGATTGACGACCCCGGCAGGCTGATCGGCCTGAATCGCCTGGTCGGATCCATGAGGCCGCGAAACGGCTGGATGGCTGCACCGATCCCTCGTGCCCGCCGCTCCTGCTAACGGCGAGCCCGTGGCCGCGACATAGCTGACTCAGTGAAGCCCAGATCGGTAGTCGCCAAGCCATCGGTGCAGGATCAGCAGAGCGGGAGCTGACCTCTCCAGCCTGTGCCGAAGAGGAGTATCAGCGTGAACGAGGTAGATGCCCCTCCGTCGGGCAAGCGCCGCGTAAGTGGCATCGTAGAAGCTGCACCCAAGGGTCTGAGCCAGGTCAATCGCGTTGTGGTAGAGATCGCCGTCCGCGTAGAACGGCAGCTCGAGGGACAGGAAGTAGTGGAGGTGATCTTGAGCGGTGTCCTGGTCAAGCCGACCCATCCTGACCGCTCGCACCAGGCCCTGAGCGAACTCTGATGCCAGATGAATCGGTGCCGTCAGGTTGATCAGACCGCGCTGAAAGTCCTCCAGCAGCAAGTCGGCTTGATCCAGGAACGGCTCGTCAGTGCGAATCGCCCACTTCAGGGCTACCGAGGCATCGACTACGTAGCTGGGTAGATCCTCATTCATTCACCGCCGAGTCACCTTCCTCGTCGGTAAGTAGGTCCGCGATTGTTCCTGGGATTGTCCCGACGACGCCGTCCCTGAGCCGGCGCATGTCGGAGACGACCTGCCGACGTCGGGCGATGACTTCCGGCGGGGGAGCGCCACCTAGAGGAGCGGCGCTGTGCCGGATGATGATCGGAGGGTGCCGTTCGCGCTCGGCGGCCATTGTGCTCCGATTCTACCGCTGCCGGTCAAGACGGTGAGGGCGCGGGATATGTCCCCACCACCGATGGCAGTCACCGCAGCGGGGGCTCCCCTCACCCTGGCCTTCTCCCGCGAAGAGAGGGGCCGATTGGAGTTTTCCGCCACGTCCTCACGCCCCGCTCATCACCCGCACCAGATCGAAGAACCCGCGCTTCCGGTCGGTGTT
>CAZHZF010000071.1:0-11448 GCA_964536925.1 uncultured Dehalococcoidales bacterium | reverse complement strand
GGATGGGTTTCCGTACCGGCGGATTCCGCGGCCGATCTGGCCGCTGGACGAGACGGCGGCGTATCCCTGATTGGCCTGATCCGGGAGCGACGCGGGTCCCTTTCGCGAACCTTCTCAGCGCGGGTGCGGGTGGCCAGGATGCGGGTGCGGGTGCGGGTGGCAGTCGTAGACTCGGCCGCCGCGGACCACCCGAACCGGTTCGAGGCGACGCTCGCCCCGTTCGAGATGTCCGTGCGCGTCGCGCAGGGGGAATTCGCCCTCCTCGAGGCGGAGCAGGGTGATGTCGGCCACTCCACCCACTCGAAGCGCGCCCACCTCGCCAGCCAGGCCCACCGCGCGAGCCGGGGCGCTGGTGACACGGGACAGGATCTCCGCCAGCGGGACACCCAGATGAAGGAACTTGGACATCGTGGTGACGAGGTCGTAGGCGGGGCCGGCAACACTGAACGCATGCACGTCGGAGGAGATCGTCGTGGGCATCAGTCCCCGTTCGAGAGCGCGGCGGGCGACATCGAAACTGAAACTGCCCGCGCCATGACCAACGTCGAAGCCGATCCCGCGCTCCATCGCCCGCCGCACCTGCGGTCGCACCGCGCCTGAATCGTCGAGGACACCCTCGGAACGCCCGTGAAAACAGTGGGTGACGATGTCACCGGTGTTGAGCATCTCGAGGATCTCGGCGAGCGAAATGGCGGTGCCCCCGACGTGGACCATCGTGGGTTTGCCGATGGCATCGGCGGCCTGGCGGGTCCGTCGGAGCGCTTCACGACAGGTCGCGGCGCTATCGCCGAGCATCGCCTCGGAGAGACGCACCTTCATCCCAACAATGAGATCGGCGTGGGCGCGGGCGATCTCGATCGCCCGATCGACGTTTGCCCAGCGGAGATCCTCCAACTCCGGCGCTGCCTCGGGCCCGCTGTCCTGGGCCATCCCGATCGACGCGATGTGGAGGAGCGCGCGGATGCGCGTCGCCGACACGTCGATGACGTAGCGGCGGAACCCGGGGAACGTCGACGACCCGGAGGAGCCGGCATCGATCGCGGTGGTGACGCCCCGACGGAGGCAGTGAGGATCGGGTTCGATCCCCAGCGGCGGCACACCCCAGTAGACGTGCGTATGCAGGTCGACCAACCCGGGCACGACGATCAGGCCGGCCGCCTCGATCACCTGCCGGCTGCCACCCGTCGCCAGATCGGGTCCGATCGCGACGATCCGATCGCCATCGACAGCGATGTCGGCCGCGGCGTCGAGGCCGGAGCCAGGGTCGAGGACGTGGCCGCCGCGAACGAGCAGGTCGTGCACGGGTGCAGCGTACCAGAAGACGCGGCGCGCCCCCGCTCAGTCCGTCAGGTCGACCTCGGCCTCGGAGACGAATGGCCCAGCGAACGCGAGAGCCATGGCTGATTCGTCCTGGGCCGCGGCACGAAGACGGTAGCGACCGGAGGGGGCGGCGAATGCCGTGTGCGTCACCGTCAGCACGGGGCCCGCGGCTCGGTTCAGCGGCGGCGCGGCCAGATCGGTCACGCTGAATGAAGGACCGTCGGCCTGCACGAGGACCGCGGTCACTTTCCACGGGCGTCCGGGATCGAGCTCCCAGAGGATGTGCAGATCGAAGCGCGCATCGGAACGGCGGGCGATCGAGAACCTTCTCGCTCCGTTCGCTTCCTGCGACTGCGGACCGGTGTCGAATGGTCGCATTCGGCTCAGGAGCGCCTGGCGGTCGGCGTCCGACCAGGCGAATGCCCGAAAATCGGGCAGCAGGCCGGGGCGCGATCTGGTCAGGTCCACCAGGCCCGGAAGGGCTTCGGGCGCGACGCGGGCGAGGGCGGATTCACGCTCCGCCGCAATGAGCAATCCGCCCGACGCCAGCGGAATCGTCACCACCGCGCTCGATTCCGGCTGCCAGATACCGGCCCGCGCACGCTCGGAGAGGACGTAGACGGAGGCGTCCCGTTCGATCGCGAAGAGCAGGTGCGGTTCCTCGCGGGAATCGATGAGGTCGGCGATCTCCGTGAAGTGGGTATCGAATGAGGCGTAGGTGTCGACGTGCGAAGCCCAGACGTCGAAGTACAGGTGATGACTTCGCACGATGAGGAGTGCAAACAGAAGCGCGCAGGCGACAGGCAGGAGCCTGGATCGAAGCACCGCCACGCCCAAAGCCCCGAACGCGGCGTCGATGGCCAGGACCGGGTAGAGCATGATGACGGGCGCGATGCCGATCGCGCGCAGGAAATGGGGACTCTCCGTGGCAAGCAGTGTCGGCAGCAGGCCGATCGCGAACCAGATGAGGCAACGTCGGTATCGATCGTCGTTCCACGACCGGGCTACGGCGACGACGAGGCCGACCACGAAGAGCACGTTCAACGGCCATTCGAAGACGGGGCGGCCCGGGATGTTATGCCGACGTTGCGGGTCCCCGGCGATGGTGAACATCGCCGCCACTCGCTCGGCGCTGGTCCGCATCGCATCGATCGCACCCGCGGGGCCTGGTTCCGTCGCGACGATGGCGGTCTGGCTCGCCCTGCCGAAGAAGCGATCGGGCTGCAGCGCGAAATAGGCGGTCAGCGGCAGAGCGGCGACAAAGAAGGCAGCGCCGACAATCGCCAGCCGCGGCCACGCCGCGCGCGCGGGACGGGCCGCAAGCGCGATCGCCACCAGCGTGACCGGGACGATGCGCGCGGCGAGATGCGTGTACAGCGAGAGCGCCGCCACCAAACCCCCGAGCAGTGGCGCCCGCCGATGACCGCTCATCATCGCCCGATGGAACAGGAGCAGTGCCAGGACGGTGACCGGCGCGATCAGCGTCATTCTCAGCCCAATCCGCCCGGCGACGATCGGCCACAGAGTGACCGAGTACAGCGCCGCGGTCGCGAGCGCGATGCCATGACCGAACCAGTCGCGGAAGAGCCGATAGACCAGGGCGACGCCAAGAAGACTCATGAAAGCGCCGGAGAGGTTGAAGACGAACGGATGGAAGCCGATCAGGCCGAGCAGGGCGGCCTGGTAGTAGAGAAAGAGCGCTTCGCGCCCATTGTTCCGTTCGAAGAAGATCGCGACTTTCCCGTTCAGGATGTCGATCGCATCGAGACCGTTGACGCCTACGTCGTAGTACAGCCCGGGGGGATACTCGTCGAGTCGGTGGAATCGGAAGTACGCGGCGACCGCCAGAACCACGATGACGGCGACGCGCTCACGGGACGCGATCACACCCATCGCGGCACGCCTGTCATCTCAGGGGCGGAGGGTAGCGCCGTCTTCTGGTGCTGGGGTGACAGGCCGACCCGGTGTCGCGAGAGCACGAGTCTGCGCGGCATGCGACGCGCGCCCGGCACGAGCGCGGCGCTGGGAGTCGAGCCCCCGTCGCGCGAGGTCGCACGATGGGGGTTGGGCCGTGCCGGAAGCGATCCTCTACGCCTCCGTCACGCAGGCACCTCATCACAGCGTGCGAGCGCCCGCCGCGTTCGCGTGACCGTGGCCTCGCCGCGATCCCCGCGCGCGGCCGATACTCGGGCGCATGGATCGACTCCTCGCCTGGGAAGACTGCCACAACGCCCGGCACATCGGCGGCTACGTGACCGCCGCGGGAGCGACGACGCGGCCGGACGCCGTCATCCGCGCGGACTCGCTCCACCGGCTCACCGCGCACGGTCGCCGCGCGCTGGTGGATGCGGGCGTGTCGCTCATCGTCGACCTGCGCAACGACGACGAACTGGAGCGCCACCCGAACCCGTTCGCGGAGGAGAGGCGACCGGGCGATCCGCACTACGCGAACCTCCCCTTCATCGATACCGCCAACGAGGCCGCGATCGAGCGACTCCGGGTCGCGGACGGGATCGACGTCGCCTATCGCGGGATGGTCGACGACTTCGCGACCAATGTCGGCCGCATCCTCGGCGCGATCGCCGATGCGGGCGCGGGGCCGGTCGTCGTGCATTGCCACGCCGGCAAGGATCGCACCGGCATCATCGTGGCGATGATGCTCGACCTCGTTGCCGTGCCCGGCGCGACGATCGAAGCCGACTATGCCGAGAGTGAGGTGAATCTCTATCGGCTCATCACCCAGTGGATGGCCGAGGAGCGGCAGACCGACCGAGCGCGGTACGGTTCGCCCGCCCCGGCAATCGGTGCGGTCCTGACCCACCTGCGCGGGCGATACGGGGGAACCGAGGGGTATCTCCGCGCGGCGGGTATGAATGGGGCGGCGATCGAACGGCTCCGCCGCCGGGTGCTCGGCTGAACGGGTTCCGTCCCCTCGGCGAACGGGCGGCACGGGTCGTGTAGTATCGGGCGGCCGAGGAGGATCGCCCGAATGAGTACCCCGATTGGCCGATCGAAGTTCGAACTGGATACACCCGCACTCTGCGTCGACCTCACGACGATGGAGGCGAACCTCCAGCGGATGGCCGACACCATCATCCGCCGCGGCGGCAAAGGGTGGCGGCCGCACACCAAGGGGCAGAAGATCCCCGCGATCGCGCATCGGGAACTCGCCGCCGGCGCGTTCGGGGTCACCTGCGCGAAGCTGGGTGAGGCCGAGGTGATGGCCGGCGCCGGGGTCCGGGACATCCTTATCGCCAATCAGATCGTCGGCAACGACAAGGTGAGCCGCCTCGCGCACCTCCAGCGCCACGCCGACGTGATGGTCGCGGTCGACTCGTACGACAACGCCCTCCAGATCGACGCCGCGGCACGCCGGGCGGGCACTCGGGTCCGCGTCCTGCTCGAACTGAACGTGGGACTGAACCGCGCGGGCGTCGAACCTGGCGAACCGGCACTCGCCCTGGCCCGAAAGGTGCACGCCCTTCCGGGCATCAGGCTGAGCGGCCTCATGGCCTGGGAGGCACACACGCTGCGGCTGCCCGACGATCAGAAACGGGCCGCCATCGAAGAGGCGGTCGGCAAGAAGCTCGTCGGCACGGCCGAGGCCGGACGTAAGGCCGGGCTTCCGCTGGAGATCGTCTCGTGTGGCGGCACGGGCACCTACTGGATCACGTCGACCATCCCGGGCGTCACCGAGATCCAGGCCGGGGGCGGCATCTTCGGCGACGTCCACTACGCCGAGCATTACCTGCTCAAGGACCACGGCTTCGCGATGACGATCGTCACGACCGTCACGAGCCGCCCAAACGCCACCCGGATCGTCACCGACGCGGGGTGGAAGGCGATGAGCAACAACGCGGGCATCCCGCGCCCGCTGGATGTGGGCACGGTCGCGAAGGTCAGTCTCTCGGCCGAGCACGGTGTGATCGAGCTTGCCGAGCCAAACGATCGCCTTCGGGTCGGCGATAAGGTCGAGTGGATCGCTGGCTATTCCGACTCCACCACCTTCCTCCACGATGAGATGTACGCGATCCGCGATGGCACGGTCGAGCAGGTGTGGCCGGTGCTGGGACGCGGTAAGCTCCGGTGAGCGCCCCGTACGACGGTCTCGGCCGGATCGCCGGGCAGCGGTTCCCGTCGCGCCGATCCGCCGTGCACGGTCGGCGTGGCGCGGTCGCGACGAGCCAGCCTCTCGCGGCGCAGGCCGGTCTGCGGATCCTGATGGCTGGCGGTAACGCCTTCGACGCCGCCATCGCCACGGCCGCGGCGCTCAACGTTGTCGAGCCCATGTCCACCGGCATGGGCGGAGATGCGTTCGCGCTCTGCTGTGTCGCGGGAGACCCCACCGTGCACGCGCTGAACGCGAGCGGGCGGGCCCCACGCGCCGCGCGCGTCGAGGAGTACCGCGCCCGCTTCGGCACGATGCCCCAGGTCGGCATCCACTCGGTCACGGTGCCAGGTGCGGTCGACGGCTGGGTTGCGCTCATCGAGCGGTTCGGCAGCAAGCCGATGGCGGAGATCCTGGCCCCCGCCATCGAGTATGCCGAAGAGGGCTACCCGGTCTCGGAGTTGATCGCGCGGAACTGGTCGGCCTCGGCCGCCAAGCTGGCGCGCCATGCCGACTCGACCCGCCACTACCTGTTCGACGGCCAGCCGCCCCGCGCCGGGCAGATCGTCCGTCTGCCCGCGCTGGGCAAGAGCCTTCGTGCGATCGCGACGGGTGGCCGCGACGCCTTCTACCGCGGTGAGATCGCGGAGCAGATCGTCGCCTGCAGTCAGCGCGAGGGGGGCCTCCTCACCGGGGACGATCTGGCCGGCCACCGCTCGACGTGGGACGCCCCCATTCACGTGCGCTACCGGGGCTACGACGTGTACGAGTGTCCGCCCAACGGGCAGGGACTCGCCGCGCTCGTGGCTCTGAACATCCTCGCGCGCGAGGATCTGGGCAGGCGTACCTGGGGCTCAGTCGAGCACCAGCACGTCGCGATCGAGGCGATGAAGATCGGGTTCGAGGTCGCGAGCGATTACGTCGCCGATCCGGCATTTGTCGACCTGCCGCTGGATGAACTCCTTTCATCGGCCTACGCCGACAGGGCGTACGGCTCGATCAATCCCGCGCGCGCGCGAACGGTGCCCCGGGTCATGCCGCCGGCAAGCGACACGGTCTACCTCACCGCGGTCGATGGACGGGGCAACGCCTGCTCCTTCATCAACAGCCTCTATCACGGCTTCGGCTCTGGCGTCACCGCGGGCGACACGGGCATCTGCCTGCAGAATCGCGGCGGCTGCTTCTCGCTCGACCCGACCCACCGCAACCGGCTCGAGGGAGGAAAGCGGCCCTACCACACGATCATCCCGGCGATGGTGACGCGCGAGGGGCGGCCGTGGCTTTCTTACGGGGTAATGGGCGGCTTCATGCAGCCGCAGGGGCACCTTCAGGTACTCAGTAACCTCGTCGACTACGGCATGAATCCGCAGGAAGCGCTCGACGCGCCGCGGTTCCGGGTGATGCACGGCACGCGGGTCGCACTGGAGGAGACCTTCGGCAGCGCGACGATCGATGGCCTGCGCGGGCGCGGCCACGATGCGCGCTCTGAGGCGGCGCTGACGATGGCGTTCGGCGGCGGTCAGGCAATCCTGATCGACCCCGATTCGGGAGTGCTCACCGCCGCGAGCGAGCCGCGCAAGGATGGCGCGGCGCTCGCTTTCTAGGGTTCGCGCGGCGGCGACCCCGATGGAGATCCTCCTCGTCACGTTAGGCCTTTTCCTTGTGCTGGGCGTGGTACAACTGGCGCTCGCGCCACGTATCGTCGATCTCATTCACGGCGGGCCGGGCCGACGCGAGCCGAGGCGCCGGGGGTGGGACATCCTGATCCTGCGCCTTGCCGGGGGATTCATCACCGTGCTCGCCGTGCTCGCACTGGCGTTCGCCGTCTTCGTCCTGATGCGCCCGGTCTGAGGCGGCCCTATCCGGGCGGTGGCGGGGCCGGCGGTGGCGGCGTCGGAGCGACCGGATGAGCGGTGAAGCGGACGACCTTGCTCTCCCGACCGTTGATCGCCGCGCTCAGAAGGTACTGGCCCGGGCCACGCAGCACCGCGGTCGCATTGGGCACGGCCAGGAGCACACGCTGGGTCTCGCCGTTGAGTTGAGGCGGGCGTCCGGTCACGAAACTGGCCTCGATCCGGAATTCGACCGGATGCGCATCGGCGTCGCGAATCGTCAGCAGGACGGTGTGGCTCACATTCGTCGCGTTCCAGGGAACGAGCATGCCGATCGCGACCGAAAAGAGGATCGGCTTCTGGAAATCGGCCACGCCGATCCGGTCCCAGGCGCCGCCGAGCATGTAGAGCTTGCCATTGATCGCCTCAGCGCGATCGGCCATGAGCAAGAAATCGACATCCACCCGCTCGAGATCCACCGGCGACTCCCCGCGACAGTCGCGCTATTGTCGCGCCTCCGGCCAGGGCCGTGCCGAGGCGCCGCGCCCGCGAGGCGCCTTCACCGACCCACGGGTAGACGATGATGGCGGCCGTGCTTCCGAATGCGACGCTCACGCGATTCGATCCCGAACTCTGGGCACTGCGCCTCGCGTCCGGGCAGATCGCCGCCGTGAGGACGGACTGGGACCGCGCCGCCTCCGGCGCGCCAGGTCACGATCTGCGCCGCCATCTCGCCCGTGCGCGGGACATCGTGGCGGACGCTCGGGCGCGGATCGGTCGCGGTCTCGACCCCGACGATGGCTGGCGCGAGCGCCTCGAGGGAGAAGTGCGCGCCGCCCGGCGCATCGTCGTGCGGCAGCAGATCGCCCGTTACGGCCGTTGGTGGCCATCCGAGCGACGTTATCTCGGCTGACCCGGGCACGGCCCGCGCCGCCCGCGCCAGGGTACGATTCCTCCCGTTACAGCGACGCAGAGAGGTTCTGATCCAATGGGAGCGGTGGTCGCGGCGGTCAGTCTGTCACCGGGGCACACGATGGCGAAGCCAAACGTCGCGGCCATCACCCTGCTCACCGGTCTTGGCGTGGAGGGCGATGCCCATTGCGGCGCGACGGTGAAGCATCGCTCTCGCGTGGCGCGCGATCCGAGCCAGCCCAACCTCCGCCAGGTGCACCTGATCCACGGAGAGCTGCACGACGAACTCGCACTGGCTGGTTTCACCATCGCGCCGGGCCAGATGGGGGAGAACGTGACGACGCGGGGGCTCGATCTGTTGGGCCTGCCGACCGGAACGCGCTTACGCCTGGGAGCGGAGGCGGAGATCGAACTCACGGGATTGCGCAATCCGTGCGCGCAACTGGATGGCCTTCAGTCGGGACTGATGGCCGCGACGCTCGACCGCGACGCCGCGGGAGAGATCGTCCGCAAGGCCGGCGTGATGGCGATCGTCCTGCGGGGCGGCGTGGTCCACCGCGGCGACCCGATCGCGGTCGAGCGGCCGACAGGCTCGGCGCCCCTCCGGCCCGTTTAGGGCCACCGCCCCCCTCTACCCGGCGGGTGCGACCAGCGGGATGGCGGGCCGGTCGGCCCTCGCGGCCAGGGCGCGGCGAACCTCGGGCACAACCCGGGTACCGAACAGTTCGATCGATCGCATCACGCCAGCGTGGGGCATCGACCCGGCGCTGAACATCAGCGTGAACCGCTGATGGTGGAAGATCTCGTGCTGGTAGAGGATCTTCTCTACGACCTGCGCCGGGCTTCCCACGAAGTTGGCGCCGCGCAGCGTCCGCGATGCCTCGAAGTCCTCCCGCGTCATCGGCGCCCATCCGCGCTCGCGACCGATGCGGGACATCAGTTCGAGGAACGGCGGAAAACACTCGTCGGCCGCCTCCTGCGAGGACTCGGCAATGTACCCGTGAGAGTTGATACTGAGCGCCGGGATCGGTACGCCGGCCTGGCGTGCACCACGCCGGTGGATCTCCGCGAACGGCGCGAACCGGGCCGGCTCCCCGCCGATGATGGCCAGCGCCATGGGCAGACCCAGGGCCCCGGCCCGGAACGCCGAGTTGGGCGAGCCACCGACGGCGATCCAAACGGGGAGCGGGTCCTGGATCGGCCGCGGATAGACCCCGCGGTTCTCGATCGGCGGCCGATGCCCGCCTTCCCAGGTCACGTGCTCGGAAGCGCGGACGCGGAGGAGCAGGTCGAGTTTCTCCGCGAAAAGGTCGTCGTACTCCTTGAGGTCGTAGCCAAACAGCGGGAACGATTCGACGAACGATCCGCGCCCGGCCATGATCTCGGCCCGGCCGCCGGAGAGCAGGTCGAGCGTCGCGAACTGCTGGAAGACGCGCACCGGATCGTCGGAACTGAGCACCGACACCGCGCTGCCCAGTCGGATGCGGGAGGTGCGCTCCGCCGCGGCGGCGAGGACCACCGCCGGTGCCGAGACGGCGAAGTCCGGCCGGTGGTGTTCGCCGACGCCGAAGACGTCCAGGCCCACCTGATCGGCGAGGACGATCTCCTCGATGAGTTCGCGAAGCCGCTTGCCCGGACCTTCGGCAGGCCGAGTCGCCGTACCCAGAGGGATTTCGCCGAAGGAGTAGACGCCCATCTCCATAGTGATCGAGATACTATCAGATAGATAGTATCTCGGAGGAGAATCGCGGCCCCGGGGGCGGCGCTGCCAGGGAAGAAGGTCGAGTCTCCGTTCAGTTGTCAGCGCCCGGTGGTTGCTTCACACACGCGTTCACGTGAGAGGCACGGGGTGCATGCGCGCCGCGACCCTGACGGCCACCGCAACGAAGCAGATCAGCGGTAGCGGTACACTGCGCGTGCTGATCCAGGCTGCCGCGACAAAGGCGCTCCACAAGCCGCGCCCGCCGGTGGAGGAGAGTGTGGCGATGCGGAGGGTGACGGCGGCGACTCCGACCACCGGTCGCCACGATCCGGCTCCGCGCTCCCCTCACTCGCACCCTCTCCCTCGGAGAGGGGGAGACCAGATCGCCCGCGACTCCGCTCGCGCAACGTGATTCGCGTGATTGGTCGGCAGCGCGCGCTTGATAACATCGTCGCGAGCCTGATCGGCCTGCTGTTCGTCGTCTGCGGTCTGCGCTACATCGCGTCCATCCCGCCCTTCGAAGGTCAGGATGAGTTCTGGCACTTTCTCAACGCGCGCGCGATTGCGGATGGCGAGTTACCCATTCAGCCGCCCGGATCGGCGCGCGTCGACCTCCTGGCGCACCGGGAAGCCGCGCAGCCACCTCTCTACTACGCGCTGGCGGGTCTGGCTATCGGTCGGGTGCCCATCGAACGGGTGCGGAGCGAGATCGTGCCCAATCCCCATGGATCGCTGGGCGGTCCCGGTGACATCGACAACAAGAACATGTTCGCCCATCCGCCGGGGGGAGATCCTTTCGCAGACGTCATCCGGCCAGGACGCCTTGTCTCCCTGTTCTTCGGTCTGGGAACGGTCCTGCTGACCTATGCGACCGCGCGTCCTCTGATGCCCGGGCGCTTCGAGGTGGCGCCTCTGGCCGCCGGGTTGGTTGCATTCCTCCCCGGATTCCTGTTCATCTCGGCGCTCGTCTCCAACGACGCGGCGATCGCGTTCTTCGGCATCGCTCTTGTGTCGGTGGCGATCGCCTGGACACGGACATCCGTGACTCCGGGCGCCATCGCTCTCGCGGGCCTGGTGCTCGGAGGGGCCGCCCTCACGAAGTCCTCGGGGCTCATCGGTCTACCTCTGCTCGCAGCCGTGGGGAGCCTCGACCGGGGCAGGACCAGGGCACATACGGTGGCCGTCGTCGCCTCCGCGCTCGTGGCCGCGGCGGTCGCGGGGTGGTGGTATCTCCGGAATCTGCGTCTGTACGGCGACCTGACGGGGCTCCGGGCACACCTGGGTCGTGATGAGTTGTGGACCGAGATGCCCACGGTGTGGGGACTCCTCGCGGACCTCGAAGGTCTCAACGCGTCGTTCATCGGTGTCTTTGGATGGTTCTCCGTTCGTATGCCAGATCGCATGTACGACGGTTACAACGCGCTGTTCCTGCTGGGTATCGGCGGGCTCGTCCTTGGAGTACGCCGTCGGCTGATAGGCCGTGAGATCTGGATCTGCCTGCTCTGGCTCCTCCTCATCGTGGGATCTCTCCTCATCGCTCGCCTCATCTTCCGCTCGTTTCACGGTCGACTGCT
>CAZHZF010000070.1:0-11463 GCA_964536925.1 uncultured Dehalococcoidales bacterium | reverse complement strand
CCCAACGGGTGGCGATTGACAGCACCCATGGCGAGACATACACTCCGGCCAACAACCACATAGGGCTGCCGAGTCGGTGGTGGTGGTACCGCCGCCGAACGGGGGAACCAGTCAGGGGATCGAGGCGATCCCAGGGGTGTATCCAGGTGCGAACCTGGTAGGCCAGTCTCTTTCGGCCGAACCCGTCAGCTAACCCCGCAGGCGAGAAGAGAGGGCTTGGACCCGCCGTGTCGCGGCGTGATCGGCCGACCCTCGGTATCTCCTGGCCGCCGGCCGGCAGCGATTAACACGCGTCGGCGGCATCTCGTGCTCCCGGCGTTCATACGTTGCTGGGTACGACCGCCATGGGCCTCGGTCGCGTCAGGTTGATGCGGCGTGGGAAAGGCCCTGAGAGCGCGCGAGGCGATCCTCCTGACGATTGCAGGGCGCGCGCAGACGGTCTGGACCAGGTCTTTCCTTCTCTCAGGGATCCGACCATCCTCGGCCGAGCGCATCGGGTCGTCGGGGACGACATGGCGTGCGGTGTGGGTAAGGATGTGAGAGCGTACGAGGTGGCTCGCGCTTGCCACAGAACGTACGCAGGACCCATGACAAGAGAGGCTCGCCGCCGTGCTCTCTCGGGAGCCGGCGGCGATTTGCCTTCATGGACTCGGCACGAATCTCGCGATCACTTGCCGGCACCTACTACAGGTGATAATCTGAGAGCGTCATGGTGAGCGTAAATCCCGTCAATGTGACGTCACCGCCGCCGGTTCGTTCCGACCGGCCAGTCGAGCCGCGTACGGCGCCGGCGCAGACAGGGGCACCCCGTCCGACTCCCCCGCCGGTTCAGCCTCCGGTCGTGCGTCGCCCTGAACCACGCGCCGAGACGTCCGTCAGCACCGCGATCGGCACGAACGTCGATATCCGCGCCTAACTCCTCGGGTCCAAACGGGGCTCGACCCTTCGACCGGCTCAGGACGCGACTGGTGCGAAGCGCTCCGCGAACTCCTCGCCATTGAGCCCTGCCCGAGCCAGTCCCTGGATGAGTGCGGTCCAATCCTCATCGTAGAGCGGGATTCCGTCGCGACGTCGGCGTCCCTCCTCGCGGTGTTCCAGTTCGCCAGGCATCAGGACCTCGCTGAACCCGCGTGCCGGGGGAATCTCCCGAACCTGGCGCCACAGCGCATCGACGCGGGAACGTAGTTCTGCGGCACCTCCGAGGAACTCCGGATCGATCGCGAGCATGAAGAAGGACTGCCCGGCATGCTCTCGATCCTTGTCCTGCTGCCGCACCTCGAGGCCGATCGTCGACCCAGCCAGACCGGCGGTGAGGACATCGACCAGAACACCGAGGCCATACCCCTTATGCCCGCCGAACGGAAGGAGGGTTTTCGCTCGCGTGGGGTCGGTGGTCGGCTCGCCAGCCTCATCCACGGCCCAGCCTGCGGGAATCGCCTGGCCGCGGCGCGCGGCTTTGTGGACCTGCCCGTGCGCGGCGACGCTGGTCGCGATATCGAGCACGATCGGTGGTTCGTCGCCGCCGGGCAGCGCGTAGGCGATGGGGTTGGTCCCGTGTAGCGGTCGGGCGCCGCCGAACGGTGCGACCGATGGCCCGGCGTTGCAGAGGCACAGGCCGACGAACCCCCGCCCGAGCGCCATGGATGCATAGAACGACGCGGCGCCGAAGTGGTTGCAGTTGAATGCAACCGCAACGCCGACACCGCGGCGCGCCGCGTCCTCGATCGCGCGCCGCATAGTGGCCGCGCCGATGACCGGTCCGGCGGTTCCCTGGCCCTGGAGAACGTTGGACCGCACCTGCCGCACCCTCGCGGACGGATCGATGCGCCCCTGGGCAATGGAGTTGGCGATCCCCGGGAGGATCGACACGATGCCGTGGCTATCGAGGCCACGCAGCGACGCGAACACGATCGCATCGCGGCAGATCGCCGCGTCGCGCCCGCTCAGGCCCAGGCCGAGGAGCGCCGCATCGCACAGCGCGGACGCGTTCGCCTCACTCAGGCGCAACATGGCGACAGTATAGACTCGGCCCGATGACCCTCCGGCCTCTGGCCCGACGTCTCATCCCCACCTGGTCCGAACGGGACGGTCAGCCTCTTCTGGTCCTGCGCGATCCGGATGACGTGATGCCGGGTCCCATCGCGGTCCCGCCGCTCGCCGGCCTGATCCTCGACCTCAGCGACGGCACGCGATCGGTGGCTGAAATCGCCGCGGAGGGCGCACGGATCATCGGCCAGGAACTGCCGGAGAGCATGGTGGCCGATCTCGTCACCCGGCTCGATGAACTGATGGCCCTGGAAAGCCCCCGCGTCGCGAGCGCTCTCGAGAACGTGCGGCGGGAGTATCGGTCGCGCCCGCGCCCGGCCGCGCTGGCGGGCACATCCTATCCGGCGACACGAACGGATCTCGTCGACCACCTCAGCGGGTTCGGCCGGGGCGACCGTGAGATCCCGAGCATTGCCGACGTCCACGTGCGCGGCATCATTTCGCCGCACATCGACTATCAGCGTGGCGGTCCCACCTATCACCGGGTGTTCTCTCGCGCGACTCCCGCGATTCGCCGCGCGAAGCGAGTCATCGTCATCGGCACCGACCACTCGGGAGGTCCCGCGCACGTCACGCCGACGGCCCAGGACTTCGAGACCCCATTTGGCACCTTCCCCACCGATCGGCAGGCCGTGGCACGTCTCATTCATGCGGTCGGTGCGGACCACGCCGAAGTCGATGAACTCCACCATCGCAAAGAACACTCGATCGAACTGGCTCTGAACTGGATCGCTCACGCCGCGGGCGATCGACTGCCGCGCCTGGTACCCGTCCTCACCGGCTCCTTCTTCCCTTTCATTCGCGGTGAACGGGCGATCGATCAGGATTCCCGCATCCGTACCGCGGTCGGAATCCTCTCGGATCTCGCGTCGGATCCGGACACGATCGTGGTCGCGGCGGCGGACCTCGCGCACATGGGGCCTGAGTTCGACGACCCCGAGCCGCTCACCGACGCCCTGAAGCAGAGGGCTCGTGAGGCCGACGAGCGACTGCTCCACGCGATCGCATGGGGGAACGCGGACCGGTTCCTGGCCGAGATCGTGGCCGAGCAGGATCGGCGCCATATCTGTGGCGTCTCCCCGATCTACCTGGCGCTGCGCGCCCTCAATCCCCAGCATGGCGAGGTGGTTCGCTACGACCAGTGCCCGGCGGACGATGCGGGACAGAGTATCGTGACCATCGCCGGCGCTCTGCTCTGGTGAGGGTTCGGCCGATAATCGGAGCGGGATGACCGCACGACGATCGGCACTGGCGATCCTGGCGGCGGGAGCAGGCCTGGTGGCTCTCCTCCTCGCCGGGGCCGACGCCGAGGCGATCAGTCGCGCCCGTGCCAGGATCAACTGGTCTTCCGACCTTCCCTTGAACCTGGCCGATCGCAGCAAGATCCTGACCGATCTGCCCGAGGCGACACGTGAGGCGTTTCAATCGGAGCCGCTCGTCTTCTTCCTCCGGAATACGCTGTCGCGTCAGAGCAACCCGGATCCTCTCGCGACGCCGGTCGTTCCTGGCGCGACGTTCGAGGATCGCCTGACATTCGTCGCCTCCGTCGATGTGGAAGATGCCGTCCTGCGTATCCATCAACCGGCCTACGGGCTGGACCAGGATGAGTGTCACGTTGTGGTGACCTCAGTGACCGACCGGGATGGAAATCCGGTCGGAGAGGCGATTCCCGCGGCTGGCGCCACTCAGGTGGAGCTTGGCCTGCTGGAGGCGGCCCAGTCTCCCTTTGAGGTCGCGATTCTCTCGCAGATCCCCTCTGGCTCACAGCTCTCCACGGGCCGATTGACACCGAGGACCCTCACCAGCACGATCCGCATCGGGCAGCGCGTGCCGTCACGCGCCCGAGTCGTGGCTGGCGCAGTTCCCACGCCCACGCCGCGGCGGCAGCCCTGCTCCGGCGACATCGGCGGGCGGGGGTTCTCCAGCCTGGTCTACGCGGTCGTCGTTCGGACGCAGTTGGACGGGCGACAGTGGGCGCTGCGCAACGGACGCGCGACGCCGACGGTGATCCCCGCCCGTTGATCCGCGTTACACTGCGGCCCGCCCGGCGCGGCAGTGTCGGAACGAGCAGAGGTGGGACGTGGCGCTCAAAGTCGTACGTGTCGGTCGGCCGATCACCGAGGAGCAGGCGAAGCCCGAACGCGCAAAGCTGGCCAGCGTGGGAGCGGAACTGATCCTCCACCCCTATCAGGGTGAAGCCGATCTGATCGCGGCGGTTGCCGATGCCGATGCGGTCATCAACGCGGGGGGTCGTTTCCCGGCCAGCGTCATCAACGCGATGACCAGGTGCCGCCTGCTCGTTCAGGGTTCGGTCGGTTACGACGCGATCGATGTCGAGGCTGCGACGGCGCGCAAGCTGCCTGTGGCCAACCTCTTCGATTACTGCATCGAAGAGGTGGCTGAGCACGCGCTGACTCTGAGCCTTGCCTGCGCGCGCCGCCTCACCTTTATGCAGGATGCCGTGCGCTCCGGCCTCTGGCGTCGCGACTGGGCGGCGATGCGCGAGCGCATCGGGCTGGTGGAACGGTTGTCGACCCAGACGCTGGGCATTGTGGGCTTCGGCAACATCGGCAAACTCGTGGCCCGGAAGGGAGGCGGAATGGGTTGGCGCATCCTTGCGGCCGATCCGTTCGTGGATCCGGCCATTGGTCCTCAGCACGGGGTGGAGATCGTGCCACTCGATCGGCTCCTCGCCGAGAGCGACATCGTGACGCTCCACGTCTTCCTCAACCAGCAGACCCGGCACATGATGGGAGCGCCGCAGTTCGCGCTGATGAAGCCGACCGCGTACCTCATCAATACCTGTCGCGGACCGATTGTGAATGAGGCGGCGTTGATCGATGCCCTGAGACGCGGACAGATTGCCGGCGCCGGGCTCGACGTGTTCGAGGTCGAGCCCATCGAGGACGACAATCCGCTCCTGGGCATGGAGAATGTCATCCTCACACCGCACACCGCGGTGTACTCGCGCCTCGCCCTCGAACTGAATCGTACCCAGCCCTTCGACGAAGTCGTTCGGGTGTTGAGCGGCAGATATCCGCGCGGTCTGGTCAATCGGACGTTGCGGGGTCAGTTGCCACTGGCCGATGGCTGAACCGGCTGCGGTCGACCTCCGTCGCCACTGGCCCGCCGCGGCGGCGATTGGCGCCGCCGCGGGACTCCTGAGCGGGCTCCTGGGCATCGGCGGGGCAGCGATCCTGGTGCCAGGCATGGTCGACATCCTCGGTATGAATCAACATCGCGCTGCGGGGACATCCCTGCTGGCGATGCTTCCGACCGCGGCGGTCGCAGCGATCGTGTATGCCCAGGGAGAGCAGATCAGTTGGCCCCTGATCGCGCTGTTCTCGATCACCGCGGTCGCGGGGGCCTCCATGGGGGCGCGGGTCAGTTCGCGGCTTCCCGCCCTCGTGCTCCGACGGATTTTCGGTGTCTGCCTGCTGCTGATCGCCCTACGGCTCCTGGTGCCCGGCGGCGCCTCCGACGGCGAGGCGACTTCCGTCGATCTGCTCGGGCAGGCGCCGGAGATCACCGCCGGTGAGGGACTTCTCGGACTGGTGGCGGGATTCTTCAGCGGCCTGCTGGGGATTGGCGGCGCGCAGATCCTGACCCCGGGAATGGTTTACCTCTTCGCGATACCCCAGAAGGTCGCGCAGGGGATCAGCGTCGCCTGCATCGTCCCGACGGCGATCGCCGGTGCCTACGAGCACTATCGGCAGGGCAACGTCGATACGCGGGTGGGATTGGTCCTGATCCCCACGTCGATCGCCGCGGGGGCGCTTGGTGCCGCGCTCGTACATCTCGTCAATGCACCGACCCTGCGCTTTGCCTTCGGCATCTTTCTGGTCTACGCGGGCACACGTATGCTGGCGCCGCACCTCTGGTCCGGTCTGTTCCGCCGTCTCAGTCGGTGAACGCTCCATCTCACCGGGCGCCGATCGTCCGCCGGTCGGTCCTGATCGTCCCGGCGAACGTCGAACGCTTCACTGCCCGCGCCGCGGACCGTGGCGCCGACGCGGTGATGCTCGATCTGGAGGACTCAATCCCACCCGACCAGAAGGGCGCGGCGCGGGCCGGCGCCGAAAGCTCCATCGCGCGTATTGCCGGGCGCGATTGCGACGTGCTCGTCCGGGTGAACAGCGACTTCCCGACCCTGATCGAGGATCTCGATGTCGCGGTGACCGCGGGCGTCGACGCCGTCTGCCTGCCGAAGGTCGAATCCGCGCGCGACGTCATCGTCGCCGACGCGCTGATCGCCGAGCGTGAAATGCGCCGGGGATTGGCGCGCGGCGGAATCGGCCTGGCGATCGTCATCGAGTCGGCGCGCGGTCTCGGGGCGCTCGACGCCATCCTTGGCGCGTCGGAGAGGATCGAGACTGTCGAACTGGGCATCGAGGACCTGTGCGTGGATTTGGGCATCGCTCCCTCGCACGATGGCGTGGAACTCCGGCCGAGCCAGCACGCCGTGGTCCTGGCCGCGCGGCGGGCCTCGGTCGAACCGCTCGGGATGGCCTCTACGCTCGCTCGCTACGACGATGCCGCCGCCACGCGCCGTTCGATCGGGATCGCGCGCGACCTCGGATTCCGCGGCGCGTCGTGTATCCATCCATCCCAGGTCCCCCCGCTCAACGAGATCTTCAGTCCATCGGCCGAGGAGATCGCCCACGCGCACCGGGTGATCGAGGTCGATGCGGAGGCGCGCCGCAGCGGACGCGGTTCCGCGTCGTTGGCGGGAGCGATGATCGACGCCCCCGTGGTCAAGCGGGCGGAACGCCTCCTGGCGCGCGCGGACCTCATCGCGCGGCGCGCGCGGCCCACGTGACATCGTCGCGGGCGGCGATCCGCTCGCTGCTCCATCCCGCTGGCATCGCCGTCGTGGGCGCAACGGAGTCGCCGGGTTACGGCCGCCGCCTGATGGAGAACCTGCTGGGCGCCGAACACGGCGTTCGGGTGGTGCCGGTGAATCCCCGGCGGTCAACCGTTCTGGGAGTGCCGTGTGCGCCCCGCCTCGCCGCAATCGACGGTCAGGTGGACGTCGCCGTCGTCGTCGTGCCGGCCACCGTCACCGCGGACGTGATCGCCGAGGCGTGCGAGGCGCGCATCCCGGTCGCGGTGGTGATCTCGGCGGGGTTCGCCGAGATGGGCGATGACGGGGTGAACCAGGACGGGATCGTCGCGGCCGGTGGCGGCATCACGAGGCTGGTCGGGCCGAACTGCCTGGGTTACGCCAACGTCACGGCGCGGCTCTGGGCGGCCGCGAACGTGCTCGCGCCGCGCGACGTTCATCTGCGCGCCGGAAAGATCGCCATCCTCTCGCAGAGCGGAGCTACCGCGTTCGGTCCCCTTCTCTGGAGCGCCCGGCGCTACGGGATCGGCCTGGGGCCAATCGTGTCCACTGGCAATGAGGCGGACCTCGCGGTCGCCGACTTCATCGAGTCGTTCGTCGCCGAGGGTGACGTGGATGGAGTGATCGTCGTCCTCGAGGGCACGGCGGATCCGCTCGCCCTGCGCCGCGCTCTGATCGCGGCGCGCCAGGCATCGCTGCCGGTGGTGGTCCTGCGGATCGGCACCACGGAAGCGGGCGCGCGCGCCGCCCTCTCGCACACCGCCGCCGTCGCGGGGTCGGGTCAGGCGCTCCGCGCCCTCTTCCAGCGCTGGGGAGTCGCCGAGGCCCGGAATTGGGACGAGGCCCTCCTCATCGCGGACGCACTGACGCGGCTACCCCCGCCGCTGTCCGGCCGGGACGGCGTGGGCATCCTCTCTCACAGCGGAGGGATTGGCGGCGCGATCGCGGATGCGGTCGCCTCTTGCGGGCTGCCCATCCCTGCCCTGGACCGCGCGGGCCGCGATCGACTCAGCGGTATCCTCGATGGCCGCGGCTCGGCCGAGAACCCGGCCGACATCACCTTCCACGCCGAGCGGGAGACGATCCTCGATGTCCTCGACGTCCTCGCGAAGACCCCCGGCGTGGGCATGCTCGCGGCGGCGACCGGAGGCTCCGCGGCGCTCGGCGCGCGACTGGCCGGATTCGCCGAGACCCATTCGATCCCGGTACTCACCTGCTGGACCGGCGGGACTCCTCTCGAGGACGCGACCGCGGCGGGGTTGCGCGAGTCTCGGCTGGGGCTCGTCTACCAGCCGGATCAGTGTGGGGCGGTCCTTGCCGCGCTGTGGCGCCGCACGCGATCGACGCCCTATCAGCCGAGCTTTCGCCGCGAACTCGAGGATCCAGACGCCTGGCTCCGCATCCAGGATGCGATCGTACGAGCAGCGGGCGAGTCCGTCCCGGACTACATCGGTCTCGCTCTGCTGCGTGATCTCGGCGTGGCGATAGCGCCGCTGACCACCTGTAGCCCGGTCGATGATCCGGCTGCCCGTCGGGCCATTGCCGGCCTCACCTTTCCCCTCGTCGCCAAACTGTCGGCACCCGATCTGCCCCATCGCGCCAGAGCCGGTCTGATCGCCCTCGATCTCCACGATGACGGAGCGCTGATCGATGCGGCGCGACGTCTGTGGAGTATCAATCGGAGCGAGCGCGCGGTGCTGACACTGCAGGAGAGAGTCCCCGCCGGACGAGAGATCCTGCTCGGCTACCTCGCCGATCCGCTGGCGGGACCCGTTCTGGTTCTGGGCAGGGGAGGGACCTCGGTGGGAACGACCGACGGGCATCGTTTCCTGCCGCTACCGCTCGAGGAGGATCCGCGCGATCTCGCCCGCGCACTACTGGCTGACGGTGACCCGCACGATCCCACGGTGGAGCATGCCTCCGACGCGACGGTCGACGCGGCGGCGCACGCCATCGACCTCTTCGCGCACTGGGCCTGGTCGGTCCGAGATGCGGTGGCCTCGATGGAGATCAACCCATTGATCGTCGGCCACGGACGTGCCATCGCCGTCGACTGCCTCATCATCCCGGCACGTCGCCGGACACGGGAAACCCCGTCCGCGGGAGCGAGTCGGTCGGGAGCCGGGGCGTGATCGCGTCCCGAGCGATCGCATTCGTCCTCCTCGCCGCCCTCGTGTTCAGTGGTTGCGCGGCACCGGCCGCGGCGCGACGCGCCCCGACCCGGACCACTCCGGCACGATCCACGCCGGAACAGATCGCGGCGGCGCCATCCACGCCGACGGCCCCACCGCCGCTGAGCGCCAGTCCCCACACGGCGTCGGAGACCGTGACACCGCCGATCAGTCCATCGCCATCCGGCAGTGCGTCGCGAGCCACCGCCGCGGTCCCCACGGCGACAACCGTTCCGCCCACCGCGAGTCCGGGCGGGCCTCCCCTGGCGGCGGCGGCGACCCCCATGACACTGACACCCACAATCGCGGCCCCTATCGCCTCACCCTTGGCGATCGTGACGGCTACCCGAGTCGCGCCGGTGCCCGCCACACCAACGGCCGTCGCAGCGCGTCCCACCGCGACCTCCGCGCCGACAGCCGGATCAGGCAGCGCCCGACGCGTGCCCATCCTGATGTACCACTACGTGCGCATCAACCCCGAGCCTTCCGACCGTATCGGCTACGGGCTCTCGATCGAACCCGCCCTGTTTCGTGCCCATGTCGCGTTTCTGGCCGAGCGCGGCTTTACGCCCATGACCGTGCGGGACGCGACTCGGGCCCTCACGCGTGGGGAGGGCCTGCCCATCCGCCCGATCGCGCTGACCTTCGACGATGGCTATGCCGATTTCTTCAGCGAGGCATGGCCGGTCCTTCGGGAACGGGGGATGACGGCCACGAACTACGTCATCATCGATCTGCTAGATCGTCCGCGCTATCTCTCCCGCGCGCAGGTCCGAACCCTGAGCGAGGCAGGAATCGAGATCGGTTCGCACACGTTCACGCACCCGGATCTGACCGCGCTCAGCGGAGGACGTCTGAGGAGAGAGGTGGTTGAGAGCCGCCTCGCGCTCGCTGAAATCATCGGCCGCGAGGTCGAGAGTTTCTGCTACCCGGCCGGTCAGAACAACAGCGCGACGCGAGATGCCGTCCGGGCGGCGGGCTATCGGAGCGCCGTCACGACCGTGCACGGCTATGCCTCCGTGGAGAGCGACGTCGCGGCGCTGCCCCGGGTGCGCGTGTACGGAGGCATGGGCCTGGCGAGCCTCGCACGCCTCGTCGGAGAGTCGCCGCCAAATCCGGCGATCTGGTCAGCTTTCCTTGCCGATCGCCCCGCACCCTGAGGCGGCCAGGACCTCGCGGAACACCCGCTCGGGGCTGATGCTCGCCAGGCAGTCGTTCTCGCTCTCCTGCCGCAGACAGTGCGCGTTGCGAAACCGCTGCTGCTCGCACAGCAGGCAGATGCGCGCCGGCAGGACATGGCGGGCATTCGCCAGCGGCGATCCCCACAGCCGCCACGGACTTCCGCCCCAGAGGATGACCGTCGGTGCGCCCATCGCCGCGGCGAGGTGCCCGATCGCGTTGTCCACCGTGACCACGGCTCGGGCCAGCCGAGTCGCACCGGCGACCTCGGGGAGCGTCCACCGTCCCCGCAGATCCTCGACACCCGCGGCGACGAGCCGGTCATCATCGTCCGGGCCGGAGCCGTACTGAACAGCCTGCTGCGCCCTCGCGACGCCAACGAGTCCGACGGTAAGGCCGCGTCCGCGAAGGAGACGGACGAGTGCCTGCCAGGATTCCGGGGACCACAGTTTGGTGGACCGCGTCCCGCCAGTGGCAAGGAGAACGTCCGGTACCGTGCCGCTCGGCGACCGCCAGGGTACCTCGGGTCGCGAGAAGTCCGTCTCCAACCCCGCCTTTCGGCACCAGAGTTCGGCAAGGTACTGCGACCGGATCAGATCCCGGTACTCGTCCACCAGGGTGGGGCGATTCCACTCAAGATCGTCCTCGAGATCCTGCAGGCGATCGCTGGCCTTCGGCACGGCCCGACGCAGGGTGGCGTCCACCGCATTTCCCACCACGTAGCCGGGCGCGAGCAGACCCATCGCGACAGCGAACGTGGGGTCGAAATCGAGATTGATACCCAGGTCGTATGGTCCATACGTCTCGACACGGGCCGCGACGAAGGCGCTCAACCGCGCCAGGGTGTCCGGAAGACCGACGAGCGAGAAGCGCGCATCAAGCAGGGTGCTCGCCTCTTCAAGCTCGCGGGTCCGCTCGCCGCTGAAGAGGTCGATGGTGCAATCCGGGTACCGCTCGCGGAGCGCGCGAAGGACAACCGTCGCGAGGATGACATTGCCCAGTTTGTCCCATACGAGGACGGCGATGTGGGGCCTATCGCGCAACGCCTGACCGCGGAAGCGCTGCATCGGCCGCCAGTCTACGGACGGTTATCGTCAAGACGCAAGGCACGCCGCCGGGTGGGGCGCCGGCACTCCATTAGAATCGCGACGCGGGCGTAGCTCAGTGGTAGAGCATCCGGCTTTTAACCGGTGGGTCGCGGGTTCGATCCCCGCCGCCCGTACC
>CAZHZF010000069.1:9824-11521 GCA_964536925.1 uncultured Dehalococcoidales bacterium | reverse complement strand
GGCGGTGGCGTTGCCGGTGTCTATGCGGTGGGGACGGTCCCGAGCGCGCGGGGCCGAGGACTGGGCGGCGCGATCACGCTGCGCGCCTACCTCGACGCGCGCGAGCGCGGTTACCGCTACGGCGTGCTGTTCGCGACCGAGATGGGCAAGAGCGTGTACGAGCGGATTGGCTTCCGCGACACCGGGGTCCGGATCAACCGTTACCTCTGGCGTGCCTGAAACATCACGGCTCGGCGGCCAGGAAGGCCTCGATCCGGACGCGGATCGCATCCCGGGTCGCGCGAAACACCCCACGCCGCGCCTCATCATCACCCGTCGCGCGCGAGGGGTCGGGGAAGGACCAGTGGAGACGTCGCGCCGCCCCGGGGAAGACCGGACAGGTCGCTTCGGCATCGTCGCAGACCGTGATGACGGCGTCCCACCTCTGACCGATGTAGCGCTCGAGCGTCTTGCTCGTGTGGTGACTGATGTCAACCCCCGCCTCGCGCATGACCTCGATGGCGAACGGACGCACGAGGGTCGCTTCGGTGCCGGCGCTGTGGGCTTCGTAGAGCGATCCGCCAAGGTGGTTGAGCCACCCCTGGGCCATCTGGCTGCGCGCCGAGTTGTGGGTGCAGAGGAAGAGAATGCGCCGCTTCACGAATGCGCGCCCCTGGGGGCGAGCACGCGCTCGTAGAGGAGTGCGCCCAGCGGCGCGCCCACGAGCGGGCCCGCGATATAGATCCAGAAACCGCTCTCCGGGCCGGGGATGGCGATGCTCCCCCACCCGAGGGCGAGGGCGACCAGGCGGGGGCCGAAGTCGCGAGCCGGATTCCACCCCGCCTGGGTGAGCGGCGCGAAGAGACTGATGAGACTCGCGACGGTGAAGCCGATCAGGGCCGGCGTCAGGTGCGCGCCGGCGCGCTCGACGCGACGGTCGGTGAGCGCGAACACCACCAGGGCGAGGATGGCGGTGCCGAACGCCTCGACGCCGAACGCCTGCAGGGGAGTCACGAGCGCCCGCGCGTCGGGTCCGGTGCCGAAGATGGCCGGGTTGGGGAAGTACTGGCCGAAGACCATGGCGCTCCACTCGCTCCCGGGGCCGCCGCGGGTCAACCCCTTCTGGGATTCGAAGCGCGCCAGCACCGAGCCGAACAGCGCCGCGATCGCGATCCCCGCGGCGATGGCGCCGATCGTCTGCGCGACGACGTAGCCGACCAGGCGGCGCGGCGCGAACTCGTGGGGCCGCAGCAGCGCGAACGCGAGCGAGATCGCCGGGTTGAGATGAGCGCCGGAGAGCGGCGCCGCGACGAAGATCGCCAGGGTGACGCCGAATCCCCAGACGACCGCGACCTGCCACAGGCCGACCTGCGCGCCGGTGAGCACCGCCGCCGCGACCGCGCCCGTGCCGAAGAGCACGAGCAGGAAGGTGCCCACGACCTCGGCCAGGAGAGGCCGCATCACCACCCGGTGGCGGCACCGCGCCGCCGCGCCGAACGCCCGTCGCGCACGGCCCGCGAACCTAGCAGTCCACTGTTACCGGAGGGTGAACGTCCGATGGGATGGGATTGGCGCCTTCTCAGCCGTCGGGCGGTGGTGACAGCGGCGGCGGCCCTCACCCTCCGCTTCGCTCCACCCTCTCCCGCCGCCGCGGGCGAGGGGGTCTGCCTTCGGCGCCGTTGATGTTCGCTGGCGGGCGACCGGCCACGGGCGAGAGG
>CAZHZF010000069.1:7014-9724 GCA_964536925.1 uncultured Dehalococcoidales bacterium | reverse complement strand
CGTCCGCGGCCGTGGCCTACGGATGAAGCGTGGGTCGCAGCGCGGCCGTCCCCGGCAGGAGGCCCGCCTCCTTGGCGATGTCGCCGCCGAGCGCGATCGTCACCTCGCCCGCCCTGGCCCACGGCACGTCGACCTTCCAGATCTGGAAGACGACGCGCTGGCAGCGAAGGGCGAGGTGGTTGCCCATGTCCACCAGTTCCGAGGTCGGCAGACCGTTCACCGCGATCGGGTCGGGGCCACTCCGGAAGTACGCCTCGCGCAGGGCCGGGCTCGCGTCCAGCAGCGCGAGTCGGGCGCGGGCGACCTCGTCCGCGCCGGCGGGATCGTCGAACACCATCTGGCGCGGGATCTGCCACGCGCGGCGGAGCCAGGAATCCAGACCGGCATCGTGCAGCCGATCGAAGATGTTCACGAAGTAGACCTGTCCGACCTCGGGGCGCCATTGGGCGATGCCGCGCTGGAAGACCTGGACGACGAAACCATCCCAGAGGAAGCGCCCGGACACCGGGTACCCGAGCACCGCGACACCGCCGGCACGCTGGTAGGCGGTGAACATCGGGATGCCCTCATCGTCGGTCACCGCGAACCCGGAACCGTACCCATCGCCGGTCTGCGGGTAGAACGCGCCGCGGTCGATCGTCCGCGCCGGAAGCGTGGCCGGATCCGGCACGTCGGGCAGGCGCTCCATCACGACCGGCGCGCGCGGCGATGGCTCGGTCAGCCTCCCCGAGCCGATCTGGCCGGCCTCGCCCTCGCGGACGGCGCGATCCACGGCGCGCTCGATGCCGGGCAGCGCCGCCTCGATCGCCGCCGCGGCCGCGGCGGTGCCAAGCGCGGAAGGCGGGCCGGCGGGACCACCGGCCTCCATTCGCGGTGGGAACGCCGCATCACGAAGACCCCGCACGTAGCCGACAAGCGGTGCGGGCGACCATCCCGCACTCCGGGCGCTGGCCGCGACGCGATCGCGCAGCGCCAGCGCCGATTCGCGCATTGAAGCGACGAGGGTCGGTGCCGCGACGCGCGCGGCGCTCGCCGCGGCCAATCCCGAGGCCGGTTCGGATTCCGCGCCGGCCCTCAGGCGCGACGGCGTCAGCGGCGTGATGATCTCGGCCAGGGGTAGGGCGATCTCGTTGGGCACCATCGAGCGCGCCGCGATCGCCACATCGCCCAGCAGATCGGCACCGACCACCTCTACGGCCGTGCTCGCATCGCGATGGACATCCGCATCCGCGCCGATAGGCGATAGGTGCAGCACCCCAGGAGGCGCGGCCAGAGCGGCCTCGCCGGCGCGCTGGACGACCTCGGGCGGCGCAATCGCCATCGCCGCGCCGACCACCTGCCCGGCCGCCCGGCCGACCGCCGCCGCGACAACACCCTCGACGACGTGGGGTGTGCCGTCCGTGGCGCGGGGCGGAGCGGGAGTCGGGGCAGCTGCCGCGGGGACGGGGATCGCGGGAGACGGACGGGGCGCCTCGGGTGCCGGTTCGCTCGAGGACGGCCGCTGCACCGGCGTCGTGTGGCGAGTCGTCGTGGCCGGAGCCGACCGATCGAGGGCTCCCGTGACCGCGCGCAGGCCCTCGAGCGCGGCGTCGCGCAGAATGGCGTTGGCCGGTCCGCCAGAGGCACCGGAATCGTCCGGCGCTGGGGGTGGCGCCTGAACCGACGAACTGGCGCCGAACCGATCGATGACGGCGCGGGACCGCTCTGCCTGCCCGCCGAGCAGGAGCGCGGCACCGGCGAACGCTCCGGCCGCCGTGGTGGTGAGCGATTCGAGCGCGTTCGGCCCCGGGGCCGTGGCCCCGTTCGTCGGGCCCGCCGACGGCGGGGGAGCCGGTCGTGCGATCGTCAGCATCAGGTCGTCGAATGCGGAGTCGGCGAGCATCTGTGTCCGCTGGCGATCCTTTGCCGATTCGCCGATCCGCACGACGCCTCCGGTGAGGAGACCGGCGATCCGATAGGCGGACGGCCCCTCGCCGAGCGCGAGGGTCACACGGGTCTGGCCGCCGGACGCACCCGCCAGAACGAGACGCATCGACTCGTCCTGCGTCGCGCCGAGACGCGCCCTGCCTTCGATGGTCACCCCCTCGGCGTCGCGGGTGAGGCGGTCGATGCTGAGCGCGCGGGCGCGGAGACCCGTGGCCCGGTCGCTGAGGCGCACGACGCCGCGGGCGCGACGGTCGTCGCCGCGCAGATAGAGGCTGAGCGTCGCGGCGCCCTCGCCGAGCCGACCGGTGGCGATCACCCGCCCGTCGGCGGGCGTGGCCGCGGCGGATGCCGGGATCGCCCCGGCCAGCGAGCCAAGCAGGAGCGCCCCGGCGAAGGCGACACGCGCCAGCCCGGTCAGGCGAGAACGGGGAGGGCGACGACTGAGGAAGTGCGCGCGCACGGGCGCGCCTATTGTGCGCGTCACCGCTCTATTACGTCACGTGATTGGCGGAGGATCTGTCCTCCGGATGGGGCACCCATCGGGACCAGGTGCCGAACGCGCCAGGCACGACGCCCGGTCGCCGCGATCAGTACCGGGTGGAGATCCCGAATCCGCGCGCGTAGCACCAGCCTCGACGCGCCTCGCGAAGCGCAATGGCGCCGCCGAGGCCGCAGGCGATCGCGAACACGCCGCACACTCTGCTTCGGGCGACGATGGCGGTCGCGCCGACGCAGATCGACGCGGCGAAGGCCAGCCAGCCGTGGCGCCGCCGAAGCCGACGCC
>CAZHZF010000069.1:0-6914 GCA_964536925.1 uncultured Dehalococcoidales bacterium | reverse complement strand
CGATCGTTCTGGATGGCGCGACTACCCCGCGACGACGTGAAAGAAGTCGCGATGGCCGGAATCGCAGACCTGTTGCACTCTCTTGAACCAGCGCGCGAAGCCCTCGCCGACGAACAGTTCCGCCTGAACGTGCTCGAACACCGCCAGACTCTCGACCCGGAACTCCGCCTCGACGGTGAAGGAAGGCCCGCTCAGGTCGGTGAGGATCCGGCACCCGTGGATGCGCGGATCTCTGCCGAGCAGGCTGAACAGTTCCTTCATCAGTTTCGCCAGGTCGTCGCCCATCCCGAAGCGGGCGCGCTGCGTATAGCGAACGACGATCACCGAAAGCACCTCCCTGCCCCTGCCCGTGGTGCGGTGGACGCACCGTCGCGGCCCTGCGCAAGAGTACTCGCCCGGGCGGTCGGCTAGGATCGCCGGAAACTCCCTCACTGAGGTGCAGGACCCCATGCCCACCCGCGTGATCGTCCTTGGCGCTGGCTTCGGCGGCCTCGAACTCTCCACGATCCTGTCGGAGACGCTGGGAGATCGGGTCGACATCCTGCTCGTCGACCGGTCCGATGCGTTCGTCTTCGGCTTCTCGAAACTCGACGTCATGTTCGGGTTTCAGACGCCGGAGGGCGCTCGCCACCTCTATCGCGATATCGTCCGCCCGGGGATCCGTTTCCTGCGGACGACGGTGCGGGAGATCGATCCCGTCGCCCGGCGCATCGTCACCGACGACGGCGCGCACGAGGCCGACATCCTCGCGATCGCGCTCGGCGCCGATCTGGACCCGGGGGCGACACCCGGCCTGGACGAGGCCGGCAATGAGTTCTACACCGTGGCCGGCGCGGTCGCGCTCGGCGAGACCCTGCCCACGTTCACGCAGGGCCACGCGATCGTGGGTGTGACGTCGCAGCCGTTCAAATGCCCGCCAGCACCGAGCGAGACGGCCTTCCTCCTCCACGATCACCTGGTCCGTCGGGGCATCCGCGGTCAGACCGAGATCTCGGTGGTGATGCCGTTCGGGATACCGATCCCGCCGTCACCGGATACGTCGCGCGCGATCCTGGCGGGGTTCGCCGAACGCGGGATCCGCTTCATCGCCGACAACGTCGTCTCCGCGCTGGACCCCGGCCGGCGGGTCGCGATCCTCAGCGGCGGCGAGGAGATCCCCTACGGGCTCTTCCTCGGCGTGCCGGTCCACCGCGCACCTCAGGTCGTGGTCGACTCCGGCCTCACGGTGGATGGCTGGATCCCCGTCGATCGCGCCACGCTGGCAACGAAGTATCCCGGCGTGTACGCGATCGGCGACGTGACGAGCGTGGGGACACCGAAGGCCGGGGTGTTCGCCGAGAGCGCGGCACGGGTGGTGGCTGCCGAGATCATCGCCGACCTGCGCGGCAGCGAGAAGCCGTCACCGTTCGAAGGGCTCGGCTCCTGCTACCTCGAGTTCGGCCAGGGGCAGGTCGGCCGGGTCGATGTCGTCTTCCTCCGGGAACCGCGGCCGACGGGAACCTTTCAGGCGCCGTCCGCCGCGCTCGTGGCGGAGAAGGCGCAGTTCGGGTCCAGCCGGGTCCGCCGTTGGTTCGGGCGGGAGTGGCGGACGAAGGCATGACGGCCGGGGCGCAGGGACCACGCGCACCCTGGGGTCAATGCGGACGCCCTCATCCTGGCTCTGTGCTGCGGGGGTGGGACACGAGGTCAGCCGCTCTGCT
The DNA here is from genome assembly GCA_964536925.1 of uncultured Dehalococcoidales bacterium. Lineage (GTDB taxonomy): Bacteria > Chloroflexota > UBA6077 > FW602-bin22 > FW602-bin22 > VGOZ01. The sequence goes on along the minus strand of CAZHZF010000069.1, from coordinate 5,214 downwards.
CGATGGTCTGGGAACGACCCCGGGCTCAGCCGATCGCCCGCTCGATCTGGTCGAGGTGATGCCGCTCGTGCTGCTCCAGTCGCTCCACGTAGCCTGCCACCGTCTGCCGCAGCGGACGGACCGCGCCGGTGATCCTCGCATCGCGCGCCCAGTCCGCCGGTGAGAGCGCCTCCAGGCGTGCCATCAGGTCACGCCGCTGTGCGGTGAAGGCGGCGAGTGACTCGTCGAAGGCGAGATCGAGGTAGTTTGTCCGGCGAATCCACCCGCGAGGACTGATCGCACGGATCGTCGGATCATCCTCCGCGAGGATGCGACCGATCGCCGCGCCCCAGACATCGCAGCAACAGCGGATGTGGGCGAGGATCTCATGCGCGGACCACTCGCCCGGCGAGGGAGGCTGCCGCAGAAGTTCCGGGGGCACGCCCGCGATCGCGGCCGCGAGGCGTGCCGGCGCACCGCGAAGACCATTGAGTCTGTTCTCGAGCGCGCCGAGGTCAATCATCGCGCCAATTGCGTCGCGTCAGCACCTATCACGTCTTCCTGGAACTCTTCTCAAGGAGCCATTGCTGGGTGCGATTTATCGGTTTGTCGGTCCGGTGAACACAGCCCATCCAGCAACACGGTCGGCGTATGCCCTCCTTGAGTTCAGAGATCACTCGACCGACGTGCTCCCGCCTCGTTTCCTCTCGCTTCACGGAGATAGTCCAGCAAATCCACTCATTGCGAGCGAGCGGCGTAATTCTCTCCCATTTTTCCAGCGCCTCTCTATCCGCGATAAGAGCTTCAGTCAGGTCTTGCGGCAGTTCGTGCACTGTTCCTTCTGAAATCTGCTCGGCCATGGAATCGACTTCTCCTCACGACGCTCGTTCAGGAAGGCAACGTATCCTCTGGATGCGCCTGCTTTCGGCTCATCGGCGCGATGCACGTGCGCGACGAGCCGGACGGACGCGGATGTAAGTCATGGTACCCGCCGGTACTCCTCTCGACATGATGCGCGTGTATTCGGTCGTCGTCAGCTGGGTGGTACCGGCCGCGAGGCCGCCGCGCCACGCATCGCTGCTAGGCTACCGCGCCGGGGAGGGAGACACGTGCCGGTCAGAGTAGGAATGTTCATCCCGCGGGGGTTGGGCGACCCGCGGACATACGGGCCGCCGAACCACCGTCGCATCGTCGACTACGGGCGCCGCGCCGACGAACTCGGCTTCGATTCACTCTGGGTGCCCGATCACTTCTTCATCGAGCGGCCGAAGGGTGTCCTCAACCCCTACCCCGAGGCGTGGACCACGATGACCGCGCTCGTGATGGCCACGGGGCGGGCGCGGGTGGGCAGCATGGTCCTGGCCGCCGGGTTTCGCCACCCTGCCTTGCTCGCCAAGATGGCCGGAGCGCTGCAGGAACTGGCCGAGGGTCGTCTGATCCTCGGCATCGGCGCGGGGAACCAGCCGATCGAGCACGCCGCGTTTGGCCTCGGCTTCGACGCGCGGGTGGGGCGCCTCGACGAGTATCTCCGTATCCTCACCGGTCTGCTCGGCGGGGAGCGGGTCACCCTTGCGGGCAAGCACTACCACCTCACCGACGCCAGCCTGCTGATGCCCAGCCCGCCGGTGCCGATCTGGATCGCCGCGACCGGCGAGCGGATGATGCGCCTCACCGCGCGCTACGCCGCGGGCTGGAATGGCGGCGCGGCGAACTTCCCGGATGGCGAACCGCTGGCCGCGAAGCTGGTCGACCTCCGCGCCGCGTGCCAGGCGGTCGGCCGCGACTTCGCCGAGTTGGAGATCTCCTCCTTCACCAACGTGATCGTCTCGCGGCGGGCGAATGACGTGGCGGCGGTGGTGGAGATGCTGCGGGAGATCAACGGCGGCATCGACGAGGCGGAGGCGCGCCGACGGTACGTGATCGGCACGCCGGAAGAGGTGCTCCGCGGCCTTCAGGCGCAGGTCCGGTGGGGAATCAACCATTTCATCATCTCCCACGGGCCGCACCCCTCGTCGCTCTGGTCCGAGGAGACGTTCGATCTGTTCGCGCGCGAGGTGATGCCCGAGTTGAAGCGCACCGCGACCGTCTGACGCGCGAAAGCAGCCACGGCCCGCGGCGCTCTCGCCTACGATCCTCTGGTCGGCCCGAGGCCGGCAGGGAGCGGTTGTGGAGCGGAAGCGCGGGTTGTGGCTCATCGATGGCGGCTACCTCTGGTCGTCGCAGACCTCAGTCGAGCCGGGGTACCAGTTCGATTACCGGAAACTGCGCGCGCACGTCGAGAACGATGGGCCGATCTGGCGAGCGTACTTTCTGAATTCGGTCCCCATGCCGATCTCGGACCAGCAGGCCGCGTTCCACAACTGGCTGCGGAGCGCCCCACCCTTTGGGCCGAAGATCATCACCAAGCTCTACCCGCTGCGCAGCATCGCCGCCCATCGCGCGCGCTGCGAGGCGTGCGGCGAGAACGTCGGTCTGGAATGCCCCCACGGGCGCGGCGCGCCAGACCACCGCCTCTCCCGCCAGGAGCAGAAGGGGGTGGATGTGGGCATCGCCACCCTCGCGCTGGCACTCGTGGACGAGTACGACACGCTGCTCCTCTCCTCGGGCGACGCCGACCTCCTCGATGCGATCGAGCACCTGTGCGAGCGAGGCAAGCAGTTCGAACTCGTCGTCTTCCGCGTCGGCGTCTCGACCGAACTGCAGTCGCGCGCGGACCGAATCTACTGGATCGACGACGTGCGGAACGAGGTGCGCAACGCCCGACGGAGCGCCGGCGTCGAGGTCGCGGACACGCTCGCGAACTGAACGCGGTCAGCGTCGCGGCGCGCTGGGCTCGCCGAGAGGCTCCGACCCGCGCCAGAGGACCAGGGAGCCCAGCGAGACCCGTCGGTTGCGGAAGACCTCCTCGCTGACGAGGAACCCCGCGAAGATGAAGAGCACGCCGAGAAGTTCGCCGAGAAAGAACCCCCAGGTCAGGCCGAACCGGTTCAGCCCGCTGGTGATGCTGGGAATGAAGCCTCCGACGGCGATGAGGAGCGTCGCCGGCACCCGGGAGTGGATCTGCCCGACACGCGCCGCAGCCCACGCGGTCGGGATCGACGCGACGAGGTTCACGAGAACCGTCGCGAACCCGTAGATCTGCGCCGCGATCGGCGGAAGACGGCGCGCGCGGAGAATCTTCCGCTTCGGCATGTAGACGTATGCCGAGTAGATCGCGCCGCCGACGAGGCAGAGCGCTCCGGCGATGTTGAATGGTCCGGTGAGGACGCGCACGTTCGGATCGAAGGCGGACCCGACCGGGACGTGATGGGCGTCGAGCGCGTAGCCGGGCGGGGCGATCGGCGCGGTCAGCGCCATCCAGGCCGCGATGAGGGTGGCCGCGGCGAGGATCCCGACGGTGACGTGGCCGACGAGGTGGCGGTGGCGCAGCGTGACGTAGATGAGGACTTCCGCGGCGGCGACGGCGAGCATGAGCGTCCCATACACCGCCGCGGAATCGGCCGGTGTGCCCTCGCGCACCAGGCGCTGCTGGCTGAGCAGCGCGAACAGGCCGCCTACGATAAGGCCGAGCGCGGCGATGTAACCGAACCCCGTGCGGGTGAGCAGCGTGATGGTCCCCGCGCCGAGGTACGCCGCGGTGAGGATCGCGCCGAACAGGTACCAGAGCCGGTAGATCGGTTCGGACCATCCGACCACCGCGCCGACGAACTCCGTCCCCGCGCCGATGCCGTACCAGAGCAGGCCGAGCGCCCACAACAGCTGGAACGCTCGACGGCGAAGGCGGAACTGCTCGAACACCAGCGCCGCGAACAGGAGGCTGACGAACGCGGCCGCGCCGGGGAGGACCAGCGCGAGGACGGCGCTCATCGCGCGGCGCGATCGGCGCGGGAGGATTCAGCCATCGCGTCGCGATCCCGGCCCTGACCCCACGGTCGCGAAACGAGTCAGGCGGTACGGCGCGAGGCGAGGCTCGAGGACGCCCTCGAGAATCTCGCGGCTGACCATTTCGCCGAGGAGCGGGCCGAGCGTCATGCCGCTGTGCGTGACCGCGATGCTCAGCCATTCCGGGCACCCCGCGTTGCCCACGATCGGGTAGCCGTCGGTGGGCATCGGCCGGGTGCCGACGCGGGCGGCGGCGATGCGCGCCCCGGCCAGGCCGGGCACATACGCGCGCGCCCGCGCAAGAAGTTCCTCGCATCCCGGCGGGGGTGGCGCTTCGGGCGTCGATGCGCCGACGCTCCGGTCGAGCGACTCGTCCTGCAGCACCAAACCGCCGCCCGGTTCGGGCCGGAAGTGGACGTTCGGGCAATAGACGACGCGGCGGGGAGGATCCGCGAACGGCGTGGTGATGGCGAGCAGGCCGTGCGTCGGCGCGAGTGGAACCCGCACCCCGGCGAGGGCGGCGACCCGATCGGTGAACCGGCCGGCCGCGACGACGACGCGGTCGACCTCGCACCCGATCTCCCCTTCGGCACCGACCGATGAGTCCATCCCGTCGGCCGCGGCGTCGCCTGCTCGGGCGCGCGGCCAGCGTCCTCGCCCGGGTTCGACGGGCACACACCGCACCCTGACTGCGGCGGGATTCGTCTCGATCGCCCGGACGGCGTGGTGGAAGAGCGTCGTCGCCCCAAGCGCCGCCGCGGCACCGACCAGCGTGCGCACGAGGAGCGGACCATCCGCCCAGCACTCCCGGGGGAACCACGCCAGCGTGGCGGCGCGGGAGAAGTCGACCTCCGGTTCCAGTTCCCCGGCGCGCGTCCGATCGATCCGCTCTGCCGCGTAGCCGGACGCGGCGAGGCGCTCGACCCGTTCGGCGAGGCGCCCGGTGACGACGCCGTGCACGGGGATCGCGTCCTCCGCCTCGAACATCACACACCCGCTCTCGTGCAGCCAGGGCGCGGCTCCGAGGTCGTTACCCAGTCGGCGGTGCGCCTCGATCCCGTCGGCGTTCAGTTGCTGGTAGTGCCTCGGCGGCTTGTCGTTGCCGTTGAGCCAGGCCGAACTGCGGGCGGTCGTCTCCTCGGCCGGGCCAGCCGCGTCGATGAGCGTCACCTGGGCCCCACGGGCCTGGAGCCGGTAGGCGATCGACGCGCCGACCACCCCGGCCCCGATCACCGCGACCCGCATCGGGTCGATGGTACAGCGACCGCGGGGGACGAGAGGGGGTTCGGGGGACGCTTCCCCCGAAATATGGAGCTCATCTTCCCTCCCCTTGCGGAAGGAGAGGGCGGGGGG
>CAZHZF010000068.1:0-11868 GCA_964536925.1 uncultured Dehalococcoidales bacterium | reverse complement strand
ACAGTCGAAGTAGGCGATAGGCACCGGTCAGTGATAGCACACGCGGGGCGTGCGGCCTCACCGCGAAACACAGGAGGTAGACCCCCTCCTCCGTATAATCAGCGGCACTTTGGACACAGTGCGCTGGGCGGGTGACGCGCTCGAATTGATCGACCAGCGCGGCCTACCGACCGAGGTCCGCGTCGATCGTTGTGTGACAGTCGCCGAGGTCGCACGTGCGATCCGTGAACTTCGCGTTCGCGGCGCACCGGCGATCGGCGTCGCGGCCGCGTACGGTCTGGCACTCGGTGGTCTACACGCGAGCGCGTCCACGTTGCCTGAGTTCGTCAGTCTGGTCCGCGGGGATGCCGACCATCTCGCGGCGACGCGCCCGACCGCGGTGAATCTCCGCTGGGCGCTCGACCGCGCGCTACGAGTTCTGGACCGGGCCACCGATGTCGACCACGGCCGGGCCCTGCTTGTCGGTGCTGCCCAGGAATTGCACCGCGAGGATGAAGAGAGTTGCCGCTCGATTGGAGCCCATGGCGCGCCATTGATCCCACCGGGTAGCCGGGTTCTCACCCACTGCAACGCGGGAGCGCTCGCCACGACGGGCATCGGCACCGCCCTGGGGGTGATCCGCACCGCCTACAGAGCGGGCCGCGTCCGCGAGGTCCTTGTCGACGAGACGCGCCCGGTTCTGCAGGGTGCCCGTCTGACCGCCTGGGAGCTTGCGCAGGACGGGATCCCCGCGACACTGATCACGGACAATGCCGCGGCGCATTTCATGAAGCTCGGTCGTGTCGATGTCGTCGTTGTCGGCGCGGATCGCATCACCGCGAGCGGAGACGTCGCGAACAAGATCGGTACTTACGGCGTCGCGCTCGCGGCCCGTGCTCACGGGATCCCGTTCTACGTCGCGGCGCCGCTCGGCACGGTCGACTTCTCGCTGTTCGATGGGGATGCGATCCCGATCGAGGAGCGATCGCCAGACGAGGTGACCACGTTCGGCGGGGTGCGTATCGCGCCGCACGGAATCGCGATCGAGAATCCAGCCTTCGACGTGACCCCGGCACGATTCGTCACCGGAATCATCACCGAGCGTGGTGTGGCGGTGCCGGACTACACCGAATCACTGAGCCGACTCCGGGCCGGGGAAACATTGCCGGGTCCAGTGACTGTACCGGCCTGACCGTGCCGGACGTCGTCGTCGTCGGTTCGATCGCCCTGGATTCGCTACAGACACCGTTTGGTCGGGCGGATGAGGTCGCGGGGGGCTCAGCCACCTATTTTTCGCTGGCGGCCCGACACTTCGCCAGCGTGGGGATCGTCGGTGTCGCCGGAGAGGACTTTCCACGGGCGCACCTCGAGAGCCTCGTGGAACGCGGCATCGACATCACTGGGCTCGAGGTCCGATCGGGGGCCACATTTCGCTGGGCGGGCCGCTACGAGTACGACCTCAATGTCGCGCACACACTTGATACGCAGTTGAATGTGTTCGCGGCATTCCGGCCGCGCATACCCGAGTCGTATCGAACCAGTCACAACCTGTTCCTCGGCAACATCGCCCCGAGCCTCCAGCGTGAGGTGCTGGATCAGGTGGAGCGTCCGGCATTCACGGCCATGGATACGATGAACTTCTGGATCCAGGGCAACCACACGGACCTCACGAGCGTGATGAGGAGGGTGGACGCGGTGCTCATCAACGAGGCCGAGGCGAGGCAGTTCGCGGGGAGCCACAACGTCGTCCACGCCGCTCGGTACATCCAGGATCTCGGACCACGTATCGTGGTGGTCAAGAAGGGCGAGTATGGCTCCGTGCTCTTTCACGGCGACGAGCACTTCGTCGCACCGGCCTATCCGCTCGAGGAAGTCCGCGATCCTACTGGTGCGGGCGATTCCTTCGCCGGGGCGTTCGTGGGTTACCTCGTCCGTGCCCGACGCATCGATGACGCAGCGCTGCGGCAGGCCGTGGTCGTGGCGGGAGTCGTCGCCTCTTACACCTGCGAGGAGTTCGGCGTGGGCCGCTTGACCACGCTGACGCGTGACGAGATCGCCGATCGCGTCCGCATGTTCCGCAAGTACACCGAGTTCGACGAGGAGATGTTCTGACGATGGTAGCCGCCGTGGCGACGAAGAGTGATGTCCGAGATCTTGGTCTGGCCAGCCGCGGTCGGGCGCGGATCGAATGGGCCGCGGCAGAGATGCCCGTGCTCCGGCAGATTCGCGACCGCTTCGCCCGTGAGAAGCCGCTCAAGGGGTTGCGGATCGCCGCGTGCCTGCACGTGACGACCGAGACGGCGAACCTCGCGATCACGCTGGCGCAGGGCGGCGCTGAACTGTGGGTCTGCGCCTCTAACCCGCTCTCGACGCAGGACGATGTCGCCGCGGCGCTCGTTGCAGAGCATTCGATGGCCGTCTTCTCGATCAAGGGGGAGGACGAGGGCACCTACTACCGGCATATCCGGACAGTCCTGGCCGCGAAGCCCGACTTCACGATGGACGATGGCGCGGACCTCGTCTCGGTCCTCCATAAGGGCGAGGCGGGCGATATCACCCGCGTCATCGGCGGCACGGAGGAGACGACTACGGGCGTGATCCGCCTCCAGAGCATGGAGCGGAACAAAGTGCTCAAGTACCCGATCGTCGCCGTCAACGAGGCGATGACCAAACACTTCTTCGACAATCGCTACGGCACCGGGCAGAGCGCGCTGGATGGCGTGATCCGGGCGACGAACATCCTGCTCGCCGGACGAACGATCGTGGTGTGTGGGTACGGGTGGTGCGGCCGTGGCGTCGCGGCGCGGGCGCGCGGTATGGGCGGGCAGGTCATCGTGACTGAAGTCGATCCGCTCCGCGGACTCGAGGCGGTGATGGATGGATTCCGCGTTCTGCCGATGGCGAAGGCAGCGCGCGAGGGGGATCTGTTCATCACCGTAACCGGCGGGTACAACGTGCTCGATCGCAAGCATTTCGAGCGCATGAAGAGCGGCGCCATCCTCTGCAACGCCGGCCATTTCAACGATGAGATCAACCTTCCCGCTCTGCTCGAACTCGCCGGCGGGAAGAAGCGCCCGGTGCGCGAGTTCGTTGAGGAGTACCTCATGGCCGACGGACGGAAGATCTATGTCCTGGCCGATGGCCGTCTCGTCAACCTCGGCGCGGCCGAAGGGCATCCGGCCTCGGTGATGGACATGAGCTTCGCCAACCAGGCGTTGGCCGCGGAATGGGTGGTGAAGAACCGAGCGAAGTTGAAGCCGAAGGTCTACGTCGTTCCCGAGCCAATCGACAGGGAGATCGCACGACTCAAGCTCCGGGCGATCGGCGTCGAGGTCGATCGGTTGAGCCGAGAGCAGCGCGCCTACGCGTCCTCCTGGCAGTCGGGGACCTGATGGAGCGGCAGCGTATCGTCTTTGGCACCGACGGCTGGCGCGCCGTCATCGCCGACGACTACACGTTTGCCAACCTCCGCATCTGTACCCAGGCGTTCGCCGAGGAACTTGCTGCCACTCACGCGCAACCGTCCTGCGTCATCGCCTACGACAATCGCTTCAACAGCGAGCACTTCGCGGCCGCGGCGGCCGAGGTGCTGGCCGCCTACGGCGTCCGGGCGATCCTCTGCCAGCCCGGCTCGCCAACCCCCGTCCTCTCGTACTCGATCATCGACCGTCAGGCGTCGGGCGGGATCATCATCACGGCGAGCCACAACCCCGCGATCTGGAACGGGTTCAAAGTGCGCGGCTCCTATGGTGGCGCGGCGGCGCCGGACGTCCTGACGAGGCTGGAGGCGCGGATCGCTGCCATTCAGGAGTCGGAGCGGACGCCGCGTCGGATCCCATTGGTCGATGGGCGGGCCACCGGAGCGATCGAGGTCTACGACCCGTCATCACGGTTCGAGGCGAAGGTGCGCACCCTGGTCGATACCGAGGCGTTGCGCTCGGCTGGTCTCCGGATCGTCCACGACGCGATGTTCGGGGTAGGGGCGGGCTGGATCGAGCGGCTTGTCGGCGGTGGATCGACCTCGGTGATCCCCGTCAATGCTGTCCGCAACCCGCTGTTTCCGGGGATCAATCCGGAGCCGATCGCGCGGAACCTCGGCGCGATGTTCGATGCGGTGCGTGGTCGGTCGGCCGACCTGGGCGTCGCCACCGACGGCGACGCGGATCGGCTGGGGATCTGTGATGAGACTGGCGCCTTCATCGATCAGTTACGGGCTTACGCGCTTATCGCGCTGTACCTGCTCGAGGTCCGTGGCCTCCGCGGACCGATCGTGAAGACGCTCTCGACGACGTCGATGCTCGATCGGCTCGGCGAGATCTACGGAGTGCCGGTGCACGAGACCGGCGTCGGGTTCAAGTTCGTCGCGCCGAAGATGCTGGAGACGCAGGCGATCGTGGGCGGTGAGGAGAGCGGCGGTTACGCGTTCGGCAGCCACATACCGGAGCGGGATGGCATCGTCGCCGGGCTCTTCGTCGCCGATATGGTGGCACGAACGGGACGCAAACCCACCGAACTCATCGAGTGGCTGTTCTCGAAGGTTGGGCCCCATTACTACGATCGAGACGACACATCGTTTCCCCAGGATCAGCGGGATGCGATCATCAATCGGCTGACAGACGCTTCAGTCGCTGACCTCGCCGGTGAGCGCGTCGTTCGCGTCCAGACGACCGACGGCTACAAGTGGGTGACCGACCGCGGGAGCTGGCTGCTGATCCGTTTCAGCGGCACCGAGCCCATCATGCGGCTCTATACCGAGACCACCGACCAACGGAAGGTCAGGGCGATTCTGGACCGGGGACGGGAACTGGCGGGAGTGTGATCCCCTCGGCCGTCGGGGGGCGTCGAAACAACATCACGTACTCATGGCGAAAGACGTACAGCCCCTCTTTGAAGGCTCGATAGCGCCAGAGGTTCGTCCGGTGCCCCTTGCCCCGGGTGTTCTGGATGTCCTTGACGTTGATGGCCCTGAGTTCCAGACCAGAACGTCGGCACACCTCCATGCACAGGAATCCGAGTGGCCGCACCTGGCCGCGCCGAAAGATGTCGCCGATTACCAGCACGATGTGCCCGCCCGGGCGGACGAGAGTCGTCGCGTGCGTGACGGCGCGCTGGAACGCCTCGAGAAAGCGGCCCTCGCCGCGCGCGTTGGAGAGGTCGCGCCGGTCGCGGGAAAAGCGGATGATGTTGTGGTAGGGCGGGTGCAGGAAGATGCAGTCGGCATCGGCGCGATTGCCGCGGGCGAGCACCTGTCGCACCAACCCCACCGCATCGGGATGCGTCGCGTCACCCTGCAGGATCTCAATCAGAACCGCGTCGAGATCACCCGAGGCGGCCCCGAGCCGCTCGCGCGAGGCGCGTACGACGTCCTCGTTCAGGTCCACGCCGACGCCGTTACGACCGAGAAGGCGGCATTCGATGAGCGTGGTTCCCATCCCGCTGAAGAGGTCGACGACCCAGTCGCCGGGGGACGTGAAGCGGCGCAGAATCTGCCGCGGGATCTGCGGCACGAAGTTGCCCCAGTAGTCACCGACGTGAGCGGATTCCTTCGATCGAGCGCCGAGGATCCAGAGGCTCTCCGTCAGGAGGTCCGGGTACTCCTTCCAGCGGCCGAGATCGAAGGCGTTCGTTTGACCGGTCATCGGCGCCCTGTGTATATTCGAGTGCCCCGCCAAGGTAGCTCAGTTGGTAGAGCACGGCACTGAAAATGCCGGTGTCGCCAGTTCAATTCTGGCCCTTGGCACCGCGGGCGCGCGCCGGAATGGCTCTCAGGAGACAGACTTCTGCCGCCATACGGCGATCGCCTGTTCGGCGAGTTCGGTCGCCGCGGCATCGTCGTCCGCCGCGGCGGCGAGGTCATCGACCGGAAACCCGACTTCGCAGACGATCCCACCCCCGTCGAGGAGTGCGCGCGCGTGGTCGAGCGCACGGTCCGGTCCGGGCCGAAACCGCCACGCCGACTCGACGCCGACGCGTCGCAGCAACCCCGCGATACGCAGGCACCCGAACGCGGCGTCCCGCGCCGTGGCATCGAGCGGGGGCGGTTCCTGCCAGGTCACACCTTGTGCCCGAACGCGCGCCACCAGCGCTCGTCGCGGGTCACCGGCGGCACCGGTCCATCCGACGCGACTCGCGCGGTTCTCGCGACCCCGTGGTACCTGCGCAGTGTGCCGTACGCGGCGGTGATCGCCGCGAACTCGTGGTCGTCACCGTCGTGGCGGAGGTCCGGATGACGTTGGCGGGCCAGCGAGTGGTACGCACGCCGAACCTCGTCGAAGCGCGCACGCCGGGGTAGCCCAAGCAGGCGCAGCGCTTCGACCCGCTCCCGCTCGGTCGGGAAGGGCGCGCTCACGTCGTCTCCTCGTCGGTACACGGGACATTGACATAACCGGAGCGGAACGGCGCGACCGCCGCCGACTCCAGATCGAACCTGTGCCGGTGGACGCAGCCGACGTCGTTCCGCAGCAGGTGGATGGAGACCGAGGGGCCATCGTCTGCCGCCACCACGCGGTGGATATCACCGTGAGGCGGAATCAGATCGTAGAAGTCTCCACGCCGCAGATGACGGCGTTCGATCAGATCGAGTGCGCCGGTATCCGGATCGGTACCACGCCGCTGGAAGACTTCCTCGTGCTGCTCGCCGCGGTAGAGCCCGACAAGCCCCCAGGCCAGATGATCGTGAATGGGCGTCATCGTTCCTGGCGAGATCACGAGGCTGGAGACCGACAGGGAATGATCGCTGCGCCGGTACAGCAGGAACGACCCGATCCCCGACCCCATGCCGCTGGCGGTCGCGGGCCGCGCGTACTCGTCGGGCAACCACAGATCGTCGAGGAGCAGCGCGCTGAAACTTGCCTTGAGACTCGCGATTGCCCTTTCCGGCGCGGCCTCGGCATCCACGATCTCGTTCACGCGGCGCACGAAGGCGCGAAACGGCGCGGTCCGTACGTAGAACTCGTGGCTCACGCGGTTTCCGCCGCGCGATCCGCCGGATCGGAGGCATTCGGCGATGGATCGCGCTCCGGCAGGGTGGTGGCGACCTCCCGGCACATGCTGGCGGCGAGCACGGCGTTGCGCGACGCGTTCACCAGTTTCGCCCACGCGGACCAGGAGCGATCGCCTTTGCGTGCGCTCGCCTCGTCACGGGCCAGGCGATGCAGGGCCGCCGCAGTGCGATTGAGCCCGTTCGCGAGGAGGCGCGCGCGTTCCTCGCCAGGCGAGGTGGCGAGCAGATCCGCCAGCGCCGCCTCGAATGCAGGCGTCGCCTCACGGCGCGGAGGACCGCTCATCACCGCACCGAGGGCTGAAGACTCGCATCGCGGACATCGTAGACCAGAGCGCGTGCCAGGAACGAGGGCTCCAGTACTTCCCGGTCCGTCGAGGTGAGAATCACCTGCTGATCGTCGCCGATGGAGGCGAGCACCCGTTCGCGGCGGCGAGCGTCCAGTTCCGACATGACATCGTCGAGCAGCAGGATCGGCCAGTCGAGGGCCTGTTCGCGGATGTACGCCGCCTCGGCCAGTCGAAGCGACAGGGCAATTGCCCGCTGCTGCCCCCGTGATGCATACGCGGCAGCCGAGCGCCCGTTGATCTCCAGTCGCAGATCGTCGCGGTGGGGGCCGACAAGTGACTGCCCGGCCTGAATCTCTCGATCGTGGGCTTGCTCGATCGCCCGGGCGAACGCCGCGGCGACGTCGGGCAACTCACTCGATGTGTGCTCCTGGATTCCAATCGTGGTCTGATACCCGAGCGACAGCGTCTCGCGATCGTCGACAACGCGCCGATGGGCTTCTCGCGCCAGGCCGGTGATCGCCCGCGCGGCCACGATTCTCCGGTGGAGGAGGTAGCTTCCGGTGTTCACGAGTTCCTGGGACCACACCGCCAGTTGATCGGAGCGGGCGCCCCGCTCACGGATGAGGCGGAGAAGGCCGTTACGCTGGGTGACGACCCGGGCGTAGCGCGCGAACGCACGCGCATAGCGGGTGTCGATCTGTGCCAGGAGGACGTCGAAGTACCGTCTCCGTTCGGCCGGGGGGCCGGCGACCAACTCGACGTCGCGGGGCGTGAAGACGACCACTTTGACCTGGCCGATCACATCGACCGCGCGCCGGCTCACGCCATCGACGCGATATCTCTTCGACGTGACGGGAGCGGAGTTCTCAGTGCGTGGAGACTCCGCGATCACCATCTCCAGTCGGACGGGACCGGCCGCACGGTCGACCCGTGCGTTCAGCCGCGCGAAGGCGGCCTCACCCGCCGAATCCCAGTTGATCACGTCCCGCTCGAGATTCGAGCGGCCGGACCGGGTCGTCGCCAGAAGATGGAGCGCCTCGATGATGTTGCTCTTGCCCTGGCCGTTATCGCCCACCAGAACGTTCAGCCGATCGAAGGCAGCATCCAGACGCCGGTAGTTACGGAAGTTGACCAGGGAGAGCGAGGTACAGCGCACCGGATCGACCTCACGCGCTCGCGCCAGACAGGCTGGCCGGCGGCGAGGAGATTAGATCAGCCGGCCGCTGCCAGGTGCCCGCGCTCGCCGAGCCGCGACTCGAGGTCCGCCACTCGCCGCTCGAGGGTGACGATGAGGGCCGCCGCGCGCGGCGAGAACCGCTCCTCGCGGGTCAGCTTCAGGGCCCGGCCCAGCGTCTCCAGATCCTTATCACTGTAGACCCGGCGTCCCCCCGCCCGCGCGGGCTGGACGAGGCCGGCCCGCTCCCAGTTATGCAATGTCCGCCAGTGCACGCCGAGCCGCTCCGCAACTTCGCCAACTGAATAGACCATGACCACCTACCGCTTTTGATGCATCTTGATACCGCGATTATAGAAAGTGCCCCCGCCGCGACGGCCGTAATCGATGGCCCGGGTCGCGACCCGGGGATAGGAGAATCCGGACGCTTCGCTGAGATGCTCGAACCCGAGTGTTCGGTCTGCGGCCACATGCCTGGCCCGTGCTGCCACCCCCGGTGCGATCCAGCCGTGTTTGCGCATCGCGGCGGGCGTTCACTCTCTGCTGGCGGTGCTCCCATCAGCGAGATCGGTCACGACTGCATTCACGGATCGACATCTGGACTGCGAAGAATCGCGCGCCAGCAGGATTGGCTCGGCATCAGATCGTAACCCGTGAAGCTCCACAGCGTTGCGAGCGAGTTCGAAGGCAAACGGGATCGGCTTGTCCGCAGCCAACGCATCGTAGAACCCCGCCGCGAACTGAATCGCCGCCTCGTCGCTGACGCTGTGGGTCAAACCAATAACGTAGGGTACGTGCTCGGCAATCGCACCGGCCTGCGTAGCGGAGAAGCACGCGTTCAGGAGGACGCACCGCACACTTTTGAACATCCCGAACAAGTCGGCCAGCGCACCGCCTGCGACGGCGCGCGGCACTCCATCGTCGTCGTCCAGGATCAGTCCGGGCGCGCCGGCACCGTGCCCTGCAAAGTGGACAATGTGGGGATCCACACCGAGCATGGCCTGCCGTAAGTCCCTAGTCCGCGTTGCCTGCCGGACCTCTAACACGAACGCGGAAGTGCCGGCGCGCTCCAAGGATTGACTGATCTCACGCGCCTCGCGGTCGAGCCGGAGCGAGTCGGTACCGTTCGGGTTCGCCTCCAAGCAGAGGATTCTAGTCGGGATCTTCCCTCCCGTCAGCGTTAGCGCATCGATCCTGATTGGTCCTTGGTCACGCCGATCGCCGACATCGTTGAAGCTTATGATGCCAGTCACTCCGCTGTAATGTTTATTGGCAATGTGTCGCGATAATGCATGCGTATCTATCGCGGTTCCTTGCGGTGTGGCCAGTACTTTGTCCATCGCTTCGACAATAATGCCGACTGCATCGAATCCTTCTGGGCTGAAATAGGGCGGCTCTTGGCGACTCGCACTGTAATAGCGCCTCGCAAACGACGGATAACTGTGATCCGGAGCGCGCCAATCAGTGCCGTAGACCTCTCGTAGTCCCGCAATCGGAGTCATGTTGAAATCACCACTGTCTAACCCTGCACATAAGACAATGCGAGAAAGCGGGCTGTATCGCGCCAGCTCTCGCAGAATGCCAATGAGTTCCGGCTGATCACCCGCGATGTAGATCACATCAGGCCGGTATTGGACTGTCACTCTGGCCGCAAGTGCACATGCATACGGCGTGGTGTCAAACGATTGGTTAATACGCACGTGCCCACGGTAGCTGTCTGCAAATAACTCGGCAACACTGCTCCAATAGACCGAAGTGCTGTGAAGGACAACGGCAGTTTCACCAAGGCGCTCGGCGTACAACGCTTGCACACTGGCCTGCGATCCACCGTCGAAGTCCAGTCGGAACACGTGACGCCACCCCTGCCTCGTCAACCACGGGTCTCTGACGCTGGGGATTACTGCGAGAACCTGCGGCTCATCCATAAGAGGCAACATATGGTGGCAACCGCTCGCGGTCATCGGACCGACCACAGCGACCACGCCTTCGCCGAGGAACCTTGCAACCAGCTTCCGCGCTTCCTCATGACTCGAGGGTTCGCCCTCGACAATCAACTCGATCTTCCGCCCATGGACGCGCAGATTCTCCGCAGCGAGGCGCGCCCCCGCAAGCAGGCCCTCCCCGTAGTGGCGATAGGGGCCGGACACGACGCAAATGCCGATTCTGACTGGAGCCCCTGGCGGAAGGTCAACTCGCCGACTTGCACCGGCGTCCACTTCAAACCCGTGGACGGATCGTGCGCTGTCCAGACCTAACAGCAGCCGCTACGATGCCGCTGTAGACGAACACGGATCCCGCGCTGGACGGATTGGGGTCGACACTGAGTGGCTGCGGCAAAGCTGACAGGACATACGGCGCAGGCTGAGGAAGCGGGCCGGGAACGCCCATCGGTCTCGGCCAAGCCGGTCCCGTGTTCGCGAGTAGAGCACTTGCCATGAAGGCAACGGTTGACGCGCCTGCTGCGCCTAGCGCGACATAAGGTGGGACACGCAGCGCTCGGTGGTTGGCCGCACCGACCCGAGATGTGGGTTGGCTTCCGGCAGCATCCGAACGGGAGTACGCGCCTAGTACGCCAACGAGCACCCAGAAGATCGCGCTGTTGAGCACGTACGCCGGGTTGAACAGCCCGTGAACAAAAAGTCCCAGAACAGCAAGAGCTAGTGCGAAGACTCCAGGCGAACTCGGGCGATTGGACTTCTGCCAGACACGACGCAGTCGGACCAACAGAAGTCCAATAACTGTCAGCGCGCACGAGACGCCTGCAATCCCCGTGCTCGCGGCCGTGTCGAGCAGATAGTTATGGTAGCTATTGATACCGAAGTTCGCCGGAACCAACGGGAACTCGGCGCCGGCATCGATGATGCTGGAAAAGGACTGAGAAGCCGAGTCCGGTCCGAAGCCGATGATTGGTCGTGTACCTACGACCTCAATGGCGCTCCTCCAGAGCGCGAGCCTCGTATCGACCGAATCGTCGATGAATGATCGATCTGCGGCGGGCCGTACATACGGAGAAGTGGGCAGCAGAGCAGTCGGGGCGACAAGCGCCATCACGACGGCACCGATCAGAAGCAGCGATCCCAAGCCGGCTGACATCAGCCTCCAGTGCGGCACCGCTGGCCTGCTACGAAGCAGATGATGCCGCATCCAGATCGCCACCGATGTTGCCAGGATCACTACTGCTAGTCCAACGAGACCCGCGCGGCTGCCGGTGAACACCAACGCGGTGATGCATGCAGTTACGAACAGACCAAAGCCCACCCGCTCGGTGGTGAATCTGGAATTGGTACTCGCGTAGGCGCCGCATGGAATTGCCACCAGCAGGTAGGCGGCCAATTCGTTCGGACCGCCCACTGTTGAAAACAGGGCGTCCATCCGCGCACCGCCTGACCAGCCGAGCCAATCCATTCCAGCCGCTCGCACAGCCG
>CAZHZF010000067.1:0-12178 GCA_964536925.1 uncultured Dehalococcoidales bacterium | reverse complement strand
ATCGGTCCATCGCTCGAGGCGAGATCTCTCAGGAGGAGGTAGAAGTCAGATGGCACAGCTCTCGTCGCTCCTTCGCGGTGGCGTCCACGTCGAGGACCCGCCCATCGCGAAGTTCCTGTTCAACAGTTCGGTCGCGGCATGGTTCTGGCTGGTGGTGCGCGTGTACGTGGGCTACCAGTGGCTCGACGCGGGCCTGCACAAGGTGAGCGACCCGGCGTGGGCGTTCGGTGGTGGTTCAGCGATCCTCGGGTACTGGCAGCGCGCGGTGGCGATCCCCGCGGCGCCGGCTCGACCGCTCATCACCTATGACTGGTTCCGCGCCTTCCTGCAGTGGCTGATCGAGATCCAGGCGCAGACCTGGTTCGGCGGCCTGATCGCATGGGGTGAGGTTCTCGTCGGTGTGGGCCTCATCGTCGGCGCCCTGGTCGGCATCGCGGCGTTCTTCGGCGCGCTGATGAACATGAACTTCCTGCTCGCCGGCTCCACGAGCAGCAACCCGGTCCTGTTCTTCCTGGCCATCGGCCTGATGCTCGCCTGGAAGAATGCCGGCCTCATCGGCGCGGACCGGATCCTGCTCCCGCTGCTGGGCACACCGTGGCCCAGCGAGGAGAAGGCCGCCGCTCTGAGGACGGCGACCATCCACGCGTAACTCGACGCGCGCTCGCCTCGAAGGCCGGGGTCCCCCACGGGGACCCCGGCCTTTCCTTTCCGGTGCGAAGACGTGTCTCCTGGCCCGGTGCGCGGCCTGGCGCACATTCACCTCGCGGCGCCTCGCTCGGGATGCGGCGGACGCGGGTTTTCCCCTGATGACGCCTCCGGGCGATCGCCCGTACCGTCCCGCACACGATCCACCGATGCGGGGAGGGATCGCCGCGTCCGCGGGACGCAGGACACGAGGAGGTGGACTTCCGTACATGGCAACGATCACGCGACCCCCGGCGGAACCCGGCGCACCTGCCGGTGGACCTGGCTCGCCCGGCGGCATCTCCGTCGGGCCCTTGCTCGCTTTCGTCGGCGTCATCGCGATCCTGCTGATGGCCGCGATGGTGGCGATGAATTACATGCTTCTCACCGGCCGCGGCGGCACGGCGCAGGGCGCGGCGGTGCCCGCGGCGAAGGTGGGACCCTCATCGATCACGCTCGTGGCCACCGAGTTCAAGTTCGCCCCGGCCGAGGTCACGATCCCGGGACCGGGCGATCTGACCGTGATGGTGGACAACAAGGGTCTCATCGAACACGACTTCGTCATCGAGGGGGTCGATGGCCGCCTGGTTGCACCGGGCGGTGCGAAGGTCAGCGGCCTCTTCAAGCTCGCGAAGAACGGCGTCTATAGCTACATCTGCTCGATCCCGGGTCACAAGGAAGCCGGGATGGTCGGCCAGCTCGTCGTGGGTACACCCGAGCAGACCGCCGCGAAACCGGATCAGAGCGCCTACGGTCCTGGCCCGGCCGCTGTCGTTCAGCCAGCGGTGAGTCTGAAGCCGGCGGCCGCCGACGCGAAGCCGCTGCCCGTTCCGACCGCGGCTCCGCCGGTCAACCGCACCACGCCTGCGAACGTGAACGTGACGCTCGAGACGCAGGAGATCACCGCGAAACTAGCCGACGGTGTCACCTACACGTTCTGGACCTTCGGCGGAACCGTTCCCGGACCGATGGTCCGCGTGCGACAGGGCGATACCGTCACCATGACTTTGAAGAACAACGCCTCCAGCAAGGTGACCCATTCGATCGACTTCCACTCCGCGACCGGTCCGGGCGGGGGTGCGAAGGTGACCCAGGTGCCGCCGGGTCAGGAGGCGTCGTTCTCATTCAAGGCGCTCAACCCGGGCGTCTACGTCTACCACTGCGCCACGCCGATGGTCGCGCACCACATCGCCAACGGGATGTATGGCCTGATGGTCGTCGAGCCGGCGGGCGGCTACGCGAAGGTCGACCGCGAGTTCTACGTGATGCAGGGCGACTTCTACCTCGCCGGAAAGCGGGGACAGGAAGGGCATCACGAGTTCTCGATGGAGAAGATGCTCAACGAGGAGCCGGAGTACGCGCTGTTCAACGGGAGCGTCGGCGCGCTGACCAACGGCGCGATGAAGGCGCGCGTGGGCGAGACGGTCCGCATCTTCTTCGGTGTCGGCGGGCCGAACCTCACCTCCAGTTTCCACGTCATCGGCGAGATCTTCGATCGCGTGTACGCCGAGGGGGCGAGCGAGTTCGTGACGAACGTGCAGACCACGCTGGTGCCCACCGGTGGCGCCACGATCGTCGAGTTCAAGCTCGAGGTCCCCGGCAACTACGTCCTCGTCGACCACAGTCTCGGCCGCCTCGAGAAGGGTCTGGCCGGGATCCTCGAGGTCGAGGGGCCAGCGAACCCGGAAGTCTTCAACCCGATCAATCCGCTGCCGAAACCCTGAACCGGGGCCTGGCGGGATGGCCGGGACGGACCAAGCGCGGTCCGTCCCGGCCTGCACCGTCTCCGGGCAAATCCCGGATGTAGGACGGCGCCCAGCGGCGTGCAATCACGAGATGAGGGGGTGGACTGCGGTGCGTCTGGTGGCGATGGTCGCACTCGTCGGCCTGCTCCTGGCGTGCGCGCCGCCCCCTCTCGCACCCACGGCGATCCCCGATCTCACCATCACGATCCCACCCGGGGCGGCGCTCGCGGAGATGTCCGGAGCGGTCAGCGTCGCCATCCCCACAACGCTCCGGGTCGTTGTCGGTCAGCGGATCGTGGTCCGGAACGACGACCAGGCGATGCATTACTTCCTGGAGCGGCCGATCGCGCCCGGAGACACGCTCGTCCAGTCCTTCGCCACCGCCGGCCGGTTCCGCTTCGCCGGGATGCGCAGTTGCTCCGTGGGGCAGATCTCCACGCTGACCGTAGAGGTTCTTCCCGGAGGTGCCGCATGAGGACGCCGACGCTGCGCGTGCCCGACCCGGCTTCCGAATCCGACGATCGCGCGCCGCGGCGCACCAGCCGGGTGGGGCGATGGATCGTGGGAGCCCTCGCCGCGCTCGCCGGCATCGTCGCACTGAGCGGGCTGGCCGTCCTCCTGCGGTGGGGACCGTTCGCCCCGCCGCCGCCCTGGCACGGCGGCGCGATCGATCCGGCCCACGATGTGGGGACACTGACCCTCCAGCGCGCCGATGGCGGCGCCTTTCGGGAGACCGATCTGATCGGTCGGACGACGCTGTTCTTCTTCGGCTACACACGCTGCCCGGATGTCTGTCCGCTGGCCTTGGCGCACGCCGCGCAGGTGGTGCGCGACCTGGGTATCGATGGCGCCGGGCTCGACGTCTACTTCGTGACCGTCGACCCGGACCGCGACGGGCCGGAGCGTCTGCGCGCCTATACCGCGAACTTCGGGCCGCGCATCGTCGGCCTCACCGGTACGCCAGATCAGCTGGCTGCCGCCTACCGCGCCTTCGGCGTCGTATCGGCGAAGCGCCCGATCGAGGGGCGCCCGGACGACTACTCGGTCGATCACAGCGCGTACGTGTACCTGCTCGACCAGAGCGCGCGCGTACGCCTGATCTACGGCTACGACCAGGATCCCGCGGATCTGGTGGCAGATGTGCGTCGACTGGCCCGGGAGCAGCTCCTGCGGGTGGCGGATGGCTGGACTCGTGCCGTCGACCGAGGGATGACCGCGGGCGGCTTCCTGACAATCGAGAACCGCGGCACGGCCGATCGCCTCATCGCCGCGCGTTCCGACGCCTCGGAGCGGGTGGAGATCCACCGCACGACGGTCGAGAACGGGGTGGCACGGATGGAACCGATACCCGCGCTGCCGATTCCGTACGGCGCCACCCGCCTGGAACCGGGTGGTCTGCACCTGATGCTCGTGGGCACGCGGCGACCATTCCAGATCGACGAACGGATCGTCGTGATGCTCACCTTCGAGAACGCGGGCGATCTGCCCGCGGTGCTTGGCGTGCGCTCCGCGGTGGCCGCGACGCCGATGTCGGGGATGGGACGATGAGGCCTCGCGCTCGTCTCCGGGCTTCAGAGACCCGTCGCGGGTCCATCCGGGTAAAGCCCCGACGCCGGGCGCCCGGTGCCTGACGATGATGCGACCGATAGGGGCGGGCGCGCCGCGGGCGCGTTCGGCCCCACCGGAGGTGGCAAGGTGATCCAGGACAGCCGTCACACCATCATCGTCCCGCTCGACGGATCCGACCTCGCCGAGCACGCGCTGAGCGCGGCGCTCCGCGTGGCCCCTCCCATGCACGCGGCGCTCCTGCTCCTGCGCGTCGTGCCCGAACTGCCGCCCGAGGAACGCGTCCGTCAAGCAGCGTCGGTGGAGTCCGCCGACGCTTACCTCGCGCCACTCGCCGACCGTGTGCGCGAGGCCGGTTTGCCCGTACAGGTCGTCACCTGCGCCGGGAACGCCTGGGAGAGGATCGTCGAGAACGCGATCACCTGGCACGCATCCCTCATCGTGATGGGGACGCACGGCCGAGGCGCGGTCGATCGGCTGCTCCATGGATCGGTCGCGGATGCGGTCGTGCGCCATTCTGCGATCCCGGTGCTGCTCGTACCGGCTCGGGCGGAGCATCACGCGACGCTGGATGGCGACTGCGTGCTCGTCAGCGTCGATGGGTCGGGATTTGCCGAGCGCGCCCTCGGCGTCGGCGCGGAGATCGCGCGCGAGCTGACCGCGCCGCTCTTCATCCTGCGGGCGACGTTCTGGGACCCGACGCCGACGAACGGCCTGGCCCCCTCGATGGGCGCGATCGACATGATGGAGCAGGAATCGAAGGAGTACATCGAACGGCTCGTCGATGAGGTGCGCCGGGCCGGCATCGATGCCCGCGGCCGCTCGATGTTCTCGCCGGCTGCACGCGCCATCGTCGAGATGGCCGAGGAGGCGAACGCGGCGCTCATCGTGATGGCGACGCACGGCCGAGGCGGGCTCAGCCGGCTGACGATGGGCTCGGTCGCCACCGAGGTCGTCACCCACGCGCGCCGCCCGGTGCTCCTCGTGCGGGCCCAGGCCGCGGTCAATCCCATGCCCATCGTTGCCGGTCCGGCCGTGTCGATCCGGTGACCGGGGATGACACGCGTCTTCCTCTGTGACGATCACGTTCTCCTGCGCGCCGGGCTCCGGGCCCTGCTCGCCTCGGAGCCCGGCCTCGAGATTGTGGGCGAGGCCGGCGATGGCGAGTCGGCGCTCGAGCAGATCGTTGCCCTGCGGCCCGACGTGGCCCTGATCGACATCACCATGCCGGGCATCGACGGACTCGAGACCACGCGGAGACTCTCGGCACGGGCGCCGGATGTCCGCGCGCTGATCCTGACCATGCACGACGACCCGGAGTACCTCTACCAGGCGCTCGATGCGGGCGCGGCCGGCTACGTGATGAAGAAGGCCGCCGAGAGCGATCTCATCGAGGCGATCCATCAGGTGCAGACCGGTGGCACGTTCCTGGCCCCGGCGGTACACCGGAAACTCGCCGCCGACTACATCGCGCGCCGCGACCGCGGCGAACTGATCGGTCCGGTCGAGCACCTGACCCCGCGCGAGGAGGAGGTTCTACGTCTCCTCGCCCAGGGGTACACGAACATGGAGATCGGCGAGGCGCTCGTGATCAGCGTCAAGACCGTCGAGACGCACCGCGCTCATATCCTGGACAAACTGGGCCTCCGCAAGCGGGCGGAACTGGTGCGCTACGCCAGGACGCACGGCTTGCTCGCCTGATGACGGCACCCCTCACCGCCGCGCACGAGGTCGCGGCATCCACACCGGCCGGGCGCCCGCCTCGCGAGGCCCCCGTCGCGGCAATCCTGCGCGTCCCCCTCGAACTGAAGCTGATCATCGCGAACGGCGGGCTCCTTCTCCTGGTTGCCGGCGCCATCGCCTACGTCGATCGGCAGCGCGCCGACACCGCGCTGTGGATCGGTGGCGTGCCGGACATCGTCACCATCGTCGCCGTCGGCGTGCTCGCGGCCGTCGGTGCGAACGCGCTGCTGGTGCGCTGGGCGCTGGCGCCGCTCCGCGAGCTGGAGCGGGTGGCGGTGGCAGTGGAGACCGGCGATCTCCTCGCGCGCGTCCAGCTCGGCCCAATTCGCGATCGCCAGACCGAGCGTATCGGCGCGCTCGCCAACCGGATCCTCGACGCACACGATCAGCACCGCCACCAGATCGAGGCCGCCGCCGCGCAGCTCTCGCGGCTGAGTGCCCGGGAGATGGAGACCCGCGAGGTCGAGCGGGGCGAGGTGGCGATCGAACTCCGTGAGGAGATCGGCCAGGTCCTCACCACCATCACGGTCGCGCTCCAGGCTCTCGTCAACGAGATCGACGCCGGGGGCCCCCTCGACGCGGCTCAGATCCGCGACCGTGTCACCGATCTCATCGTCCTGGCGCGCGATTCGCACGAGCGGTGCCTGCGGCGCGCTCAGGGGCTTCGGCCGAGCGTGCTCGATGACCTGGGGCTCGTGCCGGCGCTCCGATCCGCCATCGCGCGGTTCGCCGCCGTGCACGATCTGGAGATCGCCCTGACGGTGTGCGACCCGCCGCCGCGCCCGCCTCGGCACGTGGGTACGGCCCTCTACCGGGTGGTGGAGGAGGCAATCGCCAACACGGTGCGCCACGCCGGCGCGACGCGCATCGACGTGGACCTCCGAGTCGATGGCGGCGCACTCAGCGTCGCCATCGTGGACGACGGCCAGGGCTTCGATCCGGCGCGGCCTCTCGATCCGCGGATGCTGGGCATCGCCGCCATGCGCCAGCGTCTCGCCGCGCTGGGAGGCGATCTCGCGGTCTGGAGCGAGGTGGGCGAGGGGACCCGCGTGGAGGCGACCGTACCCGAGAGCGCCTGGCTCGGCGGTGCGGGCCGCCACTTTTCAGGTGATTCCCCGATCCAAACATAGGACTTTCTTCCTACTCTCGGGGCGTGGACTTCTGGGATGAGGGAATCCTGCTCCGTGCCGGGCAGCGCGTTCCGCCGGGACGCTACGTCCGCGTCGACGTTCCGACCGCGCGCACGCTGATCCTCGAGGTAGAGGACTACCTCCCGGCCTCGTGCGATGGGCACATCGCCCTGTACCGTCCGGCCGCGATCGGCTGGCCGGCATCGCGGACGATCGACGTCTATGCGTTCGAGGTCTTCGTCGGCGCGGGGAGTTCGGCGGCCGCCTGAGCCACGCCCGTGAGGGCGCGCCCCGCGATCACATCAACTCGCGGACGAGTCCCTGCGCGAGTTCGGGCGCAATGCCCAGGGAGCGACGGGCGAGCGCGCCACCCGATGCCAGCACCGGTTCGAGCTGATCCAGACTGGGCAGATCGTCGCGCTTCCAGAACAGACCGGTGGGAATCTCGTCGCCCCAGATATACGCCTGCTCCATTGCTGCCTGGAAATCCGACGGATCGTGTCCGCGATCTTCCAGTTTGTACGTTCGCTGCTTGAAGAAGTCGTGGGTGTTGTCGCGGTTGAACGTGACACACGGGCTGAAGCAATCGATGAGGGCGAACCCCTTGTGGGTGATGCCCCCCTTGATGAGTTCGACCAGATGGCGGATCTGGCCGGTATATCCGCGGGCGACGTAGGTCGCGCCGGCCGCGATGGCCACCGGGATCGGGTTGATCGGGTTCTCGACGCTCCCCTGCGGCGTGCTCTTGGTCTTCATGCCCTTGATGCTCGTGGGGGAGATCTGCCCTGTGGTGAGGCCGTAGATCTGGTTATCCATCACGATGTAGGTGAGGTCGACGTTGCGACGGATCGAATGCATGAAGTGGTTGCCGCCGATGCCGTAACCGTCGCCGTCGCCGCCCGTCGCGATCACCTTCAATTCGTGATTCGCCAGAGCCGCCCCGGTCGCGACCGCGAGCGCACGACCGTGGAGCGTGTGCATGCCGTAGGTGTTGATGTAGCCGGGAAGGTTGGACGAGCAGCCGATGCCGCTGACGGTGAGCACCTCGTGCGGATAGAGCCCCAACTCGACGATCGCCTGCTTCAGCGCGTTGAGGACGCCGAAATCGCCACACCCCGGACACCAATCGGGCTCGGCCTTCCCCTTCATATCACGGACGGTGAGGAGGGGTCGGGCCGGACGCTCCTGCGGTGAGTTCGCGGGATGGGCGCTGGGTACGACGACACTCATCGGCTCTACCTCTAGACCATGATCTCGTGGGTCGGGACGTAGCGCGGCGTCCCCGCCAGGACTTTCTTCACACCCTCCACGATGTGGTGGGGCATGAACGGCTCGCCATCGTATTTGCGGATGTGGCCGTCGGCAACCAGGCCCGTCTCCGAGCGCAGGTAGCGCGCGAACTGCCCGCTGTAGTTGTTCTCGACCATGATCGTGCGGCGGGCGCGACCGAAGGTGGCCGCGATCGCCTCGCCATGGAGCGGCACGATCCACTTCACCTGCAGGTTGTTCGCCGTGATCCCCTCGGCGGCCAGCTGCTCGATCGCCTCCCGGATCACGCCACGGGTGGAACCCCACCCGACGAGGGTGACCTCGGCATCCGCTGCTCCGAAAAGCTCCGGCGGGTCGAGGCGCGCCAGCACGCCGTCCATCTTCCGCATCCGCTTCTCGTGCATCGCCTGCCGCTTGAGCGGGTTCGTGAACTCGTCGGAGATGAGCACGCCATCCTCGTCGTGCTCGTCGGTCGCCACCACGTGGACGTACCCCTCGGTGCCCGGGAAGGCCCGGGGGGAGATGCCGCTCGGGGTGATCTCGTACCGGTTGTAGTGGCCGTTGTGCTGATCCGGGGTCGCGCCGTTCGGGCTGACCACTTCTCCGCGATCGATCGCGACGTTGAAGTCGAGCGCGGCCGGGTCGATCGAGAAGCGCCCTTCGGAGAGGAGCAGGTCGGAGAGGATGATGCCGGGGCACTGGAAGCGATCGACGAGATTGAACAGTTCGGGCACGACCGAGAAGCATTCCTCGATCGAGGTCGGCGCGACGATGATGCGCGGGTAGTCGCCCTGCCCGGCGCCCAGCGCCTGCCAGAGGTCGCCCTGCTCGGTCTTGGTGGGAACGCCCGTGGCCGGACCGGCGCGCTGGACGTCGATGCAGACGACCGGGATCTCCATCATCGCCGCCGCGCCGAGAGCCTCGGTCATCAGTGCGAAGCCGCCGCCCGATGTCGCGCACATCGCCCGCACGCCGGTGTGCGCGGCGCCGATGGCCATGTTGATCACGCCCAGTTCATCCTCGACCTGGCGCACCATGATCCCCAGTTGACGGCCATGCGTCGCCATCCAGTGGAGGACGCCGGTGGAGGGACTCATCGGATAGGCGCAGTAGAACCGCACCCCCGCGGCCGCGCCACCCATCGCCAGCGCGGTATTGCCATCGACGAACGCGAGCGGCTTGCCGGTATCCGGCAGGGGGACGGGGAACGGCGTGAAGTGCGCCGCGGCGTGGGAGTACCCGGCCCACGCTACGCCCACGTTCTCCTTCACCACCGCCTCGCCCTTGGATCGGAACTGGCGGGTCAGGATCTCCTCGAGGATCGAGAAGTCGACTCCCATCAACTGCAGACCCGCCGCCAGCGCGATCGTGTTCTGGACCAGATCGCCCTTCACATTCGGGGCGAGCCCTTTGACGGAGAAGGGGCATAGCTGCGCCCCGGAATTCGCCGCGCCCGGCTTGATCCGATCGCCGTTGAAGAGGACGGCCGATCCCGCGCCCATCAGTTTCAGGTGCCGATCCATCGTGTCCTGATTCAGGCAGATGAGCAGATCGAGCCGATCGCCATGGCTGAGCACCGGGGCATCACTCGTCCTCAGCGTGAGGAAGATGTGCCCACCACGGATGATCGATTGGTAAGCATCGTACACATTGACGTGCAGGCCACGCCGCACGAGGATGCGGGCGAGGATGTTACCCGGAGTGGCGATTCCCTGGCCCGCGGCGCCACCAATCGCGATTGCGAGATCGACCTTTCCCACTGACACAGTCTCCGAGACGTTGTCTAGCGGTCGAGTCGCGGCGGGAGTCGGCATCCCAGTCGCGTCTATGGCCCGCTCCAGTTCTGTATATGACACCGTAGCACAGGGGCCTTCCGGGGTGCGTTCATCGCGGCGCCGCGGGGTAACCGGCGGCCTCCGCCTCTGCTACCGAGGCGTAGCAGCGGGTCGGACGCGCCGCGCGATAGGCGATGTGCAACGGGGTGTAGTGGCGTCGATCCGTCGCCGAGATGACCGCCTTGATGGGGTAGGCGTTCGGACAGGTATCGATCGCGACCGGGGGCATTCCGCCCACGGGAGGGTCGTTTCCCAGACGAGGGACCGGCGTCGTTCCGGCGAGCGGCGCGAGCGTGGGTACCGCGGGAAGGGTGGGCATACCGGGACGAGATGCCGCGGGTCCCGAACCCGTCGCGGTGACGCGTCCGGCGAACGCGGGCGTGGCAGTCGGCGAACGACGTGCGACGGTGGCCGTGGGCCGTGGCGATGCCGTCGCTGGTGAACCCGCGGCGGTGGTTCCGGGGATGCCGCGGGCGAGCGAGACGGTTGTCCGCTGAGCCGTGGGACGTTCCGGAGTCGCGGGGCGCTCGGGCGTCGGTGAGCCGGGACCGCCCGCGACGATGACGCCGCGCGTCGACGCCCCGGGCGTGATCGTCTCCGCCCCTGGAGTGCCACACGCGCTCGCGCCCCAGCCGAGAGCCACGACCAGGAGCGTCAGCCGGAACGCGCGAGCAGTCCGGCCAGCGTTCCGCCGAGGATCTTCGATCGGTCCTCCTCCGAGAGGTGATGCGCCCGTTCGCGGAACGCCTCCAGACTCTGACGATACGTCATCGCCCGGCGGACAACCGGGTAGTCGGATCCCCAGCAGAGCCGGTCCGGCCCGTAGGCATCGACGATCGCGCGGAGGAGCGCCTCGCAGTCCGGATAGGGAAAGCCCCAGTCGCGCTCGGACGCGTAATGGAAACCGGAGACCTTGAGCCAGATGTTGGGGACCGCAGCCGAGCCCAGCACGGCCGCGACAGAATCGGGCTGCCCGACCCTGGCCGACCCCATGTGGTGGCACAGGAACGTGAGTTCGGGGAAGTCGCTCGCCAACCGTCGGAGCATCGGCTGGAGGCGGGCAGGCAACGCCAGACTCACGATCTGTCGGTGCGTCCGCGCGACCGAGAAGAAGGCCCGCGCCTCCGCGCCGAGATACCAGGAGCCATCGTCGTCGGCCCGGACGT
Organism: uncultured Dehalococcoidales bacterium; assembly: GCA_964536925.1. GTDB lineage: Bacteria > Chloroflexota > UBA6077 > FW602-bin22 > FW602-bin22 > VGOZ01. The sequence goes on along the minus strand of CAZHZF010000067.1, from coordinate 1,040 downwards.
AGTGGGTAAACCCCTTCAGGCGATAGCGTGAGACCGCCGCGCTCAGCCGTTCGGCGGCGCCCGGTGCCTGGTAGGTGGGCCACCAGAAGCAGTCGACGTCCGCGAACTGTTCCAGACGGGCGCCGTGAGCGCGCACACTCGCGTGGACGTAGTCGTTGTTCTCCGGGTTGTGGTCGATGCGCGCGCAGACCAGCACCGCGCGGTCGACGTTGCAGCGATCCATCTCCCACAGGAGTTGCTCGACGCGACCGCGGCTCTCTGGATCGGGAACCGGCGGCTCGTAGGGCCAGCGGCGCCAGGCGTGGCAGTGGGAGTCGACGATCACGCGGTGGGTCCCGGCAGCACGCGGCGGGAGCGGCGGGGGGTCCAGGCCTGATCCGGCGTGGGCGGCGGGAGGTTCTTCGCGACCTCGTCGAGCAGGCGTCGCGTCGTCGCCGCGATCTCCCGGACCGCCGATTCGAAGACGGCTTCATGGCGGGCGGTCGGGCGCGAGAAGCCGCTCACCTTGCGCACGAACTGTCGCGCGGCGGCGGCGATCGCGGCGTCGTCGGCGATGGCGCCGCCATTTCGCAGGATCTGAATGCTCCGGCACACGGGCACGTCCCTCCCTCGGCGGTGCATCGTCGCAGCCGCCCGGTGGCGCGGGCAAGGGTGCCGCGCGGCGCGTCCGCGCTATAGCGGCGGGTTCGCCTCCCCGGGACCTCTACCTCTATCCGTTGCCCCCCGTGGTGCAGCGCCGGCACGTCGCGCCACTGCCCCGGAAATGCGACGGGAGGACCGGGAGCCTCGCGGCCCCGATCCTCCCGCGGGAGGGAAGGTACGCGCTCGATGGACTCATCGAGCGACCCACTGGCTTCGCCCCGTCGTCCTCTGCCGGACGTCCCGGTCGCGGGCGCCGCCCCTCACTCCTCCCGTCTCAAGCGTCGCGTTCACAGTCTGGCGTTCCCCGGACCGCGGTGCGTCGGGGGATTCCCCGATCCGGAGGGTGGCGACCGGCGTGCCGGCGCCGGCCCATGCGTCGAGGCCGTATGCTGTGCCGA
>CAZHZF010000066.1:7075-12801 GCA_964536925.1 uncultured Dehalococcoidales bacterium | reverse complement strand
GAGCCGGAGCGGTCATACTTCGGAGCGCGGCCGTGCCACGAGGCGGCCCCGCGGGAGATACGGGATGCGGATCACGGTCATGGGCGCCGGCGGCGTTGGCGGCTATTACGGCGGAATGCTCGCGCGTGCGGGGAACGACGTCACGTTCGTCGCCCGGGGCGCCCACCTCGAGGCGCTTCGGGCCCGTGGGCTCGAACTGCGCACGCAGGGCGAGACCCACCGCGTCGCCGTTCGCGCGGTGGCCGATCCGCGCGAGGCGGGGCCGATCGACCTCGCCCTCTTCACGGTCAAGACGTACGACACGACGACCGCGCTCGACGCGCTTGCCCCGGCCGTCACCGGCAACGCGGCCGTGCTCACGCTGCAGAACGGCGTGGAGAGCGTCGATCACTTGACCGCGCGCCTGGGTGCGGACCGGGTTCTCGCCGGCGTCACCTACGTCGCGGCGGGCATCGCCGATCCGGGAGTGGTGGCCGAGAACGGCTTCTCCCGGAAGATCGCGTTCGGTGAACCGGGCGGCGGCACCTCCGCTCGCGTCGAGGCGATCTTCGCCGTGATGAAGGCGGCCGGACTCGACGTGGAACTCTCGACGAACGCTCGCCAGGCGATCTGGGACAAGTTCGTCCTCGTCGCGCCGCACGCGACGATCAGCGCGCTCTGCCAGACGCCCATCGGCATCACCCGCGAGACGCCCGAGGCGATGGCGCTCTACCACGCGATGGTCGGCGAGGTCGCCGCGGTCGGGCGGGCCGCCGGATTCACAATTCCCCAGGACGCGCCAGACCGGATCGTCGCCAACTTCATGGGTGCGCCCCCGGGCCAGACGTCCTCGCTCCAGCGAGACTACGCGAACAGGCGGCGGGTTGAGCTCGAATTTCTTCCGGGGTCGGTCGTCCGGCTGGCGAAGCAGCACGGGGTGGCGGTGCCGCGGTTCGAGGCGCTCTACGCGGTGCTGAAGGTCCAAGCGCGGCAGTTCCAGGGGATCGCCCTCACCCCCTGACCCCCTCTCCCGGGCCCCGAAGAGGGGATGATCGGGCGGCCGTCAGGCGCGGGGCCAGTACTCCTCGACCAACCAGCGCAGGTAGGTCACGTGGCGACGGAGCGCGGCGGTAAAGTCGGCGCCGCCGCCGCTCTCCAGGATCGCCGCGCCGCGGAAGCCGGCATCCCAGAAAGCCTGCCCCATGGCCGCGATCGGTTGATCGCCCTCATCCACGTGCGCGCCGCCCAGAATCCAGTCGCCACCCGTCCACGCGGTGGCGCTCCAGGCGCGGCGGAACTGCTTGACGTGCCAGTGGTTGACGTACGGCGCAACCTCGCGCGCCTGGGCGATCGCATCGCCCAGGGGGAGGCCGGGGTAGAGCCACGCGTTATCGAGCGTATCCGGGTTCACGCCCACGTTCGGCTCGCCGATCATTTCACGCAGACGCAGCGCCGATCGCGCCGTGTCGTGCAGGGTATCGTCGTGCATCTCGAGCGTCAGCGCGGCGCCGAACCCGGACAGCCGGCGCGCGTACGCCTTCAACCGCTCGGCGGCCAGCGTGAAGTCGCCCTCGGTCGCATCGGTCAGGCTGCGGAACCGCCGCCGGGGCTGATCGTGGCCCGGCGTGCCAAACCAGGGGAAGGCGATCATGATCGTCACGACCTTCACCCCGAACAGTTCAGCGACCCAGGTGATCCGGTCCAGTTCGGCCGATTGCGTCGTCGCCCACGGTTCGCGACAGAGCATGCGTCGCCAGGCGAGGACGGAGTGCATTGGCAGGCCGCTCTGCGCGACGAGCGACCGCAGGTCGCGCCATTCGGCATCGGAGAAGCGGAAGAACGCGCCATCGGTCGCCCGGAGGTCGGAAGCCAGTTCGACGATGGCCACGCCCTGGCGTCGCCAGAACTCCAGTTCCGCCAGTGCGCCCTGCCGGTCCCACTCCCTGCCCGGCGCCCAGCCGTACTTCTCGAACAGCGGATTGGGGCGGAAGCCGATCAGCATGGGCGATGCTCCTCAGGAGAATGGACGGTGGATGATCTCACGCCTTCGCGCGGGGCGGAGTCGCCAGCGCGCGATCGAGGAGAGCGGCCCGCGCCGGTGTGGCGCGGAGCGGTGCGAACCAGCCATTCGCGGCCACCTCGCGGCGGGTCTCGGCGGGGTCGATGCTCGTCGCGGTCGCGATGTCGGCCAGCGCCAGGTCGAACTGATTGAGACCGACCCGCGCCGCGGCCCGCACCATGTGGTCCCAGGCGTCCAGATCCTGCTGCGGCACGATCGCGGCGATCGTCTGGAGCGCATCGCCATACCGGCTCAGGCAGACCTGGATGTACGCCTTCGTGTTGAGGGTCGCGTGCTGGCTCGGCTCGAGACCGAGCGATTGCTCGGCGATCGGGAGCGCCTCGGCACAGCGGCCCAGGCGGGCGAGCGCCCACGCCTGGTTATTCAGGTGGACCGAGGCCCCGTCGGGATCGACCTCGGCGGCGCGGGCACACACCGCCACGCCCTCGTCGTAGCGAGGCGAATCGCCGCCGTTCAGCATGTAGCAGCGCATGTTGAGCGCGAGCGGCTCGGCCGGATCGATCGCCAGCGCGCGCTCGGTCTCGATCAGCGCCCGGGCCTCATCGCCCTGGCGACGATAGAGAACGGCCAACGCTGTGTGGGCCGTGGCGAGGCCCGGGTTCGCGGCGGCCGCACGCGTACACATCTGCAGCGCTTCGGCGGTCCTGGCCGTGTCGTCGACCATCCCCAGGCACTGCACCCAGGGATCCGCCGCGCGCTGACTCGACCAGAGGTAGACACCCGCACCGACAACAATCGCCAGCAGCGTGAGGCTCAGCGCGCGGTGCCGGTAGGCGGCCACGTGGAGGATCCGCGCGAGCACGCCGATGAGCAGCGTGTACACGGCCGAGCGGCGCCCGGTGCGCGCGCCGCAATGGGGGCAGAAGGCGCGATCGCTCTCGATGCCCTGGCCGCACGCCGGACAGGTGGCTCCCGGCAGAGCCGGCGAGGTATTCACGGGACAGGGAGTCCGCGAACGGGAGAGGTCCCCATCGACCGGATCGAACGCCCCACGGTCGCGATGTGCGAAGTATGAACCCGAACCGATCGCGATGCCATCGTCCCCAATCCTCGACGGGGACCCGACGCGGGCCGACAATCGCTGGCCGTGAGCGCCTCCCCACGCCTCTCCGGCGCCGATCGTCAGGGTGACCCGGAGGGGGTGCTGCCCCGCCCGGTCAGCGGTCGCCGCGCGGTCCTCCTCTCGATCGCGATCGTCGGTGGGCTCTTCCTCCTGTCACTGGTCTATGCGTTCACCGGCGACTGGCGGCAGAAAGAGCGACTCCTCGCCGACGGACTGGCCGCGCCCCGCGCCGCGCTCTGGATGGAAGATGAAGGTGTCGTCGTGATCGACGCCGGCGAACCGGGCCAGGCGGGCGACATCGTGTGGGTCTCCACCGGCAGCAGCCGGCAGCGCCTCGTCCCGCTCCCGGCGACCGATGCGACCGATGCGACGGGCGGCGCGGTCGGGGTAGCCCTGGCCGGCGACGGCAGCCTGGTCGTGGCCGTCTCGCGCTGCGCGGTGCCGGGGTGCATGGCGCTGCTCGGCCCGGATGCGGCCGGGAACCTGGCGCCGCTGGTCGATCTCCGCGCCCGTGGCGCGATCGACCCCTCCGCGGTCATCATCGATCGCGCGCGGGGCATCGCCTTCGTGGCAGACGCCGGCGCCGACCGTGTCTGGTCGGTGACGATCGGAACGGGCCGGCCGATCGCCGGTGCGGTGACGGTTCACGCATCGTTCCCGGCGGGCGCCGAGCCTCGTGGCATGGCGTTCGATTCCGGCGGGACGCTCCTCGTCGCGCTCGCCGGCCGTGGAGAGATCGCACGCGTCGAACCCACCGGGGGCTCGATCTCGCTCGTCGCGCGCGATCTCGCGCGGCCCATCGCCGTCGGAGTGGAGCCGACGGGAGCGGTCGTGGTCCTGGAGAGTCCACCCGGCCAGAACGCGGGCGTGCTGAGACGCCTCGGCGGGGCGGGCCAGACGACCGTCCTCAGCGACGACCTCGACCGCCCGACCTCGCTCAGCGTCGCCCCGGACGGCCGGGTCTTCGTGACGCTGCGGGGCATCGCGGCCGACGCGGCGCGGGTGGGGCAACTCGTGCAGATCCGCCGGCTGGGACCGATCGCGCCGCGCCGGATCGTCTGACGGCTCAGCGGCGCGGGATTCCGCCCGCGCCAACGAGCCAGACTACGCCGCCGCCTCGATCGCGAGGATCTCGATCTGCCATCGGCCGGAGGGCGCCACGACCTCCGCCTTCTCGCCCACGCGCCGACCGTGCAGCGCCCGGCCCAGCGGCGACTGGACCGAGATGCGCCCGGCCGAGGGTGAGGCCTCGGCGGCGGACACGAGCGTGTACTCCTCCTCGACGCCATCCTCATCGCGCACCTTGATCTTGGTCCCGACGTTGCCGACGTCGGTATTGACCGGTTGCGCATCGGCCGACATCTCCAGAAGCGCGCGGATCTCCGCCAGGCGCGCTTCCATGCGCGAGTGCTCGTCCAGCAACCCCAGCGCCGCGGCGCGCTCGTCGTCGTCGGCGGTGCGATCGGCGTGCGCCTCCTCGAGCAACTCCCGGAGTTCCGCGAGCCGTACCTCGAGGCGCGCGGCCTCCTCGCTCAACTGGGCGCGTCCCGCGCTGGTCAGCGTGACCCGCTCATAGTTCGCTCGTTCGGTCATCTGGCCCTCCCTCCTGGTATGTGTGCCGGCACCCCTGTGGACCGGTCTGGTTCAGTTCGACCCCCGCATCGTGGGAGATCGGGACTGAAGCGGGGTGACGACCGCCGGGCTATGCGCCCGCGGCCGTCACCTGGCGCGTGCGCTTTTCGTCGAGCGCCGCCGATGGCTGGTCGTTCAGCCACGTGGCGCCGAACCGGCGCAACGACGAGAGCGTGGGCAGCGTGCCGGAGCCCTTCTCGGTCAGCGCGTACTCCACGCGCGGTGGGATCTCGGCGTACTGCGTGCGGGTCAGCAGGCCGCTGGCTTCCAGTTCGCGAAGCCGACCGGCCAGGACGCGTGGGCTCATGCCCGTGCTCTGCTCGAGCTGGCAGAAGCGGCGCGCGCCATCCGCCAGGTTGTGGATGATCAGGAGCGTCCACGTATCGCCGAGCAGCCTTGCCGCTCGCGCGATCGGGCAGAACCCGAGCTCGTCATCGCTCGGAATCGTGGACTCGTTCGACCGCACAGCAAACATCGCGGCCTCCCCTTGCCAGCTTCCTGAGTGATAGCAAGTCTACGCTCTTACACGTTCTCGGGGCCACTCCATATTGTCTGGCGACCGGTTTCCGCGAAGCCCAGCCGCTGATAATGGGCGACAAGCTCGGGGCGGATGGAGAGCACGGTGAGACAGGCCGATGTCGCGCCCCGCCGGGCCAGGTGCGCGAGTTGGGCGCCGATGAGCGCCTGACCGATGCCGCGCCGCCGATAGGGATCGAGCACGCCGTTGCCGACGATCTCGGCGAAGGGTCCGCCGTCGGGGTTCCAACCATCCGCATCGAACAGGCAGCGCGCCACCCCAACCACGCGGCCCTCGATCTCGGCGAGAAAGAAGTCGGCCGGTTCGGCCAGTCCGAGTTCGATCTGGTGTCGGATGTCGCTCGCGGTCAGTCCCGCGCCAAGAGGGTCGGAACTGAACGCCTCGTGCTGAACGGCGATGTACATCTCCTCATCGCGGCCCGCCTCGAGCGGTCG
>CAZHZF010000066.1:0-6975 GCA_964536925.1 uncultured Dehalococcoidales bacterium | reverse complement strand
TCGCCGGTCGCGCGGCGCTGAATGGAACAGGTGGCGTGGAGCGCCTCATCACGCTCCCAGTAGATCTGCGAGCCGGGTCGGGAACGGGTGAAGGCCTCGACACGTTTGGCGAGAACCGCGCGGGAGGGCAGGTTCAAGCCGTACTGCCGCGCCTGCATCCACTGGACCAGGAAGTCGGCCACGCGCCCGGCATCGTCCGGAAGGGCGACGCGCCGCCCGAGAAGATCCACATCCATAAACGCGGCGGGCAGAGTAGCGGGCGAACGCCCGCGGCGCAATGGCGCCCGACCGTTCGCCACCCTTATTCAGAGTGGGGTGCGGGATCGCACGAATCCCGACGCGAGGTCGGGAATGCGCCCGACAGACACTCCGCTCCGGCGCGCACTACGGTGATCGACGCGCGATACCTTCCTTCCCTTCCTTACCCGAGGGTGACCGAGAGGTCACCCGAGGACGATCGGCAGCCCCGGGGGTAGCTCCTCCGGGGCTTCTCCCTTTCCGGGAACGACGACGGGGCGAGCGATCCACGGGCTCTGCGCCTCCATCGGACCCGGAACGAAGTCGTTCATCGACGTGGTACCGATCTCCGCGGACGACGACCCACACAGGACCCTTCGCCGGGGAGCCCAGCCGCTGCGATGGCCGCGTCGCCTTCACGCACATTCCGCGTGCCGCGGGCACGCGCCCCGCCGGAGAGTGAGACCGGCACTACAGAGTCGCCGGATCCTCCGGAATGGGGATGATCCGCCGCTCCTCGGCCGAGCGGTACGCCGCGCGGATGAGCTGCAGCGTGCGGGCGGCGTGCTGCCAGCTCGCCAGCGGGGGCGCTTGCTCGCGCAGCACGTCCAGAAAGTGGGTCACCTCGCGGGTATAGGTCTCGCTGTGGGCGGTCTCCCACACCCGTTCCGCGGGTGAGGACCAGCCGTGCGCGGCGTGGACGAGCCGCGTCACGTTGCCCGCCAGACTGCCGTGGTGCCCGGCAACCTCGAACTGCCACGCCGGAGCGACGTCGCCGAACGCCCAGCTCGTCACCAGCACGCCCTGCACGCCGGAGGCGAAGCGGACCAGGACGCTGGCGGTGTCCTCGCCGGGGCGCAACTCCTCCATGTAGTAGTTACCCAGCATCGCCACGACCTCGATGGGCCGATCCTCGAAGTCGCCGGAGGCCGAGGCGGCGAGGCCAAGGAGACGATACGCGCCGTGATAGCCGGTATCGAGCAGTTCCGCGCCGCCCATCCGCACTGGGTCCAGACGCCACGCGTAGGTCGCCTCGGCGGCGGGAAGGTGCGCCACCGGCGATCGACGCTGGCGCATCCCGCTGTTCCGCCCCACCTCGTTGGAGCGAATGTGCATCACCCGGCCAAGCGTGCCCTCGGCGAGCAGGCGCCGCCCCTCGATCAGTGGCAGCGCGAACAGGTTGTTGTGCGCGGTCATGAAGGTGATGCCGGCGTCATCCACCGCGCGGCGAATCGCGCGCAGTTCCTCGAACGTGAGGCAAATCGGCTTCTCGCAGAGGGCGTGCTTCCCCGCGCTGGCCGCGCGCACGATCGCGTCGGCGTGGAGATGGTGCGGCAGGCAGATATCGACCGCGTCGATCTCGGCATCGGCCAGGAGTCCGCCCAGGTCCTTGTAGACCCGAGCCCGACCACCCGTCCGCGCGTCGACGAGCGCGCGGGCGCGCTCGTCCGAGGTATCGAATACCGCCGTGACCTCGCCTCGCGGCGCGTTGGCCGCCCACGACTGGGCGTGCACGTGACCCATCCATCCCGCGCCGATGAGGCCGACACGGAGGGGAGCGGTCACGTCACACCTGGTCGTGCGGTGTCAGCGACTGCGCGCGGCGCGCGCCGCGGCGCGTGCCGCGCGTCGGGCAGCCTTACGGGCAGCCTTCCGCTTCGCGATGCGCAACTTCTCGGGCTTCGGAACGAAAAACCGGTGCTCTCGCGCTTCCTTGAGGACACCCGAACGCTGAACGCCTCTCGTGAAACGCGTCAGGAGAGCTTCCTGTGTCTCTCCATCACGTAGAGCAACGTGCATTCGAAACCGACACCCCCTTCCATTCCAGAGTCTCCGAACCCGGACATTCCCGCCCGGGATTCGTCGGACACGAAAACGACCCGTCACCCGACGGGCCAACACCCACTATACACGCCGGCGACGTACCTGACGAACAGGGCGGGGCAACCCGCGGCCCGAAGCGATCCTCAGCGCGGACCGCCCAGGCCGTGGACCCGGCGGAGCGCCGCGAAAAGCGGCTCCACGGGCATCACCGGCACGAAGCCGCGCGATCGGCCCAACGGGTCGGACCACTCCATCCCGGCAAGCGAGCGCGCGACGGCGAGCGTCCCATATGCCAGCGCCTCGAGGTTGTAGCCGCCCTCGAGCACGAGAACCAGGCGGCCGGCACACGCTCGGTCCGCAAAGGCCGCCAGGCGATCGACGAGGCCCACATAGCCGCCAATGCTCAGGTGCATCGAGGCGAGTGGATCGGCCCAGTGAGCGTCGAAGCCGATGGAGAGCAGGAGCAACTCGGGATCGAATCGGCTCAGCGCGGGGATCACCACCTGTTCGAGGGCGGCGGTGTAGATCGCATCGTCGCATCCGCTGGGCAGGGGCACGTTCAGCGTCGAGCCGCGGCCCGCGCCGGTGCCGATGTCGTTCAGCGCGCCCGACCCGGGGTAGAAGGGATACTGGTGGAGGGAGCAGAAGAGGACGCCGGCGTCATCCCAGAAACTCTCCTCGGTCCCGTTGCCGTGGTGGACATCGATATCGACGATCGCGATCCGCCGCAGGCCGTACCGGTCGCGGGCCGCCTGCGCCGCGATCGCGACGTTGTTGAAGAGGCAGAATCCCATCGCCGTGGCCGGCCGGGCGTGATGTCCCGGAGGTCGCCCCAGCGCGAATGCGCGCGCCGCATCCCCCGCGAGCACGGCCTCCACCGCCGCGATGGCTCCCCCGGCCGCCGCGGCCGCCGCGTCGAACGATCCCTCGGAGAGCACCGTGTCCACGTCGAACTGTCCGCCGCCCTGCGCGGCCATCCGCGCGACGCGGTTGACATACTCCGCCTCGTGCACGCGCACGATCTCCTCCCGCGTCGCCAGAGTCGGGGTGCGCAGCGGATGGCGGGCGATGAGTTCATCCTCGGCGAGAACGCGCTGGATGGCGTGCATCCGCGCGACGCGCTCGGGGTGACCGCCCGTGTCGTGGCGCAGGCTATCGGGATGGGTGAACAGCGCCAGGCGAGTCACGGCCGGGAGTCTATCGCTCGGCCCGCGATCAGAACGGGTCGCCCACCCACCAGGGGGATCGCCAGATCGTCGGCGGGATGACCGGCGCCACGTTCGAGGGCAGTGCCGCGGGGGTCGCGCGGGGGGTGGAGAGGGGATCGAGCGAGATACCAGTTGGCACGCCCGTGGGTCGTGCCCCGAGCGGATAGCGCCGGGCCAGAGAGCGCGGGGACTCATCGGCGATGATGCGGAGAAGGAAGCCTCGGCCGTCATCGGGCATCGGGCACCCGCGCTGGACCTGGTCGTAGATCGCGCGGGTCAGCCCGGCAACGAAGCGCGACCCCTCCCCCCAGGGATCGTCCACCCCGTCGGAGAGAACCGCCAGGGCGATCGTGTGGGCGGGCGCGAAGATCAGGCCTACATCGTGCATCGCCAGTTCTTCATTGCCCGTCTTGTTGGCCACGACGATGCCCGGAGGCACGCCGGCGGGGATGCGATCGCGCACCGCCTGGCGCGCCATCCGGTCGACGATCCCGGCGCGGATCTCGACATCGGGCGCGTCCGGCGCGACGAGCCATAGGAGAAAGGCGAGCATGTCCGCCGCGCTGACCTGATTGGCGCCCAGACCGAAGGCGCTGCCGCCACCCCCGTGCGAACGGACGACGGCCTGGATGAGGTGGAAGTCGAGGTTGTCGAGGAGCGCGAGCGCGGGCGGATTCGCCGAGAGGGTCGCCATCTCCTCCACGGCCTGATCGATCGTGCGTGTGGGCACGGGAGTCGGCGTCTGGTGCGGATCGAACGGCGTCGCGGTCGCCCCCGGCACGGCCGTCGGCGTCGGCTCCTCGTGTTGCGGCACCGGGATCGACTCGTCCCACCGCATGTGGCCGGCCTCGACGGCGCGGTACACCGATTCGAGGATCCAGAGTTTGTACAGACTCGCCCCGTAGAAGAGACGCTCGCCGTCGACCATGGCACCGCGCAGCGTCGTGGCGTCGGCCGCCGCAACCGCGAACGTCCCCGGCGCCTCCTGGAGGCGCGACGCAATCAGACGCTCCAGACAGGGATCGACCGCGATCCGTGTCGCCGGTGCCGCCCGCGCCAGCGGGACGATGACGAGCGTTGCGACCAGCATGATGCCGAGCGCGACCGCGATCTCTGACCGCCCCCTCACCCCATCGATCCTACGCCGCCATCGCCGCGCGAGCGAACAATCGGCGGCTCGTCATCCTTCGCGCTAAAAAATAGACGGCCGCGGCGCGGACTCTCCCTCTGCTGGAGGGGGAGGGCCGGGCGAGGCCACTACTCCCGGAAGGTCAACCCCAGGATTCGCCCACCGAGATCGCGCAGAGTCTGGCGCGCCGAGGTGACGTCGTGGGTCGAGCGGGACTCGCCCACCGCGGTCGCCAGGTCACGGAGCGCCGCGATCGCATCGGGCGTGCGGAGATCGTCGTCGAGCGCGTTGAGGACGCGCGTCCGGTACGGCCCGGCGTCCAGTTCCGGTCGGCCGGCGGCGCCATCGGACCCATTCGCCGCGGCGGCGAAGGCGCGGGCCCAGGCGCGGGCCTGATTGAACTCCGGCTCCTTCCAGTCCCACACCTGCCGGTAGTGGTGGTTGGAGAGATAGAGGCGCATCGCATCCGCCGGCGCGCGGGCCAGCACCTCACGCGCCATCACCAGATTGCCCAGCGACTTGGACATCTTGACGCCGTCGAGTTGCACCATCGCGCTGTGCATCCAGCAGCGGACGAACGGCTTCACCCCGGTATAGCGCTCCGTCTGCGCGGTCTCGCAGGAGTGATGGGGAAAGATCAGGTCCGACCCGCCGCCGTGGATGTCGACCGTGGCGCCGAGGTAACGGGTGGACATCGCCGAACACTCGATGTGCCAGCCGGGGCGGCCTTCGCCCCACGGGCTCGCCCAGGTCGGTTCGCCCGGTTGGGCCGCCTGCCAGAGGACGAAATCGAGCGGGTCGCGCTTGTTCGGATCGTCCGGATAGTTGCCTCGCTCGTTCGCGATCGCGAGCGCTTCCTCGTAGCCGAGCCCGGCGAGTTCGCCGAAGGTGGGGTCCTTCCGCACCTCGTAGTACACGCTGCCGTTCTTCACATACGCGAAGCCGCGCTCGATGAGGCCGGTCGCGATGCGGATGATCTCGGGAATCTCCTGCGTCGCGAGCGGATAGTGATCCGGGGCGATCCAGTTCAGCGCGTCCATGTCGGCGCGGAACCGGGCGGTCTCCTGCTGGCCCAGTTCGAGCCATGTCAGCCCGACCTGTTTCGCCTTGCGGAGGATATCGTCGTCGATGTCGGTGACGTTCTGGACGTACGTGACGCGCACGCCCCGAAAACGGAGGTACCGGATGAGCACGTCGAACGAGATGTAGGTGAAGGCGTGCCCGGCGTGCGTCGTATCGTACGGGGTGACGCCGCAGACGTAGATGCCGACGTGGCCGTCGCGTGGCGTGAACGGCTCCTTGCGCATGCCCAGACTGTTGGTGAGGAGCACGTACGACCTCCGCGGGGCTTCCGATCTGAAAGGAAGTGGCCGCGATGATAGCAAGACGATTTCGGCGCTCCGGACTATTGACGGGGCTCGCGGGCGCCGCGGACACAGTCCGTTCCGCTGCGCGCAGGACGACCCATTGCCGCGGTCGGTCAGCCCTGGGCGGCCTCGCGCAGGACCGCCGAACCGACCCGTGGGCCAATGTCGGTGATCCAGGGGAGGAAGAAGCGTGGCCCGAACATCGCCCAGGTCGTATCGAACCGAGGCGCGTGCCATGCGATCGTCCCCGTCGCGCCGACGTGGCCAAACGAATCGGGACCGGCCTCGCGCGGCGCCCAGTGCGGCGCCTTACTCCCCTGCAGTTCCGCACCGAGGCCCCAGGCACTGGTGGGCCAGGTCAACTGGAACACCGGCATTCCCCCGCCGAGCCCGTGGGTCTGGTCGCGGGTCGCTTCCGCGCGCATCGTGTGACTCAGGAAGCCATGGGGGCGGCCGGCGAACGCCGCGGCCAGGCGGAGTGCATCCTCGGCAGTGGCGACCATTCCACCCCAGGGGAAGCCGACACTCCGCCAGAACCGGGAGTTGATCGACTCCAGCGGCGACGGCTCCTCTCCGGGCTTCAGCGGCGGGACGACGCCCGCGACGCGGATGGGCGACTGCGTCGGTTCCTCGCCGAGCGTGCCGCCGATACCCAGCGGCGCGAAGACGAGCGTCCGCACCGCTTTCAGGAAGGAGGTCCCGCTGACCCGCTCGACGATGGCGGCGAGGAGGCCGATCCCCACATTCGAGTAGATCACCGAGACGCCCGGCGCCGGCGTTGGCGCGGTCGCGGCGCAGGCCGCGGCGAGCATCGGCCAATCGAGGCCGGGCCGGTAGGGCGCCCGCGCGCCGTCGACATCGGCCGGCAGGCCGCCGGTGTGGGTGAGGCAATGGCGCGGTGTCAGGTCCCGCGTCCCCGCGATCGCCTCGGGAATCCACCGCCCGATCGGTGCGTCGAGATCGACCCTGCCCCCGTCGGCGAGGCGGAGGATCGCCAGCGCGGTGGCGAGTTTCGTGATCGACGCGATGGGCATCGGTGCGTCCGCGGTCAGGACGCGGCCGGTCTCATCCGTGCCCCGCACGGCGTGGTGGATCGGGCCATCGGCACGGCGCCAGGCGACGATCAGGCCAGGGACGGTGCCCTCGGCGACGATCGCGGCGAGTGTGTCCGGAAGCGCCATATGACGTGGCGATGGTAGTCTGAGCGGGA
>CAZHZF010000065.1:0-13158 GCA_964536925.1 uncultured Dehalococcoidales bacterium | reverse complement strand
GTGGTCCCGCCCCCAAGACCGCGGGCCTCTGGCCCGCCCCTGTTCCCCGCAACCGCGACCGACGATGCTTCGTGCCCGCCTAGCGGCACCACCAGGCCGGCCGCTTCTTCGTCGACCGGGAACCCTCTGGCGCGAAGAGGAACCGATGCCCGCGACGCCCGAGATCGGCCATAAGGTCCTTCAATTCCTGACCGCCGATCACCCAGAGTGCGCCGCCGCTGCCGCGCCGATCCACCACTTCGAGTGACGCTGCCGTCAGCAGACCCAGGAGGTCCTCGCCCTCCCGCGGTGGGGGCAGCGCGCGGGGACGGACGACCGTCGGAACGGTATCGACCACGGCCGAGGAGGTGGTCGCGCCGGAGGGACCGCGGCGCGATGCGCGCGTCGCGCCCGATGTCCCGCGGCGCCTCGTCGTCGCCGTCCCGGCGCCGGACGTCGTCGCGGCAGTCTCTCCGTCATCCCGCCGCGGCCGGATCGCCCGACGTCGTGTGGGCGCGGGCATCTCCTTCCCATCGCTGCGCTCCACTTTCACCTCACGCTCTTCGGTGAGGACGAGATGGCCGGCGAAGGTGCTCCGACGGTCTTTGAAGGTGAGCTCGGGGGAGCGACCGGCGGCGATCACCGCGCGTGCCTCCTCGTGCGTCACGTTATGCCCGGCGGTCGATTTCCAGATCACGAAGCCGCACCCGGGCTCCTGACGGCTCTTCCAGGACGAGCACCCGTAGGCGCGGCTGTTCTCCTTGATCTCGCCGCCACACTTCGGGCAGATGGCGATCGTCTCCCGCTCCGCGGCCGGGATGTCGAGGCGGTTCCCCTTTTCGTCGTGCAGTTGCACCGCGCCATCGACGAGAACGAGCCGGCCGCGGCGAGGGTTGGTCCGAAACCCATCCAGCAGGTCGGTCTGCCCGTTCTCGATGAGCGTGCGCGCCTCGCCCGGGGAGATGGGGCGCCCCTTGATCGCCTTCCAGATCACGAAGCCGCATCCCGGCTCTTCGGCGCTCTTCCAGGAACTGCAGCCGTAGGCGCGGCTGTTCTCCCGGATCTCGCCATCGCCGTTCGGGCAAGGGCCGATCGTCGCGCGCTGCGCGCGTACGTCCGCGGCGGTGATGCCGCGGAAGTACTCCACGACCTCGCCGGTGAACGCGCGGATCTCGGACATGAAATTCGCGCGCTGTTCCTTGCCGCGCTCGATCTGGATCAGGCGCCGCTCCCAGTCGCCGGTCAGTTCCGCGGAGACGAGTGGGTTATCGCCCAGCAGGCCGATCGCCTGCCGTCCCTTCGCGGTCGCGCGCAGCGTGCGGCCGACACGCTCGACATAACCGACCCGGATCAACTTCTCGATCGTCTCCGCGCGGGTGGCCGGTGTTCCCAGGCCGCTGTCCTTCATCGCCTCGCGCAGTTCCGCATCGTCGATCGTCCGCCCGGCCGACTCCATCGCGGACAGGATCGATGCCTCGCTGTAGTGCGGGGGCGGGCGCGTCTGCTTCTCCTGCGCCTCGGCCAGTTCGCATCGCCCCCGCTCGTCGGCGGCGACGCGGGGCAGGATCGCATCCTCGTCCTGCTCGCCGTTCTCCTCGCCGCCCTCCGCGCCGCCGTTGTCGGCGGGTACCTCGTCGTACACCGCACGCCATCCCGCCTCGACCAGCCGCCGGCCCCGGGTGCGAAACGTCTCAGCGGCGACTTCGGTAACGATCTCGGTGTCCTCCCAGCGCGCCTCCGGGTGGAAGACGGCCAGGAATCGGCGCACGACGAGGTCGTAGACGCGGGCATCGTCGCCGCTGAGCGCGCGGGTCGGCGCATCTCCGGTGGGGATGATCGCGTGGTGGTCGTCGACGCGGGCGTCGTTGATCACGCGACCGAGCGGCAGTTTCGCGAGACCGGCGACGTACTGGGCGGCAGCCCGGTAGGCCGGCGCGCCGGCGAGGCTTGACGCGATCCCCTTCAGACGAGGGATCTGGTCACCGGGCAGGAACCGGGAGCGTGTGCGTGGGTAGGTGATGAGCGCGCCGGCCGAGGACCCCTCGTAGAGGCGCTGTGCCGCGGCGAGTGTCCGCGCGGCAGTGAGGCCGAACCTGTTCGCCTCGCGCTGCAGGCTCGTCAGGTCGTAGAGAAGCGGCGCCTGTTCGCGCCGCTCGGTACGCTTGACCGACGCGACCTGGCTCGGCGCGCCCGTCGCGGCCCCGGCGATCGCCTCGGCGCGTTCTCGGTCCGCGATCCGCTCGTCGCTCCCCGAGAACCATCGGCCACGGTATCGGCGTGCGCCCTCGCCGGTCAGGAGGAAGCGACCTTCCACGTGGAAGTAGGTCTCGGGGCGAAAGGCATCGATCTCGGCGTCGCGCTGCACGATCAGGGCCAGCGTCGGCGTCTGCACGCGGCCCATCGACACGACGCCGCCCAGCGCGCGGGCGCGCACGGTGGCGGCTCTGGTCGCGTTCATCCCCACCAGCCAGTCGGCTTCGGAGCGGGAGCGGGCCGCATCCTCGAGCGGGCGGAGTTCCGCGCCGTCGCGCAGCCTCGCGAACCCGCTCTTGATCGCGTCCCGGGTCATCGAGGAGACCCACAGCCGTTTCACGGGTTTGCGGACGCCCACGTGTTCGGCGATGTAGGCGAAGATCAGTTCACCCTCTCGGCCGGCGTCACATCCGTTGACGATCTCGTCGACGTCGGGACGTTTCATCAGGCGGCCGAGGACGGCCAGTTGCTTCTTCCCCCGAGGGTCCGGTTCGAGGCGAAAGCGATCCGGCACGATCGGGAGGCTGGCGATCGTCCAGCGCTTCAGTTTCTCGTCGTACTCCTCCGGTTCGGCCAGGCCGACGAGGTGGCCGACCGCCCACGAGACGACGTACCGATCGGATTCCAGGTACCCCTCGCCGGCACTGAACTTCTCGCCGATCGCGCGCGCGTAGTCATCCGCGACCGAGCGCTTCTCGGCCACGATCAGGGTTTTTGCCATCGGCCCCCGAGACTAGCACGCGCGCGCGCGATACCCGTCAGTTTTCGTGGTGACCGAGCGGGCTTCGGGCACCTGCGGCATCGCGCGCGCCTCACTCCTCGACGCGCAGGTACGGGTTCCAGACGACATCCCAGATGTGCCCGTCCGGATCGAGAAAGCAACCGGCGTAGCCTCCCCAGAAGGTGCTCTCCGGTGCTTTGACGATGCGTGCTCCCGCCCGCGCCGCGTCGGCGATCGTCGCATCGACCTCGGCCGGGGTGTTGACGTTGTAACCCAGCGTGAACTCTGTCCCGCTGGCCGGCCCCTCCGCCACCCCGGCGTCGCGCGCGATGCCGCGGCGCGACCAGAACGCGATCTTCATGCCGTTCGCGCAGTCGAAGAACACGACCGGGTCCCACAGATCCGTGCCGCCCGTGATCCCCTCCGTTGCCCACCCCAGGCCATCGCGATAGAAGGCGACCGCGCGTTCGATGTCGTCGGTCGCGAGGGTGAGGACATTGACGCGTGGTTTCACGCTCTCCTCCTAACGCGCGTTGAAGCCGCCATCGACCGAGATCGTCTCGCCGTTGATGAACGACGCGTGGTCGCTCGCGAGGAAGAGGACCGCCGAGGCCACGTCGTCCGGAACGCCGAACCGCCCCAGGGGTATACGAGAGAGCATCGGTCCCGCCTTCGCCGGATCGCCCCACACCCGCGTCCCCATCGGCGTCAGGACGACGGTCGGCGCGATCGCGTTGCAGGTGACGCCGCGCGGGCCCCACTCGATCGCCAGCACTTTCGTCACGAGCGTCAGCGCGGCCTTGCTCGCACAGTAGGCGGCATGGGCCTCGAGCCCGTTGAGCGCCGCCTGCGACGTGACGTTGATGATCCGCCCGCGGCCCCGTTCGAGCATGGATCGGCCGATCGCCTGGGCCATGAAGAACGCGCCCCGCGCATTCGTGTTCTGGATCTCATCCCAGAGATCCTCCGTCACATCCTCCGCCCGGGCGTTACGCGCCACGCCCGCGTTGTTGACCAGAACGTCGATGCTGCCGAGCGCCGCGATCGCGGAGGCAGCGGCGCGTCCGGCCGACGCGGCCCCGACGACCTCGATGGCGAGCGATCCCCACGGCACGCCCAGCGCGCGTACCTCCTCCCCGACCTCGTCGAGATCCGCCGCAGTACGGCTGACGCCGAAAATGCCCGCTCCGGCCCGGGCCAGCGTCAGCGCCGTCGCCCGGCCGATCCCCTTACCGGCACCGGTAACCAGGGCGTTCCGGCCGCGCAGGTCGATCGCGACTCCCGGGTCGGTCACCCGTGCCGGCTAATCGAACGCGCCGTCGGGCAGGCCGGGCGGCAACGGTGCCGGGCGCGCGACGCCCGACGTGATCTCGATGTGCTGCCCTGACGCCGACGACTCGTGAAACGCGTGCATCAGATCGAGAACGTGATACGCCAGATCGCCATTCGCCCGGTGTGGCCGACCCGCTCGGAGCGCCGTGGCCATATCTGCCAGGCCGATCCCCCGGCTGTTATCGCGGTAGCCGTGCGCGATCGGCACTTCCCGCCACTCCCGTTCGCCGGCGCGCCGGATCTGCACCGGACCGTCGAACGTGTTCGGGTCGGGCACGGCCAGGCTCCCTTCCGAACCGTAGATCTCGATCCTGGGGAGGTTATGCCCCCACACATCGAAACTCGTCACGATCGTGCCCACGGGTCCGGAGGCGAAGTCGAGTAGGCCTGTCACGTGGGTCGGTACCTCGACGTCGACCTTCTGCCCCGCCTTGGGCTGGCTGGTGATCGTGCGCTGGGGGAACGAGATGCGCGCCGCGCCGGAGACGCGCCGCACCGGCCCGATCAGGGTCGCCAGGCTGGTGAGGTAATAGGGCCCCATGTCGAACATCGGCCCGGCGCCGACCTTGTAGAAGGGCACGGGATCGGGATGCCAGCTCTCCGGGCCGTGCCCGGCCATGAATGCCACCGCCGCGACCGGCTCGCCGATCGCGCCGCTATCGAGCACGGCGCGGCAGGTCTGGATGCCGCCGCCCAGCACGGTATCGGGCGCGCAGCCGATTCGCACGCCCCTGTGGCGGCCCTCGGCGACGATCTTCGCGCCATCCTCGCGCGCCGCGGCGAGGGGCTTCTCGGTGAACACGGAGCGCCCCGCCGCGATCGCGCGGAGGGCGACCTCGGCGTGCGCGAGCGGGTTGGTCAGATTCAGCACGATCTCCACGTCCGAGCGGTCGAGGAGGTCGTCCACCGGGATCGCGCGAACGCCGAACTCCTGCGATCGTGCCTGGGCGCGGTCCGTCAGCGTATCGGCGATCGCGACGACGTCCAGAATCGGGAACCGGGTCCGATTCTTGAGATAGATCCCGCTGATGACTCCGCATCCGACGATGCCGACCCTGACCGGCGTGACTGCCATCTCCTCACCTCAGCGCCCGGCGAGTATAGGGAGGGTACGGACCCAGGGCGGCACGCCCGCCAGCCTTCCGCCCCGTTACGATTCGACGCGGAGGGCGCATCGATGACCACCTATGGCCTGACCGCGGCGAGGGCACACCTGTCTCGTGCGTCAACCGTGCACTCGCGGGAGAGGAAGTCGTGATTGCCCGAGCGGGTTGTCCGGTGATCCGACTCGTGCCGGTGGGGGAATTCACGGATCGCCGGGTCTTCGGAACGATGCGGGGCCGCATCCGCGTGGCCGAGGACTTCGACGCACCGCCGCCGCCGGAACTGCTCGACGCATTCGAGCGGGAGATCCCCGAGGTGGTCAGCCGCCCACCGACGTGAGAGCGCCCGATCCGAAGCGCGCCGCCAGCCAGGCCACGGCCCGCGCGACCGCCTCACCCTCTTTCCGACCGAACGAGTGCTCCGCACCGGCGATCGGCGCGATCTCGACCCGCGGATTCTGAAGCGCGATCTCCTCGAGGCATTCGAGTGGACCGAGTGCGTCCCGGTCGCCCTGGACGACGAGGGCTGGGCAGGTCACCGCGCGGAGCGCGGCCTCGTCCCGGGGGCGCGGGCGGCCGGGCGGGCGGATCGGATGCCCGAGGAGCACGAGCGCATCGGGCGGCTCGCGCTCGGCGAGGAAGGTGCAGATGCGGCCGCCGAAGGAACGCCCGATCAGGATCACCCGCGCGCCGGCGTGCGCGGCGAGCAGCGTGTCCCGTGCCTGGCGGAGCTCGTCGATCTCACTGGCGTAGTCGCGGCTCGGTCGCGAGCCCCTCGTGCTGAATGTGAGGCCGCGACCGATGATGCCCAGCGGCGCGAGATCCCGGATCAGCGCGCGCAGGATCGACTGTTCGGCCGTGCCGCCGTAACCCGGTGCGAGAACCGCGATCGCCGTCACCCGGGGATTCTCCGTCTCACCCACCGCGCGGGGCAAGAGGACCGCGGGCTTCCAGCCCGCCCTCACCTGCCGATGCTCCGCGGCGCACCATCGCCCTTCGAGCGCCACGCCACGCACGGGCAGGGGCCGGTGTCCCCGTTATGTTGAGTAGCGCGATGTCAACTGGAGGTAAAGGCCGGCTGCACTTTCTCATGCCGGCTCGACCGCCGCCGGCCATAGAATGACCCCGGCGGGAGGATTTCGACTATGCCACGGCCGATCTGGAAGGGCGTCATCACCTTCGGGATGATCAGCATCCCGGTCGCGATGTACGGTGCGACCGAGAGCAAGGATGTCTCGTTCAACCAGCTCCACAAAGAGTGCAACAGCCGCATCAAGCAGAAGCGGTTCTGCCCGGTGTGCGAGCGGGACGTCGACGGCTCGGAGATCGTCAAGGGGTACGAGTACAGCAAGAACCAGTACGTCCTCCTCGACGACGAGGACTTCGACAAGCTCCCCGTGCCCAGCAAACAGACGATCGAGCTCTCCGGATTCGTCGAGGCCGCCGAGATCGACCCGGTCTATCACGAGAAGAGCTACTACCTCGAACCCGAGGCGGTCGGTGTGAAGGCCTACGCGCTGCTCCTGCGCGCACTGGAGACGAAACAACTGAACGCCGTGGCGAAGATCTCCGTCCGCACCAAGGAGCGGCTCTGTGCCCTCCGCGCCAAGGACGGCACGATCATGATGGAGACGCTCTTCTACCCGGACGAGGTCCGGCTCGAGTCGAAGCCGCAGGTCCCCGATGTGCTGGTCAGCGATCGAGAACTCGCCATGGCGGAGATGCTCATCGACATGCTCCGGGAGAAGTTCGACGCGACCAAGTATTCCGACGGGTACCGTGAGACCCTCATGGCGATGATCGAGGCGAAGGTCAACGCCACTGAGATGGTGGCCGCGCCGACTCCTGTCCCGGCGGCGCAGAATGTCACCGACCTGATGGCGGCGCTGCGGGCGAGCGTCGAGGCGATGCAGAAGCAGAAGCCCGAAACGCCGATCGACAAGGTTGCCTGACTCCGCTCCCTCACCCGAAACGGCTGTTCCGCACCGGAGCGACGGAGCGGCCGCGCCAACCCAGCGCCCTCGCCCCAACCTGCACGAGTACCTCGAGAAACGGGACTTTGCCCGGACGCCGGAACCGGGCGCGGAAGCCCCCTCACCCACCCCGGAGACCGGCCCTCTCACCTTCGCGATCCAGAAGCACGCCGCCCAGCAGGCCGGACTCCACTACGACCTGCGCCTCGAACTCGGCGGCGCGCTGAAGTCCTGGGCCGTCCCGCGCGGACCCTCGCTCGACCCGAACGAGAACCGCCTGGCGGTGATGACCGAGGACCACCCGATGATGTACACGTCGTTCGAAGGAGTGATCCCGCGCGATCAGTACGGCGGCGGCGAGATGATCGTCTTCGACCGCGGTACCTGGGCGCCCGAAGGAGTCGACCTCGAAGATCGCGACCGCGCCGAGGCAAGGGCGCGCGAGACGATCGAACGCGGTCGCTTCTCGTTCCAGCTCCACGGTCAGAAGATCCGCGGTCTCTTCACCCTCATCCGGACGAAGGACCGGCAGTGGCTCCTCCGGAAGAAGAAGGACGCCGAGGCCTCGGTCGAGCGCGATCCGCTCGCGGACGGTCGTTCCGTCCTCTCCGGCCTCACCATCGACGATCTTCGCGCCGGGAAACGGCCGGCGCGCCACTCCGTGCTGTCGCTCGACGAGCGGCTCCGCGCGCTCCCCGGCGCGCGCGTCACCCCTCCGCCCGAGGACGCCGAGCCCATGTTCGCCGCATCGGTCGAGAAGCCGTTTGATGACGCCCGCTACCTCTTCGAACCGAAGCTCGATGGCTATCGGGTCCTGGCCTTCGTCGGGCCCGATGGCGTCACCATCCGGTCACGCCGTGGCGTGGACGCGACCGATGAATACCCCGGCATCGCCGATGCACTTCGCGCACAGGCCCACGGTCCCTTCGTGCTGGATGGCGAGGTGGTCGGCCTGGGACCAAACGGCCTCCCGTCCTTCGACATCCTGAAGGAGCGGCTCGCACTCATCCGCCGTCAACCCTCGCGTGCCGCGGCCGCGACGATCGCCCTCGTCTTCTACGTCTTCGATGTCCTCCACGCCCGCGGGGTCGATCTGCGCGACGTGCCGCTCGTCGAGCGGAAGGCGATCCTGCGCGACCTCGTCACGCCCGGACCGGCGATCCAGATCGTCGACTTCGTCGAGGCAGCCGGGACGACGATGTTCCAGGCCGCCGCGAACCTGGGCCTGGAGGGGATCGTCGCCAAACGGCTGAACAGTCGCTACGAGCCCGGGCGGCGGTCGCAGTCCTGGCTCAAGGTCAAGACGACGCGCACCGACGAGTTCGTCGTCTGCGGGTTCACAGCCGGAAAGGGTGGTCGCGGCGATACGTTCGGCGCGCTCATCCTCGGACAGTACGGTCGCGACGGGCGCCTCGCGTTCTGCGGCACGGTGGGGAGTGGCTTCACCGATCGCGAGGCCGCCGAGATGCGCCATCGGCTCGATCCGCTCGTCGTGACCGTATCGCCGTTCCACGAGGACATCTCGGCCTACCTCGGCCTGCGCGGACGGGACGCCGACGCGACCTGGGTCGAGCCGCGCTTCGTCGTAGAGGTCGCGTTCCTCGAATGGACCAGCGATGAGAAACTCCGCGCCCCGGTCTTCAAACGACTTCGGGACGACCGCACCCCGATTTCGGTGCGCCGTGCCGAGATCGTCGCGCCGCCGGCGCCGGAACGAGATGACGAACTCGCGCTGTTGCCCGACATCCTGGAACAACTTGCCCGCCCCGTCGCCGGCCTCACGCTGGAGATCGGTCCCCACCGCCTCCCGCTCACCAACCTCGACAAGCCGCTCTGGCCCGACCGCACGAAGCGGGATTACCTGATCTACCTCGCGCGGATCGCCCCCGTTCTCCTGCCGCACCTCAAGGATCGGCCGCTCACCCTCATCCGCTTTCCGGACGGCATCGACGGCCCCCGGTTCTACCAGCGTCACCTCGGCCAGGGCGTGAAGGCGGATTTCGTGGAGATCGTCCGCGCCTACTCCGATCACAACGGCGCCGACGAGGAACTGATCGTCTGCAACAACCTGGCCTGCCTCCTGTGGCTCGGACAGATGGCGGCGCTCGAGATCCACGCCTGGTACAGCCGCACGGTTTCCGAACCCGATGGCGCGACCGCGACGACGACCTTCGGCGGCAGTCTGGAGGCGATGAAGTCGTCCCTCCTGAACTATCCGGACTTCATCGTCTTCGATCTCGATCCGGTGCGTCCGACCGATGAGCCCACTCCGCGCTTCGATCGGGCACGGTTCATGAACGTCTGTCGCGGCGCGGTCTGGCTCCGCGAGCTGCTCGACACCATGTCGCTCTCCTCCTTCGTCAAGACGACGGGCCGGTCGGGCCTGCACGTCTACGTCCCGCTCGTGCGGCGGTTCGATTACGACCAGATCCGGTCGATCAGCCAGACGGTCGCTCAGTTCGTGAAGCAGCAGCACCCACGGGAGATCGCGCTGGAGTGGGCGGTACAGAAGCGCACCGGGGAGGTGTTCGTCGATACGAATCAGAACGTCCGGGGCAAGACCCTCGCGTCGGTCTACTCGCCACGAGCGACGCCGCAGGGGACGGTCTCAGGCCCGCTGCGCTGGGATGAGGTCGGCAAGGTGATGCCCACCGACCTCACGCTCACCTCGATGCCGGATCGCGTGCGGGCGCTCGGCGACCTCTGGGCCGGCGCGCTGACCTCGCGGAACGATCTGGCGCTGCAATTCGGATCGGGTTGATGAGGATCCCTGCGCCGCGCGAGGGGGGCGCCTGGCCGGATCGTCGCCACGCTCCGGCGGGGTACCGGTGTCCGTTCTGTCGCATCGTCGCGGGCGAGGATCTGGCACCACCACATTCGCGACAGACCGACGTCGTCTGCCGCGACGCGCGGGCGACGGCCTTCATCTCCACGAGATGGTGGCCCCAGAATGCCGGGCACGTTCTCGTCGTGCCGAACGAACACCACGAGAACGTCTACGAGATACCGGACGACCTGCTCGGCCCGGTACACGTGCTGGGCAAGCGCATCGCCGGGGCCATTCGGGCGACGTATGGCTGCGACGGCACGTCCTTCCGTCAGCACAACGAACCGGGCGGCGACCAGGAGGTCTGGCATTACCACCTGCACGTGTTTCCTCGCTACGCGGGGGATCGTCTCTACGAACGGACGCGGGAACACCGGGATGCCCTGCCGGACGAACGTGAGCCGTACGCCGCGCGCCTCCGGGAGTACCTCGCCCGATCAGGATGATCCGCACGCGCGCGGGCCCTCTTCGTGCCGATCCGCGGTCAGTCGAAGAAGGCGCGATCCTCCGCCTCCAGGTAGACGCGCGCCGCGTCGACTCGGAAGGTCACGCCGAGACCGGGCCGATCCCAGACCTCGATGAACCCATCGCGGACGATCGGGGTCGGCAGGCCCTCGACGATGTCGTACCACCATGAAGGCCGCGCGATCGGGTACTCGAAGGCGATGTAGTTCTCCGGCAGCGTCGCCGCGACCTGCACGTGGGCGGCCAGGCCGATCAGGCCATCGAATACGCCGTGCGGCGCCATCAGGACCCCGTGCATGTCCGCGTACTCGGCGATCCACTTCAGCTCGGCGATGCCGCCCACGTCGGCCGGGTCCGGACCGATGATGCGGACGGCGTGGCTCTCGATGAGGTCGCGGAAGTTCTCCCGCAGGTAGATCTGCTCGCCGGTGTGCGTCGGCGTCGAGGTCGAGCGGGTCAACTCCACGTACTCGGCCGCGCTGACGTGGGGCGTGTAGTCGCCGGTGAGGATGTCCTCGATCCACAGGACGTTGAGCCGTTCGATCGCCCGCGCGAAGCGGATCGCGTCGGGCAGCATCCATCCGGGGCCGCAGTCCAGCGCCAGGCCGATCTCGTCGCCGAGCACGACCTTCATCGCCTCGACGCACGCGACGATGTGGTTGAGCCCCCGTTCGGTCAGCAGGCCGCGATTGCCGCCCATCCCGGTGGTCTGCACATCGCCGAGGAACAGGTTCGGCACGTGTGCCGGCATGGGGCTGTGGAAGCCCACACCCTGCTTGATGATCGTGAATCCCTCCGGCGAGGATCGCATCCGGCGCATGTTCTCAGCGTAGTCGTCCGGTCCGTAACCCTCCATCGGGAAGCGGACACCGCCGTTGTAGACGCGCACGCGGTCGCGCACCTTGCCGCCCAACAGGCGGTGGACCGGCACGCCAGCGGCCTTCCCGGCCACATCCCACAGCGCCATCTCGATCGCGCTGACCGCGCTGCCCCAGGGCTTGAAGGCGCCACGGCGGCGGATGCGCTTCATGCAGCGCTCGACCAGGCGAGGATCCTCGCCCAGCAGCGCCTCGCGGTAGTAGAGCACCTGGGGCTTCACGTACGGCTTGGTCGTCTCGATCTGTCCGAAGCCGTCGATCCCCTCGTCGGTCACGATGCGGATAACGGGGCTGCCGCCGATCACGGCGCAGCGGAGATCGGTGATCCTCATTCCTCGTCCCTCTCGACGCGTTCAGCGCACGTGTGGCTCGACGCCCGCGGCGAGATCGCCCAGGATCTCGTCGAGATACGCCTTGTTCCGCGAGGCGACGCCGAGCCAGTCTCCGCCACCTGCCCCTTCGAGGCTGATAGACCCGTCGAACCCGGCCTCGCGCAGGCGCGCCAGGCACCACCGGTAATCGATCTCGCCCGTCTCCAGAGTGGAGGCAACGAACGCCGTCCGACGGAACTCCGGCAGGTGCACGCGCTGGACGTTTTTCACGTGCCAGAAGCGCACGTGCGGGGCGAGCGCCACGATCGCGTCCTGCCATCGCTCCTCCGGCGTCTCGTACCCCCACACAAGATTTCCCAGGTCGGGGTTGGCGCTGATGTTCGGCTCGTCGGCATCGCGAAGCAGCCGCAGGAGCGAGGCGCTCGTGTCGGCGAGGCTGCAATTGTGCAGTTCGATCGCGATGTGCACCCCGTGCGCCGCCGCCTGCCGGGCCAGGTCTTTCAGGAATGCGGCGGTCTCCGCGAACTCGGAGTCCGGCGCGCCGCGACTGCCGCCCGGCGAGTGAATCCCGCCGCGGATGCGGTCGAATGGCAGCTGAACCAGATCGGGCGCCATCGAGAAGGAGATGGAGACGAACGGCACACCCACCGCGGCCGCGGCCTCGACCGCGCGGGTCAGCGCGCGGCGGTTCTCCTCGTGCACCGCCGGGTGGACCACGCTGCGGCGCAGGCAGTTGAATCCGCCCATCTCCAGGCCGGCGTCGTGCATCTGATCGCGCAGGGCGCGCAGTTCGGCGATCGGCGCGGTGGTGAAGTCGAACCACCACGCGCCCACTTCGATGCCGTCGAAGCCCCGGCGACGCGACCAGGCGATCACATTGCGGCGTGTTTCCGGAGTGGTGATGGCATCGGTGCCGCCGTACACGGGACGCAGGGTGTGGGTCGCAAGCAGGATCTTCATGGGGCGCAGCCTACCACGGCGGAACGGCGGCCCCCGCCGTGCCGATGCGGGAGTAGCCGCGCAGGACGGCGGGCGTCTCGCCCGCCTCACCTCGACAGCCACAATCGCGACGGAGCGCCAGACAACCCTCGCCCGCGCGGCCGCGGGCGAGGGGAGCGAAGCGGAGTGTGAGGGTCCCCCTTCGGGACCGCGGGCTTCCAGCCCGCCTCTGCCTCAACCGGCTGCGACGGCAGCGGCACGCCCCTCACCCGCACCCTCTCCCGCGGGGAGAGGGACACGAGGTCCGGACGCTGACTCCTGTTCGGCCCGGAGCCGTGTCCGGCTGCGCGCCACAC
>CAZHZF010000064.1:0-14088 GCA_964536925.1 uncultured Dehalococcoidales bacterium | reverse complement strand
ATCTGAAGGTCCATCGCCACGGCAGTCCGCATGCGACGGAGCGCTGGCTCGCCGCCATCGGGGCCTCTCCCGACGCGGACCGCGCCGATGGGCGGGGTATCATGCACGGACTCTGAGCGGGAGCCCACCGATGCAGAACCCCTCTCCGACGATCTCGGCGCTTCTCCAGGAAGATCGACGCTTCCCCCCAGCGGAATCGATCGCCGCGCGCGCCAACGCCCGGGCCGATCTCTACGAACGCGGCAAGGATCCCCTCGCGTTCTGGGCCGAGATGGCGCGGGGCGTCGACTGGCATACCCCGTTCACGAGAACCCTGGAGTGGAACGCTCCCTGGGCGAAGTGGTTCGTCGGCGGAACGCTCAACGCCTCGGTCAATTGCGTCGATCGCCACCTCGCCGACGGTCGTCGCACCAAGGCGGCCATCATCTGGGAGGGGGAGCCCTCGGTCCCGGGCAACATCGGCGGCGAAGTGCGCGTGCTCACGTACGGCGACCTCTATCGCGAGGTCAATCGCGCGGCGCATGCGCTCCGTGCCCTGGGGATCGCGAAGGGCGATCGGGTGGCGATCTACATGCCGATGGTCCCGGAGGCGGTCGTCGCGATGCTCGCCTGCGCCCGGATCGGCGCGCCCCACACGGTGATCTTCGGCGGGTTCGCGCCCGAGGCGATCCGCGACCGGGTCAACGACTGTGGCGCCAAGGCGATCATCACCGCCGATGGAGGCTACCGCCGGGGGAACATCGTGCCCCTGTACGACAACGTCGCGAAGGCGGCCGATGGCGCACCCACGGTGCAGAAGGTGCTCGTCCTCCGTCGGGTGGGCGAGGCGGTGCGCCCTGTCACCCTGAAGGCCGGTCGAGATGTCTGGTGGCACGACGCTCTCGATGCCGCGCCCACGTCCGTCTGCCCGCCCGAGATGGTCGATAGCGAGCACCCGCTCTACATCCTCTATACGTCGGGCACGACGGGTAAGCCGAAGGGCATGCTCCACACGACCGGCGGGTATCTCGTCGGGACGATGGCGACAGCCCGCGCCGTGTTCGACCTCAAGGACGACGATGTCTACTGGTGCACGGCCGATGTCGGGTGGGTCACGGGGCACTCCTATATCGTCTACGGCCCGCTCGCCAACGGCGCGACCTGCCTCATGTATGAGGGTGCGCCCGACTTCCCGGACAAGGACCGCTTCTGGCAGATCGTCGCCAAGCACCGGGTGAGCATCCTCTACACCGCGCCCACCGCGATCCGCTCCTTCATGCGGTTCGGCGATGAGTTCCCCGCCCGGCACGACCTCTCGTCGCTGCGCCTCCTTGGCACCGTCGGCGAGCCGATCAACCCGGAGGCCTGGATCTGGTACCACGAGAAGATCGGCCACGGGCGGTGCCCGATCGTCGATACCTGGTGGCAAACCGAGACCGGCCAGATCCTCATCACACCGCTCCCGGGCGTGACGACGACCAAGCCGGGCTCGGCCACCTTCCCGTTCCCCGGCATCCAGGCCGATGTCGTCGACGAACAGGGCAATCCCGTGCCGCTCGGGTCGGGCGGCTACCTCGTGATCCGCCACCCCTGGCCCGGTATGGCACGCACGCTCTGGGGCGATGACGAACGGTATCGCGAGACGTACTGGAGTCGCTTCCCGGGCATCTACTTCACCGGCGATGGCGCGCGCCGCGATGAGGAGGGGTATTTCTGGCTCCTCGGCCGCGTCGACGATGTCCTCAACGTCGCCGGGCATCGCATCGGGACGATGGAGGTGGAGAGTGCGCTCGTGTCGCATCCCTCGGTCGCCGAGGCCGCGGTCATCGGCGTCACCCACGAGATCAAGGGGCAGGCGCTGGCCGCGTTCGTCACTCCGCGCGCGGGGGTCGTGGCCGACGACCGGCTCATCGACACCCTGAAGCGCCATGTCGCGACGACGATCGGTCCGATCGCGCGACCGGACCAGATCTTCATCACTGCCGAACTGCCGAAGACGCGCTCGGCAAAGATCATGCGCCGCCTCCTGCGCGATATCGCCGAGGGGCGCGTGCTCGGAGATACGACCACCCTCACCGATCCCGCGGTGGTGGCGGATATCCGCGAACGATACGCCCATACCGAAGCCTGATCGCGCCGACCCGGCGATCGCGGCCGGGTCGGACCTCCTCGACGCCTGCTATCGGGCCGATGCGCCGGCCGTCGCCTCCTGCGCCCGCTGCGGCCAGGGGTACTGCGAGGCCCATCGCGGTGCCCCTCCCCATGCCGACTGGTGCCGGGAGTGCGTGGGCAACGTCCGGGTCGAGGATGCGCTCGGGTGGAGCGTCTCCGGCTGCATGCTGGGTGTCGTGCTCGGCGTCGTGATGCTGATCCTCACCTGGCTCATCTACCCGCCGCTCGCGCAGGGTCCCGGTCGCGCCTTCGTCGTCATCGTCACGACCGCGCTCGTCGTCGCGACCGCGGGGTACATGCTCCGCCGCATGCGCCGGCGCCCGTGACGCGGAGGACGGAGTCTCTCGAGGAGCGTCTGGCTGCCCGGAGCCTCCCCGCGGCCGTCCGATCCCTCCTCGGTGCCGGGGCGACGATCGCGACGTGGGAGTCGCGGCCGCTTACGGCCCAGGCCGCCGCGCTGGATCGCGACGCCTCGCTCCTGCGCGTCACCGGTCTGGCGCGACGCGGGTCGGAGGAAGTGCCCTGGCGGCTCATCCTGAAGGTGAGCGCGCCCACGCCGGGCCGCGAGAGTCCCGATGGCGGTTCGTACTGGCGGCGAGAGGCCGACCTGTACGGATCGGGCGTCCTCGCGCGCCTGAGCGGGGAAGTCCGCGCGCCGGCGTGCCACGGGGCCGAGGTCGTGGACGGCCGGCTCGCCTGGGTGTGGTTGGAGGAGGTCGAGGACCACCTCACCCACTGGCCGTTGACCCGCTGGGGCGAGGTGGCGCGGCGGTTCGGTCGATTCAATGGTGCCCATACGCCGGAGGCCCTCGCCGCGACTGCGCCGGGGGCAACGGCTTCCCTCACCGGCGAGAGGCTCCGCGCCACGGTGGAGCGCCACGAACCGCTCCTCGCGCGGATCGTCGCCGCCGCCGATGATTCGCGGGTCAATCACTGGTGGCCGCGCCCCATCGTCGATCGGATCGTCGACCTCTGGAATCGCCGCGCGCTCCTGTGCGACGCGCTCACCACGCTCCCCCGCGGGCTGGCCCACGGCGACGCGATCCGGCGGAACCTCTTCACCGACGCGCGCGGTGATGTCGTCGCGATCGACTGGGAATGGGCCGGGTTCGCCGCGCTGGGCGAGGAGGTCGGGCAACTCCTCTCGGTCGCGAGCGCATTCTTCGACGCCGAGACCGAGGACCTGCCCCGCCTCGACGATCTCATCTTCGCCGAGTACCTTGCCGGTCTGCGCGACGTTGGGTGGCGCGGGGACGAACGCGCGGTCCGCTTCGCCTTCTGCACCCACACAGCGCTCCGCAACCTCTTCAACGCTGTCGGCACGGCCCTGCCCACGGAGGCGCAGCAGGCGCACGCCGTCCAGCGGTTCGGCTACCCGGGGCAGGAACTCGCTCGCCGGCGCGCCCAGGCCCGGCCCTTCCTCCTCGCCAGGGCGGACGAGGCGTGGCGTCTGCGGGAGACTGCCCTCTCCTGAGGCCGGTTCAGTTCAGTGGCAGTTTCGCCGCGACCCCCACCGGGCGCGGATAGCGTTCCGGCGTTGCCGTCTCCTTGATGATGCGCACGAGGACGCGATCGTCCGGTAGGCCGGGCAGGCGGACCCGCAACGTGGCCGGCGGGCGCCCGCCGAGCAGACGGATCGCGCCCCGCGCCGCGGCGATCTCCTCCGCCTGGTGGGCCTTCTTCCAGAGCAGCACCGTCCCTCCCACACGGACGAGCGGCAGGCAGTATTCCGCCGCGACGGCGGTGGAGGAGACCGAGCGCACCAGCGCCACATCCCACGAGGCACGGCGCCGGCGCTCCCGCCCGATCGCCTCGATCCGGCCACCCAGCGTCGCGACGGGCGCCCCGCGGTCCGCCGCTGGGTCGGCCAGGCCGAGTGCGGCAACCGTGCGCTCCAGGTAGCGCACCTTCTTCTGCGTCGCGTCCACGAGCGTAAGCCAGATGTCCGGCCGGGCGATGCGCATCGGCAGGCCCGGGAAACCCGCGCCCGTGCCCACGTCCACGACGGAGATGCCCGTCTCGGCCGGTAGCGCGCTCAGGCCGGCCAGCGAATCGATGAAGTGGAGGATCTCGATCGCATCTGGCTCCACGATCGCGGTGAGGTTCATCTCCGCGTTCCCGGCGATGAGCAGGTCGCGCAGGCGGGCCAGCCGCTCCACCTGCGCCTGGCGCATGGTCCACCCCACCCGATCCGCCGCCGCCCGGGCCAGGGCAAGTTCTCCGTCTCCGGTTCCCGTGGCGGGAACTCGAGCCCCGTCCTCGGCGGCCTCGCCACGGGGGTTCGGGGGCGGAGCCCCCCCGTCTTCCCTTTCTCCCCCTCTCCCGGAAAGAGCGGAGGACGCAGGCACCGCCCCGCCGTCCTCGCCACGGGGGTTCGGGGGTGAAGCCCCCGAGTCTTCCCTTTCTCCCCCTCTCCCGGAAAGAGCGGAGGTCGCAGACACCGGCCCGCCGTCCTCGCCACGGGGGTTCGGGGGCGAAGCCCCCGCGTCTTCTCCTTCCCTCCCTCTCCTGAAAGGAGAGGGGGCCGGGGGGTGAGGTTCTGTCATGGGCTTACCAGCTGGATGGCCGCGCCCAGAGCGATGGCCGGGCCGTACGGCATCGTCCCCGCGCGGCCGCGTCCGGCGAGGAGCAGCAGCAGGGCGAGCGCCCCACCGGCGAATGCCGCGCCGGTCAGCGCGCCCAGGACCTTCGGCCAACCGAGCGCGATTCCCACGAAGAGCGCCAGCTTGACGTCGCCGAACCCGAACACCTCCCGACGATACAGCACCCGTCCGAGCGCGTAGATCGCGAGCATCGTCCCACCGCCCGTCGCGCCGCCGAGGAGAGCGGCCTCGGGCACCACGCCGCCGGGCAGGAGGGAGAGGGCTGCCCAGAGCGCGATCGCCGGGTAGGTGAGCAGATTCGGGATGAGCCGCTCGCGGAGGTCGGTCAGCGTGGCGGCGAGCAGAACCAACAGCGCGAGTGCATCGGTCAGCCGCGCCGTCGGGTCACCGCCGCGCAGGCTGACGACCGCGAACAACGCGCCCATCATCAGTTCGGCCACGAACTGCGCGCGGTCGGGGCGCCAGCCGCACCCCGCGCAGCGAGCCCGGAACAGCGCCGCCAGCGACGCGATCGTCACCAGCGGCCCGAGCGGCGCGCTGCAGCGCGGGCAGCGCGTGGAGAGGCCGGGCGCTCCCGCGCCGCGCTCCAGCAGCACATCAGCGGCCCGATAGGCGATGCTCCCGCCGACGATGCCGACGACGATCCAGAGGGCAAGCAAATCGGGATCCAGCGGGAGCGACATTTACAATCGAGGGCGCATGCCGATCTACGAGTATCGCTGTGCCGCGTGCCGGAAGTACGCCCAGATCTTCGCCCGATCGATCGCCGGCTACGTCGATCCGCCCTGCCCGCACTGCGGCGCGCAGCGGCTGCGCAAACTCGTCTCGAAGTTCGCCTTCACGCGTTCGCTCGATTCCAGGCTGGACGATCTCGCCGACCCCTCGAACTTCAGCGACCTCGATGAGAACGATCCCCGCAGCGTCGCGCGCTGGGCACGGCGGATGGGCGACTCGATGGGGGAGGATCTCGGCGACGATTTCGATGACATGATCGACCGGATGGAGGCGGGCGAGATGCCGCAGGGTGGCGAAGGAGAGGGCGACTTCGCCGATGCGGGCGGCGACGACCTGGATGACTGAGACCCCCCGCCGTGCGCTCGTCACCGGCGTCGCGGGTCAGGATGGCGGATACCTCGCCGAACTGCTTCGCGCCGAGGGATACGACGTCACCGGACTCGTCCACGGCGCAGCCGGACGGCAGCGCGCCGAGCAGATGACCCACCTGGCCGGCGTCGATCTGGTGGAGGGGGACATGCGCGATCGCGCCTCGCTCGAGGCAGCGGTCGCCGCCTGCGCGCCGGACGAGATCTACAACCTCGCCTCCTTCTCCGAGCCCTCCCGCGCCTGGTCCGAGGCCGAGGCGAGCGCGAACGTCAACGCGCTCGGACCCCTCCGCCTCCTGGAGGTCGTGCGCGAGGCCGGGCGACCCATCCGCCTCGTCCAGGCGAGCACATCGGAGATCTTCGGCCCGCGCGCCGCCAATCCCCAGGACGAGAGCGTGGGCCCCAGTCCGACCAGCCCCTACGGCGCGGCGAAGGCGTACGCCCATCAGATGGTCGGGTTCTACCGGGAGCGCTACGGGCTCTTCGTCTGCTCGGCGATCCTCTACAACCACGAATCGCCGCGCCGGGGAACCCACTTCGTCACGAGGAAGATCACGCGCACCGCGGCGCGCATCAAGCTAGGCCTCGAGAGGGAGATCACCCTGGGAAATCTCGACGCCCGGCGTGACTGGGGGTACGCACCCGACTTCGTGCGCGCTCTCTGGCTCATGGCCCGCGCCGCGCGGCCGAACGACTACGTCATCGGCACCGGGCAGACCCACAGCGTGCGCGACCTCCTCCGGATCGCGTTCGATCACGTGGGCCTCGACCCGGCCGAGTACGTGCGCGTCGATGCCGACATGGCGCGCCAGGCCCAACCCTACGGTCTCACCGCCAACCCCACCCGCGCCCGGACGCTGCTCGGCTGGGCACCGTCGATCGGCTTCGAGGAGATGGTCCGCGTGATGGTCGACGCCGATCTCGAGCGGGAGCGCCGCGGACTCCACTGACGGGCGCGCGTCAGGCGGGAGCGCGCCTCACGAAACCCGCCGCGACCCGACCTGCGCGCCGGAGCAGCGGCACCGCGCGCGCCAGACCGGCCTGAGCCAGCACGCGCACCCGCACGGGATCGGGGCGTTGGCTGCCGCGGTAGTAGCGCAGGCCGAGGGCGCCGACGAGAGCCGTTCCCCCGGTGGAGGCGAGGCCCCGCAGCGGCGCGCCGAGCGGCCCCGGCAATCGGCGCGCGAGGATGCGCATCAGCGCGCTGCCGAACACGGTCGCACCGAGCAGCGGCGCCAGTTCGATCGCCAGGCGCGTCCGTGAGGTCAGGTCCCGATCGTGCAGGGCGGCCATCTGGAAGAGCAGGACGATCTGGTTCCGGGTCAGGACGAGCGTATCGCTCCCTACCATCGTCACGCTGCCCAGGAGCGGCACCGTCGCCGGCAGGGCGGAGATGAGGGCCAGTTGCCCGTTCGCCAGCGCGGCATCGCGGATGAGCGCCCTGGCGATGCCGGGACGGAACGCCGGCAATGCCCGGCCGATTGCCAGCGCCCGGTTGATCGGATGCCGCGCGATCGCCGCGGCGATGCGATCCGCCGCGCCGGGCTGATTGGCGCTCAGAGGGACGATCTCCCCGGCGGAGATGCCGAGCGCCTCGGCGACCTGCCGGCGCGCGCCCTCCGCACCCGCCACTTCATCGACGCGGTTGAGGAGGACGATCGGATTCCGCGCCGCGTGGCGCCGGTACCACTCCAGCGGCCCGCTCTTCACGGGATCGCGCGCGTCGATCAGCAGGAGGGCCACGTCGACCGCCAGGCCGTAGTGGAGGTCGCCCACATCGACGAGGATTCCGCCGGGCCGATGCTCCGCGCCGCGGGTGATCTGGTTCCGCAGCGTGCGCCGACCCACGCCCGGCTCGCCGACGATCGCCACGGCAACCGTTCGGGCCGCCGCCACGGCCACCGTCGCCGGATCGATCTCGCCGAGGATGCGCCAGAGGGCCGGCGCCGCGCCGAAGCGTGTGACCCAGCGCATCGCCTGGAGTGTACCTGTCCAGCCATCGGCCTGTCCCCGCCGCGGCGTGGATCGGCGCCTTTCCCGCGCTGGTACGATGCCGCGCGATGGACGAGTTGCTCCTCGGGGTGGACATCGGCACGATGAGCTCCAAGGCCGTGCTCGCCCGCCCGGACGGCACGGTCGTCGCCACCGCGACCCGTCAGCACACGCTCTCGCTGCCCCACCCCGGCTGGGCCGAGCACGACGCCGAGGCGATCTGGTGGTACGACGTCCGCTCGCTCATCGCCGAGATGGCGCGGGTCGGCGGCAAGGCGATCCGCGCGGTGTGCGCCAGCGGCATCGGGCCGACCTTCCTGCCGGCGGACGCCACGGGCACGCCACTGCGTCCGGCGATCCTGTACGGCATCGACACGCGCGCCGAATCGCAGATCCGCTATCTCAACCGGCAGATCGGCGCCGAGCGGATCCTCGCCCGCTGCGGCTCACCGCTCACGAGTCAGGCGATCGGGCCGAAGATCTTCTGGGTCCGCCGCCAGGAGCCGGTCGTCTGGGCGCGCACCCGCCGCTGGTTCATGGCCAACTCCTTCGTCGTCCATCGGCTGACCGGCGCGTACGTCCTCGACCATGTCTCCGCGAGCCAGTCGCCGCCGCTCTATGACCTGCACCGGCGCGACTGGATAACCGAGTGGGTCCGCGAGGTCTGCCCCGACCTGGAACTGCCGCACCTCGTCTCGCCCGGGGAGATCGCCGGCACGGTGACACCCGAGGCGGCGCGCGCGACCGGACTGCCGGCCGGGATCCCGGTCGCCGCGGGGACGATCGATGCCTGGGCCGAGGCGACGAGCGTGGGCGTCCGCGCGCCGGGCGACACGATGGTGATGTACGGCACGACGATGTTCGTGGTCGAGGTCGTCGATCGGCCGGTCGTCGACCGCCGAATGTGGGCGTCGATCGGCGTCTTCCCCGGGACTCTGAATCTGGCGGCGGGGATGGCGACCTCGGGCGCGTTGACCGGGTGGGTCCGGGATCTCGCCGGAGGGGTGCCGTTCGAGACGCTCCTGGCCGAGGCGGCCGCGTCTGGCCCGGGCGCGGGCGGCATCGTCGCCCTGCCCTACTTCGCCGGCGAGAGGACGCCCCTGTTCGACCCGGATGCGCGCGGCGTCATCGCCGGGCTCACGCTGCGCCACGGCCGGGGCGATCTGTATCGGGCGATGCTCGAGGGCACCGCGTTCGCGCTGCGCCACAATCTCGAGGTGATGCGCGCGATCGGCGGCGGCGGTCGCCGGCTCATCGCCGTCGGAGGCGGTACCCGGGGCGACCTCTGGACGCAGATCGTCTCCGACGTCACCGGCCGGCCACAGGAGATCCCCCGCCAGACGATCGGCGCGGCCTACGGCGATGCCCTGCTCGCCGGCCACGCCAGTGGACTCGTCTCGCCGGAGAGCACGTGGGCGACCATCGACCACGTCGTGACGCCGCGGGATGAGGTGCGCCGCCTCTACGACGATCTGTACGATCGCTATCGCGCCCTGGGCCAGACGACCCGTCGGACGCAGCATCGCCTGGCGGCGCTGCAGCGGCGCGCCGAACGCATCCGCGAGGAGACGGACCGATGACGACGCGCGTGATCCTCGATACCGACATCGGCACCGACGTCGATGACTGCCTCGCGCTGGCGTTCCTCCTCGCCTCGCCGGAGATAAGCCTCGACGCGGTCACCTGCGTCTACGGCGATGTGGACCTCCGCGCGCGCATGGCGATCGAACTGCTCGCCCTGCGCGGCCGCGATGACGTGCCCGTCTACCGCGGCGCGTCGCGGCCCCTCCTCGATCGTCGCCCGATCTACTGGGCCGGTCACGAGGGGCAGGGGTTACTGGAAAGCGCGCGCCACCGGCGACCTCCGGCGAGCGATCACGCCGTCGACCATCTCATCCGCCACGTGATGAATCACCCGGGGCAGATTCACCTCCTGGCGATCGGCCCGCTCACCAACGTCGCGCTGGCGTTCCTGCGCGAGCCGGGTCTCGCGGGAGCGCTCCAGCACCTCACGATCATGGGCGGCGCGCTTCGCGGGGTGGAACTCCTCGATTCGGGCTACGCCGAGCACAACA
Source organism: uncultured Dehalococcoidales bacterium (assembly GCA_964536925.1). Lineage (GTDB taxonomy): Bacteria > Chloroflexota > UBA6077 > FW602-bin22 > FW602-bin22 > VGOZ01. The sequence goes on along the minus strand of CAZHZF010000064.1, from coordinate 4,164 downwards.
TCCGGTGCGACCCCGAGGCCGCCGATGTCGTGCTCCGGTCCGGCGCGCCGATGTCACTCGTGCCGCTGGACGTGACACTGCGCGCCCAGGTCCGTCGCGCCGATCTGGCGGCGATCCGTGCGTCGGGCGATCCGTTCCATCTGGCGATCGCGGACCAGATCGAGCGCTACCCGCGTTTCGCACGCACCGGCGGCACGTTCCTCCACGACCCCCTCGCCGCGGCAACGCTGGTCGACCGCCCGCTTCTGACCTGGCACGACCTCCACGTCGCCGTCGAGACGAGCGGAGAGCACGCCGCGGGCGTCACGTTCATGCGCGCCCCCGCCGAAGCCTACCCCCGACGCGCCGCGGTCGCGCTGGGGATCGACCCGGGTCGCGCCGAGCGCGCGATCGTCGCCCGACTGGCGGCCTGAGTGATGGCGCGACCCCGTCCTCCGCTCCTACCGCTGGTGATCGCCCTCCTCGCCCTGTACCTGGTGCCCGGTCAGGCCGGCGCTGCCGAATGCCAGTTCGTCCTCGGGTTCAAGGCGTTCCGCGAGGCAATGCCCGCGATCGTCGGAGACTGCACGGCGAACGAGGCGCACGATCCCGAGAAGGGGCAGACCTTTCAACCGACGACCGGGATCGACGGTCGTGGCGGCCTGCTGGTCTGGCGCAAGAGCGACAACGCCACCGCCTACACCGATGGCCACTGGACCTGGGTACGCGGGCCGTTCGGCATCCAGCGCCGTCTGAACACTCAGCGCCTCTCCTGGGAGCAGGACCCGCCCTGGCGCACCATCCGACTCTCCCTGCCCACGGAGGGTCAGACCGTCGGCGCGCGCTTCCGGGTGGTCGGGTGGATCGATCTGGTTCCCTTCGAGAAGAACCTCAGTTACCGACTCACCGATCGGAGCGGCCGGGAGTTGCGCGTCGGCCCGGTCGCCGTCCGCGGCGAGTATGGCGAACCAGGGACGTTCGACGTGACCATCCCGGTACCCGCGTCGGTCGGCGCCGGCCAGGGCTTCAGCCTCGCCATCCGCGATCTGAGTGCGAAGGACGGTTCCGTCCTGGGCATCGATCGCCGTGACCTGGTCCGGGGGCCCGACTGACGGGTCTCGCGCCATTGCCGGGGGGCAGGTCCCGCGTCCGGACCATCGTGCCCGCCCTCCTCGTGCTGGTGTCCGCTCTGGCCGCCTGCGGCCTGGCAACGCCCACGCGCCCACCGGCGCCGGGGCAGAACCTCGCTCCGGCCGCGACCGCGACCCGCCGCCCCCCGCGCGACGACGTCATCCTCGTCATCCCCACGGTGCCGGGCCCCCTCGCCCGCCCGCCGCGCGCGAGCGCCGACCCGGCCGCGCGCGCCGCCCGCGAGATCGACAACCTGACGATGGCCGCACTGGTCGCGACGGACGACGCGGGAAACCCGATCCCCGACCTCGCCGTGCGGATTCCCACGCTGGAGAATGGCGACGCCCGCTGGGTCGGCGCCGACACGGAACGTCACCTCGAGGTCACCTTCACCCTGCGGGACGCGCGCTGGAGCGATGGGCGGGAAGTGACCGCCGCCGATGTGCTCCTCTCGTGGCATCTCGCGCTGCAGAGCGGCGAGGGCCAGGAGGTGAACGCGGCGCGGCGGATCGAGCGGATCGAGACGCCGGTCCGCGCACCGTGCGCCTCCAGTTCTTCTCCGAGCGCTCCGCCCGCGCCGCCGCGGCGCGCGCCCCCAACGACCACGGCTTCCTCGCGGATCAGGTCGGCCCGGCCGTCGATCGGGGGTTCACGCGAGGTTTGCCCCGGGCGTGGATCTACCCGGCCCATCTCTTCCCCGACCGCGACCCGCGCGAGACGCTCGACGAACTGCTCGCGCGCAAGGGGTACGATCGCGCTCCCGTCGGTGCCGGACCCTATCGCCTCGTCAGCGCCGGCGGTGGCGAGTTCGTCCTGGAGGCGCGGCCGGATTACCACCGCGGACCACCCGCGATCCGCCGGGTCATCGTGCGCCCGCTCTCCGGGGCGGCGCGCGTCCTCGAGTTGAGTTCCGGCCGGATCGACGTGGCGCAGTTCGAGGGTGCCGACGCGGGCGGCCTCGACGCACTGCGTGCCTCGACCGAGGTGACGGTCGGGCCGATCGTCGCCTCGGCCGACCGGGAGGTGCTGCGCTTCCGGCCGGGGAGCACCGCGCTGCGCGACCGACGCGTGCGCCTGGCCATCGCTGCCCTGATCGATCGCGAGGCGCTCGCGAACGAGCGGTTCGGCGCGCGCGCGGCGGCGGTGGCCGTTCCCGCCGTACCCACGATCGCGGCGCGGGACGTCGCGCGGGCCGAGAGCCTCCTGCGCGAGGCGGCGTGGACGCCCGGGAACGTCGATGTCCCCGGCCGGGGCGTGGAGGCTCCCACGCTGCGCCTCCTCACCACCGACGATGCGCCGCGACGCCGCACCGCCGAACTGCTGGCCGCGCAGCTCGCCCCCCACCAGATCCGCCTCGACGCCCGCTTCCTCCCGACGCGCACCCTCTTCGCCGACGATGGTCCCCTCCGCGCCGGGGAGTACGACCTCGCCGTCCATGGCGTCGTGGGCGCCGACGATCCCGCGGACGACCTCATCGCCCCGTGGGTCCCGGCGCTCACCGAGGTGCGTCCGGTCGACCCCCGCATCGCGCTCCTGCCCGGCCGTCTCGACGGGGCGATCGACGCGGCGGCGCTCGCGGAGGTCCGGCAGGCGGAGAGCGACCTGCGCGAGGAGATTCTGCCGGAGATCCCCCTCTTCGCCTACCCCCGGGTGGTCGCGCATCGATCCGATCTCCGCGGCCCGGCGGCGCCCTCCCGCGCGATCGGCCTGACCTGGAACGTGCCGACATGGGCACGACCGTGACCCTCGTGTATGATGCCGCCCAACTCCCGCCGGAGAAGCGATGAGCGCCACCGCACCGAACCCACCCACCGATGAGGTGATGCTCCGCGTCTCTGGCCTCCGGACCCACTTCTTCACCGCCGATGGCGTCGTCCGCGCGGTCGACGGGGTGGACTTCGCGATCCGCCGTGGCGAGACGCTCGGCCTCGTCGGCGAGTCCGGCTGCGGCAAGTCGGTCACATCGCTCTCGGTCATGCGGCTCATCGCCCCGCCTGGCAAGGTCGTCGAGGGGGAGATCAGCCTCGAAGGGACCAACCTCCTGGCCCTGAGCGAGGAGGAGATGTACGGGATCCGCGGCAACCGGGTCTCGATGATCTTCCAGGAGCCGATGACCTCGCTCAACCCGGTCTTCACGGTGGGGGATCAGATCAGCGAGGCGATCCTGATCCACGAGAAGGTGTCGGCCGAACAGGCGAAGAAGCGCGCCATCGAGATGCTCGGCCTGGTCGGCATCCCCCAGCCGCAACAGCGCTACAACGCCTACCCGCACGAACTCTCCGGAGGCATGCGCCAGCGCGTGATGATCGCGATGGCGCTCTCCTGCTCGCCACGCGTCCTCATCGCCGACGAGCCGACGACGGCGCTCGACGTCACCATCCAGGCCCAGATCCTGGAGTTGATGAAGGATCTGAAGGAGCGCACCCATATGGCGCTCCTCCTCATCACGCACGACCTCGGCGTGGTTGCCGAGATGTGCGATCACGTCGCGGTGATGTACGCCGGGCAGATCGTCGAGCAGGCCGACGTCCACAGCCTGTTCAAGGACCCGAAGCACCCCTACACCCAGGGATTGCTCGCCTCCATCCCCACACTCGCGACGCAGACCGACGCGCGGCTCAACGTCATTCAGGGCACGGTGCCGAACCTGCTGCGTCTTCCCCCGGGGTGCCGCTTCGCGGCCCGATGCCCCTACGCGTGGGATACCTGCCTGGAGACGAACCCTCGCCTGATCGACCTCGGCGAAGGGCGCCGCGTCCGCTGTCACGTCCTCGATCCGGACGTGCCGAAGCCCGCCCCCGCGGTGGCGACGTGAGTGTGAACGGAGGGGGCGATCCTCTCCTCAGCGTCAAGAACCTCGTCAAGTACTATCCGGTCCGGGGCGGCCTTCTCTACCGCACGATCGCCGAGGTGCGCGCGGTCGACGATGTGTCGTTCGAGGTGCGCCCGGGCGAGACGTTTGGCCTTGTCGGCGAATCCGGCTGCGGCAAGACAACGGTGGGCCGCACCATTCTGCGCCTGACGCCGGCGACCAGAGGTTCGGTCACCTTCGGG
>CAZHZF010000063.1:4222-14103 GCA_964536925.1 uncultured Dehalococcoidales bacterium | reverse complement strand
GGCACGCGGAGCGTGAAGTCACGACGCAGGTTCTCGACCTCGATCGCGCGCATGGACCTTCCTCCTCGCGGGAATGAGAAAGGCCCCGGGGTGTCTGTGTCCCCGGGGCCTGCGCGACGCTCCTGTGCTCGCTCAGCGGCCCGAGGACAACTCCGCCATGGCCGGAATAAGGACGGTCGCGACGTACGGGGTGGACCAGCGAACCGACGTGGCCATGTGCGTCGCAGGATGCGCGCCCGCGGGGCCGATGTCAACCATTTCTCGATGCTTCGGCCGGAATGATGGGTGTACGGCGTCGCTCTGCAATGAGATACTGACGCCGTGGCGCAGGACGTTCGACCCCTCCGCGCTGGAACGGTAATTGTCGGCCGCTCTTCAATGAGGAGATGCGTGTCGATACGGTCGCGGAGAACGGCGAGGGCACCTGGACCGTTGGACTGGTTGGCGTGCAATCGGAACGGTTCACATTCGATCCCGACCGCTAACTGCTCACGCGCGCGAAAGCACTCACACTGAGGACGGCGTCGGAAGATCCGGTCATTGTGCGCCCGCCGGCTCCGACTCTGGGTGAAATGACACCGCGTCCACCCAATGTCGAACCTGTCGAGTCGGTTTCCGAACTCGAGAGAAGTGCCCCCGTCGATCGCGGCCTGCGACTGACGGGCGCGATCCCATCGAAACAACGGAGGCGACGCTCCCATCGCATCCTCCCCAAGCTGCGATCCGGCAACACCTCTGATCTGCGGCCGACTCAGCGCGCGCGTGACCGTTCCCGGCGCGGAAGCCGCGCGTTATCGTTGCCGAGGTCAAGCAGGCGGCGCGGGAGCTTTAACCCGGATCTGTAGTTGACGCTGGAGTAGCCACCTCGTCCGCCGGCGAGACGTGGACTCAGCGGCGCCCGCGTGTCGAGGCGTTCAGCAGTGACACGTGCGCCGGTCCGCAGCCCGGACTTTGAACTTTCGATCGAGTGGTTGTGTACGATGGATGCCGATGGCTGACGACGCGAGAGACCTGATCTCGCGGGCCGAGTCACATCTTGAGCGTGCCCTGACTGCTGCGTGGGGCCCGGTCGACTGGGCAGACCTGAGTGTGTACGGGTTTTACGCGCTTGAGACGGCGGTGATGGCCGCCGGAGCTAAACTGGGATGGTCCGTCCAACACACGCACACCGCAAAGCTGCGCGCTGCTCAGCGTCTTCACGTTGAAGTGGGCCTCCCCGATATCGCGGAATTGCTGGTGGACTTGAACACGGCACGAAAGTCCGTGGCGTACGGTGACGTGGATATCCCCGACCTTGATGCTGAGGACTTGGCGATCAGATTGGAAGAGTACGTCGAAGCAGCAAGAATGTTGGTTCTCCAATGACCGTCGGTGCTTCATCAGCCCCAGAATCCTCAGCTAAGACTTCCGAACCACGGGCCGTACATTCTCTTGGAAATGCCCTTGTGTGGCCCGCGCATCTTGGCCCCAGCAATCCAACTCGGCAGTGGGTCGACGGCTTCATTCGTTCGGCGTGCGAGCAACCGAGCGTTGATGCGGTCATCGCTATCGGCTCGCTGGCCCGGGGGCGCTCACATCACCGGTCCGACGTCGATCTCATAGTTGTGTTTCACGGCGAGCCACCGGGATTCGAACGGCCGGAGATCGACATAGACATACGGCTGGTAGAGCGTGAGCATGTTGATGTGCGCATTTCTTCTGGCCACGATCTGCTGGGCTGGGCTGTCCGCTTCGGGAGAACGGTCTGCGAGCGGAACCATTACTGGCAAGACGTCGTCAATCGATGGAGTGGGTGCTTACCGTTGCCATCGGCTGAGGTCGCGAGACAGCGTGCTTGGCGTGCGCGGGCGCGCGCCAGAGACCTGGTGGTGATCGGCGATCGCGAGGCCGCCGCTGAACTGGTTCAGGCGATGCTCACCCAGGAAGCACGGGCCAAGCTCATTGACGCGTCCGTGTATCCCGCATCGCGGCCCGAGCTTCCTGATCAGTTACGTGAGATTGGCGAGATCGATCTGGCGACCGAACTCGAACAGTCAATCAGTGGAACCTGGGAGCGCTGGCATGCACTTTCCGAGTACGCGCCGCCGGATTCTTCGCGCGATCCAGAGTCGCGCTACGACCGAGAGACCAAGCCAGTTAGCCGGTCGCGGAGGCGCGATTCCGAACGCGACTCGGTCGCTCGCTAGAATCGCCCTCCATCATCGGGAGGCGCCCGCGCCGTGGAGACCCAGACCCGGCCCGAGTTCGTAGCCGAACTCACGAAGAAGAGCGTCGACCTCTCGCGCTGGTACACCGAGGTCATCCTCAAGGGCCAGCTCGCTGACTACTGGCAGATCCACGGCTTCCAGGTTGTGCGGCCCTACGGCTTCGCACTCTGGGAGAACATCCAGTCCGGCCTCGACGCGCGGTTCAAGGCGACCGGCCACTAGTACGCGCAGTTCCCCCTTCTGTTGCCGGAGAGTCTTCTCACCCGCGAGGCCGAGCACGTCGAGGGTTTCGCGCCCGAAGTCGCCTGGGTCACGCAGGCGGGCAAAGAGGAACTGAACGAACGCCTCGCGATTCGCCCGACCTCCGAGGCGATCATCATGACGATGTACTCGCGCTGGATCGACTCCTGGCGCGACCTGCCGATGCTCCTCAATCAGTGGTGCAGCGTGCTGCGCTGGGAGAAGACGACCCGTTTCTTCCTGCGCACCTCGGAGTTCATGTGGCAGGAGGGGCACACCGCCCATCGCTCGGCCGAGGAAGCCCGCGAAGAGACGATGCGGATGCTCGAGATCTACCGCGACTTCGTGGAATCCGAACTGGCGATCCCGGTGGTACCAGGTCGGAAGTCGGACGCGGAGAAGTTCGCCGGAGCAGCCGAGACCTATACGATTGAGTCGCTCATGCCCGACGGGCAGGCGCTCCAGTCGGCCACCTCGCACTACTTCGGCGATCGGTTCGCAAAGGCCTTCAACATCACCTTCCAGGACATGGATGGGGTCCGCAAGCACGTCCACACCACGAGCTGGGGGCTCTCCTGGCGCGTCATCGGCGCGTTGATCATGGTCCACGGCGACGACGCGGGTCTGATCCTGCCGCCGAAGGTGGCGCCGATCCAGGTCGTCATCGTGCCGATCCCCGGCCGTGGCGGCGAGGATGGTGGCGTCACCGAGGCGGTCAACGCCGCCGAACGGGCGCTCCGCGGCCAGTTCCGGGTCGAAGTGGATCGCTCCGATCGCAGCCCGGGCTGGAAATACAACGAATGGGAGATGCGGGGCGTCCCGCTGCGGATCGAGATCGGCCCGCGCGATGTGCGCAACGGTCAGGCGGTGCTCGTACGGCGGGATAACCGCGAGAAGAGTGCCGCGCCGCTCGATAACCTCGCCCCCGCGGTGGAAGCGCGATTGGCCGACGTCCACGCGGGTCTGTTCGCGCGCGCACGGGCCATGCTGGAGGAGCGGACCGCCTCGGTCGCGACCGTCGCGGACCTGGCGGCGACGATCCGCGAGCGGCCGGGGTTCAAGATGGCATCGTGGTGCGGCGACGCCGCCTGCGAGCAATCGGTCAAAGAGCAGACCGGCGCGACCATCCGTTGCCTGCCCTTCAATGCCCAGGAGCAGACCGGCGCCTGCCTGGTCTGCGGCCGACCTGGGCCCCACCGCGCGCTCTTCGCCCGCGCATACTGACACTCCGGGCCGTCCGGGCGGAATCGTGACCCACGATCCGTTCCGATCCGCGGCGGCACGCGAGCGCTATCTGGCGGCATATGACCGCGCACTCGATCTCTGGCCGATCGACCATCAGCGCACGTTCGTGCCGGGGCGGTCTGGCCGCACGCATGTCGTCACAGGCGGCGATCCCGCGGCTCCGCCGCTGGTCCTCCTCCACGGAATGTGCCTGACCGCCTCCATGTGGTATTCCAACGTTGCTGCCTGGGGTACGCGTCGCCACCTGATCGCGCTCGAGACGATCGGCGATCGCAATCGCAGCGTCGCCAATCAGCCCCGGTTCTCCGTTGCCGAGTACGTCGCGTGGTTCACGGAAACCATCGATGCGCTGGCGCTTTCCACGCTCGACCTTCTCGGGCACTCGTACGGTGGATGGCTCGCCCTCCACTGCGCCCTCGCGCTGCCTCGCCGGATCCGTCGGCTCGTTCTCGTCGACCCTGCCGCCTCCTTCGATCCGCTCAGCTTTCAGTTCATCCTGCGAGCCCTGCCCTCCGTCTTCGTCGCCTCGGACAGATTCGCGGCCTGGTACCTGCGCTGGTTCTTTCGGCCCGGGTTCGCGATCCCGTCGGAGGTGATGCGGCTCTGGTGCGCGGGCTGGCGTGACTTCAGAATGGTCGCGCTGCCTCCCACCACCTTCACCGACGACGAACTGCGCTCTTTGCGGACGCCCACGCTCCTCCTCGTCGGCGACCGCGAGGTGATCTACCGGGATCGGACGGCCGTCCTCGACCGGGCGCGTCGGCTGGTCCCCACGCTCGAGGCGGAATGGGTGCCGGATGCGGCGCACGTGCCGACGATGGAGCGTCCCGACCTGGTGAACGATCGGGTTCTCGCCTTCCTGGATGGCGGTGCCGCCAGCCTGCGACCGGAGACGGCCGATGGATCGGCGTGAACGAGATTCAGCCGCCTCGTGCTCCGACGGGGATCCGCCCGGGACTGCCCAGATCGAGGAGTGAGCCGTCGGCACCGAACGCGAGCGGACGCGGCGCCTGGATGATCGTCAGCGCGCGATCCCGCGCCACATCCTCGAGCACCGATCCGGAGACCATGAACTCGCCCAGCGTGAGCGTATCGGCGATGCGCATCACCCGCGGCTCGGCACCGACCGGATTGCAGGTGAGGATCGCCGCCTGGAAGGCCAGCCGATCGTCCGGCAGGATCATCGGGATGGCAGTCGGCCCGACGACGGTCGAGGTGAGGCCGTTCGGGTAGGTTTGCGCCAGGCTCATCTTCGCGACCGCCCGGGCGGTTGTGAGATCGGCTGTGCCAATGCCGTTGGCGTTCCCCTCGGTCTCATCGGTCAGGTCCAGCGCGACCTGCTTGGTGACGCGCGGTCCGCCGGTCGCGAAGGGGGTCGGGTACTTGCCGGTGATGTTCGGATCGGCGCCATCGCCGGAGATGTTCTTGCCGATCCGATCGATCACCATCACGTCCAACTGTGCGAACGGTACGCGGGCCATTGCCGCTCGCGCCCGATCCAGGAGCTTCGGTTCGGCAGCCAGGATCGCCTGTGCGGGGACCGCCTCGATGTGGAAGGGCCGATCGTAGGCATTCTCGATCGCGGCCAGGCCGAAGAGGATCGGTGCCCTCGCGAGGGCAACCTCGGCGAGCAGTGGGACCCGACGCGCCATGTCGCCGAACCCCGCGGCGTGGCACGCGGCCGCCCCGGACTGCTTGCCGAGACCGATCGCGATCATCTTCGCCAGACCGCTCTCGTACGCGCCGCGGAACGCGGTATGGGGCTTCACCCGGGCGACGAAGACGATCCCATCGGCACCGAGCGCGGCGCGGTCGAGGCGCACCGCGATGCCATCGGCCGTCCGCCCGATCTCCTCCGTTTCCATGGAGGCGATCACCGGGGCCCCCACGCTCGCCTCGTCCACGCCGAGGCGGGCGATCACCTCTCGCTGCCCCTCGGCCGTCGCGCCGCCGTGGCTGCCCATGGCCGGGATCACGAACGGATCGGCACCGAGATCGCGCAGCGCGGCTACCAGCGCGCGCACCATCTCACCGAGTCGGGCGACGCCGCGGCTCCCGACGCCGATGGCGATCCGCGCGCCCGGACGCACCAACGCGGCGATCTCCTCGCGGCGCACCGTGGCCTGCACCGCCGCGGCAACATCCTCGATCGGCGCGGGGGTTTCCATCCGGTACTCGACAAGCGCCATATCTGGCAGAGGCACGTCGTCCAGCAGGCGATGGAACATCGCGTCCGGGATGTCCAGCGTGATCTTCATACGAATCCCTCCGGTTGAGCGCTAACGGTAGGCCGCTCCGTCCACCCGATGGCGGGCGATCCACTCCCAGTCGTAGGTGACGCCGAGGCCGGGTCCGGTAGGGACGGGGACGCACCCGTTGCGATCGACCGCGTCGAGACCATCGCGATAGTCATCGGCGTAGATCGGCGCCCGGATCGCCTGGCCCAGTTTGGGGTGGACGAGGCCCATCTCGTAGTAGGTGGTGTTGCGGATCGACGCCATGAGTGCGCGCTGCGCCGGTCCCGGCGCGTGCAACTGGACATCCATGCCGAACCCCTCGGCCGCGTGGGCGATCTTCATGCACCCGGTGATCCCCATGTCGTAGAGCGGATCGGTATGCAGCAAGTCGGTGGCTCCGTGCACGAGCAGATCGGTGTGCGTCTCGAGTCCACGGGTGTGCTCGCCGATCAAGATGGGCGTGCGGATCAGTTCGCGCAGCTTTCGGTATGCCTGGATCGAGATGCCGCCATCCTTCATCGGGTCCTCATACCAGAGGAAACGCGCGTCGTCGCAGGCCCGGCCGACGCGGAGCGTGTCGGTGAAGGTCGAGTACTCACAGGCAGGGTCGAGCATCAGGTCGAACTCATCGCCCACCGCGCGGCGCGCGGCCAGAACGTTCTGCACCTCGCGACGGATGTCCGGATTCCCCCAGGGGTGGATCTTCATACCCGGGTATCCCATCTCGCGGCACTGCACGCCGAAGGCAGCGAATGCCTCCGGGCTGCTGAGGCCATCCGGCTGAAGATCGCCGTGGTATGTCGAGGCGTAGCAGGGCAGGTGGGTCTTCCACCCGCCGAGCAACTGCACGACCGAGGCACCGTAGGTCTTCCCGGCAATGTCCCATAGCGCGCAGTCGACCGGTCCCATGCCGAAGCGGTCGTTCTTGCGGTTGGCGCGCTTGATGTCGGCGTGGAGGAGTTCGCGCTGGAGCGGATCGCGCCCGATCAAATAGCGCGCGAAGCCCGCGATCTGTGTCATCGCCGCATCGTCGCCGCCCGCGAACTCGCCGCGGATCCCGGAGTCGGTCTGAATGGTGACGATGTTGCCCGTCATCGTGCGCCGTGCACCGGGCTCGTAGACCTGATTGAACCCGTTGTAGTCCACGCCCAGATCGCGCACCTCCCAGGCGTACCGGTGGAACGCGACCTCCGTGATCTTCAGGCCGGACACTCGTCACCCCCTCGCACCGCGCACACAATACCCGAGTCGGGCGCCTGCCGCGTGTCGCGCCGGGTACGCGGCTCGCGGTCGCACCCCCACACGCTGGTTACAATCGGCGCCGCTCCCCAGGAGGATCGTCCCGACGCATGGACTACGAGAAGCCGGCCATCCCTGCCCGATGGGAGACCTTCGCCCAGGCCTGGGCGGAGCGACTCGGGCTCGCGGGTAAGGAGATTCGCCTCATCTGCGCGACCGAGCGGTTCGGCGCGCCGATCATCCTTCGCCTCGTCGGCAGGGGGCCGAAGATCATCTTCACCCCCCGCGCCTCGGACGCGTTCGATGCCGTGCAGCGACGGCAGCGGTTCCAGAAGGCCGCGGTCGATCGCTCCTTCGACGCGATCGAGATCGACATGGCCGGGTTCTACGTCGAAGAGGCGCTCGTGGCTCCGGCCGGGAGCCCCAACCGCGAACGCTGGCAGGACGCGACCATTCTTCAACTGCTGCGAGTCGCGGAGCCGGTCATCGACGTTGCGGGTGAGGGTGAGGCCGCCGACGCGGCCGAGGATGCCCTGCGCCGGGATCGTATTGTCGCGCTCCGCGCGGAGCCGGGCGCTCCAACCGCCTGATCCGTCCTCGTCCGCCGTCTGGCGGGCGGCCCGACGGTGAAGTGATAGGATCGCCGCGGCACTTTCGCCGGGAGCAGACAGGTGGCATCGAAAGTTCGGTTCGGCATCGTCGGTACGGGAGGGATCGCGCGCGCCCACGCCGTCGGTCTCGCGGTGTTGGACGGCGACGCGGAACTCGTCTCCTGTTGCGACGTCCAGGCCAACCGGGCCGAGGACTTCGCGCGCCAGTACGGCGCGAAGCAGCACTTCACCGATGCGAAGCAGATGCTCGATGCCGGGGGCATCGATGTCGTCTGCGTCTGCACCCCGCATCCGCAGCACGCTCATCCGCTCGTCCTCGCCGCCGAGCGGGGGATCCACGGGGTCTGCGAGAAGCCGTTCACGAATACGGTCGCCGAGGCGGATCAGGTGCTCGAAGCCGCCGCGAAGGCGGGGACATTCGTCTCCGTCATGTCGCAGCGACGCTGGTTCCCCGCGGCGCAGCGCATCAAGAAGGCTCAAGAAGACGGCAAACTCGGAAGCCGCATCGTCATGGGCGAGTCATACTGTGAGATGTGGCGGGACGAGGCGTACTACAAGCGCGATGCCTGGCGCGGCCGATGGGACACCGAGGGCGGCGGCGTGATGACCAACCAGTCGCCCCACAACATCGACTTCCTGCTCTGGTATGCCGGTCCCGCGGTCGAATTGAAGGCGTACTGGGCGAATGTCAACCACCCCTACGTCGAGATCGAGGATAACGCCGTCTGCATCCTCAAGTTCAAGTCGGGCGGGCTCGGCATCATCAAGGGCACCGTGAGCATGAACCCGGCCCGCCGTATTCACGGCGTGACGATCGTGGGCGACTCGGGTGCGACGGTGAGCCTCGATTGCTGGGAGATCCCGCCCGAGCAGCGCAAGACGCGCACCGGCCCCAGCGATATCGGCACGAACGACATCTGGACGATCCCGGGCGAGGAGAACGTCGTCAGCATGTCGCGGCAACACGCGCTGGACTACGGCGCGGGCGATCTGCCGAACTTCCACGCGCACCAGTTGCGGGACATCATCGACGCGGCCCGCGAGAAGCGCCAGCCCGCGGTCACCGGCCTCGATGGGCGACGCGTGGTCGCGGTTATCCAGGGCATCTACGAGTCGGGACGGACCGGGAAAGCCGTGACCCTCAGCGACCCGTAGAAGCAGGCGACCTCACCCCGGCCCTCTCCTGACCCCGGGAGAGGGAGCGGGCGAAGCATCAGACGATCGCGAGGCCGTACGATCCGCGCCGAGACTCCGCCCGGATTCGGGCTGCTGTGCGCCGCTACTTCTCGATCGCCGGCGTGGCCCAGGCCATTACCTGCCGTACGCGATCAATTGCCCAACGCCGGTCCAGCGGAGCGTCGCGCTCATCCGGGACATCTTCGTATCGCATGGTGGCTGCGAAGCGCGTGAGTCCGCGCGCATCCTCCAGCGAGGCCGGAAACCCCACGTCGTGATCCCGGAGCAGGTCAATCAGCTCGGAGAGATCGTGGGTGAAGCGATACCGGATACTGTTGGCCGCCAGCACAGCCTTAAGGATCTTCTCGATGGCCTGTTGCGCGTGGAAGCCGAGGACATCGTCTGCCGCACCAGGATCTGTTGCGAGCGCAACGAGCGCGTACTCGTCCTGTGAGGCTTTCCGGAGGAGAAGCGCCGCCAGATCACGCGACGGCGTCGAAGACACGTCCTTCGCTCGCCGCCTCGTGGAGGACGGTCCCCGGTGTGTGCGCCCACTTATCGAACGTGGCCCGACTCGTGACCAGCAGGTCCACAGGTATGCGCAGCGGGCGCAAGACATCGCGGAGACGCACCATCTCCTCACCGCGGGCCCGGAGTTCGGGTTCGACCACCAGGAGATCCAGATCGCTGTCCTCTCGAGCGTCGCCCCGCGCATAGGACCCGAACAGAATGACCTGCGCTCCAGGAGCCGCCTGCCTCAGCAGGTCGACGGCGCGGACGATCGTCGGTTCGTCGATCATCGGGGACCTTGTCGGGGATCATAGCGTCGGCCGAGCACATGGCCATCGCGGTCACCGGCCTCGATGGGCGGCGCGTGGTCGCGGTTATCCAGGGCATCTACGAGTCGGGACGGACCGGGAAAGCCG
>CAZHZF010000063.1:0-4122 GCA_964536925.1 uncultured Dehalococcoidales bacterium | reverse complement strand
CGCGTGGTCGCGGTTATCCAGGGCATCTACGAGTCGGGACGGACCGGGAAAGCCGTGACCCTCAGCGACCCGTAGAAGCAGGCGACCTCACCCCGGCCCTCTCCTGACCCCGGGAGAGGGAGCGGGCGAAGCATCAGACGATCGCGAGGCCGTCCGATCCCGCCCGGATGAGGCTGATCCGCTCGCAGTAGCGGGCCGGGCAGACGACCGTCGCCGGCGCGTACCACGGCGCGACCGCGGCGATGCGGCGAGGGTCCAGCGAGACCCATCGCCACAGGTCCCAGTGATGGGGGATCAGCGCCCGGGCGTCGACGTCCCTCGCGATGCGTACGGCGTCCACCTCGCTCATGTAGTACGTCTCGCCGGGCGGATTCTGCGCGACGGAGACGCAGATGGCGTCCACCGACCAGGGCGCGAGCTGTTTGCCGATGTCGTCGTACCAGAGGCTATCGCCCATGTTGACCACGACCAATCCCTGCGCCTCCAGCACGTAACCGTTGCACCCCTTTGCCATCGGGTCGTTCGACTGGATCGCGGTGATCGTCACATCACCCACCACGGTCCGTTCGCCCCAGGCGAGCGGAGCGAGCCGCCCCGCTGGCCAGCCGAACTCCCGCGCGACCTCCATGGAACTGGCCGGACCGATGAGCGGGCAGGTCGTCACTCCGGCCATGGGCTTGAGTGTCTCCGGGTCGCAGTGATCGAGGTGCTCGTGCGTGGAGAGGATCGCATCGCACTTCGTGACCCGCGCGGGATCGAAGGGCGGCGCGATCAGGCGGCTCCAGTTCGCGTCGATCGACTTCCCGCAGAAGGGGTCGATCTGCAGCGTCGTCGTCGGCGTCCGGTAGATGTATCCGGCGCCGCCGGTATACCAGAGCGCGACCTGCCCCGGCGGCACCGGCGCGGACTCGGCGCGGGCCAGGAAATCGGCGGGGGGCTGGCGAACCTCAACCATGGCGCAACTCCTCGGCGCGGATCACCCCCAGCGGGTGCGCCGCGCGATCCGTGTTGATGAGAAACGTCGCCGCGTCCTCGAAGTACCGCTCCATCGCCTCGCGCACGTCCGCGGCCAGATCGAGGCGATCGAGTCCCGCCTGCATGTGCGTCATCCACGCATCCCGCGCCGCTCGATCGATCGCGAACGGCATGTGGCGCATACGCAGGCGGGGATGCCCGCGCTCCATCGAATAGGTCGGCGGCCCGCCGAAGAACTGGATGAGGAACAGGGTCAACCGCAAACGAGCCCCCTCGAGATCCTCCTCGGGGTAGAGCGGACGGAGCAGGGGATCGTTCGCCACACCGGCATAGAACGTCCGGGTCAGGTCGTGGAACGCCTCCTCGCCGATCTCGGCGTAGATCGTCCGCGGGTCGCGCACGGCTTCAGTGTAGGGCGATCAGCCTCCGCCCCGCGCAGACCGCAGTGCCTCGCGCAGGGTCGCCTTCACCGAGACGCTCAGTTCCGCGGGGAGAAGATCGTCCGCCAGGGAGTCCAGTTCGGTCTCCAGGATCGCCATCGTCCGGTCCCGCACCTCGGGGAGGTCGGCGATGCCGCGCTGGGCCAGGATCTCCTGCAGCGCGCGGTTCTGCGCCAGCAGGACGATGATCTGGCCGGCGAGCGCCCCGACGATCCCTTCGAGGGACGACCGACCGGAGTCGCCCTCTGCGTGCATCATGCCGCGAGGCGCTTCAGGCGCAGCGGCTGATACGCCGGGTCGTAATCGATCACGCGGTGCACCGCGTATCCGGTGACCGCCGTCTCCTCATAGACCCACATGCGTGTCTTCTCGGGATCGGCCCAGCGATCGAACAAACGCACGTGACCGGATCGGTCGGCATCCTTCCATGTGGGCAGATTGAGCGCATCCCCCGGGAGAAGGTCGTCCTTTGCGATCGGCACCGCGACCCCAGTAAGCGTGTCGGTCGTCTGTCGGCTGACACCCCAGACGCGGCTGAGGTAGGCGCTGCAATCCAGGCCGGCCAGCGTGTCGCCACCCCAGACGTAGGGGATGCCGAGCATCTCGTGCGCCTTCCCGATCATCTCGGCGCGCGCGGGTGGGAGATCCCGCCCCTTCACCGGGTCATAGGGTGCGATGGGCGCGAGGTCGGGCGTGGGCGCCGCCGCGATCGCGGGCGGGTTGGGCGCGGATGGCACCGGCGCCACGCTCGTGGCCGGTGCCGGGGCGGGAGCCGGACGGCTCCGCGCCAGCGCCTCGCTCACCTGCTGCGCGAAGGACGGCACGACGACCGGTTCGACCTGACGGCGCGCCCGGAACTCGGGCAGGCTCCGACGGATGCCGTCAGCGACTTCGGCGCGCATGTGGTTGAATCGTACCGGCGCGTGGGACGCGGACCTATCCGGAGTCCCCCTAAGGAGCGGACCATGATCGTTGGCGAGGGAACCTACACCTACGAGCGCGACACATCCTGGGGACGGCGCGAGGGTGGCGTACCCGCGTTCGGCGTCTCGCAGGGCGTCGCCTGCGACTCGCGCGATCGCGTCTATGTCTTCGTGCGCTCGCCCCGCGCGGAGATCCTCATCTTCGAGCCAGACGGGCGGCTGCACGATCGGTGGGGCCTGGGAAACTTCTTCCATCCCCACGGCATCTGGTTCAACGAACGCGATGAACTGCTCGTCACCGATCGCGACCGCCACGTGGTCGTCCGCTATACGACCGATGGGCGCGTCCGCCAGGTGATCGGCACCTCCGGTCAGGCCGGCGCGCCCGATCAGCCGTTCAACCAGCCCACCAAAGCGGTCGAGACGACGGATGGCGAGATCTATGTCTCCGACGGTTACGGTCAGTTCCGCGTCCATCGGTTCGACCGGCAGGGGAAACTCATTCGATCGTGGGGCGCGAAGGGAACCGGGCCGAGCGAGTTCGCGTTGCCCCACGATGTGGTCGTCGACCAGCGGAACCGCGTGCTCGTGTGCGATCGCGAGAACGGGCGCGTGCAGTTGTTCGACCGGAGCGGTGCATTCACGGGTGAGTGGCGCGATCTCCTCAGCCCGATGGAGATCTTCGTCCCGACCCGGGGCCAGGGCGGGCGCTCCGACGTCCTCTACCTTGCCGAAGGGCGCGGTCGCGTCTCGATCCGCTCGTTGGAAGGGGAGAAGATCGCGGCCTGGGAGTACCAGAGCGTGGCGCCACGGCGCGAGAACGCCGCCCACTCCATCTGGGTGGACTCGCGGGGCGACGTCTACATCGCCGAGGTTACCGGCGAGAACGGCTTCCAGAAGTTCGTGCGGCAGTGAGGGGAGCGGCGGCGCCGGCCGCCGCGCTTCAGCGGTAGTCGGCGTCGCTCGGCGAGAGGTTGTGTCCGCGCACCACGGTGGTCTCGGCCGAGAAGTAGCTCTTGGGGATATCCCGCCAGGCGGCGAAGTGCGGCGCCGCCAGGTGGGCCTCGAATGCCTTCTGGTCCCGATAGACCTCGTAGAAGTAGAAGCGATTCTGGTCGTTCTGGTCCTGAATGACGTCGAAGCGCAAGCACCCCGGTTCATCCTTCTGCGCCCCGGTGGCGTCGATGTGGATGCCCCGCAGGACCTCCTCGCGATGCTCCGGCTTCACGTTCACGGTCACGAACAGGACAAGCATCGAATCACCTCGCTGGTAGAATGCCCGGCGGGAGGATACACATGTCGGTGATTCCCGGAACCGTTGACTGGAGCGGAGAGAATCCAGGCATCTATCTCCGCGAGACGGCAGACGGGCCCTATACGGGACTCATCACCTTCTTCCGTGTCGTGGTCTCCCCCCATGGGCCGGGCCACGCCGCCTTCGCGCTCCTCTCCCCAGGGGGTGGCGCCACCGCTCAGCGTCCGAATGTGTGCCTCACCGATAACGAGCCGCTGGCGCGCTACCTGGCGACCGGTTTCGTCGCCAACTTCGGCGCCTTCAAGGGAAACCCACGCCTGGGTGAAGTGACCTACCGGGCCGCGGATCGCTTCACCCACGAGGGCGACCACACCTCCACCTGGCGGGAGATCGTCACCGGTCCCGGGTTCCACCTCGAACTCGAGTGGTCCGACCTCTTCGACACCTTCTGTCTCGATGTGCCGGCCGACCGATCGGCGACGGGCAAGCACCGGATGCTCTCGCTCTTCGTCAGCGCCCGGCAGGGTCG
>CAZHZF010000062.1:0-14138 GCA_964536925.1 uncultured Dehalococcoidales bacterium | reverse complement strand
GTCCCATTTCGAACCAGGCTGGGATGCGGACGAACCGCGGGACGAACAGCGGCTTGGCGTCATCCACCGATCAAGAACCTTCCCGCATGCTCCCGCGATCATCGTGCGAGACGGCCGACGCGGGCTCTATCCGCCGGATACCGTCGTCCAGGCTTTCTCGCCGAGGAGCCATGACTGCCAGCCACGGCCGGCCCGCCACCAGTAAAGGCCGTCGTGGAATGCAGGCGCCTCCGTCGTAAGGATTCCGATCAATGCGGCGACCAACACGGGCTCGGGCCGACGGTCGAGTACAAGAATGCCCGGGTGTGTCGTCGCGACGACGCCCCAGGCAGGCGGCCACCTATGCCAAGCACCGTCCAGCAGGATGTAATCCTTGCGGCTGTGGGTAACGAACACGCGCTCCTCTCGCCAGGCGGCGAGAAGTTGGGCGTCATCCGGTGCATGCGCCAGTCCAGACTCCCTGGCCGTTGTCGCATCGTGCCCGGCAATCCGGAGCGGCGAGGCCAGGCGAATCGATACGTCGTGGTCTAGGTAGACGCGAGCCACCAGCGGCTAGTCGCCGGCGTCGCTATTCAACAGGATGCGGGCGTCCACATACTTTCTATAACGTCGGTAGTAGACCAGCGCTGCCTCCACTTCCTCACTCGTAAGTGCGAAGGCCTCTTGAACCTGGGTAGCGTCGCTGTTGTATAGGCGCAGTGACTCGATGATCGCCGGTACAGAGACGCCCACACGCCTCAGGCGCGCATCACCGTGCCCCCACCGGGCATCCACGTGCTCAGCGATCAGCCCATCCTCGTCAAGCTTCGCGCGGGTCCTCGCCATCGGATCTCTCCTTTGACCGATTATCAGTGCGCGTCTGAGGTGCGACTCCTCTCGTCAATGACCATACCGCATGCAATCTTCCAGAGAGGTGTGACCCGGGCGGGCGCTTGGTTCCGCGGGCGCCAGACGCTGAGTCTCCGTCAGTGTTGCCCGCCGTGTTCGAGAGCCGGTCCCTTGCTGCCCCTTCTGCACTTGCAGTCGTTCGTGACGACATTGGAACTGGCGGCGCGCGTCCTCGTTGCCACGGACTGGGCCCGGAATGGCAACCTCGGACCGAACACCTCGCCGCGCAGACCGGCGAGAATCGCCCACGCGGGAGGAGACAGAGCATGCCCATCGAAACCGGCACCTTCACCCACGCGGGGATCGCCCTGCACTATGCGTGCCAGCGCGGCGCGCCAGGAGCGCCGATCCTGTTCATCCACGGCATTACCGGGCGCTGGCAAACCTGGCTGCCCACGATGCTCGCGTTCGCGGATGACCATCCCGTCTACGCGCTCGACCTGCGCGGTCACGGTCGGTCGGGCCGCGCCGCGGACTATCGCGCGGTCGACTATGCGCGTGACGTTGTCGCGTTCATCCGCGAGGCGATCGGAGGGCCGACCGTTCTGATCGGTCATTCTCTTGGCGCGATCGTCGGCATCGCCGTCGCGGCGGATCGCGGCGCTCCGGTTGCCCGCCTCGTCCTGGAAGACCCGCCGCTCGGTGTGTTCAGCGACCAGTCGATGCGGGATCGCCACGAGCGGGAACGCTTCACGGTCTGGCGCGATCTCATCGCCGCTCAACCCACCACCGAGGTGCTGTGGCGCGAGGTCGCACGGTCGATGCCCGACGCGCCACTCGACGCAGTCGGCCAGCGCGCCGAGACGCTTCGCCAGGTCGACCCAGCAGTGCTGACGACCGTGCTCGAGGATCGCGGCAAGGACGGATACGACCTCGATGACCTCTTGCGGACGATCGCGTGCCCGACCCTCCTGCTCCAGGGCAACATCGAGATCGGCGGCGCGCTCGAACCGCCCCGCGCCGAACACGCACGATCGCTCCTGCGGGACTGCACTTCCGTCTACCTTCCTGAAGTCGGGCACGGTATCCACAACGACGAGCCGTTCCGGTTCTGCGATCTGGTCCGCCGCTTCCTGTGAGGTGCCGCTCGTCGCCGATCAGCCAGGGAGTGGCTCGACCCGCCGCGCTGCGCCGATGGCAGCCGACCAGAAGACAATCGCGGTCGGCACGATCCGAATGAGCGGGTGGGTCTCGAGCGCCATCGCGCGGTAGTGCGGGTAGCGGGCGCGGAGCGCCGCGAGGGCGTCCACGCGCTCCGACGCACCCTCCTCCAGCGCGGCGTTGCCGCGGACCTGCACCCAGGCGAGGCGTGTCCAGTCCTCATCGTACCGATCGACGACCAGACAGACCGCCGGCCGGGCGAGCACATTGCGCACCCTGCGCGGCAGATCGGTCCGCTTGGGCTTCTCATCGATCGGGGTGTAGATCCGCGTGCCCACCCGGGCGAAACAGACCGGCACGACGTGCGGACGACCGGACAGGTCGATCGTCGCCAGATGTCCGACTCGGGCCGTGGCGAGGAGTTCCATCGAGGCGTCGCGTGGATCCATTGGCGGGATGAGTTTCGCGCCTCGCGCGCCGCGTGTCAGCCGGGGGCGCTGTTGGCCTACGTCCGCCGAAGGCCGCGGCCCCGGAACCGGAGATCGTGGCCCGGTCGTCCCTCACCCTCCGCTTCGCTCCTCCTCTCCCACGCCGCGCGGGCGAGGGGTGTCTTGCCCGCGGCGCCAACGCGCGCACTGGGGTGGAGGCGGGCGGGACGCCCGCGGTCCGGAACGGGGATGCCCCTCCCGCTCGCCGGCATCGGTCGGATCCCCCGCTTCCCCGCGGCGGGATCGCGTCGGGGTGAGGGTCACCTTCGGCATCGAATTCGCGCGCAGACGCGCCTGGATCGCACGATGATTGGCCCTCACCCTCCGCTTCGCTCCCGCTCTCCCACGCCGCGCGGGCGAGGGGTGTCTTGCCCGCGGCGCCAACGCGCGCACTGGGGTGGAGGCGGGCGGGACGCCCGCGGTCCCGAACGGGGATGCCCCTCCCGCTCGCCGGCATCGGTCGGATCTCCCTCTCCCACGCCGCGCGCCGCGCGGGTGAGGGGTGTCTGCCCGCGGCGCCGACGCCGGGCGAACGCGGGCGTGACGGGATAGACTGCCCATCACATGGCGTACAGCGAAGATCTCGCCGAGCGGATCCGGGACATCCTCGCCCTCGATGGCGATGTCGTCGAGAAGAAGATGTTTGGCGGCGTCTGTTACATGACCGGTGGCAACATGGGCGTCGGCATCGTCAAGGACGAGTTGATGGTCCGGGTTGGACCCGACGAGCACGAGGATGCGCTGGCCGAACCGCACGTGAGGCCGATGGACTTCGCCGGCCGCCCCATGAAGGGGATGGTCTACGTCGCGGTCCCCGGCATCGCCGCCGACGCCGACCTGCGGCGGTGGGTGGAGCGCGGAATGACCTTCGCCCGCTCGCTGCCGCGCAAGAAGGGGTAGTCCGGGTCAGCGCGGACCAGCGCCCGACCATGTAGACTCGCCGCCCGTTGGACACGCTCATCCGCGGCGGGCGCCTGATCGATGGATCGGGGAACCCCTGGCGCTACGCCGACATCGCGATCGCCGACCAGCGCATCAGCGCCATCGCGCCGCCGGGCCTCCTCGATACCGCCAGCGCGAAGACCGTGGTCGATGCGACGGGGCACATCGTCTGTCCGGGATTCATCGACATCCAGAGCCACTCGATCATCCCGTTTCTCTCCGACGGCCGCGCCATCTCGAAGATCACCCAGGGTGTCACGACCGAGATCATGGGCGAACTGTGGACGCCCGGACCTTTCGGCGGTCTCCGCCAGTCGCCGTTCCTGAGCGGCTTCGGGGTCGTCTCTGCCGACGTGGAGCGGGAGGCGCGGCAGTGGACACGCTTCCGCCACTGGATGGACGCGATGCTCGCCCGCGGCGTGTCGGTGAACGTCGGGTCGTTCCTGGGCGGGGCGACGGTGCGCGAGTTCGCCATGGGGTGGCGTGATGGCGCGCCGAACGCCGATGAACTGAACCTCATGCGACGGGTCACGGCCGAGGCGATGGCGGATGGCGCGTTCGGCATCGCTCCGGCGCTGATCTACCCGCCCAGTTCCTTCTCGCCGGACGAGGAACTCATCGCCTGCGCCGCCGAGGTGGGCCGGGCCGGGGGCGTCTACATCGTGCATATGCGCTCGGAAGGGAGCCGCCTCCTCGAATCGATCGCCGATAACGTCCATCTCAGTCGCACCGCGCGCTGCCCGGTCGAGATCTACCACCTCAAGGTGACCGGCGCGGCGAACTGGCCACTCATGGAGACAGCGGTCGCGGCGATCACGCAGGCTCGCGCCGACGGGGTCGACATCGCGGCGGATATGTACCCCTACGTCGCCTCCGGCACGGGTCTGGCCGCGGCGATGCCGGACTGGGTCCAGGCCGATGGCAAACTCGAACAGAACCTGCGCGATCCGGCGGCGCGCCAGCGGATCACCGCCGAGATGCTCGGTCCGAACGCGCGGGGCACGATGGCGGGTCCCGACGGCGTCCTCGTCGTCGGCCTGCGCCGCGCCGAGCACCAGCAGTACAACGGCAAGACGCTCGACGTGGTCGCGACGATGCGCGGCGAGGCGTGGACGGACACGCTGATGAACATCGTCCTCGCCGAAGGGCCCTGGGCGGCCGCGATCTACTTCCTGATGAACGAGGCGAACCTGCCACTCCAGATGCGCCAGCCCTGGATCAAGTTCAGCACCGACGCGCCGGGAATCGACCCGAGTCGTCCGGAACGGGTGCTCGTTCACCCGCGTGCCTATGGAACCTACACCCGGATCCTGGGACGATACGTGCGCGAGCAGGGCGTCATGACCTGGGAGGACGCGATCCGGAAGATGACCTCGTCGGTGGCCGATCGTCTCCACCTGTACGGACGGGGTGAGATCCGCGTCGGCTTCCAGGCGGATGTGGTCGTGTTCGATCCGGACACGGTGATCGACCGCGCGACGTTCACCGAGCCGCATCAGGTGTCGGTGGGCATCCGCGATGTGTGGGTCAACGGCACGAGAGTGCTCCAGAACGGGACGCACACCGGCGCGAAGCCCGGGCAAGGGCTCTACGGCCCGGCGCGGACCTGAGCGCCCGGCCAGGCTCCACCGCCGCGACCGATCCCGGCGCGGGTCAGTAGCTCCGCGGCATCCCCAGGACGCGGTGCCCGAGGTAGGCGAGCACGAGGTTGTTGGAGATCGGGGCGACCTGGTAGAGGCGCGTCTCGCGGAACTTACGCTCGACATCGTGCTCGGCGTTGAAGCCGTTGCCACCGAGCGCGTCCACACAGGCGTTCGCGGCCGCCCACGAGGCGTTCGCCGCGAGCAGTTTGGCCATGTTCGCCTCGGCACCGCACGATTGGCCCGCGTCGTACAGCGCGGCGGCGCGGAAACGCATCAGGTCGGCGGCCTCGGTCTGCGCGTACGCCGCCGCAATGGGGAACTGGATGCTCTGGTTCGCGCCCAATTTGCGATCGAACACCTCCCGATCCGAGGCGTAACGCGCCGCACGTTCGACAAACCAGCGCGCGTCGCCGACGCACTCCGCGGCGATGAGGATCCGCTCGGCATTCCAGGAATCGACGATGCAGCGGAAGCCGCCGCCTTCCGGGCCGATGAGGCTCGCGGCCGGCACGCGCAGGTCGCGGAGCCACAGCTCGTTCACGTGGTTGTTCATCATCATCCGCAGCGGTCGGACGACGATCGCATCCCCCGCCTCGCGGAGGTCGATGAGAAAGATGCTCATGCCCTCGGTGCGGTGGGCATCGTCTGCCCGCGGCGCGGTCCGGGCCAGGAGCAGCATCAGGTCCGACTGGAGGACGCGGGAGATGTAGATCTTCCGGCCGGAGATGACATAGGTGTCCCCCTCACGGCGCGCGAAGGTGGCGATGCGGGTCGTATCTACTCCGGCATCGGGTTCCGTAACCGCAAACGCCTGGAGGCGAATCTCGCCTCGCGCGATCGGTGGGAGCCACCGCTGGCGCTGCTCCTCGCTGGCGTGGTGGAGGATCGTGCCCATCACGTACATCTGGGCGTGGGCCGGACCCACGTTGCCGCCCGAGCGGTTCACCTCCTCGAGGATGATCGAGGCCTCGGCCAGCGACATCCCCTCGCCGCCGTAGGCGGTAGGGATGAGCGCGCCGAGCAGCCCGGAACGGGTCATCGCCGTCACGAACTCCTCCGGATAGGCCCGCCGCGCATCCAGATCGCGCCAGTAGGTATCCGGAAAGTGGGAACACAGCGCCCGCACCCGCGCCCGCAGCGCCGCGTACGGTGCTGACGGATCGGCCTCGATCGCCACGCGCCTACCGGTCGGTGAGATAGGGGAGGAGATCGACTCGCTGGCCCGTCGCGGCGGAGAGGTACGCGCCATAGGTGGTGACGACGACGTCGCGGGCCAGGTGGCCATCGGACTGCGGGGATCGACCGGTGGAGAGGCAGGCCGCGAAGTCCTCGATCTCGGCGGGATAGCCGGTCATGAAGTCCTCGTCCGGCGCGGGGAAGGTCCAGCCGGCCTTGGTCTCGATCTTCTCGGCGATGTACTCGTCACCGAAGATCTCTGGCGCGGGCGCGTACGCGACCACGGCGGTGTTCGGGTTGATATTCGCCTGAACGACCGCGTTCGCGCCGTAGGCGACGAGGTAGTTCTTGATCCCGCCGAGGACGGTGTCGGCTGCCGTGATCTGCGCGACCGTCTCATCGTCGAAGGTGACGATCATCGTACCCCAGTCCTCCACGTCCACCCACCCGGAACGGAGATAGCTCCGCGGCGTGGCGGCGTGGGCCGGGCTAGCAGTCAGGCGCGCGGTTGCGCCGATCACCGCGACGGGACGGATTGGCCGCCCGAGCCGGGCCGCTCCCTCCACCCGCTTCAGATACAGCGCGGCGCCGAGCGGATGGCACCCCTTGCCGAGCAACGATCCGCCGCCGGCGGTGGCCCACCGCCGGGCGTACTCGGCATGAGACCCGGAGTGGGACTCCTCGCCCTCGATACGCAGGATCGGTCCGCCCGAGGCGGCGAACAGGCGCCGCGCTTTCTGAATCGGCGGCGCGTACACCCAGTTCTCGGCATACATGAGGCGTACGCCGGCGGCATCGCAGCTATCGAGGATCGCATCGCAGTTGGCGATCGCTTCGTGAAGGAGACCGGCGGGATCGCCAACGTGCTCGAACGCGCCGGTGAGCGGCTTCTCGACGATGACGTGCTTCCCGGCGCGCGCGGCCCGGACTGCGAACGGGGCGTGGAGGTGGTTCGGCACGCAGAGATCGACGGCGTCGACCGTGGGATCGGCCAGGAGGGCGTCGAGATCGGGAGCGACGGCCGCGACGCGATGCGCGGCAGCGAACGCCTCCGCCCTCTCCCTCCGCGCCGACGTCACCGCGCGCAGCGCCACGCCGGGGGCAGGGAGCCGATGGTAGGCCTCGGCGTGGATCCGTGCGACGAAGCCGACGCCGACGATGCCGACGCCCGGCCGATGCGGCAGGTCAGCCACCAAGTTTCTTGAAGGCCGCCTCGTACTGTTTGGCCTGCTCGAGCGTCACCCCCGCGGGCAGGCGGAAGAGCGCCTTGCTCGCCGCCTGGGCGACGAACTTCTCCTTCCCGGCGGCGGCGAGCAGCTTCTCCCGGTCCTTGAGCGTCTTCTCGTCGGCGAATAGCTCGGCAAACCCGAATGCGTTGTTCAGGCGCGGGTCCTGCCACGAGACCTTGCCCGAGTACTGGCCTGGCTGACCGAGCAGTTTGTCGGGATCGGTCGCGGCGGTGAGCACCTGCGTCCCGCTGATGGGCAGACCGCTACTCTGGAGCGCGAACGCGACGAGGTTCGGATCGAGCGCTGGCTTGCCAGGCGGCGCGGGCGGCGGGGTCGGCGCGTTGGTCGGGCGCGGCTGCCCGCGCGCCGCGGTGGGGACGCGCGTGGGTGTATTCACCTTCGTGGGTACGACCGTGGGCGTCCGGGTCGGCACGAGGGTGGGAAGCGGCCTCGGCGTGGGCGTCGCCGTGGGAACGTCGAACGACGTGACCACGATCACCGTCACCGGCGGACGAGGCGGGGGCGCGGGTTGCGAACGCGCCTGCCCGGCGCATGCAAGGAGCAGGAAGCCGAACGCGGCCACGAGGGCGGGCCTCACGCAGCGCATCCTATCAGCCTTCGGTCGTACCCGGTGGGAGCAGTCAGCAAACTGACACGAACACCACTACTTGACAGCCGACAGAGTGACGATACGTTGATAGGTAATGGCGCAGGCCGCCGCTCCCCAACCCACGGCCGCCGCGCCGAAGCGCCAGGTGCCCTGGCTGCTCCTCGGTGCGCTGCTGGGACTCGTGGCAATGGGCGGCCTGGTGGTAGTGCTGAGCCGCCCGCCACCACAGGCCGCGACGCTTCCCCTCCCGGCCGTCGCGACCACCCCGTCGGTGGCGGTCGCGACGAAGGGTCCGAGCGGACTGGCCCAGACGTCGCGCCGCCAGGTCGCGCCGCTCTTTCCGAAACCCGACCTCAGCCGTCTGCGCCAGAACAGCCCCGAGCGCGCCGCCGGAGGATTTCTCAGCAGCTGGATGGCCAACGACTTCGGGGCGATGGCGAAGGCGGCCGCGCCCAGCTGGAAGCTCGGCAAGAGCGACCAGGAGGCGGTGCAAGCGATCGAGCGGCTCTACGGCGCGCGCAAACTCGTCGGGGCCGACATCACGGTTCCTCCGTCGTCGCGACCGGAACTGGCCGAGATCCCCAGCACACTCTGGACGGCCGCGACCGACGGCACCTTCGAGGAGCGCAGGCTCAGCGTCGCTATGGTGCCGGAGCTGGCCGATGGCACGCTCGCGGTCGGCTCTGCTCCCGCGCAGTGGGCGCTCAATCCAGAGAGCCTGGCCGCACGAATCGCCGAGGCCCCGGTGCGCATGGTGACGCCGGTCGCGGGCGCGACCGATCTCGCCGAGGCCGGGGGGAGCGCCGCCGCCACACCCGCGGCCGGCGTGGCCGCGGGCGCGAGCCAGGCGTCGGATGCCATGCGCGCGGCCATGGCGGCCGCGGCGCGCGTCGCCATTCCCGCGGCCGCGGACGCGCAGCCGCGCTATGGATCGGGTGGGCTCGGACTCAGTCAGGAGGCGTGGCAGACCGCGGCCGGACGGAACATCGGCGGCACGGGCATCTCGTCCCAGGGCTGGTACGTCATCTCCACGCGCGGCGGGAATATCGACTCGATCGAGCGGAACTTCGAGGCCGCCAGCGGCACCACCCTCGAGGTCGCGCGCGCCCACGCCCGCGGCCTGATGCCGGAGGATGCTCGCCCGGTACGCACCGCTCAGCCGACGCCCGGGCGCACGGTGGATGTCTTCATCAGCGAGTCGCTCCGGGGGCGATTCACCGGCGAGACAGTCTGGGGCGGGGCCCCGCCGGGGACGTTCGCGGCGACCTATGCCGCGGCCGAGGGACGCATCCTGTCGTTGCGGCTGGCGGTCGGTCCCGGCACCTGAGCGTGCCCGAGGAGCATCGCCCGGGTGATGCTCTCCGTCGTCGAGCGCACGCGGTCGCCGAGCGTCTGGATCACCCGGATGGCAAGTTCCGGGTGCTGCGCCGTAATCTGGACGGCCGACTCGCGCGGCAGGCGCACCACCGCGGTGTCCTGCGTCGCAGTCGCGGTGGCCGAATGCGGCGTACCCGTGAAGCAGGAGGTCTCGCCGAACATCTCTCCCGCACCGATTCCTCTCAGGACGCGCCGCTGGGAGATCTCCGGCACGTAGACGCTGATCTCGACCTGTCCGGAGACGACGAAGTAGAGCGCGGGGCGGACTTCTCCCTCCCGGTAGAGGATCTCACCGGCGCGATACCGCTCGCCGAAGCGCTGCAGCAAGGGCGCGAGAGTATCGGGCATCGCCAGGGAGCGTACCGGTTGGTCGCGTCCGCGGTCGTAAGGATCACATAACAGGATCGGCGGGCAAGGCGGCGGCGGTGTCCATCCGCCCCCTCGCCATCGAACCGCCGAGGTGAAGGCGGGCGAGACGCCCGCGACCCGGACGGGATTTGCACCGTGCGGCGGGCACCGACGGTACCCCTCTCACGCCGGGACGCAGCATCTTACTCTGGCGTGCAGATTCTCAGCCCGAGGCTGGCCGCGGCCAGGATCATCCCCTCGTCGTAGGTCACGACGCAATCGAGCTCCCCTCCAAGTGCCAACGCGGTAGCCAGATGCACCGCGTCCAGGCTCCGGATCGTGACAGGCCGCAAAGAGCCGGCCGCCACGAGAATGTCCGCCGTTGGGGCGATACGTGAAACACCGCGAAGCCGTCGCTCGACGAGCGGCAGGAGTTTGTGGATCGACCCTCAGTGCGGCGCGCCGCGCCTCGATCTCGAGTAATGCCGACGAAACGAGCCGACCGGCATCCAGGAGGAACCGCGCGAGCGAGACAGACTCCTGTTCCCGCACGATCGTCTTGACGAACGCCGAGGTGTCAAGATAGACGACCCTATCGTTCATCCGAGCGGAGCGCCCGAAGGGCTTCAGAGGAGGCGAGCGACCCGGGCGTTGCCGCCGCGGGGGGATACTGCCGCATGGAGTCCACGAGGCCGCGTCCATCGCCCCGCGCGATTCCCGCCGCGATCAGTCCATCCAGCGTGCTGGCGCCGCTCGGGGGGACAAGCCTCGCCACAACGCGACCCCTTCTCGTGATCTCCACGATCTCTCCGGCCACGACGTCGCGGAGGACAGCACTCGCGTTTTGCTGAAGCTCGCGGACGCTGACGCTCTTCACGTGTGCGACATCGTAGTACGTCATCGGGAGGTACCTGGCGAAGAGGGACCGCGTGCGGCGCTCCTATTCGGGAAGCGCGTCGATCACCCGCGTGACCAGTTCCCCGAACCGCGCCCCCACGGATTGGCCCACCGCGAGGACGTCCAGGTGGTCGACCGGCGCACCGCCGCCGGGGTCGGCCTGGTTGGTGATGCAGGAGATGCCCAGGACCCGCATCCCCATCTGCCGCGCGACCACGACCTCGAGCGCGGTAGACATGCCCACCGCGTCGGCGCCGACAGCGCGGAGCAGGCGCAGTTCCGCCGGCGTCTCGAACGACGGACCCACCACCATCGCGTAGACCCCGCGATGGAGCCGAATGCCGACCTCGGTAGCCTCCCGCGAAGCCCGATCGATGAGGTCCCGATCGTACGCGCCCACCATGTCGACGAACCGATCCTCCACCGGGCCGACGAGCGGATGGTGGCCGATCAACCCGGGCAGCGCGATGTGATCCTCGATCGCCATCAGGTCGCCCACGCCGTACGTCGGGTTGATGCCCCCCGCCGCGTTACTCACGATGAGGGTCCGGCAGCCGAGGGCGTGGAGCAGGCGCACCGGCCGCGTCACGGTCGCGGCACTGTGCCCTTCGTAGAGGTGGAGGCGTCCCCGCATCGCCGCGACGACGCGACCGCCCAGGCGACCGACAACGAACTCTCCGACGTGCCCGACCACCGAGGTCGCCGGCATCCCCGGCACCGCCCCGAACGGCGTTCTTCGCGGCGCCTCGATGCGCTCGGCAAGGTCGCCAAGGCCCGAGCCGAGGATCAGACCCACCTCCGGCCGTCGATCTCCGGTGGCGATCGCTCGGGCGGCCGCGGTCAGGTCGCCATCCGACACGGGCGCAGTATAGGCAGCGATCTCCGCGGGTCCGCGGCGCGTGCGCCGTTCAGCCGGGCCGGCACTCCAGGAGCACGGTCAGAGCGCCCACTACCGAGGCGACGAGCGCGACGTCGGCACAGTAGGTGCCGAACGCCGCCGCGAGCCGGCTGAGCCCGGCCCGCCAGGCCCGGGGCGGAAGGTCGCGCGCCCACAGCGCGCGCAGGGCGTACTCCGTCGCCGCTCCCTCGTCGCGCAGTAGCCGCAACGCCGCGATCGCGACCGCGATCTGCATGGCCAGCGCGCCCACGCGGGCATACGCGGGATCGAGCGCGGCGACGCCGAGGCCGGCGACGAAGAGCGCGCCGATCGCGCGGCGGAGGATCCGCGGCGCGGGCAGATCCCGCTCGGCGTGGCCACGTTCGTGCTCCAGGATCGCGAGCGCGTCGATGTCGGCCCGCTCCGCGAGATCGGCGCGCAGTAGGATCGCGCCCCGTGTCCCGGTGCGTCGGAACGCACCGCCATCGTGATCGAGCCCCTCGATGAAACGGACCGGTATGCCCCGGTACCGCCCGTGGTGGAGCAGGCTCGCGATCGTGGGGATCCCGGGAACCGCGGGACCTCGCCCGGCGAGGCGCAGGCGGAACAGCGTGAGGCGGCCCAGGAGCAGGATCGCCGTCCCGACGAAGAGCGGGAGCCAGGTCAGCCCATCGGTGACGAGGCAGCCGGCCTCGGGCACGACCTACGACGCGAAGGCGCGGCGCACCGCCTCCGCCGCGCCGCCCAGTATCTGATCCTTCTGTGCTGGGGTCAGGAACGGGCAGTGTCGACGTACCACATCGATCTGCTGGCGATACGTACTGCCGTTCAGCGTGGGCGGGTAGTCGGAGCCCCACAGGACCCGGTCGGCTCCGAACTGCTCGACCGCCCAACGGATGGTCTCCTGGGCCTCGGGATAGGGGTACTCCGCCTCGGGACCGCTGAGCGCGGGAAGCGCGGCCAGATCGGTCCAGCCATCGAACTTCTTCGCCAGGAGCGCGCGTTCGCGCCAGATTCCCTGAGGCGCACCGCCCACATGACAGACCATCAGGCGCACCCCGCCCACCGCGGTCAGCGCCCGATCGAGCGCCGCGACATCGTCGGTGCCACAGCCGTTGATGTCGATCCAGAGCGGGCGCCCCAGGCGCGCGAGGCACTCCCACAGGCGCATCTCCGCCGGGCCATCCCAACGGAAGTCGGCGTTCAGGCGCCGGGTGGTGGGCAGCTCGATCTTGAGGCCGATCATCCCCTCGCCGATGAGACGTGCGAGACGATCGGGATCGCCGGGATCGGTCATTGGCCCGAGATACGCGAAACCGGAGAACCGATCGGGCCACCGCCGCAGCGTGGCGAGCACCAGCGCGTTCTGATCCCCGTAGAGGTGGTGCTGGACGAGGAAGGCGCGGTCGACCCCGGCCTGATCCATGTACGCGAGGAGCGTCTCGGGCGGGCTCGCCACCGGATCGAAGGCGGGCGGAAAGAACTGCGCCTCACTCCCCTCGTCGATGGCGCGGCCGTGGCGGGTGGGGCGGCGAAACCCGGTCATCTCGCGGGCGATATGGGCGTGGGCGTCGACGATCGGCGGCATGGGTCCTCCCCGCGGCATATTATCCGGCGCGGTGAACCCGGCATGGCTGGCTCGGCTCGGACGTCGCGGACCCTTCGTGACGCGCATGGGCCTGGGCGGCGGCCCCTACGCTTCGCCCGATGTCACGCCCGCCGCCGCGGAGGCGACGATCCACCACGCATTGGAGCGGGGGATCGCGTTCTTCGATACCGCGCCGCTCTATGGGACGGGTGAGTCCGAGCGCCGTCTCGGCGCGGCGCTGCGGGGCATCCCGCGCGACCGGTACGTGGTGTGCACCAAGGTGGGGCGCCTCCTGCGCCCCGACCCGGTCTTCGACTTCTCGGCCGATGGTGCCCGCCGTTCGCTCGAGGAGAGTCTGACCCGTCTCGGCCTCGATCGGGTGGACGTGCTGCTCATCCACGATCCGGACGACCACGCCGAGGAGGCGCTGGCCGGAGCCTATCCGGCGATCGAGCGCCTGCGGAGCGAGGGCGTGGTCGGCGCGATCGGTTCGGGGATGAATCAGACCGCGATGCTGGCCCGCTTCGCCCGCGAGACGGATATGGACTGCTTCCTTGTCGCGGGGCGGTACAGCCTCCTCGATCACGAGACGGCCTGGCCGGAACTGCTCCCGCTCTGCGTCGAGAAGGGGATCGGCATCATCATCGGCGGCGTGTTCAACAGCGGCATCCTCCTCGACCCGGTACCGGGAGCGCCGTTCAACTACGCGCCGGCGACGGCGGAGTGGCTCGATCGCGCGCGGCGGATCGCCGCGATCTGCCGTGCCCACGACGTGCCGCTCCCGGCCGCGGCGCTGCAATTCCCCCTGGCACACCCGGCGGTGAGCGTCGTCCTCACCGGTGTGCGCTCCGCCGCCGAGGTCGAGCAAAACGCCGCCCGGATGGCCCACCCCCTGCCGGCCGCGCTCTGGCGCGACCTCCGTGCGGCCGGGCTGATCGCCGCGGCGGCGCCGGCACCGGCCTAAACGTCGGCAC
>CAZHZF010000061.1:11492-14377 GCA_964536925.1 uncultured Dehalococcoidales bacterium | reverse complement strand
GGCGCGGTAGCGCTGTCCGTTGCCGCCCGCTTCGAACCGGACGGCGACCGCCGCTTCAGCGCAACCCAACAACCTCCGCAGTCGGGATCGCCCGCGCGAACCCCTTGAGTGTGAGCTCCCCCACTGATGCCAGTTCCGCGATCTCCGCCACCGCCGCCGCCACCCGCGCGCTGACCAGGATCTGCCCATCCGCCGCTTCGCCGCAGAGCCGCGAGGCCAGGATCACCACGCTGCCGGTCGCGTTGTAGTCGTACCGGCCTTCGAATCCGATTCGACCGATCGTCGCGTAGCCGAAAGTGATACCCACTCCGAGACCCAGCGCGTACCCGTGCCGCCGCCAAACTGCCTGGAGCTCGCGCGTGCGCTCGCGCATCTCAACCGCCAGGCGTACCGCCTCCTCCGCCGGGCTCGGGCAGGGCAGCGGGTCGTTCAGGAAGACAAACACGCCATCGCCGGCGAAGTGGTCGACCGTGGCCCCATGCCCCCGCACGACCGACCCCATGGCCGAGTGGTAGGCGTCCAGCACGGCCGACGCCTCCTCCGGCTCGACGCTTTCGAAGAACGCCGTGGACCCGCGCAGGTCGAAGAACACACAGGCGATCTCGCTCCGGTGCCGGTTCATGAAGCTCTCGTCGCCGGATGTCACAACCATTTCGGCCAGCGACGGCGACAGGAATCGGCGCAGACGCCCGAGTCGGTCGATCTGCTGGACCTGGTCGTCGACGCGCTGTGCCAGCGTGCGGCCCCACTCGGCCAGCTCGGACCGTTGCGTCGCGATCGTGTCGTGCTGCTCCTTGATCCGCAGCATGGACCGCACGCGTGCCACGAGCGCCGCCTGGTCCACAGGCTTGGTCAGGTACTCGTCCCCGCCGGCCTCGAGGGCGGCAACCACGTCGCGCGTCTCCGTCTGCGCGGTGACCAGGATGATCGGGATGAAAGGCAACGAAGGATCACCCTTGATCCGTCGGCACACCTCGACGCCGTTCAGCTTCGGCATCATCACGTCGAGCAGGATCAGATCCGGCCGGTGCTCGGCCGTTGCCGCGAGTGCCTCCTCTCCATCACTCGCCGTCACGATGTCGTAGCCGCTGGCAGCGAGACGGGTCCGCAGGATGTCGACATTCATCGCGTTGTCGTCGACCACCAGGATGCGCGCCGGCGACCTCACGGCGGCGCGTAGTGGCGCACTTTCGCAAGGAGTGCGCGCGGGCTGAACGGCTTCGACACGTAGTCGTCGGCGCCCGCGGTGCGTGCCCGGGCATCGTCGCCACTCAGCGCGTACGACGTGACCACGATGAGCGGGATTCTCCGCAGCGACGGCTCCGCCTTGATCCGCCGGGTCGTCTCCAGCCCGTCGATCCCCGGCAACTGGACGTCCATCAGGATCAGGGCCGGCGGATCGGCGAGCGCCGCGGCGATGCCGGCCTCGCCGGTGAGTGCCTCGACCACTGAATAGCCGGCGCTCTCGAGCAGGTCGCGCACGATCTGGCGGTTGTCTGCCTGGTCCTCGATCACCAGGACGCGCGTCATGTCGGCAACTCGGGCAGCAGCGGGACCGTGAACGTGAACGTCGAACCGCGCCCGACTTCGGACTCCAGCCAGATCCGACCCCCGTGCAACTCGACGATCCGCCGCGCGATTGCCAGACCCAGTCCAGTCCCGCCGCGCTCACGGACGCGGCGATCGTCCGCCTGCTGGAACTCGCCGAAGATCCGCTCGCGGTCCGCCTCGGCCACGCCCGGTCCGGTATCGGTCACGGCGAAAGTGAAGTGCCCGTCCATCGCCACGACCCGGATCGCGACTTCGCCGACATCGGTGAACTTGATCGCGTTCCCGACCAGGTTCAGCAGGACCTGCGTCAGCCGCCGCTCGTCGCCGACGCCGTTCGGCAGGTCCGATGGCAGGGTAACCCGCAGGCGGAGGCCCTTCGCCGCGGCCAGCGACTCGACTTGAGCGACGACCGTGTGGACGAGATCGCGTGGCGAGTATGGCGCTGGCGCCAGCACGAGCTGGCCGGCCTCGATCCGCGACAGGTCGAGCACCGCGTTGATCAGCCCGAGCAAGTGCTGGCCGCTCGTCCGCACGCGCCCGAGCACCTCGAGCACGCGGTCGGAAACCTCGCCGTAGATGCCGTCGAGGGTCAACTCTGTGTAGCCGATGATCGCGTTGAGCGGCGTTCGCAGCTCGTGGCTCATGTTCGCCAGGAACTCCGACTTGTGCCGGGACGCGCGCTCGAGCTGTTCAGACCTGTCAGCGAGCTCACGGAAGAGGCGGGCGTTCTCGATCGCGATCACTGCCTGGTCGGCGAAGGTCTCCAGAAGCGCGATCTGTCGGTCCGTGAACGGTCGCACCTGGTCTCTGCCGACGTTGAGTGCCCCGATCGCCTCGCCAGCGCGGAGGAGCGGGACAATAACGAGCGACCCAACCCCACTCCTGGCAGCCTTCGAGTCCGGCGCCTGCGCCGGCACGTCCGGCACGTGCAGCGTGCGTCTGTCGAGCATGACCCGGACGGCCCAGCCACTGGGCCCCTCGGTACTAAATGGATGGGTCATGCCCACCCCAGCGGCGACAGCGCCGACGTGCGCGACGATGCGAATCTGATCTGCCTCGCGCAGCCTGATCCTGACGCCGTCAGCGTCACAGAGGCGAGCAGCACTCTTGACAATGTGGTCGAGCGCGGCCTGCAAGTCGGTCGGAGCTCGGCTGAGCGTCTGGAGTACGTCTGCGGTCGCGGTCTGCTGCTCCAGTGCCGCAGTCAATTCGCGGTTGCGCTGCTGCAGTTCCTGGAACAGCCGAGCGTTTTCGATCGCGATCACCGCCTGATCGGCGAAGGTCTCGAGCAATGCCACCTGCCGGTCGGTGAACGTTTCCGTGTCGAACCGACC
>CAZHZF010000061.1:9140-11392 GCA_964536925.1 uncultured Dehalococcoidales bacterium | reverse complement strand
GGATCAGCCTCAGCCGGACGATGTCCGTCCCCAGTATGCGCACGGCCTGTTCCACGATCGTGTCCAGAACCGGCTGAAGGTCGGTCGGCGACTCCGAAATCAGGCGTAGGACCTCACTCGAGGCGGTTTGCTCGTTGAGCCGCTGCTTCAACTCCTGAAACAGCCGCGCGTTCTCCAGGGCGATCCCCGCCTGGTCGGCGAAGGTCTCGACCAGCGCGATCTCGCGCTCACTGAAGGGTCGAACCGGGCTACGGGTGACTGCGATCGCGCCGAGTGCAGAGTCGCGCAACAGGAGCGGCACTATCAGGTCCGAGCGCACGCGCTTCAGCCCTGGCGTGGGCGCGATGAGCTCGCTCTCGCTGGTCGTGCTCATGTCGGGAACATGGATCACTGTGCGATCGAGCATCGCCCGACCAACCAGAGTGCGTCGGTCCAGTGGAGTGGCCTCCGAAGGGGCGACCAGCGTCCGCCGCTTGAACGCCTCTCCGGCCACGGCTCGCACGAAATCGCCCTCGCGCAAGAACACCGCCACTGCTCCCGCGTCGAGGAGCCGCGATGTGCTGTCTGCGATGGTGTCGAGCACTGTCTGTAGTTCGGTAGGCGAGCGGCTGATGATTTGCAAAACCTCGGCCATCGCGGTTCGCTGCTCGAGTGCCTCGGTCAACTGAGCGTTCCGTTCATTTAGCTCGTGAAAGAGGCGAGCGTTCTCGAGCGCGATTACCGCCTGATCGGCAAAGGACTCGACCATCGCGATCTCACGCGCGTCGAAAGGGCGAACCTCGTAACGGCAGACGGCCATGACGCCGATCGCTTCATCGCGGCGCATCAACGGCGCGACGATTTCGCTGCGATAGCCGAACCGCTCCTGGCCGGCGCGCGAGTCGGGGAACTCGGTCAGGACGGCCTCGGCCATATCAGTCACATGAATGGTCTCTCGATTGAGCAGAGCCCGCCCGGAGGCGGCACCCGTTGTGGCAGGAAAGGTCGCCCCGATGACGTCCGTGGCTCCGCGCGACGGAGACCCGTACAGCGCGACATTGCGCAGGACGTCGCCATCGCGGCGCTGGATCGTCACGGTGCCGGCGTCGACCAGGTCAGCCGCGCTCGCGACGAGCGTGTCCAGGACGCCCTGCAGATCAGTCGGCGCCCTGGCAATGACCTTGAGAACCTCGGCGGTCGCCGTCTCCCGCACCAGCGCTTCCGCCAGAGCCGTGTTGCGGTCCCGAAGTCCCTGGAACAAGCGAGCGTTCTCCAGAGCGATCTCCGCTTGATCGGCGAACCTCGTCACCAGGTCGATCTCGCTCTGGCTGTAAGGTCGGGCTTCCTTCCGTTCGAGCGTAAAGAGACCGATCACGTCGTCGCCACGGAAGAGCGGTACGCCGAGCCTGGTTAAGTACCCAAAAGGCCCCGGCGTAACGGAAGGGTGAACGCGTGCATCCGGAACGTGCACGATTCGACGCCCGTTGATGGTGGAGCCGAGCAATCCACGCTGACCCTCGGGAACGCGTGTGATGCGGCCTCGCCAAAACTCGCGCTCCTCGGCAGCGATTCCGGACCATGCACGCGGACGGCACTCCGGCCCATCGACCGTGAGGATCGCGCCGTGATCGGCGCCGCTCAGCCGAGTCGCGTTGTCGATCAACGTTTGGAGCACAGCCTCGAGGTCGATCTCCGGTCGGGCGATGGCGCGAAGGACATCGGCAGTCGCGGTCTGCTCGTCGAGTCGCTCCTGAAGCTCCTCGAGCGCCGCCTCCAACACCTTCCACTGCGCGTTCGCGATCTGCCGGCCACGAGGCTCATCATCTGTCAAGATCGCCAAGCCGGCCCGCTTGAGCTCTTGACGAAGGGGCGCCGCGGCAGTCGCCGACATGTTCGCCAGAACTCGCTCCTTGAGGCTGTCCGGCGCGTGGGCGAAAGCGAGCACTACGGTCTCGCGGTCAATGCTACGAAGGATCCGCTGAATAGCCACATCATCGCGGAGCCCGATGCCCGCGATGCCCGGTGGAGATGCGACGCTGCCGGCGTTGGCGGGCGGATCGCGAAGGGCCGCCAGCTCGGCCTCGAGGGCGGCGACGCGCGCCTGGCACTCTGCCAGGTCATCGACCGCGCGGGCACGTCTGGGCAAGGGACACCCCTCGGTGGCCACTATCTCGGGTGGTCGGTCGGCTGTCAAGTGAGTACGAACTCGATGAGCGCCGACGAGTCGGGAATCTATCGTTCACATTGGGCTTCCGTCTCGATGTCGGTGTCGG
>CAZHZF010000061.1:1244-9040 GCA_964536925.1 uncultured Dehalococcoidales bacterium | reverse complement strand
TCACCGCCTGATCGACGCTGTAGCTTCCGGCGTTACCGGCGTAGGTCACGACCGGAGCGGTCCGGTCGATGTTGATGCCCGACGCGATCGCGGCACCGCTCACGTTCCCCGCGACATCGGTGCAGGTGCCGGAGGCGGATTGCCCGCTGCCCTCTGAACCGAGCCCGACCGGCGCCGAGCAGGACGCGATGCCGGACAGGCCGTCCGACCCACTGAACGTCACCGTGACGCCGGTGTTGTTCCACCCGGCCGCATTCGCCGCCGGCGCGACGCTGGCGGTCGCCGTGGGCGCGGTCTTATCCACGCGCACGGTGTGACTGACGCTGCCGGTATTCCCGGCACGATCCGAGCAGCTGGCGCTCAGCGTGAGGACGCCTTCGCCCGAGGATGTGGAACTCGCCGGACATGCGGCGGGATCCACCCCGGAACCCGCGTCGGACCAGTTCCAGGTCACGGTCACGTCGGCGTTGTTCCAGCCCCCCACGTTGGGAGCCGGTGAGGCGCTCGGCGCAGCCGCCGGCGCGGTGCGGTCGATGTTGATCCCTGTGACGGTGGTCGACGCGCTGTTACCCGCGTTATCGACCACCGTGCCGGTCACCGACTGGCCGGCACCCTCGTTCGCGAGGGTCACCGGGCCGGTGCACGACGCGACGCCGGACGCGTTGTCGGCGCAGCTGAAGGAGACCGTGACATCGGCATTGTTCCAGCCGCTGGCGTTTGCCGCCGGCGCTCGGGAACCCACGATCGTCGGCGCGATGGTGTCGCGCACCGTGACCGGGAACTCCGCGGTGCCGCTCGTGGCGGCCGTCGCGGTGCAGACGACCGCGGTCGTGCCCAGCGGGAACGTACCGCCCGAGGCGGGCGAGCACGACACCGGAAGGCTGTTTCCGGAGCCGTCGAACGCGGTCGGTGCGGTGTAGTTCACCACCGCGCCGTTCGGTCCGGACGCCTCAGCCGTGATGGCCCCCGGGACCGCGAGGAAGACGGGCTTGGCGGGATCGCTGATTGGCACAGTCGCGCCATCGAGCGTGACCGTGCCGGCGTGGACGACCGGCCGGGCATCGATGAGGTTGCCGGCATCGTCGTGGAGCTCGAAGAGGCTGGCGTGGCCGCCCTCGGCGATGAGGACGGTGTGTGTGACGCCGCCGATCGTGTACTCCATTCGATCGGGCCCGCCTTCGAGCACCTGGATGGTGATGATCGCTGGAGGGTCTGTCACGATGGACGTTCCCACGGACTTAAAGAGCGTCGCCGACTTTCCATCGATCGAGTACTGAACGCCCCCGGCCGGTGAACCGGTGACGACGAACTGGACGCCGTTGGTCGCGTCGTCGGTGATCCGGTACGACACCTCAGTGTCGCCTGTCGATCGACTGGTGATCTGGCCCGCGGTCGCGCCGCCGAGCCCCTTATCGCAGAAGCGGACGCTCAATGTGGTCGCCAGAGATGCGTACGGTGTCACCGTGCAGTTGACGTCGACGTCATCGCCGATGCCATCGCCGTCGGAATCCCAGGTGTACGGGATCTGGTTGAGCAGCACCGAAACCTTGCTGTTCTCGCCGACGGTGATGAGATCGGGCTTCAGGTCGCCATTGACGCCGGTTGCCAGGGCCGTCGAAATCGTACTCAAGGTCGCGGCTGCGAGAGTGATCGGCCGCTGGAGCAAGCTCGTGTTGGCCGGATTCGGCATCGTCGTCGCGCTGCCGAACGAGCCCGCGCCGTCGTTCAACAGCACCGAGATGTTGTGCTGGCCGTAGTTCGCCACGGCGAGGTCGACCCGGCCGTCGCCGTTGAAATCGGCGGCGGTCACGCCTCGCAGGTCGTTGGAACTGCTGGCCGGAGCCGCGGTCACCGTCGCGGTCGCGAACGTGCCCGGGCTGGTGGCCGAGTTCGTCAGGACGAGAATCGTGCTCGAACCGCTGCCGGAGGTGGACAGCAGGTCCGGACGGCCATCGCCGTTCACGTCGGCGACGTTCAGGAACAGGCCTGCGGAGCCAGACGAGTAGCGGGTGGCGGAGAAACCGGTGAAGGAGCCCGAGGAGTTCTTGGTGGCCAGGAAGACGGAGATGCCACCGGCGCCGTCGCGGTTCCCGACCGCGACATCGGCCAGACCATCGTTGTTGAAGTCCGCCGCGACCATGTCCTGGCGGTTGCAGCCGCTCTGCGTCGCGTTACACGGCGTTCCTTCGGTGTAGGTCGTGCCTGTGCCGAAGCCGGTCCAGGTCGGGGGATTGCTGGTCCAGGACCCGACGCCAAGGTACACGACGATGCTGGTTCCCGAGTCACCGCCGATCAGATCAGGGACGTAGTCTCCATTGACATCGCCGACCGCGACCGTCCGCGCGCTGGTCAGCGCAATGCCGGTGCCGTGCGCGGTGAACGTCCCGTTGCCATTGCCAAGCAACACGTAGATCCGGCTGTCGGTGACGGCCACGATGTCGACGTTCTGATCGAGGTTGACGAGCGCGGTGCGGACGCGCTTGACCGCGCTCGCACCGGACGGGAGTGCCACTGCCGAAGCGGTGTCGAATCCCCCGGAGCGATTACCCAGCAGGACGCGCAGGTTCGCGCTCGTGTCTCCCACGACGATGTCGGGGATTCCGTCACCATTGAAGTCACCGAGCGCGGAGGCCTGTGGCGTAGTGCCGTTGGTGGCGTACCCGACCGGGGAGCCGAACTGGCTCGGCGTCGGGGTCGAGGTGGCCGTATTCGTCGCCGTCGCCGTCGCGGTGTTCGTCGGCGTGGCCGTCCTGGTCACGGTCGGAGTGTTCGTCGGCGTCGAGGTCGCGGAAGGCGGGCTGGTCGCGGTACTCGTCGGTGTGAGTGTTGGCGCGACGGTCGGCGTCGAAGTCCGCGTGTGCGTGGCCGTGAAAAGGATCGGCACGTCCGGTGCCGCGAGGTTCGAGACCTCGATCGTGCCCAGAAGGCGGGAGTCGGAGTCGAAGTTCTGCCCGCCCGCGATCAGGCCGAAGGGGTAGCCCTGGGTGACGTTCAACGTGACGGGCCCGGTGTAGGTGAAGCCGCCCGATGGCGCGCTGCAGCAGTTGACCGGGCCGTCGTTAACGAGCGAGACGATTGTCCGCCCACTCGGACCATCGGCGAATGCCGAGAGTTGGACCCGCACCTGGAACCAGGCATGGAATCCCGTGTAGCTGTAGTCGAACGAAGCGGTGCCCGTGCCCGCCGCGGGGACGCTGATCTCCCATGTCTGCGGACTCCAGGCCGTGTCTCCCGAGACGGCGTAGGTGAAGCTGCCGACAGTGCCGGTGGATGTGGGGGTGGACGTGTCGGGCCCGGTGAACGACCAGTTCGCGATCGCATAGGGCCCCGTGAATCCGCTGGCGGCGAGCGCGGTCGACCCCAGCACCACCGTGATCAGCAGCACGATGGCAAGGATGCCCGATATGAGCGGCTTGCGACCTCGGCCCATTCTCTGGAAGGCAGACCGTCGATTCGCCGCGCTCTTATCCGTTATCACTCACGTCTCCCCTGGTTTCGTTCGGCGCAGGGACCCCCGTATGGATCCGCCGAGCGCCGCGGGAGCCTAGTCACGGCGCGGCTGCACGTCAACCGCGTATGTCACACAGGAGCATTCGAAAACTCCTCATGGGTACCGGTCGCGCCCGGCGATCACGTATGGGAGTGTTGTAGTAGACTACTCCCAATGATCACTGTCCGGGATGTCGCCAGACGGATGGGTCGCAATCCCGAGACCGTGCGGCGCTGGATCTGGGAGGGGAAGCTGCCCGCGCGCAAGATCGGGAACCAGCTATTCGTCGAGGAGGCGGATCTCGCCACGATGGTCGGCCGCTCCACAGTGGTCGACGCTCTGGATCAGGTTTCGCTCGTCGAAGAGTTGCGGAGGTTCCATCGAGCCCTGCGCGACCAGGGGATCGTCCCGGTGGGCAGCGCGGTCGACCTGATCCACGGAATGCGCGGCGAAGACGCCGGTCGCGATGGCGCTGGTCGCACGTGACCGAGCCGGCCGTCGCGAACGCCTGCATCGACGCCTGCCTGGCCCTCGCGATGGTGGCGCCGGACGGCGCCACCGAGGCCGCGCTGGAGCGATGGGCGCACCTCGCGAAGGCGGGAGTAACCGTGTACGTGCCGCCACTCTTCTTTGCCGAGACGACATCCGCGCTGCGCCTCAAAGTCCATATCGGTCATCTACCGCCGGCTGAGGCCGATCGAGCCTTCGCGATGCTGGCACGGCTGGCCGTGCATCAGTGGGATCCGCCCGACCTCCAGGCTCGGGCGTGGAATCTGGCCCATCGTTTCCGACAGCCGCGCGCGTACGACGCGCAGTACCTGGCCGTCGCCGATGCACTCGGGTGCACGCTATGGACGATCGACCGCCGACTGGCCCACGCGGTGGGAGCACCGCTCGTTCGCCTGGCCGGTTGAAGCGTGCCTGACCACCTCCGCGGACCGTCCCATGCGGCGGGGCGGCTCCGTGACCGCCTACCCTGCCACGCCACGAGAGAAGCGTCCTACGACGTGGGCGCGGCCACTCCAAGCTCGGCGGCGACGCCGGCGAGGTGACGATCGTGCGTCCACAGTGGCGCGCGCGCGAGCAGCGCTGACGCGAGCAGGTGGGCGTCCAGATAGCCGATGCCGCGGCCCATCAGCGTACGCCGATCGATGAGCGAGAGGACTTCCTCTTCCAGCGCGACAGGCACGGACGGAAGCTGGCCGAGGAGATCGAGCACGACGCGCCGCTCGCGGATCACCCCGCAGGCGATCTCGCCGATGACGAACGGGTGAATGCACACCGCGCCGGCGTCGAGCCGATCGCGTAGCGCCGAGACACCTGCGCGCAGGTGATCGATCCACACCGAGGTATCGACGAGGATCACCCGCGTCAGGTTCGGCGGCGCGATGGCGCGGCTGCGTCCGGGTCGCTTCCGCCGAGGAGCGCGAGACGGCGCGCACTCTCCCGTTCGATGAGGGCGCGCAGGCCACGGTGAATGAGGGCCGTGCGCTCCCGCGTGCCGGTGAGGCGCTGGGCCTCGCGGATCAGGGCCTCATCGAGGTTGATCGTCGTGCGCAAGCCACGCCTCCGGTAGGCCGATGCCCCGATCATACATCAGATGATGCCTCTCCTGGTGCATCAGGGCCGCGGTGCGGATGCGTACATCGGCCTCGATGCGGCTGAGATTCACCGCCGAACCGGCTCGGCCAGTAACCCCGGGACCCGTCGCCGCAGGAGCGATTCCGCCTGCTCGCTGATCTCCCGCACGAGCGTTGCCGCCGGGCGAAGCTCGGCGATAAGACCCGCCGACTGCCCGGCGAGGATCGCCATGTTCTCGCGATCGTCAGCTGCTCGAGCGGCCGCGACCTCACGCCCGACCGCGTCACCCCGGTGGCGCAGTTCCTCCTCTCGGCCCAACCACCGTTCGATGAAGCCGTTGCGAATCGCGCGGGCGAGCGCACCCGGCCACTCGACGACCGGTGCGAGATCGGGGATATGAGTGAACACCGTATCCGCGCCCGTGGCATCGAGCACGGCCTGCTTGTACCCGGGCGGCACGGGTGCCTCCGGCGTCGCGAGGAAACGCGTCCCCATCAGCACACCGTCGGCGCCCATCGCCAGTGCCGCGGCGAGACCCCGACCGTCGGCGATCCCGCCCGCCGCGACGACCGGGAGCGCCCCCGCCACA
Organism: uncultured Dehalococcoidales bacterium; assembly: GCA_964536925.1. GTDB lineage: Bacteria > Chloroflexota > UBA6077 > FW602-bin22 > FW602-bin22 > VGOZ01. The sequence continues at coordinate 3,380 of CAZHZF010000061.1, read as the reverse complement.
TCGAGCACGGCTGGCACCAGCGCCATCGTTGAGACGTGTCCGACGTGCCCGCCACCCTCCGTCCCCTGCGCCACGATCACGTCCACTCCCGCGTGGACGGCGGCCTTCGCCGCTTCGGCGGTGGGCACCATATGCATCACGAGCATGCCGGCGGCGTGCGCGCGCGCGACATACGGCGTCGGATCGCCCCACGCGGTCGAGAGCACGCGTGCGCCCGAGGCGAACACGGCGTCGAGCGCGTCCGGCGTGATCCGCTGGCCGATGAGAAAGAGGAGCAGGTTCAGCCCGAAGGGCCGGGTCGTCCGCCGCCGGATCTCATCGACCGCCTGGCGAATCTCCTCCGGAGTCCGACTCGAACACCCGAGGATGCCCAGTCCCCCGGCGCCGCTGACCGCCGCGACGAGGTCGGCGTTCGTCGCGGAGCCCATGCCGCCGAGGACGATCGGGTGATCGAGGTCCAGCAGATCGGTCAGCCTCGTCCGTAGCATCCTTCCCTCCCGGCGTGACCCGCCACCGGTCGTCCGACGCGACCGGGCGGCTTGCCCGCATTGTCGATCGGTATGCCCGCCGCCGCCATCCTCACGCATCCGCCGGAAGAGTTGCCCGCGTGGATCGCCTGCCCCGTTGTCGTGGCGCCCCTGCCTCGCGGTCCACGCCCGGCCACCGACTGACTCCAGCCCCGAGGCGGTCACTGATCTCGTGATACAGTGAAGCCGTGAACGTCACGATCTCGCTGCCGGAGGAGCTGGTTCGGGAGGCGCGCCACCAGGCGATCGACCGAGGCGTGTCGCTCTCGCGCTACATCGCCGACCTCCTTGCGGAGAGGGTGGGCCACGCGCGGGGGCGAGACGCCGCCGCGGCGAGGCTGCGTGAACTCATGGAGACCGGGTTCGATCTCGATCTCGCGAACCGGGATTGGACGCGTGACGATCTCCATCGACGCTGAGTTCGTCGATACCAACGTCCTCGCATACGCCCACGATCGCGCGACCACCACTCGGCACGGCCCCGCGCGCGACCTCGTGGATCGCCTCATCGCGGAGGGAAATGGGGTCGCCAGCGTCCAGGTGCTCCAGGAGTTGTTCGTGACGCTGACGCGTCGACGCGAAAGCGGGATCTCCGCGGACATCGCGCACGATATCGTGGTGGCGATCGCCAGGACGTTCCTGATCGTCGAGCCCACGGTGGCCGATGTCATCGCCGCGATGGGAAACGCGCGGCTCTGGCAGGTCTCCTTCTGGGATGCGATGGTGTTGACGACCGCGAACAGGGCTGGCGCGGCGATCGTGTGGACGGAAGATCTCAACCACGGGCAGCGCTATGGCGGTGTGACTGCCCGCGATCCCTTCCGGGCAGGAGTCTGACCAGGTCGGCGTTCCTCGGATGCCTGCCTCCGGCAATCCTTCAGTCGCTCACCAGGGTGAAGCCCGCGGTCGCAAAGTGGCGATCGTACGCGAAGGCATCACGCAGTCCGAGCCTGCGCATCGCGACGAACGACGTGGCATCGACGTAGCTAAACGGCTGATCGTCGAAGCGCGCGAGAAGATCCTCGGCCGCGTCCTCCCAGACCGACTCAACGAAGATGCGTTCCAAACTCCGGCTCGTGCGAAACCGTTGCAGCAACGCCTGCGCCATCGGAAAGCCCAGCCGTCTGAGCGTCAGCGTATAGCACTCGGCCACGACGTGATTGGTGGTCATCAGTCGTCGTTGCTCGGCCGCGATCCGCCGAAACGTACGCGTCGCGATCGCGTGTTCCGTTGCACGCGGGTTGACGAGCGCGTACCAGGCGGAGGTATCCACGAACACGGGAGGGTGTACTATCGCTGCCAGGTGAGGATCTCCTCCTCGACCAGCAGGCGATCGTGGTCGGCCGCCGTATCCCGCGGGCCGTCCGTCGCCAGGCCGACAATCCCCCAGATCGGATCGTCCTCCGAAGGCGACTGGCGCTCGATCAGTCCCCGCGCCGCTGCGCGAATCAGACTGGCCCGCGACGTGCCCTGGGCCCGGGCGAGCCTATCGAGCGCCGCGGCGAGGTCCTCCGGAAGGTAGATCTGCGTCGCGCGCATGCGAGCCATCGGTTGAATCTCCGAATAGATACAGGCTCTGTCAGACATGATACACGTTGAGATTCCCAGC
>CAZHZF010000061.1:0-1144 GCA_964536925.1 uncultured Dehalococcoidales bacterium | reverse complement strand
GTAGCGAACGGCGCGGCCAGGTCGTCCTCGGAAGGTGACTGGCGCTCGACGAATCCCCGTGCCGCTGCGCGAATCAGGCTGGCCCGCGAGGTGCCACGGGCCCGGGCAGCCCGATCGAGCGCGGCGGCGAGGTCTTCCGGAAGGTAGATCTGCGTCGCGCGCATGCGAGCCATCGCTCGTCCCCGACTAGATACAGGTTCTATCAGACATGATACAGGCACTGGTTCCACCGCACCTGTATCGCGCGCGTGAGGTGGCGTCACGTCAAGCGGCGGCAGGGGATGAGATGGGGGTCAGGTGGACGGCGTTGCCAGCCCGTTGCCAGTCACTTTCGGATCGCTCATGGAGAGACCGGTCGCTCTGCGGAACTCCCGCCGGCGGGAGAGGGGGCAGCGACCTCGGCCGGCGCACCCGCGCCACGTCGCCACGGGCGGTTAACGAACGCGTCGCAGCGCCCGCTCCATCTCCACGCGGTGGCGCTCGAGGTGCCCGATCAGCACCCGTGCGATCGCCTGGTCCACCGTGCGCGTCCGAGTCGGCTGCGCGGGGAGCGCGAGGTGTGCGTCGGTCAGGGCCGCCAAGAGTCGGGCGCCGTCCTCCACCTCCCGCCGCAGGGCCGCGACGACCTCCGCCGCCGACGCGCGCGGGGACATCGTCACGCGATCGATGTCCGGCGGCGGTCCCACTGACTCGCCCACGCTCAGGCGAATGCTCCACGCGTGCGCGGCCAGCGCCTCGGCGACGTGCTCGGCCTCCTTGCCCAGCGTCCACCGCTCGCCCGAGGGGCCGCTCCGGGTCGCGGCCCACTGCTCCGGCCCGATGCGCCCGACGGTGGCGATGAAGCGCTCCACCGTCATCCGCAGCGCGGTCGCCAGCGCCGCCGCCCGCGTCGAGCCGTGCTCCGCGGCGGACATCGCGTACCTCCGCGGCGACCCCAGTTCCCGCGTCTCGAGCCGCGCCGGGCAGCCTACCGGACGGAGGATCGCCATTCAGTCCGCGCCCGCCGAGTGCCGCGATCGGCACTGCCGGCCCGCGCGACGACCACCCCGGATCCCATTCGAAAGGCGTCTCCCCGACCGAATGCGCCGAGCGTGCGGCCGCGCGGCCCAGCCATTACCCTCTCTGCGCGTATTCGGGAGCAGGT
>CAZHZF010000060.1:0-14667 GCA_964536925.1 uncultured Dehalococcoidales bacterium | reverse complement strand
CGCTCGCGGAGATCCCGGGCAGTCGGCGACTCTGCGTGGGTTTGCGTATGTGCGCGACCGGCGCCTGAGGCACGTCTTCGGCTCAGGTGCCCAACTCTGCAAGGGGATGCAGGCGGAGCCTCTGAGGCCATCGAGACCTGTGATCTCAGTTCTCTCAGTGCAGGATCGCGTCCGATACCTCGGGGCGCTTCGAGCGCGTCATCCGTCAGGCGGAGTGGCGTGGCCTCGAGAACGATATCCCCACGGATGGCAGCAACAGCATGTCCAGTCCGAAGTAGCCGGCCACGCGCCAGGCGAGGATCAGACCAATTGCCAGAACGAACAAGATCGGATTACTTCCTGTCGTGCCCATGAACAGGAAGTTCATGTTCACGAACGCGCCGATACACGCCGCGATGCCGACGAAGGCCCCGAGAATCAGGGCTAGCCCAACCGCGAGCTCTCCGCAAGTGATCAGTCGTGCACAGAATTCCGCGGCATCTGCTTCGACAAGCGCATGGAGGATGTCACGGTATAGTGGTGTGAACGCCACGTCACTCGAGGAGGCTGCGACTTCGAGAGCGTCGAACCAGAAGCGAGATAGTCGTGTGCCGTTCATCCACTGGGTGTCGTGAAGCTGATCTAGCCCCGCGCTTATCCATTGCCACCCGAGGTACATGCGGACCGGGGTCCACGCCAGAGCCGCGGTTCGCGATCCGAGGAGAAACTGCGCGATCGGCGATTCGCCAACGCGACGGCTCCCCACGCGAGGAGATGCGTCCCGGGAATCCTGGAGATCGGGAATGCGACCCACTCGCGCCTCCCGTGTCGTCGGACGGGCGGGCCTCCTGCCTCTGCCGGTGCCGACAACCTAAGGGCGGAACCCGGTTCCTGCATCCGCAATAAACCACGAGATCTGGCCCGAACAGGCCACGCGAAGGCTGCCACAAAGTGCGAAGTCAGGGTTTCTTCGGATGACCGTATGGCCTGAACAGGCCATTCTGACTCCACGGGTACTTCCCTGATCGATCAGGTGGACCCGTCGGAGTTGGTCCAATGGCGTCACCCGCGAAGCAGGAAATGATTTCCCCGGATGTGACGCGGCGAGGTTTCATCCGTGCCCTGGGTCTCGCTGGAGCGGGCGCGGCGCTCGCCGGGTTCGCGGTCGATGAGGTCGCGAAGGCGGCCGAACCAGCGACCGAGGCCGAACACCAGTGGGCGTTCGTGGTCGATCTCCGGCGCTGCGATGGCTGCGAGAAGTGCACCAAGGAATGCCAGGAGGCGCACTATCTGGCCGCGGATCAGCGGTGGATCAACGTGTACCGATTCACCGATCCCTCGGGGCGAGTGCGCTACATGCCGCGTTTGTGTATGCACTGCGAGAACCCCCCGTGCCTGCGCGTCTGCCCCGTGGGCGCCACGTTCAAGAACGATGAGGGCGTGGTCCTCGTCAATCAGAATACCTGCATCGGCTGCCGCACCTGCATGGCGGCGTGCCCGTACGAGGCCCGCTACTTCAACTGGGAGGATCCGCCGCCGGCCCCCGCACTGCTCGAGCAACCCATGCCGGAGTTCCCCGTTCCTCAGAAGCGCGGCACCGTAGGCAAGTGCATTCTCTGCGTCCACAACACGGAGATGGGGAAGCTGCCAGCCTGCGTCGAGGCCTGCACGATGGGAGCCCTCTGGATCGGTGACCTGAAGCGGGATGTCGCCACCAACGGCAGCCAGACCGTCAAGCTCTCCACGTTCCTGCACGACAACGACGCGACGCGGTTCCGGGAGGAGCTCGGGACGCGGCCCAGGCTCTGGTACATCGCCGGACACGGTCAGCATTTGGACTTCTGATGAGTTGCTCGGCAGGCGGAGGTCGCCGATGAGTGGTCACCAGCGGGAACCCTGGATCGCGATGCGCGAGGCGGCCCTTCGCCCGCTCGCTCCGAGCGGCCCGCGATTCTGGGTCCTGGCGGGCATCCTATCGCTTCTTGTGCTCTGGGGAGTCGCCGGGTACGTCGTCCAGACCGCATCAGGACTCGGTGCCGCCGGCTACTCCAACACCGGTTTCTGGGGGATCTACGAGGCGAATCTCGTGGCCTTCATCGCGGTGAGCTATGGCGGTGCCCTCGTCTCGGCCATTCTCCGTCTGACCCAGACGCGCTGGCGAGCCCCGATCACCCGGCTCGCCGAGGCGATGGCCGTCTTCTCTCTGTTGGTCGGGATGCTGTTCGCGGTGATCCATCTTGGGCGACCTGACCGCATCTGGCTGATGGTCGTCGCGGCGCAGGTGAGTTCACCCATCGTCTGGGACTTCGTGGTGATCACAACCTACCTGATCGCGACGCTGATGTTCGTCTACCTTCCCGCAGTCCCCGATCTGGCGATCCTCCGCGGACGATGGAGCGGGTGGCGCGGCCGAATCTACGACGGTCTCAGCCTCGGCTGGCAGGCGCTTCCGGAGCAACGACAGGCACTCGACCGTGCGGTGACGTGGATCGCGATCCTGATCATTCCGATCGCCGTCCTGGTGCACTCTGTCCTCAGCTGGGCGTTCGCGCTCACCGGGCGACCCGGCTGGGATAGCACGATCTTTGCCCCGTATTTCGTCGTCGGAGCGCTCTATTCCGGTGTGGCGATGGTGATCCTCGTCGTCGCGGGTTTCCGCTGGGGCTATCACCTCGAGCAGTTCATCGGTGCGAAGCAGTTCCGATACCTCGCGTACCTGATGCTGACCCTGGACCTGCTCTATCTGTACTTCACCTTCACGGAACTGATCACCGAGGGGTACATCCAGACCGAGGAGGTCGCACCTGTCCTCGCCGCGTTGCTGGTGGGGGACTACGCCCCGCTGTTCTGGCTCTTCGTCATCGCAGGCTGTCTCATTCCGTTACTGCTCGTCGCGATCCCGTCGACACGGACCATCAGTGGAATCGTCATCGCGGCCCTGCTCGTGGTCCTGGGAATGTGGCTGAAACGGCAACTCATTGTCGTCCCCGCGGTGGCACATCCTCTGATCGCCGGTGCCTGGGGAACCTTCCATCCGACGTGGGTGGCGGTCGCGATCACGGTCGGCGCCGCGGCGGCCATCCCACTACTCCTGATGTTCTTCTTCAAGTGGGTACCCATTCTCTCGATCGACGAGATGGAGGAGTTGGCCGAGTGACTCGAACCATCGTCGCTCTCATCGTCGGCTCCGCGATCGCGCTGTTGTCGGCAGGAATCATCTCGGCATCCACACCGCCGAAGCTGACGTTCAGCGGCGTGAGTCCCACCCGCGATCGCGCGCAGATCCTGATCTCGGCGACTCTCGTCGACGAAGCGGGCAAGCCGCTCGGCGAACGTGATGTCGCCTTCTATCAACGAGTCGAGTTCTTCGGGCAGCGCGATTCGCACATCGGAACCGCCCGGACCGATGCCAGTGGGATCGCGACCATCCTGTACGAACCCGCGGAGATCGGTCCACAGACGATCGTCATGTGGTTCGCTGGCGACAGGGTCTACGCGGAAGCTACCGCCACCGGTTCGATCGATGTGACATTCGTGGAATCGTTCTTTGCCAGTGAACCGTCGCCACTGGCCCCGGTCAGCCGATGGCTACCTCTCGCTCTGGGTGGCCTCGTCCTGGCGACCTGGACCGCGCTCCTCGCGATCTTCGTGCGGGCAATCGTGGGCATCCTTCGGCCGGTCCGGGTGACCGGACGCGGCGGAGCCACCGTCGTCAGCGCGGCGACCGCACCGACAAGCAGGAGGTGAACCGAAAGACAGAACTCGTTGATCACGGACGCCGTGTCCGTTTCAGCACAGTCGAGGAGGCTGCCAATGCCAAGAACGAACCGTCGCACCCTGGTACTCGCCCTCGCTGGGAGCGGAGCCGCCACGTTACTCGCCGCCTGCGCGCCCGCGGCCACACCCACCCCTCCGCCGGTCAAGGAGGTGGCCGCACCCGGTGCAGGCAAGCTGTTCATGATGGTTGACGTCGTCCAGGGCTCGAAGAACATTCCGACGAGCCAGTCCGCGATGCGCTCATGCGTCCTCAGCAGCCGGTTCGCGCGTAACTCCGAGATCGTCTGGCGCATGCGCGTGCACGACCCGAAGACCGGCGATCCGATGGACGACAAGGCGCTCAAGAGCGTCGAAATCCAGTTGGCCTCGGAGGGTAAGCCCCTCGCCGCGAAGTGGGGTCCGCATCCACGCCAGCCCCCGAACGAGCTCTTCTGGACAGCGAGCTGGGTCGTTCCGAAGGGCCACGCAACGGGGACGCTCAAGTATGCCGCGGTGGCTACCGCACTGGATGGCCGCACCGGAAGCTTTGAGCCGTTCCCGACCGCGCCATCGCTGCTGGCGATCACCGAGGAGACTCTCGAGGACGCGCCGCCCAAAGCGTGAAGCTCTGCCGTGGCGGGGCGGACCCCGGCGGAACGCCCCGCCAGGCGAGCACAGTGGAGGAAAAGGTATGGCACTGCCACAGGTAGCCGCTACCGCCGTCTCGCCGTCGCGCGCAGGCTCGGAAACCACGGTCACGTCGTACACCGCAACACTCGCCTTCAATCCATCGCACGGCCTGGCCGGCGACGCAATAGCGGTCGCGGGGTCGGGATACCCACCCGGGGCGCAGGTCGAACTGGTGTGGCACACCGTCGAGGCGCGCTACGAACTCGAGCGCGGCACAGAGTTTCTCGGCCAGGCATTCGACGAGAGATCCTGGGTTCTGGCGACGATGCGTGCCGATGGCGCCGGGCAGATCACCGGCACGATCGTCGTGCCCACGGATTTCGGCGGCCCGCACGACGTGCGCGGTCGCGTGGACGGACGAGAGATCTCCCAGGCGGCGCTGACGATCGATACGTCCGCCACACTGACGCCGACCGCGGGACCAGTCGGGACGCCCATAGAGCTTCGGGTTGCCGGTATCGACTGGCGCCCCAGCACCAGTACGTGGCACGTTCTCTACGATAACAAGTACTTCGGCTTCGTCTCCGCGGTGACGACCCGCGGTGTGGCCATCGCTCGCTTTCGGGCCGCCGGTCCGGTGGGCGATCACGTGATCGGTGTCTGGCGCAATTCCTACAACAGCGCACCCTACCTTGCGGCCGGATCGCCCCTGGGCGGCACGAGCGCGAATGCCGGCCCGGGCACCGAGGTGGTCTTCCGCGTCACCGAGGATCCAGGCGCCATCGAGGGGTTTGTCGAGGACTTCTCCGCGACCGACGAACCCTGGCCGAGTCTGACGTCGGGCCCTGCCTCGGTGTCGGTCTATCCCGATCGCGGAGAGGCCGGCCAGCCGTTCTCGGTCCAGGGTCTGCGTCTCCCCGCCGATACGGATCTCGCGGTCCGCTGGTGGACGACAGTGGGCAACCGGATCACGAACGTCGGCATGGTCGAGGAGGCGGGGGCACGCCAACGGGTGAGGACCGACGCTCGCGGACGGTTTGTCCTGGAGATGCCGATCCCGGACGATCTTGGTGGACAACACAAGGTCGACGTCGTGGACGCGGATGGCGCGGTGCTGGCGTCGACGGGCTTCGTCGTGCTGCCTCACCTCGTCTCGGTCGCTCCGACTGTTCTGCGGGTGGGTGAAAAGGTCACGGTCCATCTCAAGGGGCTCGGCTGGACGACCTACGACAACACCTACACGGTGACCTACGACAACGCCTACATAGGTTACGTCTGTGGTTTCAGCACGGCAGGAGACGTCCGGTTCACGCTCTCGGCGACGGGCGGTCCGGGGACCCACCTGATCGACCTCTACCCGACGATCTACAAGGCCAAGGATCCGAGTCGAATGCCGCGCGGCGTCTTCTCCGTCCCACAACTGACCTACGCGGAGGATCACCCGCAGCGCCGTACACCGGCGGTGCGTCTGGCGATCACGATCGTGCCGTAAAGCGATGATCGCGGTCGAGGGCGTCAGCCATAGCTTCGTCAGGCCTGACGGTGAGAGGACGCGGGTGCTCGCCGGCGTCGATCTCACCGTTCCCGATGGCCGCGTGGTCTCCATCCTGGGGCCGACGGGCTGTGGCAAGACCACATTGCTGCGCATCATCCACGGACTCACGCGGCCGAGCGAGGGCCGTGTGCTGGTGGACGGTCAGGCAGTCACCGCCCCGGCGCCCGATCGAGCGATGGTCTTTCAGGAGTTCAATCTCCTGCCGTGGCGCACCGCGCGTCGCAATGTGGAATTCGGACTCGAACTGCGCGGAGTCTCGCGGTCCGACCGCCGCGTCAGGGGGGAGGCGGCACTGGCGATGGTTGGCCTGATGCCGTTCGCTGAACACTATCCCCACGAACTGTCGGGCGGGATGAAGCAGCGGCTCGGCCTGGCGCGCGCCCTCTGCACGGGGCCCCGCTATCTCCTGATGGATGAGCCTCTCGGCGCGCTTGATCTCCACACACGCGAACTGATGCAGCGGGAGCTGCTGGGCCTCCTGGAGCGGGATCGACGGACCGCGCTCGTGGTTACCCATAGCGTGGATGAAGCGATCCTCCTGTCCGATCAGATCGTCGTACTGAGCGCACGACCGGCTCGGGTCCTCGCCAGGATCGACGTGGACCTGCCGCGACCCCGCGCGGATTCGTGGCGCACGTTGCGCTCGGCCTCCGCGTTCGACCGCCATCGCCAGGTGATCTGGGATCTCATCGATGAGTCGCACGATCTCCCTCGTGTGGCGGAGGTGGGGGTATGGAGCTAGCCACGGGTCGCGCCCTTGCCGGCGTCGCCGCGCGTCAACCCGAGGCCGCGCACCGATGGACGCGAGGACGGAATGTCAACACGACGCGCCTGATCGCCGTTCTCGCGGCTCTCGCGGTGTGGCAGTCGCTGGCCAGTACCGGCGCCGTCAGCTCCCTCTTTCTGAGCAGTCCGAGCGCGGTCGCTCGCCGGCTGATCGATCTTGCGATCTCGGGCGCGCTCTGGCATCACGCCGCGGTCAGTGGCCTCGAAGCGGGCCTTGGCCTCGGCCTCGCCCTGGCGGTCGGTGTGCCGCTCGGCGTGGCGATGGGGCGATCAGCGCTGGTGCGCGATGTGCTCGAGCCATTCGTCGTCGCGAAGTACTCGGCCCCGACGGTGGCGTTTCTCCCACTGCTGATCATCTGGCTCGGGATCGGACTCTGGGCGAAGGTTGCACTGGTCTTCCTCGCCGCGGTGTTCGTCCTGATCGTCAGTACCGAGGCCGGTGTTGCGACCACCGAACCGCGACTGATCGAGACGGCCCGTGCCATGACCGCATCCGAGTGGCAGATCACGACGACGATCATCATCCCCTGGGCTCTGCCGTTCATCCTTGCAGGGCTGCGCCTCGCGATCGGCCGGGCATTGATCATGGTGGTCGTCGCGGAGATGTATGCCGCGACGTCCGGCATCGGATTTCTCATCTTCCAGGGCGCCGCGTACTACGACGCGACGCTCGTCTTCGCCGGCGTCTTCGTTCTCAGTTTCGTGGGCGTGGCCCTCAACCAGATCCTGCGCGCCATCGAGCGCCGGGTTGCGCCCTGGCGAGTCAATTCCGATTGAGGAGGGATACAGTGAATGCGCACGCACGGCGAATCCTCCTGGGGTTCGTGTCTCTTTTGGCTGTCATGGCGCTGGCCATCGGCTGCGCTGCGCTGCCGACCGCCGAGCCGGTTCGCCCGTTACGGGTCACGCTCCCGGCGAAGGACGCGCACTACGCCCCCTACCTGATCGCGATCGAGAAGGGCTACTTCGCCGAGGAACGTCTCGCGGTCGAGATCATCGACGCGGCTGGCAACATCGGCGTCGACGCGGTCATCGCCGGCGATGCCGATGTCTCGGGTTCCGCCGGGGTCGCTCTGAGCGCGATCCTGAAAGGCGCGCCGCTCAAGATCGTCTTCTCGCACATGGATCGTCCGAACTACGAAATCTGGTCCAGTCAGGCAGGCGTGACCGGGCCGGGAGACCTTCAGGGGAAGGCGATCGGCGTGATCGGTCGAGGAGACTCCATGGAGATCTCCGCGCGCATGGCACTGGCCCAGCGTGGCATCGATCCCAACAAGGTCGCATACACGGCCCTGGGCCCGGGCGGCGGTCGCCTTGCCGCCGTGCAGTCCGGGGCGGTCGCCGCCGCGGTCCTGAGTATCACCGATGTCGAGCAACTCAAGAAGGCCGATCAGCGGAGCCACATGGTCCTCAACGTCGCCCAGGACGTCAGGATGCTCTTCAATGGCGCGGCGATGTCGGATCGTCTCTTGCGGGATGAGCCAGCCGTCGCGGCGAGATTCCTTCGCGCCATCCTCAAGGGCCGCACCTACTTCACGACGTATCGTGACGAATCGCTCGATATCGTCGGTAAGTACAACGGCCAGTCGCGCGAGACAACCGATCCTGTCTATCGCAGCATCGTCCCGACAATGACCGCCGATGGCGCGCTCTCGGAGGAGGCGCAGACCGCTGATGCCGCGGTTCGCGCAGCACTGATCGGCGCCGAGACGGTTCGACCTATCTCGCAGATCTTCGACTATGGCCCGGTCCGACAGGTTGCGGCGGAGCTGCGCCGTAGTGGCTGGACACCGGCGCCCTAGCGGTGATTCGGCGCAACGACGGAGTGAGCAGTGAGCCTGAAGGCCAAGCTCATTCTCGTGTTCGATGTCGTGCTGGTTCTGGTCGCGCTCCAGGCGGCGGTGGCGTTGATCCTCCTGGCGCAGACGGTCGCGCAGTCAGAGCGCCTGGTCACCCCGGCGCTCGACCGCGTCGACCTGATCGCCCACGCCGAGGCGGATGCCCTGCGTCTCCGAACGCTGGAACTGTCGTACCTGTCGCTCAGCGAGAGTCACGCCCAGGGCGCCATCACCGCCGAAATGCGGTCCCTGGAGGACGCGATTCAACGCCGGCTGACTCAGTATGCCGCGCTCCCGTCAGACGAACCGCGAGCCTCGGTCCTGGCCGAGGCAAGGCGTGTATTCGCCAGCTATAGCGAGTCGCTACGACAGATCGCGCGGCTCGTCGAACTGCAGGACCGTGACGGTGCTCTGTCAGCCTACCTGGGTCATCAGCCCGAGTTCGCGGAACTTGACGAGCGCTTGCACACGCTGCGGCACCTCGAGTACCGGGCGATCGAGGCGATGCAGGTCGAGATGCGCGCGCTGGCCGAGCGCTGGCAGTGGGTCCTCATCGCCGCCATCGTCATCGTCGCGGTGGCGAATCACGTCCTGGGTCTGTACCTCAATCGCGCCATCTCGCGCAGCCTCGGCTCGCTCCAGGCGAGCGCGGCGCGCCTCGCATCTGAGGACTTCGACACCCCGGTGGGCCGGCCCCCGGAGCCGGAACTGGCCTTGCTGGCGGATGCACTGGAACGAAGCCGGGTCGGACTCGCGGAGGGCAGGGACGAACGTCGTCGCCTGGAAACAGAACGCGCCCGTCTCGCGCGAGAGCGACTCGGAGCGATCGTCCGCGCCCAGGAGGACGAGCGTGCTCGGATCGCCCGCGAGCTTCACGATCAGGCAGCCCAGTCCCTGACCGCGCTTCGTTACCGACTCGCTCACCTACAGCAACTGTCGAATGATCCGACGATGCGCGACGAAGTCGCCAGGCTCATCGATCTCTCGTCGGAGACCGGGCGTCAGATTGCCCAGCAGGCGCGCGACCTTCGCCCGGCGGCGATCGACGATCTGGGTCTGGTGCCGGCGCTCCGTGGCTGTGCGCGCGAGTTTGCCGAGCGCACCGGTGTGGAGATCGCATTCTCCTCGGCACCAGGAGTTCCACGCCTGTCGCGCGACGCGGAACTTGCGACATTTCGGATCGTGCAGGAGGCACTGACGAACGTCGCCAAGCACGCGTGCGCGACCCGCTGTCAGGTGAGTCTCGATTCCGACGCGCAGGAAATGACGATCACGGTCCGGGATGACGGTCGCGGCTTCGACGCGACATGCGCGGCGCCAATACCCAGTCGCAACGGTGCTGAGGGCGTACCGGGACTCGGGCTGATCGGTATGCGCGAGCGAGTCGACTTGCTGGGCGGTTCGGTTTCGATCACCTCCTCGGCCGGCGCGGGCACGGTGCTCGTGGCGACGATACCCCTTCGGGCGGCCACGGGCGCCGACACAACCGCGTGATGGAAACGGCAGCCATCACCGTGCTTCTCGCGGACGACCACGCCGTGGTGCGCGATGGGCTCCGTGGGCTGCTCGGCGCGGCCGGGATCTCCGTTGTCGCCGAGGCCGGCGATGGCCTGGAGGCGATTCGTCAGACAGAACTGACCCATCCTCGTGTCGTCCTGATGGACATCAGCATGCCGGTGGTGAACGGTCTTGAGGCCACCCGCCAGATCAAGGCCGCTCGAATCGACACATCCATCGTCTTTCTCACGATGCACGAGAGCGAGCAGTACTTCCTCGAGGCCCTCCGATGCGGCGCCGATGGCTACGTGCCGAAGTCTGCGCCCGCGTCCGAAGTGCTCGACGCGGTTCACAGCGCGGCCGAGCGACGTGTGTACATCCATCCATCAGTCGCGCGCTTTCTGCTGCAGAGCTTTTTGCGTGGTGCGCCGTCAGAGACAGCGGTGGCCGATGGATACGCTTCGTTGACCGCCAGAGAACGTGAAGTGCTGGGTCTGGTCGCCACCGGACTCACCAATGCTGAGATCGCCTCGCGCCTCTACCTGAGCGCCAACACCGTGCATCGCCATCGCACCAACTTGATGCACAAGCTCGGGCTTCACGATCGGATGGCACTCCTTCGTTTCTGCATTCGGCGAGGCCTGGTGGACGCGTCCGCGTAGACGAGTTGGCCCCGACGGGCCAGCCCCGTGGCCGTTGCATCGTCAACGCTTGGCCGTCCGGCCAGGCGAAGAACACCCCGGGAGGCAATGACGTCTGGCCGCGCCGCGGCCTTAGCGTTGCCTGTGACAGGGGGCTGCCGTGGAGACGAATCTAGTGATGGGCGCGCTCCTGGGGTTTGGGGTCGCCGCGTTCGGGCTCGTTCTGACAATGACAGTCGTCACCATCGTTGTCGCGAGCGTCGTTGGAGCGGCCGGAGCAGCCGAGATGGCGATCGGAGCGATCGTCGATCGGGTGCGCGCGACGAGGATGCCGCACTCTCACGTTCCAACCTGAGTTCGCGCCGCGGGCTCATCTGGCCGGTCAGGGAGCCCGAAATCCCTACCCGCATGCGTTAGCGGGCGCCTCTGGCGCCTGCTGCCTCACCGGAGGATCGGCGTGTTCCCCGTCACCTATCTCGCCGCGTCGGACGGGAGCGAGAGGATCACCGCGGCCACGTCCTTCGGCGCCGCGACGTGGACGTGGTCCGGGCTGGCGGCGACGAACGCGCGCACGCTGTCGGTGACCCATCCGGTGTCGGTCACCGGCGGGTGCACACAGTTCGCGGCGATCGGTCGCTGTGCCGAGGAGAGGACGCCCCGGCGAAGGCGCGTCTCCGCGCGAGGGGGCCGGCCACATCCGCACTGAAAGTGACCGCGATCGCACCATGGCGATACGCCGGCGGCGAGCAGTGATCCGTGAGGCGATCACGTGTTCCGGCGCCTCGCATCCGGCAGCCGATTGATGCCATCATGCAATGTGATCCACGACATCATTGTGGCGGTCAGAGGAGACGATCGCGATGATACGCACCCAGGTTCTCCTGACGGAGGATCAAGATCGCGCGCTCGAACAACTGTCGGCGCGGACGCAGTTCTCCAAGGCTGCGTTGGTTCGGGAGGCGGTCGACCTGCTCCTGACCCAGAGGCTGCACGATCCCGCGCGAGCAGAGGCTCGGGCACGGGCACTCGCCGCGGCGGGCCGGTTCTCCTCCGGCCTGAGAGATGTGGCGGAGCGTCATGATGAGTACCTGGCCGAGGACTTCGATCGTCGGTGACGCTCTTTGTCGACACGTCCGGCCTGTATGCCGTCCTGGATTCCGCGAGTGACACGCACGCGAAGGCGCGTCTCGCCTGGGCTGAGATTCTTGAACGAGACGAGCCGCTCGTCACGACCAGCTATGTCGTCGTCGAGTGCCTCGCCCTCGCGCAGCGACGGCTTGGCTTCGAGGCCGCCCGGCTTATCCCCGATGCGCTCGTGCCTGTGATGGACATCGTCTTCGTCACGAGAGAGATGCACGCCCGCGCGCAGGACGCGTGGCTTGCTGCCCGGCGGCGAGATCTGAGCCTCGTCGACCTGGTGAGTTTCGCGTACATGCGCGAACAGCGCCTCGAGCGCGTCTTCGGCTCCGATGCCCATTTCAGCGAGCAGGGATTCCATCTGGCCTTCTGAGGGCGAGAGGCGCGCGCGATCGCACCCGTCAGCGCAGGATCAGCGTGTTCCCCGTCACCAGTCTCGCCGCGTCGGACGTGAGCCAGAGAATCACCGCGGCCACGTCCTCCGGCGCCGCGACGTGGACGTGGTCCGGGCTGGCGGCGACGAACGCGCGCACGCTGTCGGTGACCCATCCGGTGTCGGTCACCGGCGGGTGCACGCAGTTCGCGGTAATGCCCTGGCTTGCCAGTTCGGTCGCCGCCGCCAGGGTGTAGCTCGCCAGCGCCGCCTTCGCCGCGCCGTAGGTGACCTCCTCCGGGAAGCCGCTCTGCCCGCCGGAGATGAGACTGACGATCCGCCCCCAGGTGCGCCCGTGGGCGCGATGGCGTCGTGCGAGCTCGCCGATGAGCAGCGCCGCCGCCCGGGCATCGACCGCGAACAGCTGGTCGAAGACCGCGGGGCTGACCGGCTGGAGGCGGCGCCCGAGCCGATCGCCGTCCGCGGCCTTGAAGGTGTCCGGCGGCGAGACCCAGCCGCTGGCGTTGTTGACGAGGATGTCGACCGGTCCGAACTCCGCCTCGGCCCTGTCGAAGAGGCGCCCCGGAGTCGCCGGATCGCTCAGGTCCGCTTCATGCGCGGCCGCGCGCCCGCCCGCGGCCTGGATTCGCTTCAGGACCTCCGTCGCGTCACCCCGCCGCGCGAGTCCGTACGCCGCCGGCGTGGCCGGTTCGGGGGTGTCGGCGAGGCGCAGATAGGTGAGGAGCACCGCCGCACCGGCGCCGGCGAGCGCCTCGGCGGTCGCTGCGCCGATCCCGTGATTCGCACCGGTGACGATCGCGACACGCCCACCGAGCACGACGCCAAGCCTAGTTGACCCGGCGCCGCCTCCGGATCGGTGAGAATCACCGCGAAGCCCACGCGGGCCAGGAGGCAAAGGCATGACACCGATCCGGGTCGGGATCGTCGGCGCGACCACAACGGTGGGCGGCAGCGGATGGGGCGCGAACGCGCACGTCCCGGCTCTCCGATCGCTGCCCGAGTACGAACTGCGGGCGGTCTGCACGGCGCATCCGGAGACGGCCGAGTCCTCGGCCCGAGCGTTCGGTGCGCCCCTCGCCTACCACGACTTCGACGCGATGATCGCCGACCCCACGATCGACTTCGTCACGGTCGTCGTGCGCGTCCCCGGCCACCACGCCCTGGTGATGAAGGCGCTCGCCGCCGGCAAGCACGTCTTCTGCGAGTGGCCGCTCGGTGCAACCGTCGCCGAGGCGGAGGAGATGGCGAACCTCGCCACGGCGCGCGGCCTGCGCACCGCGGTCGGCTTCCAGGCGCAGAGCGACCCAGCGCTCAATCACGCCCGAACTCTGATCGCGGACGGGTACGTGGGCACCGTCCTGGCGGTCCATCTCGTCTCGCTGGGGCAGGCGATCACCGAGCGAGGCGCCGGTCGCATCTGGCAGGGGCGCCGCTCGAACGGCGCGAACACGCTCACCATCGCCGCCGGCCATGCGATCGACGCGCTCTGTCACGTCGTGGGCGATTTCGCCGAGGTCGATGCCCGCCTGGCGACGACGATCCGCCAGTGGCGCAATCCGGAGACGGGCGAAACCCTCGAGGTCGATTCCCCGGACTGGATCAGCGTCGCCGGCCGCCTCCACTCCGGCGCCGAAGTGTCGTTCCTCACCGCGACCGTCCCCACCCATCCGCGCGGAACCGAGGTGGCGATCTACGGAACCCGCGGCTCGCTCCAGATCGCCGCGCCGTCCCTCAACATCGGCCCGAGCGTGCTGCGTGGCGCCCAGGGGTCGGCCGCGCTGGAGACGCTGACCGTGCCCGACGCGCTCACCCTCGCACCGGAAGCGCCGGCTGGTCCGCCGCGCAACGTCGCCCAGGAGTATCGCCGGTTCGCCCGTGCGATCGCCTCCGGCGAGCGGTATCCGACCGACTTCGCCCACGCCGTCGAGCGGCACCGCCTCATCGCCGCGATCGAGCGGTCCGCCGCGGAGGGTCGCCGGGTCGCCGTGGGTGTCGAGGCAGCCGCCCGCCGCTGATTGGTGGACCGTTTCGACGCCGCGCAGGATCACGGCGGGGCACGGCTCCCGTGGTGCAACAGACCCGCTCCCCACTCGTCAGCCGCAGTGTGACGCGGGACCCGGTTGCCCGCTGCGCCGGTGGGACTACATTGGTGATCAGATCTGAAGGGGCCAGGAACGTGCGCTCAGTCGGGGTTCGGGAACTCAAGGCGCATGCGGCGGAAATCCTTCGCCGCGTGCGGGTCGACGGGGAAAGCGTCGAAGTCACGTATCGGGGACGGATCGTGGCACGCCTTGTACCGACGCGTCAGCCGGCGACGGTGCCTCGCGAACTGGACGCGTACCTCGCCAGAGTGGATGAGGCGGCCAGGCGCACCGCCGCGCTCTGGCCATACGGCGTCTCCTCTGCCGACGCCGTTCGCGAGCAGCGCCGCGACCTGTAGCCGTGGTTATCGAC
>CAZHZF010000059.1:0-15187 GCA_964536925.1 uncultured Dehalococcoidales bacterium | reverse complement strand
GCGGTGCCGACGCGGTCGGCATACCCGGTGAGGAGGAAGGCGATATCGCCCGGTCGGACCCCACCGGCGGCCTCGGCGACCTTCGCCATCTCCGAGGCACCTACGACCGTATCCGGCGGGATCGCGCGAAGATCGAGGACCACCGCCTCGCCGACGAGTTCCTCCGCGTTCAGCGAGCCAAGGTCACGACCGTGCTCCACGCAGTGATAGGGCGCCTCGAGGTGGGTCCCGATGTGGCTGATCGTCTCCACCCGGTGCATGACGTACCAGGGGTGGGGCACGGGATCGTGGACCGTCAGTTCCTCGGTGCGCCCGCGGGTGATCCGGAACGGCCGCGCCCCCTGCCCGGGCACGATCGGCCGGGTCAGGTCGACGACGCGCTGGAACGTGAAACTCCCCTGCATCAGCGGCCCGAGGCGGGATCGCCCCGCCGCGCGATGCGCGACGCGTACTTGGCGAGCGCGGCGTCGAGGACCTTCTCGAGATCCACGCCGGTGGCGTTCGCCAGCGAGACGAGGGAGAAGAACACATCGCCCAGTTCGTCGTCCCACTTCTCGTCGGTGATGAGAGGCTCCCGGCCGTAACGAGTGGCCCGCAGTGCCTCCTTTGCGAGTTCGCCCACCTCGGCGGCCAGGTCGAGCAGACGCGCCTCGCCGCTGGCGCGCAGGTCGTGCGCGCCGACGAAGTCGGCCACGCGCTGCTGGTAGGGGGGCAGATCGGCGTACGGCGTCGACACGTGGGTACGGTAGGATAGCGCAGCCAATGTCCGGCCTCTTCCGCGAGGAACTCGTCCAGACTGTCACCGAGGATGGCGTCCTGCACGGCGGGGCGATCTGGCATCCCGTCGGCGTGCCGCGCCGGGGCCCGACGTTTCTCTGGACCCACGGCCTTACCGGATCGTGGGATGAACCGCACGCGGTCCTGATCGGGCGTGCGCTGGCGTCCCGCGGGTTCACGGTGATCGCCGGCAATGGCCGCGGCCATCACGTCGGCACCTACGTGTTCGGACCATCGATCGCTCCGTTCGCGGGTGGGGCACTCTGGGAGCTGTTCAGCCAGGCAGGTCGCGATATCGCCGCCTGGATCGCGTTCGCGCACGAGCGTCTCGGGCGGCCAATCGCGCTCTGCGGCCATTCCTACGGTGCCATCAAGTCCGTCTCGTATGCGGCCGCGCACGCGGATCCGCGGGTCGTCGGCCTCTGTTCCGCCTCGGGGCCCTTCCGACCGCGATCCCGCCTGCTGCCCGAGCCCGGCGAGGTGGCGCGGGCGCGGGCCCTGGTCGCGGCCGGCCGTGGCGCGGAGATCGTGCGCTTCACGCTGGCGAGCGGCGAGGAGCGCACCGTGGGCGCCGCCGCGCTGGTCGATCGCGACGATCACCTGCCCGACACCTACGGTGCCGATTCGGCCGATTCTCCGCTGAGTCGCATCCGCTGCCCGCTGCTGGCGCTCTACGGCGGCGAAGAGCCGCACATCGGCACCGCCGCCGACCTCGCGATCGTTCGCCGGAACGCGACGAGCGCGCCGTCGGTGGAGACCGCGCTGATCGACGGCGCCGATCACGTCTACACCGGGCGTATTGACGCACTCTGCGATGTGCTGGAGCGCTGGATGATGGGGCTGCCCTACCAGACGCGGGTTCGACCGGAGGTGGCATGACGATCGATCGCGTGCGCTGCTTCGAGGTGACCGGCGAGGCGATCGTCGAGCCCTCCGAGGAACGTCAACTTCAGATGCCCGATGTGTATCTCGAGAACGCGCGCCGCGGCCCCGCGGGCGGCTCGGCCACTCCGACGCGGTTGAGCGCGATCTACGTGGAGGTCGGCGTCGACGGCGGCCCGACGGGCCTCTTCGGGCCGATCTTCGCCGAGACCGCATTCATCATCATGCATCGCCTGCGCGCCCATCTCCTGGGCAAGAACCCGCTCGCCTACGAGTTCATCTGGGACCATCTCTACCGGCAGGATCGCCACGCCCGGAAGGGGAACCAGATGATGGCGATCAGCGCCGTGGATAACGCGCTCTGGGACCTGCGGGGGAAGATCCTCGGGCGCCCGGTGTACGAACTGCTGGGCGGCCCCACCCGCGAGCGGGTGGAGTGCTATGCCTCCATGCTCGGCCATTCGCTCGAACCCACGCTCGTGCGCGAACGCGCCCGGCAGATGGTCGAGGCGGGGTACCGGGCCGAGAAGTGGTTCTTCCGCCACGGGCCCGCGGAGGGACTCGCCGGCATGGCGCGCAACATCGAACTCGTCCGTACCGTGCGGGAGGCGGTCGGGCCCGATGTCGAGATCATGTTCGACTTCTTCATGGGGGGCGACGCGACATACGTGGCGCGCCTCGCCAGCCAGATCGAGCAGTACCGGCCGCGATGGATCGAGGAGCCCGTGCCGCCGGATCGCGTCGGCGATTTCGCGGAAATCCGGCGGCGCACGAGCATCCCGCTGGCGACCGGCGAGCATGAATACACCCGCTGGGGCTTCCTCAACCTGCTCCAGAACGAGGCGATCGATGTCATTCAGGCCGACCCGGACTGGTGCGGCGGAATCACTGAACTCGTCAAGATCGGGACGCTCGCCAGCGCCTTTGGCAAGCAGGTCATTCCGCACGGGCACTCCCTCCACGCTGCTCTCCACGTGATCGCCTCACAGTCGCCGGCGACGTTCCCCATGGCCGAGTACCTGCTCCGCGCCCAGGTGGCGAAGCAGCACTTCCAGAAAGACTTCCTCATTCCGGAAGGTGGCTCGATCGCGCCGCCCCGCGCGCCAGGGCTTGGTCTGGCGATCGATCCCGCGCGGGTCCAGTCCGAACGTCCCTTCCCGGCGTAGTCGCGGACGTGGAGTACCGGCCCCTCGGACGATCCGGGATTCAGGTCTCGCGTTACTGCCTCGGCACCGCCTTCTTCGGCACGCAGACCCCGCGGGCGGACGCGATCGCGATCGTCCACCGGGCGATCGACCTCGGCGTCAACTTCATCGACACGGCGAACACCTACGGCGATCGGCGGTTCCGGGGCGATCGACCCGGGTATCCGTCGGAATGGCCCCCGGTCGAAGAGGTCGTGGGTGAGGCGATCCGTGGTCGTCGTGCCGAGGTGATCCTGGCAACGAAGGTGTGCGAACCGGTCGGGCCGGGACCGAACCAGCGCGGGCTCTCGCGCCGCTTCATCCTCGACCAGGTCGAGATCAGTCTGCGGCGCCTCGGCACCGAGTACATCGACGTGTACTACGCGCACCATCCCGATCCGCGGACGCCCATCGACGAGTCGCTACGTGCGTTCGACGACCTGGTCCATCAGGGGAAAGTGCGTTACGTCGGCATCTCCAACTTTGCGGGATGGCAGATCGTGGAGGCGCTGTGGCGCGCCGAACGAGGAGGCCTGACCGCCCCGGTAGTGATGCAAACGAACTACAACCTGCTCTCACGCGCCTGCGAGTCGGAGCAGTTGCCCGCACTCGCGGCGTTCGAACTCGCCGCGTACGCGTTCGCACCGCTGGCGGGCGGGGTGCTCACCGGTAAGTATCGCCCCGGAGCCCCGCCACCGCGCGGGTCGCGCGGCGAGTTCTGGGCCGAACGCGAGCAGAACCCCCATCGGCCCAGTTCCGTGCCGGTGCGGACCGCACGTTTCGTCGCGGGGGCCGCGGCTCTGGCGGCCTGGGCGGACGCGCGGGGTCACACGGCCGCGCAGGTGGCCCTGGCCTGGCTGCTGGGGCACCCATCGCTCACGGGCGTCATCTCCGGAGCGAGTTCGCTCGCCCAACTCGAGGAGAGCGCGCGTGCGGTCACCATCTCTCTGAACGGGGCAGAGCGGGACGAGATCGCCGCGCTCGTCAGCTCGGGCGAACCTCAGGCCTGAACGTCGACGTTGTTCCCCAGCGCGTTGAGGGGCGTGAGGGCGGGCGGCGTCTGCTGCGAGACCACCAGCGCGGATTCAGCGCGTGCGCCGGTGGCGAACGAGATCGACGACCCGTCGGTGGAGATCTGTGAACCCTGATCGGCGGGCGCCACCTGCACCGTCGCGGGCGTCCGCATGCCCGTTCCCCCGCCGACGATCGCGTTCGCGGTCGGCCCCAGCCCCACACCACCGATCATTGCGACGGTCTCATTGTACACCCGCCGCCGCGACTGTCACGCCGATGCACCCGAGTAATGGCGCAGTCCGAAGAGCCAGAAGAGCCGCGATCCGACGAGCAGTGCCACCGCCAGGGCGACCGCCACGAGAAGGGTCTCGCCGGTGAGGCGGCCCGCGAGCGCCTCCGCCGGAACCGTCGTCGCGAACGCGACAGGGACGATGAAGGTCATCATCGCCCGGAGCCAACCGGGATAGATCGTTGCCGGCCATCGCCCCGATTCCCACATCGCCAGGAAGATCACGTGGATGTTCTCCATCCGTACGAACCAGAACGTGGTGGTGGAGAGGATGAGCCAGAACGAGTACACCATCGCCGCGCCAGCAAGCAGGGCGATGCCGAACGCACCGGCCTGCGCAAGCCCGACCTCGGCGCCGATCTGTGCGAGCGCGATGCCGATCAGCGCGACGCCCAGGAGAATATCGACCGTCCGCCAGATCTCGACCTGTTTGATGGAGACGAGCATCTGCGCGTCGGCGGGTTTGGTCAGCGTGAAATCGAGCGTTCCCTGGCGCACGTCCTCGATGAACCGGGCCATGCTCGGTTGGACGATCGTCCGGATGAACCCTCCCACGAGGAAGTACACACCCACGAGCGCGACGATCTCGAACTGACGCCACCCGGCCAGCGTTTCCGTGTGGGTGAACACGATGGAGAGGCCCAGAAGCGCCGTGAACAGCCCGATGAAGGACTGGAGAAGCTGCACGTAGAAATTGACGCGGTATTCGAGTTCGTTGAGGATGCCCACCCGGACATAGACCGCCAGCAGTCTGAGCGCGGTCACGCTCCCACCGCCGTGAAGCGCCGGAGCGACGATGACCAGACCAGGCGCAGGACCGCATAGGCAATCGCCAGCCAGACCACCTGCGCGCTGAGACCGAGAACGATCTGCTCCGTTCCGAGCCGACCGAGGATCAGTTCGACGGGAAACGCCACGGTCCAGCGAAACCAGGTGAGAGACGCAATGATCTGGATGAACTGGGGAAACAGGGCCAGCGGCGCCATCTGGCCTGAGAGGAAGATCGAGGCGACGAAGTACAACTGGTTCACGGCGGCGATGCGCGTCGTCCAGAACGCGGCTAACGCCAGTGTCCAGCCGGTCATGAACCGGATCGCGAACGCGAGCAGGAGTGCCGGAACGGCCAGCGCCAGCGCGCCGGGATCCACGGCGAAGTGCGCCTCGAAGATGACCGCGAGCGCGATCGCCGCCGGCAGGAGCACGCCGAGGGTCAGCACCTTGTAGACGAGGTTATCGGCGATGTCGCCGTGGATCGGGTGCAGCGGGCGCAGCAGTTTGGGCGAGAACTGCCCGTAGCGAACCCGATACTCCATCTCGTGCATGATCCAGGTGAAAGTCAGGTGGTTCACCAGCATCGTGACGATGAAGTACGCTGCGAAGTCCCGCGGTTCGAATCCACCCACCGCGCCGCCCGATGCGCTGGCCACCGCGGACCACACGACGAGATAGATCGTCGGCTCCAGGACGGTGAAGCAGAGCCAGATTACCAGCGCCACTCGGTACTGCAACTGCTGCGCGGTCGCCACCCGGCAGTGGGTGATGTAGATGTCCAGGAATGTCCGCGCGTTCATCATCGGCCTGGGGATGCCTGCCTCAATTGGCCCATCGTAACGGTTCGATCGGCCGATCGCGCTGAGCCCCGTTCCGCTTCCGCCTACACTCGCCGCGCGTGAACTCCGCCCACCCCTGCGTCCACGAGGTCAACGCCCAGGTCTTCCTTTACGAGCGACAGCGCGACCATGGCGCGCGGCGGACGCTGGCCGATCTCGCCGAGGAGGAGATCGACCTTCTCGCGCCGCCCGGCGTCGATTACCTCTGGCTGATGGGGGTGTGGACCACCGGTCCCCGTTCACTCGCCCAGGCACGGCACGATCCCGGGATGCGCCGCCGTTACGACGAGGTGCTGCCCGGATGGACGTATCAGGATGTGGTGTCCTCGCCCTTCGCGATCGCCGACTACCGGGTGTCCCCGGTCCTGGGTGGCGACGACGCCCTCGCGCACCTGCGCCGCCGACTGGCCACCCGTGGCGTGGGTCTGCTCCTCGATTTCGTGCCCAACCATGTGGGGCTCGATCACTCCTGGGTGCGCGAGCGTCCGGATCTGATTGTCAAGCCGCCGCACGGGCGTCGGGACCTGGGCTTCATGGCCAACCACCGCTGGCTCGCCCACGGGCGCGATCCGTATTTCCCGCCCTGGGTGGACACTGCTCAGGTCGACTACCGCTCCGCCGCGGCGCGCGCCGCGATGGAGGAGACTCTCGGCCAGATCCTCGATCGCTGCGATGGCGTGCGCTGCGACATGGCCATGCTGCTGCTGGAGGATGTGTTTCGGGAGACCTGGCGCGATGCCCCGCCGCCACCCGATCCCGCGCGCGGTGAATTCTGGCCGCCGGTCATCGCCCGGGCGCGCGACCGTGCCCGCCAGGGTGGCCGCTCGGTTCTGTTCCTCGCCGAAGCGTACTGGGGCCGTGAGTTCGATCTCCAGCAGCAGGGCTTCGACTACACCTACGACAAGACACTCTACGACCGCCTCGTCCACCGCGACCACGCGGCGGTCAAGGCGCATCTGTGCGCCGACCGCGATTTCCTTGTCCGCTCGGCGCGCTTCGTCGAGAACCACGATGAACCACGCGCGGCTTCGATCTGGCACGGACAGGAGACGATCGCCGCGACTGTCGCCGCAATGGCGCTGCCGGGTCTCCGCCTATGGTTCCAGGGACAGGAGCGCGGCCTGCGCGCCCACGCGCCGGTCCAGATCCGCCGTTGGCCGGAGGAGCCGGCGCGCGACGACGTCGGCCTCTTCTGGCGGCGACTCCTTCCCATCCTCCCGCACCTGCGCGGAGACTGGACGCTGCTCGACGCCCGCCCGCCGCTCCTGGCCTGGGTCTGGGATCGCGGTCGCGAGGGGCGGTGGCTGTGCGTCGTCAATCTCAGCGATCTAGCCCGGCCGTTCGACGCCCCGGTTGCCATACCGGGCCTCATCGAACGCACCGTGACGCTGAGCGACCTTCTCGGCGACCGTGTGACGACCGTTCCCGGGTCCGATCTCCGCTCAGGACGGACGGATCTCCTCCTGCGGCCCTGGCAGGCGAGCATCTTCGCGCTCGCCTGAGAGCGCCCCGGCAAACACCCGCTCTATCACCTCCTCGATGGGCGCGTCCTCGATCGTCAGATCGGCCACTGGCAGGCCGGCGAGAATGCGCTCCGCGGCGCGGGCCGCGTCCGCTTTGGGAACACGGAACGTCACCCGGGCCCCCTCGATGGACACGACCTCGCCGAACGCGCGAGGATCGCCGGCCTCGCTCTCGAGGTCGACTGCGATGGTCTTGTGCGGTGAGAACCGGGCGACGAGATCGGCCAGCGGCCCGTCGAAGAGCAGCCGGCCGTGGTGGATGACGACGACGCGGCGGCAGAGCGCCTCCACATCGGCCATATAGTGGCTGGTGAGGAGAACCGACGCGCCGTAGCGTTCGTTGTACGACCGAACGAAATCGCGGATGCGGCGCTGGGCCGTCACGTCGAGACCGATCGTCGGTTCATCCAGGAACAGGACCTTCGGCCGATGGAGCAGCGCCGCGGCGATCTCGCAGCGCATGCGCTCGCCCAGACTCAGCGCGCGCACCTGCTTGCGCACGAGCGGGCCGAGGTCCAGCAGTTCGGTCAGTTCGCCGACGGTGCGGTCGAACTCATCCCGGGGAATGCGGTACACCGCGCGGTTCAATTCGAAGGAGTCGGCGGCGGGGATGTCCCAGATCAACTGGTTGCGTTGACCCATGACGAGTGTGATCTGGCGCAGAAACGCGCTCTCGCGCCGCCACGGCGTGTGCCCGAGGACCGAGGCGGTACCCGAGCTGGGGTGCAGGAGACCGGACAGCATCTTCAGCGTCGTCGTCTTCCCGGCGCCGTTGGGGCCCAGGAACCCGACAACCTCCCCGGGCGAGACCGTGAGGTCGATCCCCGCCACCGCGTGCACTTCGCGGCTCTTGCGATGAAAGAGGCTGCCCAGCGAGGCGGCGATTCCCGTCGCCCGCTCGTGGATGTGATACGTCTTGGTCAGCGCGCGCAGAGAGACCGCGGAGATCGCCTCGCCCAACGGTTCCCCCTTCTCGGGATCGCATCGCACGCCGAGCTTCAGAGCCGCGCGAGCCAGGCCTCGTAGATGCGCGCCTGATCTTCGCTCAGCGCGCGGGGCACGCGCACGAGGGCCAGGCGACTGGGGCTCGTGTACAGGTGCTGCGCCAGCGCCGTGCTGGCGCGGCTGACCTCATCCAGCAGCCGCCGCCGATTCTCGAGCGCGTCTGCATCCTCGAAGAGTTCGATCGCGACCTCGGCGTCTGGCGCTCGGGCATCGCGCCAGACGACCTTCCCGCTGTACTGGCCGGGTTGGCCGAGAAGCCGATTCGGGTCGGTCGTAGCAGTCAGTGGTGTGACCGCCGAGATCGGCAGATCGCTGGAGGTGAGCGACTGCACGATCTGGTCCATCGACAGGCGTCTGCTGCCAGGTGTGGGTGCGGGCGTCCCGGGCGGAACGGTCGGCGGGGGAGTGGTCGTGGGGGTGGGTGTGCTCGGCCGGACCGGAGCGCCGGGCGTGGCGATCGGCGGCGGGGGTGTGCCGGGCAGGCCCGCCTCCCAGGTGAAGCGCTGATGATTGGCCCGCTCGAAGATCTCACCGGTCGGCCCGCGCACCCACGTGCGCCCGCCATCGGTGAACGCGATGAGGCCATCGGCCTTGCGCCAGACGAGCAGGCCGCGGGTGGTGCGCTGCGACGAATCGCCGGCCGTCCCCGACGGGCGCTCGTTCTCCACGCAGGTGCCCACGATCTGTGGGATCGCCGACTGGAACTCAGCGAACCCCAGGAGGAAGGTGCACGCCGGTGGCGGCGTGCTGGGCGGGAACGGCGTGACGGTGGGCTCGGGTGTCGGAGTGGGCGCCCCGGCGCAGGCGCACGCGACGACTCCGATCAGGAGGGTCGCGACCCGTCGCACGAAGGCCGATCCTATCAGCGCCTCCTCCGTATACTGCCGGGGACGGTGACCGATCTGGAGCGCTGCCTCATCTATCGGCACGGCGAACGTGTCGGCGATGGCGTCGCGCTGACCTTCGATGACGGACCGAACCCGCCGCGGACGGAGCAGATCCTCGAGATCCTCGCCGCGCACGGGGCGCGTGCCACGTTCTTTGTGGCTGGCAAGTGGGTCGATCGATTCCCGGAATCGCTGCGCCGCCTGATCGCCGGTGGTCACGTCATCGGCAACCACGGCTACGCGCTCCGCCGCAACATCGGCGACTACGACGAGGCCGAGGCGGTGATCGGGCACATCACGGGGCGGCCGAGCCGCTTCTTCCGTGCCCACGCTTTCGACTACGGCGCCTACTTCCAGTCGATGGTCTCGCGCTTGCCGACGAGCGTGGTCGTCGATTCCGACGTGAACCCCTCCGATTTCGCGGTGACCGATCCCGACGAAATCGTCCGGCGGGTCCTGGAGCACCCCTCGCTCGCCCCGGGGTCGATCGTCAACCTTCACGATAGCGCGGAGATGGATGACGCCGGGGTGCGCCTCTCCCGCGTCCTGCCCACGGTCGCCGCGCTTCCCGCCATCCTGGATGGCCTCCAGAAGCGCGGCCTGCGACCGATCGGGCTGGACGAGATGCGTCTGGTCGATCCCGTGGCGTGGACCGCGCCGCGTACCACACCGGAGAACCGCCTCATCCGACCGTGAGGCGGGGCGTACCCTCGTTCGACGCGGTCTCTGAAACGAGTAGACTGCCGCTCCCGAACCACGGGGAGGAGATCGCATTTGGCATTTCGGGTCGTTGCCACACCATTCGGGCGCCGCGCGGGAGACTTCACGCACGAGTCGGAGGCGCTCGCCCCTCTGGGGATCACCATCGAGTCCATCGTCACCGAGACGGAGGACGAGTACGTCGCCCGCGTGAAGGATGCGGATGCACTTGTCGCCGGCGGCCGTCGCCTGACCGGTGACCTGATCCGTCGACTGGAGAAGGTGAAGGTCATCGCCACGAGCGGCGTCGGCGTGGACGCGGTGGACCTGGACGCCGCGACCGAGAAGGGCATCGTCGTGACGAACGTGCCCGATGTCTTCATCGAGGAGGTCGCGGTCCACGCGATGATGCTGCTCCTGGCGTGCGCGAAGAAGACGGTGCCGCTCGACCGTGCCGTCCGTGCGAACCAGTGGCGCGAGCCCAAGCCGTACATGACTCCGATGCCGCGTGTCGTCGGCGACACCATCGGCATCGTGCCGTTCGGCAATATCCCCCGCCTCGTCGCCCGCAAAGCGAAAGGGTTCGATATGAAGGTCCTGGCCTGGGACCCCTTCGTACCCGCGAACGTCTTCGCACAGCACAACGTCGAGCGCGTTACCGATCTCAAGGACCTCTTCCGGCGGGCCGACTTCGTCTCGGCGCATATGCCGCTCAACAAAGACACCCGCGGGCTCTTCAACTACGACCTGTTCAGTGCGATGAAGCCGACCGCCTACTTCATCAACACCGGGCGCGGGCCGACGCACAACGAGGCCGATCTCATCCGTGCCCTGCGCGAGAAGAAGATCGCCGGAGCCGGCCTGGACGTGATGGAGCAGGAGCCGACGCTACCGGATAATCCCCTGCATACGATGGACAACGTCGTCCTCACGCCGCACACCGCCTCCATCTCCGACTGGGCCGACATCGAACGGCGTCGGCGGGTCGGCCAGGAGATCGCCGCGGTCCTCCAGGGGCGGATGCCGCGGAACGTCGTCAACCGCGAGGTGCTGACGAAGGTGTCGCTCGCGGAGATGATCCGCGCCTGAAACGGTGCGGGGTCGCGCGGGCGGGTCGGCGACGAGAGTCGACCCGCCCGTCTGACTATGTCTTGCCGTTCCGTCCCGTGACCTGCCGGAGCACCCACGCCACGGGATCGTAGAACTCGCTGACCACCCGCTCCTTGAGCGGAATGATCGCGTTATCGGTGATGTGGATGTGCTCCGGGCAGACCTCGGTGCAGCACTTCGTGATGTTGCAGAGCCCCAGGCCGGCCTGCTGGCGAATGAGATCGAGCCTGTTATTGGTGTCCAACGGGTGCATCTCCAACGCGGCCAGACGCACGAAGAAACGCGGTCCGGCGAACGCGGGCTGGTTCTCCGGATGGTCGCGGATCACGTGGCAAACGTTCTGGCAGAGGAAGCACTCGATGCACTTGTGGAACTCCTGCACCCGATCGATGTCCTCCTGGAACATCCGATAGGTGCCGTCCGCCTCGCGCGGCTTCGGCTTGAACGCCGGGATCTGCTTCGCCTTCTCGAAGTTGTAGGAGACGTCCGTCACCAGGTCCTTGATCGATGGGAAGGTGCGGAGCGGGGCGATCGTGATCGTCTCATCCGGCTTGAAGGTGTTCATGCGCGACATACACATCAGGCGGGGGCGCCCGTTCACCTCTGCGCTGCACGATCCGCACTTGCCGGCTTTGCAGTTCCAGCGCACCGCCAGATCGGTCGCCTGGGTCGCCTGAAGCCGGTGGACGACATCCAGGACGACCTCTCCCTCCTGGGCGAGGACCTGGTAGCTCTGAAATTCGCCGCCGCTGGCATCGCCGCGCCAGACGCGCAATGTGACCGTATGGGAACCCGCGCCCTGATGTCCGGTCGGATGAGCCGCCGTCGCCATCGCCATCAGCCCTTCTCCTCCAGGATCGCGCGCAGTTCGGGCGGCGGCTCAGGCAGGGGGTCCTGCGCGATCGTCATCTCGCCCGACGTTCCGAGGCGCGATACCACATTCACCTTGCCCCAGGTGCCCTCGGTGGCCGGAAAGTCATCCCGCGTGTGTCCGCCCCGACTCTCCTTCCGTTCAAGCGCCGACCGGGCGATCGCCTCGGAGACGGTGAGCAGCGTGTCCATCTCCAGGGCCATGTGCCAGCCCGGGTTGAACTGCCGGTTGCCACGCACGGAGACACGCCCGAGGCGATCGCGCAGGCTGCCGATCATGTCGATCGCCTGAATCAGTTCGCTCTCGGTGCGGATAATGCCCACCAGCGCCTGCATGCCGTCTTCGAGCGCGGCGTGCAGTGAGTAGGGGTTCTCCTCGCCGCGCCCCTCGAACGGCAGGAGCATCGCCTTGATCGCCGCCTCGATCTGCCCCTCGTCGACGCTGAGGCCGCCGGGGTGGCTCCGGGCGTATTCGGCGGCGTATTTCCCCGCGCGTCGCCCGAACACCAGCAGGTCGGAGAGCGAGTTGCCGCCGAGCCGATTCGCCCCGTGCAGACCGGCCGCGACCTCGCCCGCCGCGAACAAACCCGGCACGGTCGACTGCGTCGTATCGGCATCGACCCGCACGCCACCCATGATGTAGTGGCACGTCGGGCCGACCTCCATCGGTTCCCGGGTGATGTCGACATCGGCGAGTTCCTTGAACTGGTGGTACATCGAGGGAAGGCGACGCCGGATGTACTCCGGATCCCGCCGCGTGGCGATATCGAGGAACACGCCGCCGTGCGGACTGCCGCGGCCCGCCTTCACCTCGGCGTTGATCGCACGCGCGACCTCGTCCCGCGGGAGCAGGTCCGGCGTCCGGCGGTTATGCGTCTTGTCCTGATACCAGGCGTCGGCCTCGGTCTCGGTTTCGGCCGTCTCGGCGCGGAAGAACGCCGGGACGTAGTCGAACATGAACCGTTTGCCATCGGAGTTCCGGAGCGTACCGCCGTCGCCGCGCACACCCTCGGTGACGAGGATGCCGCGGACGCTGGGCGGCCAGACCATCCCCGTGGGGTGAAACTGCACCATCTCCATGTCGATGAGATCGGCTCCGGCGCGATACGCCATGGTCATGCCGTCGCCGGTGTACTCCCAGGAGTTGGAGGTGATCCGGTACGCCTTGCCGATGCCGCCGGAAGCCAGGATCACCGCCGGTGCGCGAAAGAGGACGAACTTGCCGCTCTCGCGCCAGTAGCCGAAGGCCCCGGCGATGTGGTCGCCATCCTTGATGAGCGTCTGGATCGTGCACTCCATGAACACGTCGATTCCCTTATGAACGGCGTGCTGCTGGAGGGTACGGATCATCTCCAGACCGGTGCGATCGCCCACGTGGGCGAGGCGGGCGTATCTGTGGCCGCCGAAATCGCGCTGGAGGATGCGCCCATCCTTCGTGCGGTCAAAGAGCGCGCCCCACTCCTCCAGTTCCAGGACGCGATCGGGGGACTCCTGTGCGTGGATCTGCGCCATGCGCCAGTTGTTGAGCATCTTGCCGCCGCGCATCGTGTCGCGGAAGTGCACACGCCAGTTGTCCTCGGAGTAGACGTTCCCCATCGCGGCGGCGATGCCGCCCTCGGCCATCACGGTGTGGGCCTTGCCAAGAAGCGATTTACAGACGAGGGCGGTGCGCGCCCCGAGCGCGGACGATTCGATCGCGGCCCTCAGCCCCGCGCCGCCCGCGCCGACGACGACGACATCGTATTCGTGGGACTCGTACCGTTCGCTCGCGGGCATCGGGCGCGCTCCTCAGAGAATCCGGAAATCGACGATCGTCCCGGTCGCCACCAACCGGACGTACACATCGGTGAGCGCGACCGACAGCATGCTGAACCACGCGTACTGTCCGTGCTTCTCGTTCAGCCTGCTCACGCGCATCCACAGGCGGTGGCGAAGGGGGGCCGCGGAGTGAAGGTTGAGGCCGCCGCCACAGAGGTGGCGGCACGAATGGCACGAGAGCGTGTAGAGCGTCAGCAGGATGACGTTGACGAGGAAGATCAAGCTGCCGACGCCGATGCCGAAGCCCGAGGGGAACTTGAACGCGAGGAGAGTGTCCCACCAGAGGAACGCCGTGACGACGAGGATCAGCCAGAAGAAGTAGCGGTGCGCGTTCTGGAAGATGAGCGGAAAGCTGGTCTCGCCGGAGTAGCGCGGCGCGGCGTCGGGCACGGCACACGCGGGGGGCGACCAGAAGAACGACCGGTAGTAGGACTTCCGGTAGTAGTAACAGGTCGCGCGGAAACCGAGTGGCACCCAGAGGATGAGAAACGCGGGAGAGAGCGTCCACCACTGGCCGACGATGGGGAGCATCTGGTGCACGCAGTTCGCCGCGATGCACGGCGAGTAGAGCGGGGAGAGATACGGCTCGACGTAATAGTCAGCGTTGACCCACGCCGCCCAGAACGCGTAGACGCCGAAGCTTCCCAGAAACAGGATCACCGACAGTGGTTGGGCCCACCACGCGTCCCGCCGTTCGATCCGGAAGCGAGGTCGGGTCCGACCTGACGTCGCGGTCGCCGATGCCATACCGGGACTCCCCCTTGAGACCGGCGGACATTCTAGTCCCGTGTTTCGGTCGTGACCGTCACTCTGGTGGCGGCGGCGATGCCTCGCCGGAACTTGCCCGGCACCACTCGCTCTCATGGCTTCGTCGGCACGATTGGGCACTCCACAGGTAGAATGGTGTAAAACGATGGTAGAATGGTGAGAGACATGAGCCTGAATATCAAGAGCGAACGGACGCACCGCCTGGCCCGTGAACTTGCCGCGTTGACTGGCGACTCGGTGACCGGTGCCGTCACCATCGCACTCGAGGAGCGTCTCGCCAGGATCCGACGCGATGCCGACTCATCCCGAGCCGACCGTGTGTTCGCCATTTGCCGTGATGCGAGCCGGCGTTTCAAGGAGCCGTGGCGTTCGATCGATCACGCGGACCTGCTGTACGACGAGCGGGGTCTCCCGCGATGATCGTGGACGCATCGGCGCTCGTCGCCGTGCTCCGGGACGAGGTTGAGGCTGCTTCGATTGTTCGCGCACTGCTCGCGGCCGACGCCTGTCGGGTATCCGCCGCGACTTACCTGGAAGCAGCGATCGTAGTGGATGGTTCTCGCGACCCCGTGCTCAGTCGCCGCTTCGATGATCTCCTGGCCGCGATCCCGATCGCAATCGAGCCCGTCACCGAGGCGCAGGCACGAATAGCGCGGCATGCCTATCGAGACTTCGGCCGCGGGGCCGGACACCCGGCTCGCCTAAATTACGGTGACTGCTTCTCCTACGCCCTGGCGAAGGATCGCGATGA
>CAZHZF010000058.1:0-15274 GCA_964536925.1 uncultured Dehalococcoidales bacterium | reverse complement strand
GGCCGCGGACACGGCCCCGGCACGGGATCAGATGGGCCAGTCGCGCAGGATCCGCTCCGTTTCCTCGGCGTGCCCGGTCTCGTCGGCGATCTGGTTCTCCAGTTGCACGCGCAGACCGATGTCGCCGTACGTCTCGGCCTGCGCCAGCCGCACCGCGTAGTCGCGGACGGCCTGGCGTTCGGCGGCGAGCACCGCCTCGAGCATCGCCCGGTTCGTGTGCGCCGGGGGCACAGGGCGCGGAGTCGTCGTCGGCTCGCCCCCGAGGGCGACGATCTTGGCGGCGAGGTACTGCGCGTGGCCCGTCTCATCGGCGATCTCACCCGCGAAGTACGCTGCAAGCTGCGGCCGGAACGGCCCCGTTGCCTTCGCCGCGTAGGTGAGGTACTGGATCACGGCGCCGAGCTCCCCCGCGAGGTCCTCGTTGAGGCCCGCGATCAACTCAGTCTTTCGTCCATCGGCAATCATCGCCCTCTCCTTCCGTCCGGCCAGCGCCGCGGCGATGCGTCGTCGCGCCGCTGGCAGCGCATCGCGCGCGCGTTCCTGTGCCGCTCCGAGCATGGCGTTCCTCCGGGTCGCACGCATACCGGGCGCGCCGAACCCGTTGCGATCGTCGCGGAATTGGCCCAGACGGGCGTCGGGACCTTTCCCGGATCGTGCCCACGGTTCGTGCCGGGACGCCTACCATCCGGCTCCATGAGTGAAACATGGCGCGAACGACTCGTCTACACCGAGACCGAGGACGGTTACCTGCTCGAGGGCGCGCAGTTCACGCCCGACGATGGCGGTAAGGGCGCGCTGCCCATCGTCTGGATGCACGGCTTCACCGGCCGCTTCTACGAGCAGCATACCGTGGCGATCGGCCGTCGACTCGCAGCGCGCGGTCACACCTTCATCACCGGCAATAACCGCGGCCACCACCTCGGGGCGAATGTCGTCAACACGAAGGGCGGTCCCTTCCTCCAGGGCGGTGCCTGGTGGGAGAAGTTTGAAGAGGCGCCGCGCGATTACGCCGCCTGGGTGCGTTTCGCGGTCGCCCAGGGGTATCCGAAGGTGGTTCTGGCGGGGCACAGCCTCGGCGCGCTGAAGGTGATCTATTACGGCGCCACGGCGAGAGACGAGCGCCTGGCTGCGATCATCTCCGCCTCCGGGCCGGTCTACCTCGGCGCACGGATGCGCGAGAACGCGGAGCGCGTCGCCCTGGCGCGACGGATGGTCGCCGAGGGTCGCGGCACCGACCTCCTCCCCAGCGATGGCACGCCGTTCTCCACCAGCGCGCAGACGCTCGTCTCTCGCGCCGACGTGGGGATGGACCTTTACGGCCTGGATGGCGGCGATCCACCGGTGGCGAGGATCGATCACCCGCTGCTCTTCATCCTCGGGTCGGAGGAGCCGATGATCGGCGTCCGCGCCGATCTGGCGACGTTACGCCGCAATGCCCGGTCCGCCCCGCGCACCGACGAGCTGTACGTCGAGGGTGCGAACCACGTCTACACGGGTCGCGAGCTGGCCATCGCGGATGGCATCGGCGACTGGGTGGCGACGCTGACGCCGTAGTCCTTGCGGGCAGGCCTGCGCAGTATGTTGCCAGTTCCGGTACTACCAGAATCGGTACAACCAGGTTTGGCACCACCAGATCTGGAAACATCAGAATCGGCACCGCTGACGAATTGGATCGGCAGCCCCGGCGCGCCCTGAGCCACGGCCGCCCCGAAACCGCGCTCAGGCCGCGAAGCGACCCCACCGAAACAGATCGATGTCGTGCCGCGTCCGCCCGTCGATCGCCAGGTCGGCGAGGATCTCGCCGACGACGGAGCAGAACTTGAACCCGTGCCCGCTACAGGGCGAGGCGACGATGATCCCCGGGTCTCCCGGCAGGCGATCGATCAGGAAGTGCTCGTCCGGCGTGTTCGTGAAGAGGCAGGCCTTCATCGTCAGCGTCGCACCCGCGCCGGTGGGAAAGTACTTCTCGGCGAAGGCGCGCAGCACGGACTCGTCGCGCGCGTTGGGCTCACGATCCATCGCGTCCGGGTCGACCATCTCTCCCAGGTGGTGGTACAGACCGAACTTGAACCCGGGGATGCCGTGTTCGGGGAAGCCATAGAAGCGGCCCTCGGTCACGGCGAGGTTGAAGACCGGGAAACGCTCCGGGTGGAACTCGGACGGGCGGTCGGGGCGAAGCCAGGCGAGCACCTGCCGCTCCGGCCGCGCGATCGGCGCCAGATCGGGCAGGAGCTTGCCCACCCACGCTCCGGCGGCGACGATCAGGCGGCCAGCCTCGTACTCCCCCCGATCGGTCGTCACGCGGTACGCGCCGCCGCGGCGGGAGAAGCCCAGAACCCTCTCGCGGGCCTGGAGAACGGCGCCGTGGGTCATCGCCCGATTGGCGTGCGCGACGATGCAGCGCTCCGGAAGGAGGAAGCCCCCGTCCGGCTGGAAGAGCACCTCGTGATCATCGGGCAGACGGTAGCCGGGGTACCTCCGGTTCAGTTCCCGTCCGTCGAGCACCTCGTGGGGGAGCCCGTGGAGATCGCAGGAGAGTTTCGAGCCCCGGAAAACCTCGCTCCCCGGCGGCCCGGCATCGATCGCGCCGGTGATGTGGAGGAGTTGCTCCCCTGCCGCGGACTGCAGATCACGCCAGAGTTCGTAGGCTCGGCGCAACAGCGGCACGTAGGAGGGGTGCTCGTAGTAGGCCAGCCGGATGATCCGCGTGACGCCGTGCGAGGAGCCGCGATCGTGCGGGACATCGAACCGCTCGAGCCCGAGCACGCGCTGGCCGCGCCGCGCCAGATGATCCAGGGCGGCGCTGCCCATGCCGCCGACGCCGATGACGATGCAGTCGTACGCGGCCAACACGGGATGGTCTAGAACGTCGTGCCGATTGCCTGAGTCTGCCCGGTCGCGGCAGCGGTCGGCGCGGCGGCCATCACCTCCACCAGATGCCTGCCCCGCTCGCCGGTGAGCTCCAGCGGCGTGCCCTCGCGGAGGCAACCGACCATGTGGTGGACGCCGAGATCGCGTAGCGCCGGCGCCGGCGGCACCGCGATCTCCCGCCACTCCTTCGTGTCCGACCGGAAGTGATGGAGGGAGGTGAGCGGTCCGGCGCCGGGGACGCCGACAACGGCGAGGGTCCCCTCCGTTCCGAAGATCTCCAGATGCGGTGCCAGAGTCGCGGGCATGCAGTAGGTCGAATCCATGAACGCGAACCGCGCGTCGCCGAAGTCGAGGCCGAGGAGGGAGTTGTCGTCGATCTCGACGCCGATCTCCTTTCCTCGGAATGGGCCCGCGGTCGTGATGCGGACGTCGCGCGAGCGCCCCGAGAGGCATGAGACGGCGCGGACCGGCCCGAGGATCGCCGTGATCGTGCTCAGACCATGCACGCCCAGATCGAGGATCGGGCTCGACCCCTGCTTGTAGAACCAGGTCGAGTCCCGCGGGACATCGTGGGTCTCCGGGCCGTTATGCGAACTGACGACCCGGGCGAAGGTGACCTTGCCGATCGCGCCGGCATCGATCGCGCGCCGGATCGCCCGCACCTGCGGTCGGACCGGATGTTCGGGCGCGACCGCGAGCATCCGGTCCTGCGCCCGGGCGGTCTCGATGAGCGTGGTGGCCTCGTCCACCGTGATCGACATCGGCTTCTGCGTGTAGACGTGTCGCCCGGCTTTCAGCGCCGCCATCGTCACGGGGAAGTGCTGGGGGATGGGCGTATTGTTGATGAGAAGATCGAAGCTCTCGCCCTCGAGCATCGCCGTCAGGTCGCCGTAGTGGCGGTGGGCGTCGAAGCGGAGCGCGGCCTCGCGCGCCTTCTCCGGTACGGCGTCGCAGACCGCGACGAGTTCGACCATGCCCCATTCGCGCATCGCCTCCACGCCGGGCAGATGCATGATGTTGGCGATCGTCCCACAGCCGACCAGGCCCACGCGAATGCGCGTCATCGTCCCTCCGAATCGTGGCGCGGGATTATGACAGGGACAGCACCTGCGAAGCGCGTTGTTTACGCATCCGGCATCATCCTGATACCGTATGGTCGGTACGGGAAAGAGGGCGACCGGGGGCGTGCGTCAGCGACTCGCGAACTTGACGCCCCTGCAACGCTTTACCCTGTCGGTCGGGCTCACGCTCGCCGTGGCGATGGTGGCCATGCTCATCATCCTCGCCCAGGTGATCGAGCGGGTCGTCGTGGATACCACCGCGCAACAGACCGAGCGCGAGATCTCCAGCCACTTTGGCGTCGTCTTCACGAGTGACGTGTTTCGACCAGATGGGGCCGCGAGTATCGACATGCCGATCTTCGCGCGCACCGTGCGCTTCCACTTCGATGTCTACCGCATCGTCGACTCCACAATGGTTCGACCCGATGGCACGATCGTCTACGCCTACGATCCGGGGACTATTGGCAGGAGCATGCGCTCCCGCTCCGATGCCGAGCGCTTCGATCGCGCGCTGGGCGGTGAGACGCGGTACGAGATCATCCGCGGACCAACGGTGAGTCGTTACCGTGCGCCGCCGCCCGGGGGCGTACCCGTCGCCACGCCGACCCCTTCCGCGGCCACGGCGGAGGACCACGCGGCCCACGAGGAGCCTCCGGCCACACCGGTGCCCACCGGGGGAACCGGCGATATCCTGCGACTCTGGGTTCCCATCCGCGCGAATGGCGTCATCATCGGCGCGACCTTCGCCGAGCGCGTCATCTCCGACATCGTCTCGGACATCCGCCAGGTTCAGGCAACCGCCGCCGGACTCCTGATCGTCGGCACGCTCATCCTGTTCCTCTCGCTGCGCCGCGTGTACGCCGACTCCACCCGGCGCATCCAGGCTCAGGAGGAGGCGGAGCGCAACGCACGCGCCCAGGTCGCGGCGCTGGAGGAACTGGCCCGCCTGAAGGATGAGTTCGTGGCCCAGGTGACACACGAACTGCGCGGTCCTCTCGTGCCGATCCGCGGGTTCGCGGAGATCATCACCACCGGCTCGCAGGATCGCGAGGCGATCAACAAGTACGCCCGCGTGATCCACGATCGCGCCGAGGCGCTGAACCAGTTGATCGACGACCTGCTCGACCTGACCCGTCTGGAGGGAGGACGCTACCTCCTCGAGCGGACGGCTGTCGATCTGGCAGAACTGGCACGGTCGGTGGCCGCCGATGTCGGCCGCCAGTCGGACAATCATCGGATCGTCGTCGACATGCCGGCTGATCTCCCCCGGGTCGATGCCGATCCGCGCCGTGTCACCCAGGTGCTCACGAATCTCTGCTCGAACGCGATCCGCTATGCGCCGGAGGGCGGTGATATTCGGATCCGCGCGTACGTGCAGGATGGTGTCGTCCTCACCGAGGTCATCGATCGGGGGATCGGCATTCCTTCTGACCGGATCGAACGGATCTTCGAGAAGTTCTATCGGGTTGAGAACGCCGTGACCCGTCAGGTGCGGGGCACCGGCCTTGGCCTGGCGATCTGCCGCGAACTGGTCGAGGCGCACGGTGGCCACATCACCGTCGAGTCGGTCGTCGGGGTAGGGAGCAAGTTCACCTTCACCCTGCCGGTCGCCGCCGGCGCCACCGAACCGTCGATCGCGCCACCATCCGTCCCCGCGGGAAGGTAGGAAGACTCATGAACGACCGCGATCTTCTCTCCGGTCTGCCGCTGCGTGGCGGCGGCGTCACCCGCCTCATCAGCCCGGAGAATCCGACCGGCGCGAAGGGCGCCGCGGCACCGTGGGCGCCGAACCCGGACGATCCGAACCTCAAGTTCAGTCGCGCCGCACTCGACCTCGGAAAGGGATGGAAGGTCCGTCCTTTCGTCAATCTCACCCCGGGCGAACTGCTCACCATCGCCGACATCGAAGGCCCGGGCACGATCGTCCACATGTGGATGACGAGCGACCTCAAGGAGTACCGCGCCCTCGTCCTCCGCATCTACTGGGATGGCGAGGAGACTCCCTCGGTCGAAGTGCCGCTGGGTGACTTCTTTGCGATGGGTCACGATGGCGCACCCCACACCGTGACGTCGGTGCCCATCACCGTCGCCCCACGGCGCGGTCTCAACTGCTACTGGCAGATGCCCTTCCGGAAGTCGGCCCGCATCACGATCGCGAACGAGGGGCCGCTCGAGGCGAAGATCTTTACCTACTCGATCATGTATCGCCTGGAGGCCGTGCCGGACGACGCGGCCTACTTCCACGCACAGTGGCGCCGATCGATCGGCCGCCGGGAGCATCCCGAACACACGATCCTGGACGGCGTACGCGGGCGGGGCACCTATGTCGGCACCTACGTCGCCTGGTCCGCCTTCTCGCGCGGATGGTGGGGCGAGGGCGAGGTCAAGTTCTTCCTCGATGGCGACGTGGATCTTCCCACGATCTGCACCACCGGCACCGAGGACTACTTCGGCGGTGCCTGGTGCTACTACCGTGACCTGGAGAAGGATCGCCGCGAACAGGAGTTCTCCGCGCCGTTCCTGGGCCTGCCCCTGGCGCGAATCGATGATCCGCAGGGGCCGCGCCTGTTCAGCCTCTACCGCTGGCATCTCCTCGATGCGATCGGTTTCAGCTCCGACGTGCGTGTCACGATCCAGACTCTGGGCTGGTGGCCTGATTGGAAATACGAACCCCTCACCGACGATCTCGCCTCGACCGCCTATTGGTACCAGACAGAGCCGCACGTGCCGTATCCGACGCTGCCAGTTGTCAGCGCGCGCTGGGGTCGGTAGGGGCCGGGGCCGGAACGCCGCCCGTGTGGCGGCGTCGTGCGTCAGCCCTGGGCGAGGGCTGGCGCGTCGTAGCGAGGCGTCGCCGACGCGATCGCGACGTGTTCGGCGAGCGAGTCGCAGCGCGCGAACCAGAGGCCGGTGCGGCCCAACAGATGGTCGAGGAGGGTATGCAGCGCGCGGACGCGGGGCGGTCGGCCGCTGAAGCGCGGGTGGCAGAGCAGGTGGAAGAACCCGGTCATCTCGTGCGCGGCGTCGAACTCGTCCATCCAGAGCCGCGCCACGTCGGCCGGGTGCGCGATGCGCGGGGCGTGGCCGTAGAAGATCGCGTCATCGAGCGACCACGACCAGGGTAGCTCCACGAGCGTCGCCTCGCGGTCGGCCGCGACCTTGATGATGTAGGGGATGTCATCGTCGCCAAAGGAACTGTCGTACAGATAGCCGGCCTCCTGGACGAGGCGTAGCGTGGCCGGCGTCGTCACCCCGCCGGGTGAGCGCCACCCCTTCGGCCTCTGGCCGAGAACCTGCGCCACCGTGTCGGTCGAGCGGTGGATCAACTCCTGCTCCCGTTCGGCGTCGAGTTTCTCCCAGGCCTCGTGCATCCACCCGTGCACGCCCACCTCATGTCCGCGCGCGACGATCTCCCGCGCGAGTGGCGCGTACTTCGCGGCATTCCATCCCTCGACGAAGAACGTGCCGGGCAGGCGATGCGCGTCGAGCAGATCGAGGATGCGCTCCACGCCGCGACGGGGCGCGTACACGCCATCGGCCGAGGCGCCGCCCGCGTGACCGAACCGGATCAGGTCGAGCGACTCACCGAAGTTGTCGAAGGTCAGGAGCACCGCCGTGCGCGCGCTCTCCGGCCAGATCGGTCGCGTGAACGGCATGCGATCCTCTCTCCCTCGGCTCAGTCGGTTCGGCCGCGCCCGGTAATCGGCCAGACCGTCTCGACGACGCTGCCGCGCACCCCCACGAACCGGTCGTACAGATTCACGGTCGTGTCGCAGTGGCTCGGCGTCAGCGGAACCCGCTCGCCCGGACCGGGAAGCGGTGCCGCTCCCGTTGCCGAGATGCGTCCGTACTCATCGCCAGCCGGGGAGTAGGTCAGATCCTCGCGCCCGCGCACGATCGCTGGCCCGCTATCGATCGAGAGCGCCTTCCATCCCGCGTCGCAGATCGCGTCGGCGGCCCGTTGCCGGCTCAAGATCGTCGCCCAGACCGTGAGCGCGGTCTCGTACGGCGTCCCTTCGACGCGCACGTAGTTCGCATCCATGAAGATGTAGGAGCCGGGCTGTATCTCGGTGACGCCCTCGTGATGCGCCGCGAATTCGCACGTGCCCGTGCCGGCGGTGGTCGCAACCGCGACCGGGATGCCCCGCGCCTCGACGGCGCGGCGGCTCGCGCCGAGCCGCTCCATCGCCGCGTCGCAGAGCGTCTTTCGCTCCCGCGCGGGGACCATCTGCTGGAGGTGCCCCTCATATCCCTGGAGGCCGCCGAAGGTCACGCCGGGCAGGCCGTGCACGATGGCCGCCAGGTCGGCCGCGGCCTCGCCGGGCGTGACGCCGCACCGGCGCTGGCCGACATCGACCTCGACCAGCACCGTGACCGTCGCGCCGATCCGCTGCGCGGCGGCGGAGATCTCCCGCGCGTTCGGCGCGTCGTCGACGACCACGCCGATCCGGGCGTGCCGGGCGAGCGCGACCAGGCGGGCGATCTTCGCCGCGCCGACGACCTGACTGGAGATGAGGATGTCCGTCACGCCGCCATCGACCATCGCCTCGGCCTCGCCGAGCTTGGAACACGTAATGCCGACCGCGCCGAGTTCGATCTGCTTCCGGGCGATGACGGGACTCTTGTGCGCTTTGGCATGTGGTCGCAGCGCCACGCCGGCCTTGCGCGCGAACTCGGCCATCTTGCGGAGGTTGCGCTCGAACGTGTCCAGGTCGATCGCCAGCGCGGGAGTATCGACTTCGCCGAACGATGCACCGATACGCGGCAGCACGCTGGCCTCCTCGGGGCGCACACTATACGCTGGGTGAAGGACGGGGAGGTCGCCGCGCTCGTCGAGGAGATCGCGACGTCCCGCGATCTGGCAGCGATCCGGCGCGACCTGACCGCGATTCCCGACGCCCGGTGGCCCGCGGTGCGCGACGCCCTCCGGCAGCGCCTCGGTCAAGAGGGCCCGGGCGAGCCTGGCCGGGCCCCCCTGCGGCATGGCCTTCCGCTCGCCGAGCGGTTCCGCAGTCCGGCCGCGCTGCTTCTGCGGCAGGTCCGCCTCGCGAAACGGGACCTCGTCGAGGCGGAAGACGCGCGGAGAACCAATGACTAGATTGAAGTCGGGTAGCCGGGTCCACGACACGAGCCGACTCCCCAGAGACCGGCCCGACCTGAGAGTGTGTCCCGCCGCCAGAAGCGTGCCGGAGCACATCGCCCACGACCTGCTCGCGATCCCGCGTGGAGGCCCAGCCGCGTGGATCGCGTGCCTACAGAAGTGGGTCCTCGAGCAACAGGGCGCGGAAGCCGGCCTGACGGAAATGATCGTCGGTGGTCAAGGCGTCCGATAGGTTTCGCACGTCCATCACAACGAACGAGGCGCAGTCCGTCATACCCCAATCCTTGTCCCCTCGACTTCGGTAGAGGTCGAGGGCCTGCGCGAACAACGCCTGCGTCGTGGGCACGACCTCGACCAGCGTGCTCGCACGCAACAGATCGATGATCGCGGCTGCCTGTTTTCGGAACCGCAATGCGGCGAGCCCATCGGCGATCTCCACCAGGACGAACTCAGTGGTTACAAGCGGCCTCCGACGTTCAGCCAGCCGTCTCTCCCACCACCGCGCCGCACCGTGCCACTGGTCACGGGTGTTGACCAGGGCATTGACGTACGCGGTGTCGAGGAACACCGGCCGCCGGTCAGGCGCTGCTGTCCTCGGCTGCATCGTGGCCGTGTGCGTACCGATCGTGCCGCGCGGCCAGATCCGTCACACCCATATCGGTCGCCAGTAGTGAGATCTCCGTCAGAGGATACGGCGAGAGGCGTCGGCCTCGCCGCGGCGAGACACGTCGCTCGATCGTCACCAGGTAGGCGGTGTTCGGCTCAAGGTCGACGGGCCGGTCCGGCCGCAGGACCTCGCCATCGAAGACGACCCTGACCGACCGTATCATTTCGCCCTCCTGCGCCCCGCCCCCCTCGGAGACGTCTGCATGCTAGCCGCCGCGGCGGGAAAGCCGTCGCTCCGCAGCGCCGCCGGATCATGGAGCCGCCGCGTCCCCCTCGCCGCGACGCAGCCGCTGGGCGATCCGCGCGGTCTGGAGCAACTCGCGCTGCGTGGGTGCATGCGCGGCCAGGTAGCGCGCGGTCGCGATCGCACAGGTCCGCGCCAGGTCGAGCGAACGGGGCACCAGTTCCTCGAACAGGCGCGCCCCGGCCTCCACCATCTGGTAGGTGTGGAACTCGGCGTCCTCCCGCACCAGGCTGGCGCCGAGCGCGGCCCAGAGCGGCCCAGCCGGCTCGTTTCGCCGTAAATAGCCGTCCACCAGCGCCGCGGCCTCCTCGACCGCGCCCTGGCGATCGAGTTGATCGAGCAACCGCGGGCGGATCGTGTCGCGCGTGGCTCCGGGATCGTCCCGCTCCTCCGGCATCCGCGCCGGGGGCACGTTGAGGAATCGGTCCAGGTACACGCTGATCGCCCCGTGGTAGATCCCTCGCGCGACCTCCGGGGTCGGCGACCGCACCAGGCCCCGGTGGAGCGCGTT
Organism: uncultured Dehalococcoidales bacterium; assembly: GCA_964536925.1. GTDB lineage: Bacteria > Chloroflexota > UBA6077 > FW602-bin22 > FW602-bin22 > VGOZ01. The sequence continues at coordinate 4,820 of CAZHZF010000058.1, read as the reverse complement.
GCAGTAGGTGAGGGTGTGGAGCACGGTGATCCAGTCGCCGAATTCATTCGCGGTCGAAAAGCGCGCCACACGCGTCGCCGCCGCGACGCACAGGCCGAGCGAGACCTCCGCCGGTGCGGCACCTTCCCGGAACGCCCGATCGAGCGCGGCGATAACCTGGCGCGGATCGTCGGCCAGCAGATCGTTCGCGAACGCGGCCAGGTCGAGAGGTGTCGCTGCCGTGCCCGCCGCGAGCCACCCGGGGAGCGCCGCGATGCCCGGCCGCGCCAGGCCGACGAGGTCGATCGGCGAGCGCCACGCATTCTGCTCCTCGCTACGGGTGGACGTGGCCAGACCGCGCACGAGCGATCCGAGGACGAGGCTGGCCTGCGCCGCGTCGCCACCGGTACGCTCGAGCAGTTCGACGGCCTTGTTGGTGAAGTCGAGGATGTGGCCGCCGTTGACGTAGAAGTGATCGGTCGCCGCGGCCATGAGCATCTCGCCGGCATCTGCGATGGACAGACCGGACGCGAGCGCCGTCGCCAGAACCCGCTCGGCGCCATCGACATTGCGCACTTCGATGAGATCGCGGAACCAGCCCCGTAGGCGCGCCCGATCGACCGTTCGCGTGGGTAACGCCGCCTGGGGGAAACGCGGCGGCGCCCCGGCCGCGTCATCGGCGACGTGGACCAGGCCGTGGAAGAGCGCGATCGCGCGATCCTCCTCGCCAAGGCGGTCGACGATATTCCCCATCGCGGTCAGGATCGTCAGGCCCGCGCCCCACCCGGCACGGCGCTGCGTCACCCCAAATGTCGCGCCGACGCCGAGGGCGGAGTTCACCCCGGCCTCCTCCCCATCCGCGAGCAGGCCCAGCACCGACTTGGCGAGGACGAGGTTGAGCCCCTGCTCCATGCCCAGGCGCAAGCGTGCCGACTCGCGGGCGAGCCGATCGCCGCCGCGCCGGGCCTCCGGATCCACGTACACCACGCCATCGACGACCCGGGTGGCATGGACCGCGACATCGTCGGCGAAGGGATCGAATGTGCCGCCCGTCTCCAGTTCGAAGCGGGCATGGTGCCAGTGACAGGTGAGCACGCCATCGCAGATCGTGCCACGGCTGAGCGGAAACCCCATATGGGGACATCGGTTGTCAACCGCCCAGACCTTCGGCTCACCCCGATCCGTGGCTGCGAACACGGCGATGCTGTGATGCGCGCCCCGCACCACCAGCGGCTCGCCGTCGATCATGTCAGCCAGCCGGCCCGCCGCCACCCATCCTGCGATCGCTCGATCGACCATCGCTCTCCCTCCCTCTGATCGCCAGTCAGCGCGCCTGTTTCAGGAGGAGGTCGAGGATCGGACGCTGTTCGGGGTCGTCGTCGACCGACGCCGCCACGGCGTCGATGAGAGCCTTCGCCTCCACCTGTGTGAGCGCGACCTCGATCGCGCCATCGCGCGGCGGCGTACAGACGACCAGGATCTTGTTGCTCAGGTCGTCGGCCACCCGCTCCCCCATCACCACCCGCAGCACCGTCTCGAACTCCCGCACCGAGAACCGAAACAGGACATCCTCACCTGCCATCGCTTCAGGGCACCCAGGCCAGGGCGCGATCGAGCGGGAAGATCGGCCGCCGGACCCTCCGATAGGGCAGACGGGCCAGGTCGAGGTCGGTGAAGCCCGGCGAGAGGAGGAGGATCGCGTCCCGCGCCACGGTGCGCATCTCCGGGAACAGGTAGCCGGTCTTGACGACGACGATCCGATAGGCGCGCGGATCGACTCCGAAATGGGCAAAGCGCCCCAGGGTGATGAAGCCATCGCGCTCCGTGGTGATGACGAGGGTGACGCCGTCGATGGTGACGACCGCGCCGTCGTCCCGGAGGCCGGTGACGATCGCGGTGATATCGAATGGCGTGCCGTTGCGCGTGTCGAGTTTCCCTCCCAGCGAGAGACGTGCGTGCGCGCCGACGCCGGCCGCGCGGCAACTCGCGACCGCGGCCGGATCGCAGATTCCCACGACCAGGGCGTTTCGTGCTCGGGTGGCCAGGAGCGCGCGGAGCACGATCGTCAGATCGCCGGCCGCGCCGGCTGTGACGTTATCGCCGCTATCGGACAGGAAGACGGGTGAGTCCGTCGCCGCGTCGGCGTGCGCGATCGCCGGGCCGATCGCGAGGGTCGGGACCTCCGGAGCGAACCGCTCCCGTGCCGTCCAGATCGCGGCGGCGATCTCCCGCGCGGTCGCCTCGGCGGCCGCACGCTCGCCTACCGCGAGCGCGGCGGTCGAGGTGTACTCCGAGTCGGTCCAGGCGCATCCGATCACGATCGAGGTGTCGACGATCCCCGGGCGCCGATCGAAGTCCGCGAGGCTGGCGTAGAGCGAGCGCGCCGGTTCGACGTCGGTCACCGCGTACTCGCCGGGAATGAGGCAGGGCGGCTTCACCATCGCGGTGTGATTCCGGCGCCCGGCGCGCAGTTGATCGATGAGGAGATGGATCGCACGCCGCCGTGTCGCGACGCCGTCCCGATGGGGCGCGGTCCGGTAGGCCGTTGCGATATCCGCCGCGGCGATCACCTCGGGGGCGAGGTTGGCGTGGAGATCCAGGCTCAGCGCGATCGGCAGATCCGGTCCGATGGCGGCGCGGACGTGGCGGATGAGGTCGCTCTCGCCATCGCCGATATCGACGACGTCCATCGCGCCGTGCAGGTCGAGATAGAGCGCATCGACCGGACCGGCGCCGGTGAGTCGCTCGAGGAGTTCGTCCCGCATCGTGCGGTACGCATCCGCGCCGACGAGACCATGCGGCGGCGCGTGGGAGGAGAGTGTGGGCACGAAGGTGACATCGCCGCCGTGCCCGACGAACTGCTCGCCGCGGAGGATGTCGTCGCCTCGCGCGATCGCGAACTCGTCCAGCGCCGTGACGAGGCTGGAGAAATTGTTCGACTCGTGACGGATACCGCCGACCGCGATCCGCATGTGTAACCGATGATACCGGCGGCTCGGCTCGCGAAGAGTCAGGCCGTGCGTGCGGCGCGGATCGCCATCTCGATGCCCGACCGCGCGTCCTGGGCGGCACGCAGCGGACTGACCGATCCTCCGAGGATCGGAAGAATGAATCCGGTATGGAGCGCCGGCAGCGCCAGCAGCGGGAAGCCGCCGGGTAGGTACGCGGCGCGGCGAAGCGAGGCGAGAAGGACCTCGCCCTCGTCCGGTTTCAGCGCCAGTTCGACGCCGCGCATCAGATCGAGCGTCTGGCGCCGTGGTGAGAGCATCGTCTCACTCGCCGCCTCGAAGAGCGCCTGCAATGCGCGGAGCGACCGCCGCAGGTCGGGCGCGTTCCGCGGAATCCCGAGCATGATGAGCGGCAGAGCGAGGACCCGCGGGTCCCCCGTGACCGGCAGCGCGGTGACATTCGCATCGCGTTCCGGACGACTCGTGAACGGTCCGCCGACGAAGTCGCCGCCCAGCGCCGCGCCGGTGGGGATGCCGCGTCGCCCCCGCCGCCATTCGATGAGGAACCCGCGCGGGATGGGATGTGCGTCCTCGCCCGGCAGGTCCTGGGTGGGGAGCGGCGCGACTTTCGAGGCCTGGATGAGGTCGGCGAGGAAGGTCGCCGCGCGCTGGGTGCCCCCTTCGGTGAGGTCGACCCGACCACCATCGGGGCTGACGACCGTGGCGCCCTGCTGCCAGGCCAGGCTCCACAGCGAAGGCGTCGCCGCGTTCACGGCCACGCCCCAGTTCTGGCCACGCGGGTGGGGTCCTCGTTCGCGCAGCGCCTTCGTCGTCTCCAGGAACTGATCCCAGGTCCAGCTATGGCCGGGGATCTTCACGTCGGCGGCGGTGAAATGGGCATCGCGGCGCCAGAGGACCTCGACAGCGACCTCGAGGGGCAGTGCCTGGAGTTTGCCGTTGACGTAGCCGGACCGGAGCGAATCGGTGAGGAAATCGGCCGGGTCGTACCACCGCTGCGTCTCGAGCAGCGTGTTGAGGTCGTAGAGCACCCCCGCGGCGGCCAGGGCGGGCAGCGTGAAGGGGTCGGCGACGATGAGATCGACGTCGTAGGTCGGCGCGCGCTGCGCGTAGGTCGTGCCGACGACGGGCATCGGCGGCGGAAGGTCGGCGATCTGCTCCTCGGGCGTGCCGACCGCCATCCCGATCGGCGTCATCTGGATCTCGAGACCACGATCGGCCGGGATCTTCTTGGCGGCGGCGAGCACCCGGGTGCGGAGGAGGTTGTAGTACTCCATCCGCGGGAAGGCGACGCGGACGCGATGGACCTCTGGCGTGGGAGTCACGGCGACGAAGGGCGCGCGCGCCGCCTCCTGGACCGTGGCGACGGTATCGCACGCTGCGAGGGCGGTCGCGCCGCCGGCCAGCGCCAGGAGCGTCCGGCGGCTCAGCGTCCTTCGCTGCGTTTCCTCAGACGGGGTGCCGCCCACCGTCGAGCGTGGCTGTCCGGGAGCCGATGCCATCGCCACCATAGTGCCAGAGTCGCCGCGCCCTGTCACGAAGTTGGGGGAATTCCCTGATGGGCCGTGAAGGAGGTCGATCTAGGATACCCGTGCGGAGAGACAGAAGGGGATCACAGAGATGAAACCGAACGAAAGGGTCGAGAGGGTGTACCTCCTCTATACGACCGCGGTGACGCAGGGTGCTTGGTCTGGACCCCGCCGGCAGACGGGGTCGGGTCGACACCAGAGGTAGCGCGCCGACCACCAGCGAGCGGTTCACAGGATCCTCGTGAAGGATCGCGCTCCGGATCGGCATCATCGCGATGCAGTGGCGCCCACCGCCTGGCTGAGACATCTGCAGGTCCCGGGAGAGGGGATTCGGGAGACGCCCGAA
>CAZHZF010000057.1:0-16026 GCA_964536925.1 uncultured Dehalococcoidales bacterium | reverse complement strand
GTGTTCTCCTTCATCTTCTCGGCGAGTGGCAGGAACATGAGGTTCGCGGTCGCCAGTCCCAGGAACGTCGCGATGAATGCGGCCGAGATGCTCTTCGCGAGCGCCTCCTGACCGGCCGACGGGTCGAGGTGCGAGAGGACGGCGATCAGTGACGACACCGTTCCGATGATGCCGAAGGTGGGGGCGAACCCGCCCGCCTGAGTCATGAACGCCTGGGCGATCGCGTGGCGCCGCTCCATCTCCTGGATGTCGATCTCCAGGATCTGTCGGATCACCTCCGGATCCGTGCCGTCCACGACCTGGCGCATGCCCTTCTTCATGAACTCGTTGTGGATCGACTGCTCCTCCTCCTCCAGGGAGAGCAACCCCTCACGGCGCGCCTTCTCCGAGAGTCGCACGAACTGCACGGCGAGCTCTGCCGGGTCCTCGTGATGCCCGGGCATCATCGTCTTGATGAGCGCTTTCGGCAGGCCTGTCGCGCCACTCAGCGGACCGGTGACGACCGTCGCAGCCAGAGTCCCTCCGACGACGAGCATGTAGGCGGCGGCGATTGGACCGGAGGTCGGGACGTACGCCGCAAGACCGCCGATATTGCCGCCACCCTCGACCACGATCGCCCCGACGACAAGGAGCACCGCCAGGGCCAGCCCACCTACCGTTGCGATATCCACGCGGCCCCCCTAGCGATCGATCAGGTGCGGCCCCGCGGCGAAGATCCGCCGGCGATACGCCACGATCGCCTCGACGAGATCGGCCACCGGCTCGCGCACGACGTATTTGCGCTGTGACGAGAGCGTCACGACAGTGTCCGGATTCGCCTCGATCAACTCGATCTGATCGTCGTTCAGATAGAACGCCGATCCGTCCAGCCGGTGAACCAGGATCACGTGCCCCTCCGGGCCTAATCTAGGCCTGAGTCTGTTAACGCCCCCATAGGGTTTCCCATCAATTCTGCGCGATGGGGACGGGGCGATACAATTTCCCCATATTGGAGCGGAGGGTCACGTTGTGATCGAGGATCTCATCGCGACGAAGTTCGGGGTCCTCGGCGTCACGTTCGACGACGTGCTCCTGGTCCCCGCTTATTCGGCGGTGGCGCCGAAGGATGTCACCACCAGCACCCGCGTCACGCGGGAGATCTCCATCAACATCCCGATCGTTTCCTCGCCAATGGATACGGTGACCGAGGCACGCCTGGCGATCGCGTTGGCGCGCGAGGGGGGACTTGGCATCATCCACCGGAATCTCTCGATCGAAGCGCAGGCCGACGAGGTGGACAAGGTCAAGCGCTCCGAGTCGGGAATGATCGTCGAACCGGTCACGCTCCGGCCGAACGATGCGCTGACCCGCGCACTGGACGTGATGGAGAAGTACCACATCTCCGGCGTGCCCATCACTGAGGAGAACGGTCGACTCGTCGGCATCCTGACGAATCGGGACATCCGCTTTTGTGACGACCTGAGCCAGCCGGTGGGTCGCCTGATGACACGGGAGAATCTCATCACCGTACCGGTAGGCACGACCCTCGAGGATGCGCGTGCAGTCCTCCACCGTCATCGCATCGAGAAGCTGCCGGTTGTCGATGAGAACTTTCGATTGCGCGGCCTGATCACCGTGAAGGACATCCAGAAGCGTCAGCGTTTTCCGGACGCCACCAAGGACAAGCGGGGGCGCCTTCGGGTTGGAGCGGCGGTCGGGGTCGGGCGGGATAGCGAGGATCGCGTTGCCGCACTGCTCGATGCGGAAGTGGATGTCATCATCGTGGACACCGCGCACGGCCACACGAAGCCGGTTCTCGATACGGTGCGCGCGATCAAGCGCGCGAGCGCCGTGCAGGTGATCGCCGGAAACGTGGCAACCGGCGACGCGGTCATCGATCTGGCCGATGCGGGCGCTGATGGCATCCGCGTGGGCATCGGCCCGGCGTCGATCTGTACCACGCGTGTCGTCGCGGGCGCGGGCGTCCCGCAGTTGACAGCGGTGTTCCAGTGTGCGCAGGTCGCAGCACGCATCGGAGTGCCAGTGATCGCCGATGGTGGCATCCAGTACTCCGGTGACATCGCCAAGGCGATCGGTGCCGGAGCCGACGCGGTAATGCTCGGTTCGCTCCTGGCGGGAGTGGATGAGAGCCCGGGTGAACTGATCCTCTATCAGGGCGAGCGTTACAAGGAGCACCGGGGCATGGGGTCCCTGGGCGCGATGAAGCAGCGCGGGTACTCGCGCGATCGGTACCACCAGGAGGAAACCGATAACGACGCCAAGCTGGTGCCCGAGGGGATCGAAGGCCGCGTCAGTTACAAGGGCCCGCTCTCCAATCTCGTCTATCAGTTGATCGGTGGGCTACGCTCGGGGATGGGCTACGTCGGCGCGGCCTCTATCGCCGAGATGCAGCAGAAGGCGCGTTTCGTTCGGATCACGAACGCCGGATTGCGCGAGAGCCACCCGCACGATATCGCCATCACGAAGGAAGCTCCGAACTACGGGATGATGACCGCGCGCTGAACGCACGCGCGGATCAGGCGTCTTCCTTCGGCCCCTTCCCCGCTACGGTGGGGAGCAAGCAGTCCTGGCCCGGAACAAGTTCGTCGCCATCGATGCGCCACTTATTCGCCTCGTAGATGCGAATGTAGACGGACTCGTCGTCGTAGTACTTGCGAGCGAGCGAACGCAGGGTGTCGCGAGGGCCGACCTTGATGGTCCTGCCGCCGCCGCCGCCCGAGGCGGGCTTCTTCTTCAGGAAGTCGAACAGACCCATCGACAACCTCCGGTAAGGTGCCGGGCATTATACGCGCGCGCACGCACGCTACTTGCCCAGGACAACCTCGAAAGCCTGGCGCCCGAGCGGTGCCGCTACCGTGCCGCCTTGCCGGCCACCCTCCACCATCACGGTGACCACGATCGTCGGATCATCCAGCAGTCCATACCCGGCAAACCACGCGTGCGCGTCAGGATGCTGGTTTTCCGCCGAACCCGTCTTTGCCGCGACGACCTTCTTGTAGCCATTGAATGCGTAGAGGGCTGTGCCCGTCGGCGAGTCCGCCACTCGCCGCAGTGCGTCGCGAATCACGGCGATGTTCTGCGCGCTCACCGGCACGCGCTGTCGCTGCTCGGACTGGAATTCCTGTATCGGTCCGCCATCGCCGGGAATGATCGAGCGAATCAGAAGCGGCGTGCGCAGGATTCCCCCGTTCGCCAGCGTCGCGTACATGTTCGCGACCTGAAGCGGCGTCGCATCCAGGTAACCCTGACCGATGGACATGTTGACCGCGTCCCCCGGGAACCACTCCTGCCGCAGGGTGTTCTTCTTCCACGTCACACTCGGGACGATTCCCTCTGCTTCCTTGAGACCACGGATCCCGGTGGGTGCGCCCAGGCCAAAACGCCGGGTGAAGTCCGGCAGGATCTCCGGATCGATCTGATTCAGCTTATAGCCGATGTCGTAGAACACGATGTCGCAGGACTGTACAAGTCCTTCGGCCAGATCGAGTTTCCCGTGCCCTTCTGGCCGCCAGTCGCCCATCGGCCGGCGCGGATCGAGCACCGCCCATTTGCCGTTGCACTCAAACATTGAGTCGGGCCGATACCCGCCACGTTCCAGCGCGGCCGCCATGGTGACGACCTTGTAGACCGATCCGGTCGGGTAGGTGCTGAGCGTCGCCCTGGGTTGGAAGGGCCGCCGGGGATCCTCGCTCAGCTTCTTCCACGCCTCCTCGCTGAAGCCAAAGATGAAGCCGTTCGGATCGAACGCGGGACGCGAGACGAGTGCGACGATGCTGTTATCGCGCGGGTCCATCAAGACCAGACTTCCGACGCGGTCACCCAGGATCCGCTCCGCCTGAACCTGGACCTCGATGTCGATCGTCAGGCGAACGTTCCCGCCATTACGGGCCGGGCGATCAGCGATCACGCGTACGGTCTCGCCATCCGCCGTCTGAATGGAGAGACGTCCGCCGCGGACGCCGCCCAGCACCTCCTCCATCCCGAGTTCGATGCCAGACCTGCCGATGTAGTCGCCCTCCTCGTAGCCGCGGGGACCGAACTCCTTCATGTCATCGGCGGTTGCCGGCGACACGAAGCCGATGACGTGCGCGCCGGCCTCGCCGTGGGGGTAGAGGCGAAGGTCACGCTCCTCGGCAAGCACCCCTTCGATCTTCCCGAATCGCGCCGTGAGTTCTGCCTGACGTTCGATCGGGAAGTCCCGAAGGGGGACCCACCAGTCGGGCTGAGCCGCGCTGATCTTCTGCCGAATGGCGGACTGCTCGATCCCGAGGAATTTGGCGAGTTCGGTCACCGCCAGGTTCTGATCCTTGATCCGTCCCGGTATGAGGCCGAGAGTCAGGGCCTTCCCCTGGGCGGCGAGGGGGTTCCCCTTCCGATCGAGGATCGCGCCACGCACAGGGTTCGACGGCACGAAGCGCACCGCACGGTCAGGCGTGAGTTCGCGAAAGATCAGGCCGGGCGACCAATCCACACGCCACTGCCCTTCCTCCGATACCAGAGGCAGGCGGTTCTCCTCGGAAAACTTCCCGAGTCGTGCGGTACTGAACTCGACCGCGAACCGCGCCTCGACCCGCGTGACGCCTGGCGCGGGCTCGACGATCGGGGCCATCGACGGATGGATCGCGTTGATTGTCGCCCCCACGGTGATCGCCTGATAGCGGCCGACGAAGCGCTCGGCGCTGATGTTGGTCTTTGCCCCACGGCTCAACATCTCGTACATCTCGGGAAAGCGCTGCGCTTCCCACGCCCGCAGGAAACGCGTGGCGACCTCGTTCGCGGGCGACGCCGCGGGAAGCGCGGTGGGCGCGGGAGCGGCCGTGGGAGTCGCCCGCGCGACGGTGGGCGAGAGCGCCGGAGCGCCCGCGTTCGGCGTTGAGGCGCCGAGCACAGCGGCATCTCTGCTCGGGGTCACGATCGTGGCCGCCTGAGTGGCAGACGCGCTGGGGAATATGCCCGACAGTGCGACCGGCGGCACTACGCCGAACCTGGTTGCCGCGACGATCGAACCGCCACCGACGAGAATCGCGGCGACGATCCCGACGAACAGCGACGCGATCCCCGCCCCTCGGCGTCGTCGCCTCACCTGAGCCATTCTACGGCCCATCGACGGGATCGCACATTGGATTTTCGCGCAGGCACCCAGCGCGAACTCCCGTCTGTCCCCACGCAGCGCCGACTCACCGAGCCTCCCCTCTTCAATGCGCTGGACATCGACCTGACAGAGCGGGTATCATCCCGGCTCCCCGCCGGCGTTCTTCGTGGGTATTGCGCCGGGCGCGGGGACGATGCGTCGTTCGGGCATGGGCCGGTTGAATGAGCCCGGGCCTCGCATCGGCAAGTCCGATCTCGCCGGGGATAGGCCGAGATCGACACCGGAGGAACGAGACTGGCGTCAGGGATCATTCGGCACACCATGGCAGCAAGTTGCCTTGCAGCCGTTCTTGTGCTAGCTCGCGTCAACATCGGCCAGGCGGACGGCCCGACCCTGGATGAAGAGATCGAGAACGGCCACTATTTCACTCAGGCCGCGCCTCGAGAGTCATCTGCGGAGCGCCTGGGGTTTACCGTCACCGACCGGGAGGGGGCGCGCTTCTGGTCGGAGTTCCGACGTCTCGGCGGCACGACGACACTCGGCTACCCGATCTCCCGTCGCTTCACGCTCGAAGGATTCACCGCGCAGGCGTTCCAGCGCGGGATCCTCCGCTGGCATCCAGACGTGGGCGAGGGTCACCTGTACAACGTGATGGATGCGAGTGCGATCCTCGCCATGGATTCCCCGGCGCTGGCCTCCCACTTTCTGCCAGCGCACGCGGCCCGAGCCACCGCGAATGACCGAGCTGGGTGGCTGACGCAGGATGGCGGGATACTCGCCAAGTACCAATCGATCGATCGTGCGGCCGAGGTTCTCGGATCGCCTACCGCGCCGCCCGCCGATTTCGGTCCGGTGGTCGCGCTTCGCTTCCAGCGAGGCGTCATTCATCGATGGAAGAGCCGGCACGTCTGGACGGACGATCACGGCGCCTCCCTCGCCAACGTCGGCGATCTTGCGCGCGAACGAGGCCTCATCCCGGCGGCAGCGCTTCAACCCGAACCACCACCCTCGGAAGCCGAACGTGCGCGCGTCCGTGCGGCCCGCGGTCTGGAGATCGCGGGAGTCGCCACCTGGTACGGCCACGATTTCCACGGCGCGCTGATGGCTAACGGCCGGCCATTCGACATGTGGAATCCGTCCACGGCGGCCTCGAACATCTTCCCGCTCGGGTCGCTGCTGCGCGTCACGCGCGTGGTCACCGGCGCCTCCATCGTCGTCCGCGTCACGGATCGTGGGGCGTTCCGCCACCCCAACCTTGTGGATCTCAGTTACGCGGCATTCGCGTCGTTCGCCGATCCCAACGATGGGGTGATTCGTGTGAGGGTGGAACGCATCGGCTGACGATCGTGGTACGCTCCCGACCACTTCGCGGCTGGGGCGGCACGTGGTTGGATCGGATGTGCGAATCACAACGGCAGGGCGTGCGACGTCGATTCTTCGCGACATGGTCGCGATCGAGAGCGTCAACCCGTTCTATGCCGATGGCGCGCGCGGCGAAGTCGCGATGGCGGATTACCTTGAGGCGTTCTTTCAGTCGCTCGGACTGACGCCTTCCCGTCGGGATGTCCTGCCGGGTCGACCGAATGTCTGGGCAAGGCTGGATGCTCCCGGCGCAACCCAGACGCTCCTCCTCGAAGCGCATATGGACACGGTGACGCTCGAGCCTGCCGGCGCGACCATGCTGGATCCTCGCATCGATGGCGGGCGAATGCACGGCCGCGGATCGTGCGATACAAAGGCATCGCTGGCGGCGATGTTGACCGCGCTGGAAGCTCTTGCCCCTCGCCGCGATTCCCTTCGCGCCAACGTCGTGGTGATGGGATCGATGGACGAGGAGTACCTGATGCGGGGGATCCTCGACTTCGCGGCACACGGTCCAGCGGTTCACGCCGCGGTCATCGGCGAGCCAACCTCGATGTCGGTCGTTCGGGCCCATAAGGGACTCGTGCGATGGCGGGTCGCCACCCTTGGTCGCAGCGCGCACACGTCACGACCGGAGGTTGGCGATAACGCGATCTACCAGATGGTCGGCGCGATCGCCCGTCTACGCTCGGCGATCGAGCCCCGTCTGGCGACGCGGACGCACGCCCTTCTGAGCAACGCGACGTTGACCGTCTCGATGATCGAAGGGGGCCTCGGGGCGAACATCGTGCCGGACCGGTGCGAGATCACGATCGACCGTCGCACTCTTCCCCAGGAGGAGCCGGACGAGGTCATCGCCGAGTTCCGTGCGATCGTCGATCGGATCATGCGCGACGATCCATCCATCAAGGTCGATGTGCCCGAGCCGTTCGCGAATATCGCCGGTCTCGACACGCCGGCGGATGCACCTTTCGTCCGCCTGACGACGCCGATCGCCCACGAATTCGGCGGCGCACCTGCCGCGGTCGGCGTCCCCTATGGGACCAACGCTCCGGGGATCGCGCGACGCGGTGTGCCCACCATCGTGCTCGGTCCAGGCGACATCGCCCAGGCACACTCAGAGAACGAGTGGGTCGAACTCGCCCAGGTCGAGCGGGCCGCGGAGATGTACGCGCGCATCGCGCAGGCGTTTCCCGGCCAATGATGGCCGAGCGGCCGCGGTTCGCCGCGCCGGCGTTGCACGGGCTGGTCACCTCAGTGCTCGAGCGCCTCGATGTGCCGGAGCGTGATGCCCGCGAGGCGGCGGATGCGCTGATTGCCTCCGACCTGATGGGGATCGATTCTCACGGAGTGGCGCGGTTCTCCGGCCACCCGAGTTACGTTCCTGGCCTCGCGAGAGGCGTCGTCAACCCACGGCCGCGACCTGTCGTCGCGGCGGAGCAGCCATCCACGGCCCTGCTCGATGGCGACCGGGGTATGGGGGTCGTCATCGCCACGCGGGCGATGCGCGTGGCGATCGAGAAGGCACGCGCGACAGGCGTCGGTATGGTCGCCGTCACGAACTCCCGCCACTTCGGGATTGCCGGTCACTTCGCTCGCATGGCCGTCCCCGAGGGCATGATTGGCATTGCGATGACCAACGCGTATCCGCAAGTCGCGCTTCCAGGCGGCATCGGCCCGATCCTTGGGACGAATCCGATCGCCGTGGCGGCGCCACGCGATGGCGGACCGCCCTTCTGCGTCGACATCGCATCGAGCGTCGGCGCGGCCGGCAAAGCCGAGATCGCCCGGCGTGCGGGCAAACGTATGCCGCCGGGCTGGGTGGTGGACGCGGACGGAAACCCGACCGACGCCCCGGAGGCTGTCCTGGGCGGCGGTGGAGCGCTCCTGCCGCTCGGTTCCACGATGGAGAATGGCGCGCACAAGGGCTATGGGTTGGCCACAATCGTGGATGTCCTCTGTGGAATCCTCTCAGGCGCGGGTCATGGCGCCATCCTCGATCCCCTCCCCTGGGAGTGCGGTCATTTCCTCGCCGCCATTCGCGTCGAGGCCTTCCGACCGCTGGCCGCCTTTACCGCGGCGATGGCCTCGATGGCGTCCACGCTCGTGAACGCGCCCCGCCGAGCCGGCGTCCTGCCATTTCGCATTCACGGTGAGCCAGAGCACGAGGCGGAGCAGGAACGTCGGGCGCGCGGTATCCCCCTTCACCCCGAAGTCATTGCCGATCTCAGGTCAGTAGCCGAGCGATACGGTGTGACCTTCCCGGCGTCCATCGCGTGAGAGAGCTTGACTTCGCACGCGCGCTGGCGCGCGAAGCCGGCGCGGTGATCGTGGCGACCGCGCGCGACGCACTCGACGTGCAGACCAAAGAATGGGCGGATCTGGTCACCACCGCCGACAGGGCCGCGGAGAGACTCATACGTGAGCGGCTCTCCGCCACCTATCCGGCCGACGCGCTCTATGGCGAGGAGGAGGGTCGCGGCCAGAACGATCAGTCCAGCCGCACGTGGATCATCGATCCGCTCGACGGGACCGCGAACTTCGCCGGCGGGATGAACATCTACGCGGTCTGCATCACGCTGGTCGAGTCCGGTCTGGTGCGGCTCAACGTCACGTACGACCCGCTGCGCGATGAGATGTTCGACGCCTCGGCCGGTGGTGGCGCGCACCTGAACGGCCTGCCGATGAGGGTTGCCGACGATTGTGCGATCGAAAATGCACTGGTACACCTTGCGTTTGCGCGCGACCGTCGGCACTGGCGACGGTCGGTGGCGCTGGCGACGCGCATCACGGAGATTGCGCCGCACGCGCGAAATCTCGGGTCCTCCGCACTGGCACAGGCATACGTCGCCGCGGGACGCCTGCACGCGCACGTCCGCGTCAACGTGGGCGACTTCGACATCCTTGGTGGAAACCTGCTGATCGCCGAGGCGGGTGGCGTTGCGACCGCGCTGGACGGCACGCCCTACGGGGACGGCGCCCGCGGACTGCTCGCCGCGGGTCCGAGGATCCACGCGGTCCTGAACAGCCTCGGACTCGCCAGTTGCCTGGATTCCGAATGAGGAGTGCATCGTGACCTACGCCATCGAGGAGATCCGCCGCGATATTCCCGCGCTCTCCGACGTCGTCTACATGAACTTTGGCACCGAAGGCGTAATGGCCGAGTCGGTCCTGGGGCCCTATATCGAGATGCTGAGTCGGTTCGAGCGATACGGCCACTTCGAGCGGATGAAGATCGCCGACGAGATGACCCGGTGCCGTGAGACTGTCGCAGTCCTGGTGAAGTGCCAGGCGGACGAGGTCGCGATCACCCGTAACGGCACCGACGGCGTGAGCATGGTTCTTGGCTCGTTCCCGTTCCGCGAGGGTGACGAGTTGCTGATTGGGGGCGAAGAGCATCCCGCGATCGTGTACCCGGCATTCGCTCTGCAGCGCCACCGCGGTGTCCGCGTGCGGCGATTCGCCTTTCACGATGATCCGGCGCAGACGCTCGCCGCATTCGCCTCTGCCCTGACGCCCCGCACCCGCTTCGTCGCCTTCAGCCATGTCTCGTGCGAGACCGGCAAGCGGACGCCCGCGCGAGCGATCGTCGCCGCGGCGCAGGCACGTGGCGCGCGGGTCCTCGTCGACGGTGCCCAGACGATCGGCTGGATGGACGTGGACTTCCCGGCGCTCGGCGCGGATTACCTCACCGGGAGCGCGCACAAATGGCTGTGTGGCCCGAAGGGTTCAGGAGTCCTCATCGTGCGCCGGGATCGCCTCGACGAACTCGTCCCCGCCTACGTGGGCGGGGGATCCTTCGGCGTGGATTTCCCCTGGGCCAGACTCGAGCGACCAGAGGACATCCACCCCGAGTGGGCGCCCGGGGCGGCGAGATTCGAGTACGGGATGCGCAACCCGGCTCTGTACGGCGGTCTACGCCTCGCGATCGACCATTTGAACGGAGTCGGCTGGGACGAGATCCGTCGGCATCAGCGACGTGTCACCGACGCGCTGAAGGCACGGCTGGGTGCGATACACGGGGTTCGCGTCCAAACACCCGCTGACTTCGACGCGTCGTCGCCCATCCTCAACATCGCCGTGGATGGGATCTCTGGCCGCGACCTCAGCCAGCGTCTATGGAACGAGCACCGCGTCGTGCAGCGGGCCGTACGCGAGCCGATGGGGGTACGCCTCTCCAACGGATACTGCACGTCGGTGGACGATCACGATCGCCTGGTCGCGGCCATCGAGGCGATCCAGCGAGTTCCCGTACCCGCCTGACTCAGTCGGCGTCCCGACCCTCCGAAACCCGGATGCTCTCCAGTTGCGGCTGGCGCCGCGCGCCGAGTACGGCGACGGCGAGCACGGCCATGCCGACAAGGAGCCACGAGGCGTAGGCAGCGCCTCGGACAAGGAGTGCGTCTGGCGACGCCCGTGCAACGGTTCCGGACGTGATCCCGGCGGGGCGCTCATCGATGACTGGTGCCGCGACGGGTGACGCGACCACCACGACCTCAGAAAGGGGTGCGGATCGTTGCACGAGTGTCGGAGCCGCCAGAGGCGCGACAGGCGCAGTCGTGGGGCCGCCCGATGGTGGCTCGAAGGCGAGCTCTCCGAAGAGCCCAAGCGGCCCGATGCGCGGCACCACCGGATACAGGGGCACGTCGATCGGTGTGGCCGGTGGTTCGTTGGCGTCCGGCAATTCCGGCACGATGAGTGGTTCGAGTCCGCGCCCTGGACCGAGTGAGAACGCGGCGAAGGGATGATCGCTTCGCTGCCAGGCGGTCTTAAGATGCTCCTCGGTAATCCAGAGGCTGTGTCCCTTCCAACCGGGGAACGCGGGATCGTGATAGAGGAACCGATCCTCCTCGTACCCGAAGATGACCACAAAGTGGTCGATTGCCCGATTGGCGCGCTCCTGTCCGGGGAGCGAGGCGAGATGGACCTGAGGGATCACGAGATGACCGTTGCGCAGCGCCTGGCGCACTTCCGCAAAGGACCATCGATCGTAGGCCTTCCCGGCGAACAGCCCACGGGCAATCAGTCCGCGCTGTTCGGCGATGTAGGCAAGAACCTCTGGCGCCGTCCCCGAGTCGTAGATTCCCGCGGTACCCTGGAGTCGATTCGCCTGAGCCCGGATCTCGGTCGTCGGAACATAGATTCCGAAGGCGCCCAGCGCCATCGCGATGGAGGTGGGACCGCAGTTCCCTGATTCATATGCGGAGCCATCCAGCTGCGACCGATACGGCGCCGGGAGCCGTGCGCCGATCTCCGTGGTGAAACCCCGCTTCTCGCTGGTCCGGGCCCCTGACTTGATCGCGCGCGGGCTACCGAGAAACCTCGCCGCGGCCCAACCCTCTTTCTCGTCGTAGGCAACGCGCCGCCACGCGCCGTCGGCCGAGACCTCATCGAAGAGGGCAACAAAGTCACCGCCCTCGGCGACCGCCACAATCGGCGCGTCTGGCCGCGGATCGCGGCGCACGTTCACACCATCGATACTGCGGACCTGCGCTTCGAGAGCGGGAACGACGTTACCGGCTGCATGGGCCGTACTCGCGAGGAGCAGGGCGACGATCGTGGCGATCGTGGCCCGCAACGCGCCCGCCCCCATTCGGGACGCTCGCATGGCCGGCTCAGACTACCAGGCAGGCGTGCGGCCCGTCAAGCCTCCGTGTGCCGCACGGGAGGGCGGACCGGCCGGAGAGACCGCTCCCGAGGTGCGAGCGGGCGAGCCTCCACCTCGACTGGCCGGGTAGCGCATACGGGATTCGAACCCGTGATCTCCGCCTTGAGAGGGCGGTGTCCTAGGCCGCTAGACGAATGCGCCGCGCAAGTGGGCGATACTGGATTCGAACCAGTGACCTCCACGATGTCAACGTGGCGCTCTAACCAACTGAGCTAACCGCCCGGAGTTTCGCATTATACGGGCGGGGTTCCAGACCGGGCAAACGGCTAGACTGGCGTCGATGCACGTCATCGGCACGGCCGGTCACGTCGATCACGGGAAGTCCAGTCTCGTCCAGCGACTGACGGGTATCGACCCCGATCGCCTCGATGAAGAGAAGGCGCGCGGAATGACGATCGACCTCGGTTTCGCCTGGATGCACCTTCCACGGAGCGGCGCGACCTCCATCGTCGATGTACCCGGCCACGAGCGCTTCATCAAGAACATGCTCGCGGGGGTCGGCGGCATCGACCTCGCCCTGCTCGTCATCGCCGCTGACGAGAGTGTGATGCCGCAGACGGTGGAACACGTGCAGATTCTCGACCTGTTGCGCATCCGGCGCGGTGTGGTCGCGATGACCAAGGTGGACCTGGTGGACCCGGAGTGGCGGGACCTGGTGCACTCGGAAATCGACGGATTCCTGGATACGACGGATCTTGCCGGTTCCCCGATTGTTCCCGTCTCATCGCTCACCGGGGAGGGCATCGATGCACTGCGCGATGCGCTGGACACGGCGCTGAGCGAGGTCGCTCCGCGCACCGATATCGGTCGACCGCGCATACCGATCGACCGGTCATTCACGATGACCGGATTCGGTACGGTCATCACAGGCACCCTCATAGGCGGCTCGTTGGACGTCGGCCAGGAACTCACCATCGTTCCCGGGGACGTGCGGGCGCGTGCGCGCGGCATCCAGGTGCACCGGGCGAAAGTGAGTCGCGCCCAGCCTGGGAGCCGCGTCGCCGTCAATCTCGCCGGCATCGCGCGCGAAGAGGCGCGCCGGGGCCAGATCGTGACGGTTCCGGGCTGGCTGGAGCCGACCATGGCCGCCGATGTCGATCTTCAGGTGGTACGCGAGTCCGCCCATCCCCTGACGCACGGGACGATGCTGACCTTTCATTGCGGCGCGGCCGAAATCGAAGCCCGCCTGCTGCTCCTCGAGCGCGATAGCCTTGGACCCGGAGAGAGAGGTTGGGCTCAGCTCAGGTTCAGCGAACCCGCGGCTCTGGTGCGGGGGGATCTGTTCGTGATTCGCTCACCTGATGCGACGCTGGGGGGTGGCGAGGTCATCGATCCTCGGGCTCGGCGACATCGCCGCCGCGAGCGCGACCTCGCGTCCACTCTCACCGTGTTGCGCGAAGGCTCGCCCGAGGAGACCGTGCTAACCGAGGTGACCAGGCGCGGGACTCTGGATGAGCGAGAGCTTGTGAGCCGCACCGGCCTCGAGCGTGCGGCGTTCGACTCCCTCATCGAACGGCTGAGCCGTGCGGGCGACCTCGTCCCTCTGGGTGACGTGATCCTCTCGCCGGCGCGGTGGGACGAGCTCGCCGCCAGGGTGACGAGCGATCTCGAGGCCTTTCATCGGGAGCACCCGCTGCGCGCGGGAATGATGCGCGACGTCCTTCGGACGCGGCTGGGCCTCTCCGCACGGGCGTTCGCGGCGGCCCTGCCCCGTCTCGTCGGCACCGGTGTCGCCGTCGACGACCGAGGGACTCTCAGCCGCCCGGGTTTCACCCCGGTGATCGCTGGCGAAGCCGCGGACCGAGCGGTGCGCCTGGAGAAGGTCTTGTCCGACGCGGGACTTGCGCCGCCGGGATTTGGAGAACTGCCGTCCGATTGCGTGCCCGACGCCGATCTGGCCCATGCCCTCCATGCCCAGGGGCGCATCGTTCTCGTGGCAGCCGACCTTGCCTTCGCCCGCGGTGCATTCGATAGGGTCCAGACCGCGATCGAAGGGCATCTGCGCGATCGCGGGACCATCACCGTGGGCGAGGCGCGGGATCTGCTGGGAACCAGTCGGAAGTATGCACTCGCGGTCCTCGAATACCTCGATCGGCATCACGTGACGCGCCGCGTCGGTGACGAGCGCCGTCTGGCGGCGCCGGGTGGCTGACCGTCGGGTACTGAGCCGGGCGATCGCCACCGCTGTCGCCGCGGGCGCGTACACGATCGCCGTGCGGCGCGGGCAACCGCGGACTGCAGCAACGAGCGAAGACCTCGTCGATTGGCCGCGTGCCGAGGCTGTTGCGCGATTCGCCGCCGGCCGGGGCGGCGCGCCCGATCGCAGCGCGCAGTCCGGCTATGAGACGTGTGTCGAGCGGAGCCACAGCCTCATCCAGACCTATACGCGGATCCCGGCTCAACACATCGTCGGCCGGGTACGCGCCGTGGATCGGGCGGAATGGATCAACGCCAACATCGGCACTTTTCGATCCTTCGTCGCGCCGCTGTCTGGCAATATCGCGCGATCCGCCCTCGTTCGTCCCGGCGCCATGCGAGAGATCAACCGCCTGGCATTGACCGGCCAGATCGGTATTCTTCTCGGCTACCTGGCGCGTCGGGTCCTCGGGCAGTACGACAGCGCGATCTTCGCGACCGAGCCCGCGGAACCCGGATGGCTCTACTTCGTCGATCCCAACATCGATGAGACCTGCCGGCGCCTGCGTCTTGATACGGGCGACTTCCGGCAGTGGATCGCCCTGCACGAGACGACGCACGCCGTCCAGTTCGAAGGGGTGCCGTGGCTTCGCGGCCACCTGCGGACCCTGATCGGTGATTATGTCGACTCGATGACCTCCGATCGCATCCTCACCGGACCCACGGTTTGGGACATGCCCCGCCTGATCGCCAGGCTCGGGCGTGCCGTGCCACGGCGGCATCTCGGTCTTGAAGCGCTGCTCTCCGCGGAGCAGCGGGCGATCTTCCGTCGGGTCCAGGCCCTGATGTGCGTGGTGGAGGGTCACGGCAATCACGTGATGGATGCGGTCGGCGAGCGTGTGTTGCGCACCTATCCGTGGATGAAGGCACGCCTCGCTGAGAGGCGGGCGAACCCTGGCCGAGCGGAACGGTTTCTGGCCCGCATCACCGGCCTCGATGTGAAGCTCGAACAGTACGCACTCGGCGAGCGGTTCTTTGCCGCGGTGGCGACACGTCGCGGCGTAGAGGCCGCGCACCAGGTCTTCGATGAACCGAAGAACCTCCCGGATCTCGACGAGATCGCCGACCCGGATCGGTGGATCGACCGGGTACTCCCCCGTGCCGCTTGACCTGCGGGCCCTCGCGCGCGAGGCGGAGGAGGCCGCCCACCACATCGAGGCTGTTCAGGCCGAACGGCAGCGACAGGTGTGGGCCGCGCGCGATGAGCGCAGCCGAGCCAACGGCGTGGCGCTCGCGGCCCGCGTCCGTGCCCGCGTGGCGCGTCCTGGAATGGCCGCGACGCCGCTGGATGACCCCCGCCAGGTGGTCCCGCCCCCGCCGGAAGCCGGCGAGTACACCGTCGTCTCGGCGGATGGCTCTCACCTGGATCAGGATCACCACGATGCGATGCGCCACTGGGTGATCAACATCGGCTCCGCGCGGCTGACCTACGGCGCCACGCCCGGGGCAGCGCTCGAGACCAGCACCCGCCTGGGCTTCCGGCGAGAGGACCTCTACCGCGTGATGGGAGGTCGTCGAGTGCGCCTTCAGGGACAGCTATTGAACGTCGTGCGTCAGGTCGATGAGATGGGCGCCGTCGCCGAACTGTGTGCGAGGCACCCGAGTGCGGTTGGTCTGATCGACGGCACGCTGGTGCTCACCTCGCCGAGTCGCCTGCTGGATGAGGAACCGACCGAACTCGTGGCGCTGTATCTGGGTCACATCGATC
>CAZHZF010000056.1:0-16324 GCA_964536925.1 uncultured Dehalococcoidales bacterium | reverse complement strand
CGCGACCTGGTCATGCCCCACGGCCAGCCGGTCGATCTCCTCGTCGGCCGAGGTCAGCGCGGAGTCACTCTCCCCGCGACCTACCTGGGCGATACCGTCGGCGAAGCGGGAAGCGCCCCGCGCCCCCTCACGGATTCGGAGCGCGCCGCCGTGATCGCCGCGTCACGCCGGGTGGCCGACGCGATCGCGGGCGATGCCCCTCAGGATGAGGAACTCGAACGCGCGATCGATCTCCTGCGCGCGCTTGCCATCGAGATCGAAGGGCGGCCGACCTTCCGCCTCGTGGACGGACGGATCGTCGCTGGCGAGGGGCTGGCGATGCGGGCGCGCCTGGAGACGCCGCGCCCGACGCCTGAACCCACCGCGCGGCGGGCCTGAGGAACGCTGCCTCCGTAGCCCGCCTCGCGGTAACGGACATCAGCCTCGGCGCGGCCCGCGCCGACGGGCGGCGACCTCACCCTGGGTGAGGACCTGGAAGACGAGATTCCGCGCGGTCGACTTCCGGTGCCAGCGCACCGTCCACCCCAGCGACTTGCCGGCGATCGTCGTGCGGCGCTTTATCGCGCGCACATTGTCCGTGGCTTCGAGGTTGATCTCACCCCACTTGCCACCATCAGCCGCCTGCTGAATCCAGCCCTTGTACTCCTCGAGATTGATGTTCGTCGTGCCTCTGCGCGTCGTTAATTCCTTGATCCGGTCTTCGGTCAGCGATGCAAATCGTGCCAATGACGTCCTCCCCGACGTGTTTCAGCGGGAATACTAGCAGACATCATCCAGGAGGAACGGCGGTGGATTGGCAATTCGGCTCGGCGATGCGTGTGACATACGTCATTGCCGATACCGCCGGTGGCACTTGGCGTGACTAGTTTCCCGGAAGCGCTCCGGTGGCGCGCAGCAGCGTTTCCTGCACGAGCACCTCGTGGATCAGATCGCGATCCGGCGCCTGTCGCCCTTCCAGAGTCGCGACAAACGATGCCAGTTCGCGTTCGTACAAGTCCTGACGGGAGGGGCCATCGGTCGTGACGAACTGCTCGCCGGCGACGAAGCCATTACGCTCTTCGTCGATCGCCAGACGAATGCGTCCGCCCGGTTCGAAAGGTTCGAGCAGGGTGGCGCTACCCCGGGTGCCGTAGACCTCGAATCGGCGCGCCATGGGGCGTACCTCCATCGCCGCGATCTCCACCGTCGCCAGCGCGCCATCGAACTCGAAGACGCCAAGCGTGTTATCCGCGAAGTGGGGCAGTTCCGGCGTGGCATGGTTGTGCAGAAAGGCTGTGACGCGTCGCGGACGACCGAGAATCCAGAGAACTTGATCGAGCATATGGCCGCCCAGGTCGTACAGCATTCCGCCGCGATGCCGGCTGATGAGTTCGCGGGTATTCGCCTTCCCGGTCACCGGAATATGCGTCGAGAAGTGGGCGCGAACCTGGAAGATGTGGCCGAGCATGCCCCCGCGTGCCCAGTCGCCCACCTGCTTGAATGCGTCGTGATAGCGGAGCATGTATCCCATCTGTAGATGGAGGTTGTGCGCCCGCACGCGATCGACGAGGCGCAGGAATCCCGTCCAATCGTCGCCAGCCGGTTTGTCATACCAGAGATGCTTTGCAGCCTCGGCGCCGGCGAGCGCCATCGCCAGGCTCTCGTCGTTCCGGCCCTCGATGGCGAGGGCCTGGAGGCCCCCTTCGCCCAACATCGCCTCCCGCGAGTCGTACCATCGCGCACCCGCGAACGCCTGATCGGCTCGGGCGACGTCGCGCGCGGTCGGATCGGGTTCGTAGATACCCAGCGGTTCGACCGCGGGGTTGCGCGTCATCGCCAGCCATTTCCCGGCGGCATGCCCGTGGCCGGTGCCGTACTGGGCCATGCGGATCGGCACGAGAGACCTCCCTGTCGTTCAGCGCGTCGCCGCGGTCAGTCGGGCGGCGAGTCGCTCGCGGATCTCGCGCAGGAACATCGGCATGGGCCCGACCGGCACCTCGATGAGCGTGGGGCCACGGTGTCCGAGCGCCTCCCGGAGCGCGCCGGCCAGGCCATCCGCGGTCTCGGCCCGCACGCCGGCGACGCCGAACATCTCCGCGACTCGGGCGAAGGGCGGATTTCTCAGGTCGGAGGCGATCGTTCGCCCGCCGAAGCTGTGCTCCTGAATGCGCCGGACGTTCCCGAACGCCCCGTCGTCGAACACGATCGTGATGAGGGGGATGGCGTGCTGCGCCGCGGTTGCGAGTTCCTGGACGTTGAACATGAAGCCGCCATCGCCATTGAGCGAGACGACGCGCCGATCCGGGTTTCCGACCTGGGCGCCAAGCGCCGTCGGAAACCCATAGCCGAGCGTTCCCTGATAGCCGGAGGTGAGGTACGTCCGGGGTTCGTAGATCGGCAGGCCGACGGTGGCGAAGTAGCCGACCTGGGTGCTCTCACTCACGACGATCGCATCATCGGGCAGCGCCGAGCGCAGCGCACGGCTGAAACCGGCCTGCGGATCGGCGCGATCGAACTCGGCCCGCAACGCCGCCTTGATCGCCTCCAGTTCGGCGCGACGCGAAGGCCGGCGCCGATTGTGACGCCCGACCCGATCGATCAGTTCGGTAAGGGCGAGGCCGGCGTCAGCGTTGATCCCGATGGTGGGCAGCGTGCCCCGCCCCAGCTGGGTCGCGTCGGCGTCGATGCGAATGAGCGTCTGCCCCGTGCCCAGCCGGATCGGCAGGCGCGAGATGTCGAGCATACGTGTGCCGATCGCGAGAATGACGTCGGCCGGGGGAAGCAGGTCCGCCAGCGACAGCTGGTTCTGCGCCAGGTGATGCCGCTCGGAGAGTGCGCCGCGGCCATTGTCGGAGAGCACGACCGGCGCCTCGAGGGCCTCCGCGAGCGCGCGCAGATCCTCCCACGCCCCGGCCGCGAGGACGCCGCCTCCGGAGAGGATGAGCGGGCGCTCGGCTCGTCCGAGCGCGACCGCGGCGCGCTCCAGGCGCTCTGAGTCCCCCGCGACCCGAATGCCCCTGGCTGCCTGCCCGATTTCGACGTCCGCGATCGCCTGGAGGACGTCCGGCGGGATCTCCAGCGCGACCGGGCGCGGCCGACCGCTCTTCATCTGCCGGAATGCCTCGTGCACGAGTCCCGGGATCTGCGCCGGCGCGAGTGCCCGCGCCGCCCACTTCGTGACGTGGCGGAGCAGACCGACCTGATCCTCGATCTCGTGGAGGACGCCCCGGCCAATACCGATGAGGTCGGAATTGATCTGCCCGGTGAGGCACAGCACCGGCGCGTTGCAGGCGTACGCCGTCGCCAGCGCCGCGGTCGTGTTCAGGACGCCGGGACCGGGGACGACCAGATACACGCCCGGCCGCCCGGTCGTGCGGGCGTACCCATCGGCCATGTACCCCGCGGCCTGCTCGTGACGCGTATGGACGATCCGAATCGCCTCACGCTCGGCATGCAGCGCGTCGAACGCCCAGTCGAGTTGGATTCCCGGCAGGCCGAAGATCGTGTCGACACCCTCGGCCTTGAGCGTCTGCACCAGGGCCTGACCGCCGGTCATCGTCGCCATCGCCGCCCGGGAGTGTACTCGCCACCTGTGCCCTCGGGTGCCAGCCGGCCCGTCCCCGATCGGGGCGAGGTGGGCGCGCATCCCTGTCGTGAGGCGATCGCCTTCAGGCGAGCCGGGCGAGAGACATCGGTCGGAGCGAGTCGCACGTGGGCAGGGTGGGACGATTCGAGTTCGACGCGGAGTCACCCCGACCGCCGGCCCTTGACTGATTGATGGCTATCACTCAATAATAGGCACCATATGAGAAAGATTCTTGAGTGTTGCCCTGCCTGCGCGGCTCCTCTGACCGTCGCCGAGTTGCGCTGCGAGCGCTGCGAGACGACGGTGAGGGGCCGGTTCCGATCCTGTGACTTCTGCGCGCTGACCGAGGAACAGGCGGCATTCCTCCGACTCTTCGTCCTCAGCCGCGGGAATCTCAGCGAGGTCGAGAAGCGCCTGGGCATCTCCTACCCGACGGTGCGGGCCAAGGTCGATGAGATCGTCCAGCGCATTCAGGCTGCCGAGGCGCCACGGCATCCGACCGATCGCCGCGCGATCCTCGAGGCGGTCCAGCGTGGCGAGATCCCGGTGGCGGACGCCACCCGTCTCATCCAGGCGCTCGGTGAGGAGGAATGATGAGTCCGACATTCGCGGAACTGGCCGCGGGCGCGCGCGAACTCGCCATCCGGGTCCGGCGCGGCGACCTGCGCGTGACCGCCGGCGAAGGCGAGGCGTGGACGCTGCGCGTCGAGGCCGATGGCGGGGAGCAACCGGAGATCCGGCGTGATGGAGATCGCCTGGAGATCAGCCAGCCCGGCAACAACATTCTCCACCACGACCGGCGGATGAACCTCGCGGTCACGGTGCCGCCGGGACTCACCGCCCTGAATCTCGCGACGGGACACGGCGAGTGCGCCATCACCGGCGCCAACGCCGAGATCCGAATCGATTCCGGGCACGGAAGCCTGCTTCTCGCCCACACAGCCGGCGACCTCCACGCCCGGACAGGTCACGGTCAGATCCGCCTCGAGGGGCACAGCGGACGCGTCCGACTCGATACCGGGCACGGACGTGTCGCGCTCAGCGGTGTCAGCGGGGGTGGCGAGGTTGCGACCGGGCACGGCCCGATCGAGGTCACGGCCGGCCTCGACGGCGCGTACGAACTCTCGACCGGCCACGGCTCGGTCGACGTGGAGGGTGCGGCCGGACGGGTGCGGGTGCACACGGGCCACGGGTCGGTGCGCGTGGTCCGGTCGAGCGGCGAGCTACGTATCGACACAGGACGGGGCAGCATCGACGTGGATGAAGCACGCGAGATCGCGCTCGATGTGCGGAGCGGCAATGGCGAGATCCGCCTGAGCGGCGGGAGCTACCGCGCGATCAAAGCCGAGGTGGGTCGGGGCGACCTGTTCTCTTCCGCCCGTCTGCTCGCCGGTACGTACCACTTCACGACGAACAACGGCGATGTCATCGTCGAGGTGACGGCCGGGGTGCCGGCGCGGGTCGAGGCGCAGACGTCGCACGGCGCGGTGCACTCCGATCTGCCATTGGTGCAGGTCGGCAGGTCCGGGCCGCCGGGAGTGGGCAGCGTCCGCATGGTCGGTTCGATTGGAGAGGGGGAACCACGCGTGGATCTACACGTTCGCACGAATAGGGGATCGATCACGGTTCGATCCGGCGCGACCGGCGCGAGCCAGGAGCAGCGACCGCCGTGGTGGCGCGCCGCTCGCGGCAACGTGGGGCCGGCAGTCGCCGAGTCGGTGGAGGCGGCCAGCGTCGCCGCCGCACAGGCCGCGACCGAGGCATGGCACGCCGCCCAGCCAATGGCGCGGATGGCGTGGGAGGAACTGGGAAGGGCGACGCGAGACCTCTCCGGCGAGGCCGCGACGCGCGCCATCGAGCATGCTGCGCGGGCGGCGGAGGTGGCGGCGCGCCACGCCGCCGATCGGGTCGAGGTCGCCGCCCAGGAGTTCGCCCGTCGGATGGAGGAGGTCGCCCGAGAGTACCAGGCGGGGCGAGCGCGCGAGGGTGGCGTCGAACCCGCCGCGCGACCGCCGTTCGCCATGCCGGCGCCGATCCCGCCGGGTGGCGGATCGACCGCCACGCCCGAGCCGTCGGCGGTCGAGGCGCCTCCGGTGGCGCCGCCGCCTCCCGCCGCTCCGCCGACACCGGGCGAGGCACAGGTCACCGCCACGCTGGAGGCGCTCGCCCGCGGCGAGATCTCGGTCGAGGAGGCTCAGACCCGCCTACGGCGCCGTTGAGACCAACGCGGCGCGCGCGCCCGGCTCAGCGCCGATCCGCTGGAGGACCGCTCGGACCTGCTCGCGCGCGCCGTCTCCCACCTCGCTGTACGGTCCCACGCACGCCGGACAGCCCATCACGCAGTCGCAGCGCTCCACCAGGCTCGCCGCGGCGCCCACGATCTCCCGATGCATCTCGTACAGCTTCTCCGCGAACCCCACGCCACCGGGCACCGCGTCGTAGATGAAGATGGTCGGCCGGCCGGTAAAGGGGGCGCGTACCTGGTGATGCACTCCGACATCTCGGGGGTCGCACATCAGGTACAGCGGAGCGACGTTGCCCAGCACGTTGGCCAGACCCTGGAGTGTTGAATCCTCGATCGGCGTGCCGTCGATATCGTCGATCGCGAACCAGTACGCGGTCGTATGGAGGTCCTGCTCCGGCAACTGGATCTTCCCCCAGCCGACGTTCTCGTGGGTATCGAACTTGATCTTCTTGAAGATCGTGGCCTTGAACGACAGGACGACCTCACCCCAGGATCGGGTGCCGCGATCGACCGCCTGGGTCTGGGCGACATCGATGACGCTGAGATCGGCGGCCAGATCGGCATCGGTGTAGTAGTCGACGTCGACCTTGCGGACGTACGCCTTCTTGTTCTCCCAGTCGAGCCGCGTGACCTCGTGCTGCTGCCCCTGGTGGATGTAGATGGCGTCCTGATGGAGCATCGTGGGCACGGCGATGCGATCCATCTCACCGATCAGGCGCGGGCGACCGACTTCGCTCTCGTCGACGATGACGAAGTTATCGATCGAGGCCTGGCGCAGGCTGATCTCATCGGCCGGGAACTTCTCGGTCGACCAGAACCAGCGATCGCCGGAGCGGAACAGCACCTGCTCCTCCTCGAGCACGCCGAGCAGTTCCTCCGGCGCGATGCCAAACCGGCCGCTGGGTGAGAGACCGGGCTCCCCGAACCGCTCGCCCCGGGTGAACGGCAACTCGAACGCGCCGCACTTCAGGTGCGACATCAGGATCAAGAGGTTGTTGGGGTTGACGAGCCCGTGCTCGGGCTGACGCTCGAAGAAGTACTCCGGATGGTTGACGATGA
The DNA here is from genome assembly GCA_964536925.1 of uncultured Dehalococcoidales bacterium. Lineage (GTDB taxonomy): Bacteria > Chloroflexota > UBA6077 > FW602-bin22 > FW602-bin22 > VGOZ01. Next base: position 9,455 of record CAZHZF010000056.1, on the reverse strand, counting down.
ACTGATCGAGCGGGCTCGATGTGGCGACCATGATCGCGAGTGAGGTGCCCTGGCGTCGTCCGGCGCGCCCGGCCTGCTGCCAGGTCGAGGCCACCGTCCCGGGGTATCCCACCATGACGCACGCTTCCAGCGACCCGATGTCGATGCCGAGTTCGAGTGCGTTCGTGGAGATGACGCCCAGGATCGTGCGATCGCGGAGCCCCCGCTCGATGCCCCGCCGCTCGTTCGGCAGGTAGCCGCCGCGATAGCCGCGGATCGACTCGGCGCCGATGTGGCGCTTCGCCGCATCCTCGCGCAGGTAGGTTGTCAGCACCTCCACCGAGAGGCGGCTGCGCGCGAAGACGATCGTCTGGACGCGGTTGGCGATGAGGTCGCTCGCCAGCCGCCGCGCCACGAGGGTGGAGGAGGCGCGGATCCCCAGCTGGCGGTTGACGACCGGTGGATTGACAAACACGAAGTGCTTCTCGGCACGCGGCGCGCCATTCTCCTCCACCGCGACGACGTCATCCTCGACGACCGCGCGCGCCAGATCGGCCGGATTCGCGATCGTCGCCGAACAGAGGATGAAGGTCGGGTGCGAGCCGTAATGCGCGCAGATGCGCCGCACCCGGCGCAGGACGTTGGCGAGGTGCGATCCGAAGACGCCGCGGTAGTAGTGCAGTTCGTCGACGACGACGTAACGCAACTGGCTGAAGAGATGAGTCCAGCGGGTGTGATGGGGAAGGATGCCGGTGTGGAGCATGTCCGGGTTGGTCACGACGATGTGCCCGGCGGAGCGGATCGCCTTGCGCGCATTCGCCGGCGTATCGCCGTCGTAGGTGAAGGTGCGGATATCGGCCCCGAGGTGCTCGACCGTGCCGTGCAATTCGGCGAGTTGATCCTGCGCCAGCGCCTTGGTGGGGAAGAGGTAGATCGCTCGCGCGTTCGGTTCCGCGAGGATCCGGCTCAGGACCGGCGCGTTGTAACAGAGGGTCTTGCCGGAGGCTGTTGGCGTAACGACGACGAGGTTCTTGCCGGCGAGCGCCAGTTCGATCGCGCGCGCCTGATGCGTGTAGGGGCGCGCGATGCCGCGCGCGGCGAAGCTGGCGACGAGCCGATCGTCGAGTCCTCGCGGCCACTCCGCATAGGCGGCCTCCCTCTCGGGCAGCACACGCCATGACGTAATGTCGCGCTGGCGGATCGGGTCGCGCCGTAGCCGGTCGACATATTGCGCGATGTTCATCGCCCCGGGAGCCTACCATGCGCCGCGTCCCGCGGGCCGGGCGAGGAGAGCGATTGGTGATGTGGTGGCTTCGTGATGTCCCCGACGATGCGCGCGTGCCGGCAGAGGTGCGTGCAGCCTGGGAGGAGACGCGCGGCCGCCTCGGTTTTCTGCCGAACATCCAGCGCCTCTACGCGCTCCGGGCGCGCCGGTTTCTGGGGTGGCTGCGCCACTACAGCGAGGTGCTGCGTGGTGAATCGGGCCTCTCGCCCATCGAGCGGGAGATGATCGCCGTCCTCGTCTCGCACCTCAACGGCTGCACCTACTGCCTCACCTCGCACGGTGGCTATCTGCGCGCGATGACCGGCGATCCGGAGATCGATGCCCGTCTGCAGGCCGACTGGCAGTCCGAAGCGAATACGCCCCGCCTCGGCGCCATCCTCGGCCTCGCCGTCACCCTCACGCTCGATCCGTTCGGTTCTACGCCCGTCGCGCTCGATGCTCTCCGCGCCGCGGGTCTGACCGAGGCGGAGATCTTCGATACGGTGGAGACGATCGCGATGTTCAACTTCACCAACCGCCTGACCTCGGGCCTGGGGATGGTCCCGAACGCCGAGTTCGAGACGATGGGCCGCCCCGCCGGGTAGGGGTCGCCGGCCGCCCGCGCGCGCATCCCGACGATCGGCGAGGGCCTACCCGCCGGCGCGCGCCGCCCGCGGCCGCGGAGTGAGGCGTGCCTTCACCTCTTCATCGAACATCGCGACCTGCTCGAGCAGGTCCTCGCCGCTCTCGGCGTAGATCCGCAGGATCGGGTAGTTCAGCCCCGCGTCCTGGAAGCGCGCGAGGTCCTCGACGAACGCCTCCGTCGGCCCCTCCATCCAGTTGCCGGCCATGGTCTTCCGGTTATCACGCGCGCGCCCGATGCGTCTGCCGTTTCGCAGCAGTTTGACGTTGTAGAAGCAGCCCACGTCGGTAACCGCGCCGCTGGACCTCCCGCGCTGGGCGAGCAGACCGTCGAGGATCGCGAGGTGGCGGCGCAGCCAGTCCAGCGGCATGTGCGAGAGGAGCCAGCCGCTGCCGAAGCGCGCCAGCCGTCGCAGCGCGGGCATGCTCTCGCCGCCGACCCAGATGGGCGGGTGCGGTTTCTGGCGGGGCTTCGGCCGCCAGTCCACCGGTTCGAACGCGTGCCATCTCCCCGTGAACGCGGGAAACCGCTCCGTCCAGAGCGCCCGGATAATCTCCAGCGATTCGTCGGCGTAAGCGCCCCGGTCGTCGAAGTCGTCGAATCCCAGGAACGCCGCCTCCTGACGGTTCCAGCCCACCCCGACCCCCAGGATCGCCCGACCGTCGGAGAGCTGGTCGAGCGTCGCGATCGTCTTGGCGAGCCAGATCGGGTTGTGGTAGGGGAGCACGTGGATGGAACAGCCGAGCTTGACCCTGGTGGTCTGTCCGGCCAGGTAGGCGAGGGTGGTGTCCACGTCGTAGTGGGGGATGTACTGGTGCTTGGTGGGCCACGGGTAGCCGACGACCCGACGCACCGGCATGGGGTGTTCATTGGTCCAGCATCCGTGGAAGCCGCGCTTCTCCGCTTCGGCGCCGAGGGCGCGGATCGTCGCCGGAGTCGCGCGTGGACCGGCGTTGGCGATGTAGAGCCCGAAGCGGAGTGTGGTACGCCGGGGCCGCGAGGGTGATTGCGCGGCGTTCGTTTCACTCATGGTGTGCCTCGTTCGGATGATGGCCGCAGTTTCGCGGCCCACAGAACATCTGTCCATCGGTTCAGGCCAAAGACCGTGCGCTTGTCCAATGGCGGGGCGCCCCCCGAGCACCGATAGTGGAGTCTGAGGACACCGGGGTCGACACACGCCCGAGTGGCGGGAGGACACAGGTGCTGCTCTACGACCCATTGACGGAACATCTGGCCGACGCGCGCCTGCGAGGCGACGATCGGGCCGCGGTCGTGGCCCGACTCGAGCGCCTGGCGCGACGGCTTGGCGTGCCGCACTGGCACGACGGGAAGCGCCCGCCCGAGTGCGGCGATCGCCCGCGCCGGTGAGCCACGCCGCGACCGGCGTGGTGCCGCCCGTCTGAGCCGGGCCTGGTCCGTCGGTCCGAGCCGCGGCGTGTGGGAACTATCTTTCATCGCAACGGTGGGACGAGATAGAGCGCGCGATCGCGGTCCGCGCGGGCGTGCGGTGGCCGAGGCGCCGTTCCGCTGCGGGCACTGCCGCCGGATGGTGTTCGCCGTCCCATCCGGTGGGCGGCATCGCAATCACTGTCCGGCCTGCCTCTGGTCGCGCCACGTGGACGATCGGACGCCCGGCGATCGGGCTTCGTCCTGTCAGTCGCTGATGGAACCCATCGGCGTCTTCGCGCGCCCCAGCGGCGAGGAGGTCATCGTCCACCGCTGCCGGGGCTGTGACTTCGAGCGCTTCAATCGGGTCGCCGCCGACGATTCCTTCGACGCGGTGGCGCGCCTGCCCCGCGTCGAGCCGCGCTCGGCGGCGGACGGGTTCGGCCTTGGCGCCGGTCAGCCCGAGGGCGCCGGGTCGGTGTAAAGCCGCCGTAGCGTCACCTGCTTCAAGCCGCGCGCTCGCAGTTCGTCCAGCACCGTGCCGATTGCCTGCGCCGTCTTGGGTAGGCCGCCATGGGTGACGACGATGTCTCCCGAGCGAATCCGTCGCCCGATCGAGATGACGTCCGCGGCCGAGATCTCGGCCCGCCAATCCGCCAGGTCGAGCCGCCACATCACCAGTGGATACCCGCGTCCGCTGAGGAACGACTGGACCCGCCGGTCGTACCCGCCGAACGGCGGACGGAACCAGGCGGTGCCGGGCACACCCTGAGCCGCGAGGTAAGCCTCCAGGAGGTCGACCTCACGCCGGAGGCCGGCGCCATCGAGCCCGCGGAAGTCCGGGTGGGTATCGCTGTGGTGGGCGATCTCGTGGCCGCCGGCCCGAATGCTCTCCAGCGCCCCGGGGTAGTAGCGGAGGAATGCCGCCGTGACGAAGAAGGTCGCCTGAAGGTCGCGCGAGCGCAGAGCATCCAGGACGCCGGCGAGTCCATCGTCGATCGAGCCCATGTCGAACGTGATCGCCACCTCATTGCGGTCGTTGGGTCGGGCGGTGAGGATGTCGCCGCCGCGCACCCCTGGAGGCAACCGCGCCATGGGCGTCGTCGGCAGCAGGCCGAGTTCGGTCAGCACGCGACCCATGAGGACCTCGGTGATCGTCCCCTCGGGTGGGCCGCCGGCGGCCGCGCCGGTCCATCGCTGAAGCACCGCACGCTCGAATCGCTGGCTAACGAATGGGCCGTAATCTCGCGCCATCGACCGGGGTTCGCCCCAGCGCCGCTGCGCCTCGGGTACGCCGACGGACCGGTAGTGTGCCGCGATGCCCCCATCGACGAGCAGTTCGGATGCGGCGCCGGAGGCCGGCGCAGGGATGGAGAGGACGACATCGGCCCAGGGGTCGAGGTGTGCCGAGGTGATCCATGCCGTGACCGCTGCCCGCTCGACCACGCCCTCGGCCGTGGCGGCGAGCACCGCGCGCTCGGTGGCGAGGTACAGGCGTGGATCGCCGGCGATACGGAATCCGGGCGTGACGATGCGGCCGAGCGACTCGTAGCCACCCTCGGCCACGTACGCTTCGGCCAGGGCCCGCTCTGGCCCAGCGGCATGCGCCGTCGCCAGGGTGCAGAGGGCGGCGAGGAGCGCGACGACGCCACCTAGCCCGCGGCGCACCCTTGTCGGTCTCCCCTGTTACGACGTGGTGAAGAGCGCGCTCACCGACCCCTCGGCGTGAATCCGTCGGATCGCCTCGGCGAGCAACTCGGCGACGCTGATCACGGTGAGTCGGCTCAGAGCCGGTCGCCTTCCGCCCGTCGCCGTATCCGTCACCACCACCGAGTCGAAGGGGCCGGACTCGAGCCGTTCGATCGCCTGGCCGCTGAAGATGCCGTGGGTGGCCGCGACGTGGATCTCCCCGACCCCCTCGGTGGCGAGCACCTTCGCCGCTCCAACCATCGAACTCGCGGTGTCGATCTCGTCGTCGATGAGGATCGCCCGACGGTGGCGGACGTCGCCGATGATGTTGAGGATCTCCGGACCGCCGCCCCGCGCCGGGCGACGTTTCTCGATGAAGGCGAGCGGCGCGCCGAGTGCCTCGGCGAAGTTCCGCGCCTTCTTCGCCGATCCGAGATCGGGCGCGACGACGACCGCGTCATCCAGCGCCATTTCCCGGAAGTGGCTGCTCAAGAGCGGCGAGGCGGTGAGATGATCGACGGGGATATCGAAGAATCCCTCGATCTGCCCGGCGTGCAGGTCGATCGTGAGGATGCGGTGCGCGCCGGCGCGCTCGATGAGGTTCGCCATCAGTCGGGCGCTGATCGGCACGCGCGGCTGGTCCTTCTTGTCCGTCCGCCCGTAGGCGAAGTACGGGATCACCGCGGTGATCCTCCCCGCGGAGGCGCGCTTCAGCGCATCGATGAGGACGAGCATCTCGATGATCGAGGTATTGACCGGCGTGGTGAATGGCTGGATGACGAAGACGTCGAATCCCCGGACCGTCTGGTTGATCCGTGCGAAGACGTTCTCGTTGCTGAACGAGTAGACGTCGCAGTTCCCGAGCGGGCGGCCCAGGTGGGTCGCGATCGCCTCCGCGAGGGGGCGATTGGCGTTCCCCGTCAGCAGGACGAAGTCGAGCATCTCCGGGCGTCAGCTAGACCGAGGTGAAGACGGCGACCGCGTTCTGCCCGCCGAAGCCGAACCCGTTGGCGAGGGCCACCCGCACCGGCGTGTGCCGGGCGACGTTCGGCACCACGTCGAGATCGCAGGCGGGGTCCGGATTGTCGTAGTTGATCGTCGGCGCCACGACCGAATCACGGATCGCGAAGACGCAGGCGAGTGCCGTGACCATTCCGGCCGCGCCCAGCAGGTGGCCGACCATCGACTTCGGCGCGCTCACGACGATCTGTTCGGCGCGCGACCCGAGCGATCGACGGATCGCCTGCACCTCCGCGATATCGCCGACCTCGGTGGCGGTGGCGTGGGCGCAGACGTAATCGACATCGCCCGGGCTGAGATCGGCGGAGCGGAGCGCCCGCGTCATCGCCCGTGCCGCGCCATCGCCATCGGGCCGGGGCGCGGTGATGTGATGCGCGTCGGCGGTCATCGCGCCGCCGGCGACCCGGGCGATCGGAGCCACGCCGCGCGCCCGAGCGTGCTCCTCGCGCTCCAGGACGAGTGCGCCCGCGCCCTCGCCGAACACGAAGCCATCGCGATCGCGCTCGAACGGGCGAGAGGCCGCGGCGGGATCGCCGTTGCGCCGCGAGAGCGCATGCATGTTGCTGAGCCCGGCGAAGGCGATGGAGGTCATCACGCTCTCGGTCGCTCCAGCGATGACGACATCGGCCTCTCCGGAGCGGATAAGACGTATCGCATCCACGATCGCCTGCACTCCGGCGGCGCACGCCGCGGTGGCCGTCGTGACCGGTCCACGGATGCCGTTGAGGATGGACGCCTGGCAGGCCCCGATGTTCGGCATCATCATGGGCACGAACAGCGGGCTCACCCGATCGCTGCCACGCGCGGTCTGGATGCGCGTCTCGTCCACGACCTTCTGGACACCGCCACCGCCCGTGTTCATCACCAGACCGATGCGATCGGCGTTCGTCTCATCGATCTTGAGGCGCGCGGATGCCAACGCCTGGTGGACGACGCCCACCGCGAACTGGGCGAAGCGCTCCAGACGGCGCGCCGTCTTCGCGTCGAGGTAGAGCAGCGGGTCGAAGCCGCGCACCTCAGCCGCGATGTGCACGTCGAGTTCGGCATGGTCGAACGCGCTGATCGCGCGGACGCCCGATACGCCGGCCCTGAGATTGGACCAGAAACTCTCCGGATCGAGACCGATCGGCGTGATCGCGCCGGCGCCGGTGACGACGATGTTGCACGGATCGGTCTTCATGAGAACGGCAGGCCAGTATAGGTCAGGGTCGGTTGGCTGGTTCCGATGAAGGCTCGGGGCGCGGGCGGGCCAGCACCACTTCCACCGCCCCGAAGAGGGTTGTCCCGATCAGGGCGCCGCAGGCACGCGTGATCTGATAGAGCGCCGCGGCCGCGATCGCCGGTTCGGGAGGGAGCCCGACCGCCGCGAACGCCACGACCGCCGCGAGTTGATAGGAGCCGACATAGCCCGGCGCGCCCGGGACCAGGCTGGCCAGACCCAGGGCGCCGTAAGTGAGGAGGAGCAGCGGTGCCGTCGGCGCGAGGCCGATTCCCCAGGCGATGGCGCCGAGGTGCCCCAGGATGGACAACGCGATCGCGGCGCCGCTGAGGACCAGGCTTCGTGGCGTGCCCTCGCGGCCAAGCAGGCGGATCGTGCCGCTCGCGATCGCAGCCTGTCGGGCGAGGGCGCCGACCAGACCCTCCCGCGTCGCGAGCCGGGAGATCGGTGTCTCGCTCGAGGCGAGCGCGATCAGACACGCCGTCGCACCCACGAGCACCACGACCCCCAGCGGGAGAAACCCGGTCGTCCCTGGCGCGGTCCCGGCCAGAAGTAGACCGACGGAGAAGCAGAGAACGATGGTCAGGCCATCGAGGACCTTCTCGACCGCGACGCTGGCGAGGCCGCGCGCGAGAGGCAGACGTGCGAGCGACCAGGCCAGGCCGCAACGGATCAGTTCGCCGGGACGTCCGGGCAGCGTGTAGTTCGCCAGATACCCCGTCGCGACGAGGCCGACCGCACGTGCGGGCGATAGTCTGGCCGGTCGTCCGACGAGCACGCGCCAGCGCGCGGCGACCAGCGCCTGCACGAGCAGGTGGATCGCGGTGCCGAGCGCGATGGTTCCCCACCCCGCGCCGACGATCAGGTCAAGTACTGCCGTGAGGTTCGCTCCGCGGAGCGCCGCCGCGAGCGCGATCGCCCCGATGGTGAGCCCGAGCAGCGCCGCCGGCGCCAGGCGGCCGATCTGCGCGGACACGGCCGAACTCTGCGCGGCTCAGGGCGCGCGGACAAGGTGACTTTCGGACGATGCCCGGTCGGTAGAATGGCGCCACTTTCGTCCAGGAGTCGAAATCGTGGTCGCGACCGCAAGCGGCGTCCGCACCGTATCGGCCCAGAGTCTGCGCGACGTCGTCGCCGAGATGTTCGCCCGGGTGGGAATGCCGGCCGCGGACGCGGCGTTCATGGGGCACTGCCTGGTGGATGCCGACCTGCGTGGTGTGCACTCCCACGGTACTCGGTACGCGGTCTCCTACGTGCGGAGCATCCAGAAGGGCGCCTGGAACCCGCGGCCGGCGATCCGCATCGCGCGCGATAAGGCCGGGATCGCGGTCATCGACGGCGACCGGGGTGCCGGGCACGTGGTGAGCCGCTACGCGATGAGCCTGGCGATCGATCGCGCGAAGATGTACGGCACCTCCACGGTCTCGGTGCGGAACAGCACCCATTGCGGTGCGCTCGCCTTCTACACCCAGATGGCCGCCGACGCGGGATGCATCGGCTTCGCCTCGACGACGGCGGGAAGGCTGATGGCGCCCTGGGGCGGTGTGGATCGCATCATCGCCCTCAATCCGCTCTCATGGGCCGCGCCGACGGACAAGCCCTGGTCGGTGGATCTCGACATGGCCACGAGCATCATCGCGGGATCGAAGTTGGGCCTCTCCATCGAACGCGGTGAGAAGATCCCCCTAGGATGGGCGCTCGACGAGCACGGGAACCCCACCGACGACCCGGCCGCGGCGCAGAAGGGGACGCTCCTACCCGTGGGCGGACCAAAGGGGTACGGGATGTCGGTGTGCCTCGATATCCTCAGCGGCGTCCTCTCTGGCGCGACCTTCGGGCGCGGACTGGGAGGGTCGGGCGCGGGGCACATCTTCCAGGCGACGGACATCGAGGCATTCCAACCGCTGGACGAGTTCCGGCGCCACATGGGCGCGCTCGTCGACCAGATCAAGCAGTCGACGCCCGCGCCGGGATCCTCCGGCATCTTCCTGCCCGGCGAGATCGAATGGAACAACAAGGTCGCGCGGCAGGCGAAGGGCATCCCGATGACCGCCGGGGTGATGGATGAGATCGAGCGGGTCGCCGCGGAGGTGGGCGCGACCGCGCGGCTGGTGGATAACTAACCCGGCCTCCTGACGACCGATCCCCAGAGAGGGGGCGCGGCCGCCGTTTCGGGACCGCGGGCGTCCCGCCCGCCCTACTAGGCCGCCATATCGGGACCGCGGGCGTCCCGCCCGCCCCACGGCCGCCTTTCC
>CAZHZF010000055.1:0-16369 GCA_964536925.1 uncultured Dehalococcoidales bacterium | reverse complement strand
CGCCGTGGGCGCGGTGCTTCTGCCGCGGGTGCTCCTGACGCGGGACGAGGACTGAGGCGCCGCGCAACGCGATCGCTGGCTCAGAGTCTGAGATTCTGCTCCGCGAAGGCGACACAGAGCCGTTGGCGTCCGGTACCTCAGGTGGCGACTGACGCCCACTGGTTGTGCCCATACATGCAACAACTGGTAATCTATGCAACGATGAGAAAGGGTCGCGCTCTTCAGGTCCACCCCGCACGGGCACCGCTTCAAGAAGTCGAAGAGCGGCCGTTCCACACTGTGGCCGAGGCCGCGACCCTGCTTCAGGTCAGCCCGTCCACGGTCTGGCGCTGGATCGAGGCCGGCCGGCTGACCGCCTCCCGCGTCGGCCCCCGCAGCATCCGCATTCGCCGCGAGGACATCGCTCAGATCATCCAGCCGGCCCGGCCGCGAGCGAAGAGGGTGAGGACGGCGAGCGAAGAGAAGCTGAGGTTCGGCCCGCCCTCCCGAGAGGAGCTGGCCAGACGCCAGGCCCTGATCAAGGAGATCCTCGAGCTTCGTCAGAAGCTGGTGATCTCTCCGTTGACCAGTGCCGAATTGATCTACAAGGTGCGCGATGAGGAGAGCCGCTCGTATGGCAAGCCGCGCGACTGATGCCCTGGTGGTCGACGCCTCGGTAGCCGTCAAGTGGCATCTCACCGATGAGGATCATGCCGATGCTGCCCTGGTGGTGTTGGAGCAGTTCGGCCAGGGTCAGCTTCATCTGGTGGCTCCCGAGCAGATCCGTTTCGAAGTCCCGTCGGCCATCACGGCCGCCACGCTGGGAATCAGGCCGCGGTTGCCAGTGGGCCTGGCCAGGCTGGCGATCGAGAAGTTCCTGACCATCGACATCCAGACCTTTCGCCGCGCCGAGTTGATCCTGGCTGCCTACCCCCTGGTGCACGAGCATCAGATCGTCTTCTACGACGCGCTCTATCTGGCTCTGGCCCAGCAGCTTCAGCTGCCGTTTCTGACCGCCGACCATCGACTCTACCGCCAGATCCGTCGGCTACCCGAGGCTGTGTGGATCGGCGACTACCTCCCGCATTGATCAGGTTGCATGACCGCCCCGGCAAAGTCGCACCCCGAATTCGCCCCAGACGACTCAGATGTTCGGACGCACGGGCCGACTCGCGCAGACCAGCCAACCAGGCGGGGTCGGAGGAATGAACCGCAGGACGCTGCGGGAGGGACGTCGAGCGCAGCGCAGCGACGACGACCGAGGCTCCGGCTCCGGCGTCGCGTGAACGCTGGCTCAGAGTCTGAGATTCTGCTCCGCGAAGGCGACACGGGGGCGCCAGTTCTCGGTCGTTGGCGCGTCCTCGTACTCCCAGCAGGCATCGAGCATCGCGTGGACGAAACACCAGTCGCGCGCCCGGGCGCGATCGAGGCCGAGTTCGGCGCAGAAGAGATCCAGGCGGTGGCGATTCATCTCCAGCGTCGTGCGGTCGTGGGGGTTACGCATGAACTGACAGATATCGAAGTGCCGATCGCCGGCGAGTCCCTTTGGATCGATCGCCGTCCATCCGCCGCGGCGATCGCGCAGGACATTGAAGTGGTGCATGTCGCCGTGCAGGACGTGGGGCGCGTCGGTGCTGGCGAGGAGCTGGGCGCGCAGTGCGTCGGCCCGTATGAAGAGGTCGGCGGGGAAGCCGCCCGCGCCGGCGGAGAGGGCAACGCGGTTGCGCTCGTACGCCGCGCACCAGTCGGCGAGTGGGCGCAGACCCCGCAGATCGGCCGGATCGATCGGGCGCCAGAGGCGGCGCAGGAGTCCGGCGGTGATGCGCGTCGCCGCATCGTCGTCGCTCTCCGCCAGATCGGCGAGCATCGTCCCGGGATCGATCCGTTCGAGGAGGAGCGCGCCGCGAGCCTCGTCCACCCGAAGCAGACGTGCCGCGCCATCGCCGTCCCACAGGCGCAGCGCCGCGATCTCATTGGCCGTCTCGCCGACGTAGCGGCTGACCTTCAGGACGCCCTCCTCGCGGCCGCCATCGGGCAGATGACGCGTTGCCGGGGCGACGTAGTTGATCCAGATGTTCGGGTAGAACGGGCCGAGGGTGAGGTCCCAGTCGCTCGCAAGGCTGGCGAGCAGGTCCGGAAGCCCCGTGATCCACGCGGGGTCGACGGAGTTGAAGGCGCGGAACGCTTCGGGCAGGTCGTCGGGCCTCGGGAGCACGCCGAACCTTAACCGGCGATCGTGCGCTCTCGGAGGACGTGCTTCTGCACCTTGCCCATCGCGTTGCGGGGCAGGTCGGCGACGAAGGTCACGCGACGGGGCTTCTTGTAGCTCGCCAGTCGGGCGCGGCAGTACTCGACGATCTCGTCGTCGGTGACCGCGCTTCCCGTCGCGCGGACGATCGCGGCGGCGACCTGCTCGCCGAAATCGGCATCGGGCAGGCCGTAGACGGCCACGTCGGCGATCCCCGGGTGGGTGAGGAGCACCTCCTCGACCTCCCTGGGGTAGATGTTGAATCCGCCGCTGATGATCAACTCGCGCGCGCGGCCGGAGATGGTGAAGTAGCCATCGGCGCTGCGCCAGCCGAGATCGCCGGTGTTGAACCAGCCCTCGGCATCGAACGCCTCCGCGGTCGCGGCCTCGTTCCGCCAGTAGCCGGGGAAGACGTGTGGCCCGCGGACCTGAATCTCCCCCGAGGTCTCATCGTGGATCGGGCGCCGGGTGATGACGTCGACGATCCGCGCCTCCTGGCCGGGGAAGGGGCCGCCGACGCTGCCGGGCCGGCGCTCGCCCGCGTAGGGATTGGTGCAGTTCATGATCGTCTCGGTCATCCCGTACCGCTCGAGGATCGCCTGACCGGTGAGGGCGCGGAACTCCTCGAACGTCTGCACGGCAAGCGGCGCCGATCCGGAGACGTAGAGGCGCAGGCCGGGGGGCGCGGTGCCGCGTGCGTGCGCCTCGGCGATGAGCCGGCCGTACATCGTGGGGACGCCGAAGAACATCGTCGGCTCGCCGGTCAGCAGCGCGTCGAGTGCTTCGGTGGCGTCGAACCGCGGCCGAACATCGGCGAACGCGCCGACCGCGATCGTGCCGTGGATGCCGACGCAGAGGCCGTGGGCATGGAACAGCGGCAGCATGAGCAGGAGGCGATCGCGCGCGTCCCAATGCCACGCCTGGGTGACCGCGCGGGCATTGGCGATGAGGTTGCGATGGAGGAGAACGGCGCCCTTCGATCGGCCGGTGGTGCCCGAGGTGTAGGCGATGATCGCGGGGCCATCCGCTGCCGGTGGGGTGGGGAGGGGAGCCGGGGCCGTCGTCGTGGGCGCGTCCCGATCGGCGACGAGGATCCGACGCAGGTCGGGCGGTGCGCCCTCGGGACCCGACGCGAGCGCGGCGAGTTCCCGCTCTCCGGCCGCATCGGTGACGCAGAGGATCGCGCCAGAGTCGCGCAGGATGTGATCGAGTTCGACCTGGCGGTACTGGGTGTTCACGAGGACGGCGATCGCTCCGGCGAGATGGACGCCGAGGTAGGCGCCGACGAACGCCGTGGAGTTGGCGAGGAACAGGGCGACGCGGTCTCCGGGCTGGACCCCCTCGGCTCGGAGGTGCGCCGCCCAGGCCGCGGCGAGGTGGAGCGTTCCCGCCCGGGAGTAAGTGCGATCGCCGAAGCGGAGGAGCGGGCGGTCCGGATCCTCCTCCGCATGGACGGCGAGGGCGGCGACGATCGAGGTCGGCGCGGTCACGGGCGGTGAGTCTACCCCGGTCGCGCCCCGGCGACGACGCGGTGCCGTGCGTCGCGGCGGATCGTCCCGCCGCCTCTACCCGGTGCGGGTCTGGGGTCTGGCGCCGGGCGTGTGCCCCGTTCCATCCCGAGGGCTCTCACCACACGCGGGCGCCGCGGACGATACGATGCCGCCGAGCGGACGCGGAGACGCGCCGTCACGGGAGTGGACGCCATGCCGATGCTGGATCTCACGCTGCGCACCCAGACCCTGGTCGAGCGGAGCGGATACCGTGTCTGGGAGCCGGTCCATCGTGCCGTCGCGTGGGCGCCGGAAGAGACCGCGCTCGTGCTCTGCGACGTATGGAACCACCACACCTGCCGCGGCGCCGAGGAACGGCTCGAACGAATGCTCCCGCGCATGAACGATCTTGTCCATCGTCTGCGCGATCTCGGCTGCCTGATCGTCCACGCCCCGTCGGACACCATCCCCGCCTACGCCGGGCATCCGGCTCGGGAGAGAGTCCTGGCCGTACCGACCGTGGAGCCGCCGGCCGATCTGCCCCACAACGACCCGCCCCTGCCGGTGGACGCCACCGATCCCTGCGATACGTGCCCGGACGAGGCGCATCCGGACTGGCAGCGCGGCATGCCCGTCCCGTGGACGCGGCAGCACCCCGCGATCGGCATCGACGAGAGTCAGGACGTCATCTCCGCCGATGGCCGCGAGCTGTACTCCTATTACTGCCACCGCGGGATCCGCCACGTCCTGGAGATGGGGGTGCATACGAACATGTGCATTCTCAATCGCTCGTTCTCGATCAAGCAGATGGTCCGCCGCGGCATGGAGCCGGTCCTCATCCGCGACCTGACCGACTGCATGTACAACCCGGCCCAGCCGCCCTACGTCCCCCACGACGAGGCGACGCGGCTGATCGTCGGCTACATCGAGAAGTTCTGGTGCCCGACGGTGCTGAGTGACCAGCTGCTGGGACTGGACTGACCGCGCAGGCCGCGGCGCGGCGGGGCCCGCGAGCCGTGGTTGGGAGGACGAACACGACCTATTCCAGTAGGAGGAGAGCGACCCGGGTGGCGCCGGCGAGGTACGAGCCCGCATCCTGTCAGGGCGATGATTCCACATTCGGTGTCGAGAGGGTGAGCGCCAAAGACTCGTAGTGGCCTGGAGATCGGTAATGCGCACGTTCGTCTACATTGACGGATTCAATCTCTACTACGGCTGCCTCAGGCGACAACCTGCGTACAGATGGCTGGATCTGGCGACATTGAGCCGGAAGCTGCTCCCTGGTGACTCAATTGATCACATTCGCTACTTCACGGCACACGTGCAGATGCGCGGCGATCCTCAGGCTCAGCAGAGGCAGCGCCTTTACCTGCGCGCCCTTCGGACGATTTCCAATCTAGACATCCACTTCGGACGATTCACCTCGCACGTGGAACGTATGCCGCTGGCTCACCCGATTCCAGGGCAGCCAAAGACCGTTGAGGTGCTCTACACCGAGGAGAAGGGATCGGACGTTAACCTGGCAACCTACCTGGTTGCAGACGCGTTCCGAGGACGCTTCGAACAGGCGCTTGTCATCTCAAACGATTCCGATCTTGAAGCACCCATCGCACTTGTAAGAGCAGAGTTAGGCTTACCTGTCATCGTCGCAAACCCACATCGGCATCCAGCGGCGCAACTGCAGAAATCTGCAACCCGATGCCTCCCGATTCTCCCGGGCGCACTCGCCAATTCACAGTTCGTCCCAACGCTGATGGACTCGGGCGGCACCTTTGCGCGACCGCCGACGTGGAGGTAGGAAAAAGAAACCGCCCCGAAGGGCGGTTTCCCGAACCCGTCCGCCGCAGCGTCCGGGGGCGTACCGCTTGTTGTTAGCACAGGCGAGGCGGGCTGTCAAAGTTCCCATGGCCGCGGTCGTGGATGATCTCCTCCCGTAACGGGACACAATATGTCCCGGGCCACTTTTGAAGGTGGGGGACGCGAATCTGGCTGGCTACGCCATCCCCGGTTGACGGAACCGCCGGCGTGGGCCTAGCATCGCGCACTACATCGCATGCAAGGCTGGTCCCGTATGGTGAAGAAGATCGTTCCCGGTCCGAACCGCTCTGGTTCGGGCCGGCGTGCGCCCGGGACCATGGGGCCCAGGAGCGGTCACCGCTGACTCTGGTCTGAGTCAGTCCACCGCCGTGGGCCGGTAGTCCCGCCCGCGGCAGGTTCTCTCGCGCCCTTTGCCGTGGGCAGCAGCGCCAAGCCGGTCGATCCGTCCGCCGCTGTCCATCGCGTGAAGGAGAGAACCCCGTGACCACCGCGATTCAGCCTTCCGAACCCGTCTCCCGTCCGATCGCACCCTCCACCGCGTCTACCGCCGCCGATGCGACGATCGCCCTCTCCATCCGGGGCGCGACGAAGTCGTTCATGCGCGATAGCCCCTCCCTGCTCGGCCGCATGCGGGGCAAGCGCGCGAAGCGGGTCGCCGCGGTCGACGATGTCTCGCTCGTCGTCCCGCGCGGCGAGATCTTCGGCGTTCTCGGTTCGAACGGTTCGGGCAAGTCGACGCTCATCCGCCTCATCTCCACCCTGCTCCTGCCCGATGCCGGGACCATCACCGTCTTCGGCCTCGACGTGGTGACGCAGGACATGGCCGTGCGCCGCCTCATCAATCGCGTCAGCGTCGACGCCGCCTTCTTCAAGAAGCTCTCCCCCTGGGAGAACCTCGTCTACGCGGCGCGGCTCTACGGCCTACCGGCCAGGCCGGCCCGTGCCCGCTCGATCGAGATCCTCGAGCAGCTCGGCATCAAGCGGAGCCGCATCGACGAGCCGCTCGAGAACATGTCCCGCGGGATGCAGCAGAAGATCGCCATCGCCCGCGCCTTCCTCACCTCGCCGGTGCTGATGCTGCTCGACGAACCGACCACCGGGCTCGATCCCCGGTCGAAGAAGGACGTCCAGGAGTTCATCCTCGGCATCCGGCAGAAGCACGATGCGACGATCGTGCTCACGACGCACGACATGGTCGAGGCGGACCGACTCTGCGATCGGCTCGCGATCATCGACAGCGGGCGCATCGTCGCGCTCGATACACCGGCTGCGCTCAAGGAGCGGAACCTCGCCGCGGGCGGCGGTGGTTCGCTCGAGGACGTGTTCATGTCGTTCACCGGGCGCAGCCTGGAAGACGCGGACTACGACGAAGACGAAGAGAAAGAGAAGGAGACCGCCTGATGGCCGCTGTCGTTCAGGAAGTCCGCGCGACGTACGCGTTCGTCGAACGGAACATCAATCTCGTCCGCCGCTACTGGGGCTGGGAGATCGCGTTCCTCGTCTACAGCTGCGCCCACGCGCTCGTGGTCGGATTCATCGGCGCGGCGATGGGCCAGATCAGCGGTCAGCCGGTGCAGAGCAGCGCGGTCGTCCTCTACCTGCTCATCGGCAGCCTGGTCTGGAGCTACCTCGCCACGACCTTCGATGCGATCGCGGAGATGATCTCCTGGGAGCGGTGGGAAGGCACGATCGAGTACACGTTCATGGCCCCGGTCTCCCGCCTGACGCACATGATCGGGCAGGTCATCTTCGCGGCCTCCTATGGCATCGTCCGCACGGGGATCATCCTCGTGATCCTGCAGCAGTTCTTCGACCTCGACCTGAGCGAGGCGAATATCCTCGCCGCCGCGGCCGTGCTGGCGATCGCGAGCATCGGCTTCGTGGGCCTGGGGATCATGGTCTCGACGCTGCCGCTGCTCTTCACCGAGCGCGGCATGCAGATGGTGTTCGTCACCCAGTCATGCATCCTGCTCGTCTCCGGCGTGTACTACCCGATCGACGTGATGCCGGGCTGGATGCAGGTCTTCGGCACGATCTCACCGGCGACCTATGCGCTGGTGGGCGTGCGCCGGGCGCTGCTGGAGGGGCAGCCCCTGGCGCAGATGATCGATGTCCTCGTTCCGTTGTTCATTATCGGCGTGCTGACGATCCCGATCGGCCTGGTGGTGTTCGGCTACGCCGAACGGTACGCCAAGCGCGCCGGCCTGCTCAAGAGGAGTGGCTGACCCATGATCGAAACACGGGAGCGATCCGCGCCGCCGGTGCGGATCGCCGAGCCCATGCCCCACATCCGGACGCTGGAACTGGAGCACGCCGAGGCGCTCGCACTCATGTGGCGGGAGAGTTCGCCGGCCTGGGTCGGCAACGGCCCCTACGGCGGCGAGCGATCCTCGGCGCGGCGCGTCCTCGAAGACTCCCGCGACATGGATCCGCTGGCGGTCTTCGTCGCCTGGCGTCCCGACGCCGACGGGCGGGAGCGGCCGGTCGGCTACCTGACGCTCTACCCGTTCCCGCCCGATGAGGAGTCGACCTACGTCGGCATCCTCAGCGCGCACCCCCGTTTCCACGGCGGCGGCGTGGGGCGCGACCTGCTCAAGGTAGCGCTGCAGCGGACGGTCGAACTTGGCTACCCGCGCATCGCGCTGCACACCTGGCCCGGGAACGATAAAGCGCTCCCGCTCTACAAGAAGAGCGGCTACTTCTGGATGCCCGGTACCTCGGTGTTCATGCCGAACTTCCTGCCATCCATCTTCCGCCTCGACGCGGCGCGGCGGTTCTTCGCCGACGCGGACTGGTACCGCGACCTCAAGCGAGAGATCACCCTGACCGAGGATGACGAGAGCATCGAAGGCGCCGGTGTCTTCCGCTACGTATGGGAGAAGGACGGTCGCCGGCTCGCGGTGACGATCGATCGCGCCGCACGCAGTGTTCGCGAGGTGATCGCCGAGGAGTACGAAGTCTCGATCCCCGGCGGCACGATCCGCATCGCGCCGGGTGGGCAGCAGCGGACTGAGGTGCGCGTGCTCTCCCGGGCGGTTGAGGCACAGGTTTCCGCGAGCGCGCGAGGTGAGGACCGAGTCCGCGCGGATGCGCTGGCGCGGGCGACCGCCGCCCGGGGGACCACCACGGTGCTCCCGATCGAGGTTGGCCTGGCACCGACTCCCTCGCGAGAGCGCATGCGCCGCCCGACCGATCGTCTCCGCGTGCGCGTCACGATCGGCGAGGACATCGTCGATCTGGGACGCGCCATCGAGTCCGCCGAGGTCACGGTTGAGGCAAAGGTCGAGGGATTCGACGCGCTGTGGCCCGGCATCGCCACCAGCGGCGTGCTTGTGGTGGAGAATCGCGGCGAGAGCCCCCTCGCCGCAACCGTGACTGTGGCCGCGCCGGAATGGGTCACCGTGACGCCGGATCGCGTCGCGGCGATCGACGTCCCCGCGAAGGGCGCCGCGACCATCCCGCTCTCACTGACCGTGGGGCGCGCCGCCGCGTTCGACCTGACCACGACCGTGGTCGCGGATGGCCGGGCGATGGAGCCGACCTCCCACCGCGTCGTCGCCGCGGGCATCGACGACGTCGTCGCGAGCATCGGCCCCGAGCGCGCTTCCCTTGTGACGGGCGACCTCGCCGTCTCGGCCGGTCTCGGTCCGAAAGACTGGAGGCCGGGGATCTCGCTGGCACGACGGGACGGAACTCATCTGGGCAGCGTCGAGTTCGCGTTCGGTCCGCCATTCTGGCCCTCGCCGGCGCTGGGGCAGAACTGGGAGGCACGGATCGAGCAGCGGGAAGGACGCCCGAGCCTGATCCTGTCCACGACCAGTCGCGATCGTGAACTCACTTTCGAGCGGACGATCACCCTCACCCCTGCCGGACTGGTCGGGCTGGGATTCGCGGTCACCAATCGCGGCGCGGCGCCGCGGACCCACAGCCTCCTGTGGTCCACCCATCCCGAGCAGTCGGAGCGCGATGCGAAGGTCGCGGCGCCACTCCGGGGAGCGACGCTGTACGAGGATGCCGCTGTCTGGCCGGACTGGGCCGATCTGGCGCTCGCGCCCGACGAGCATCTCACCGAGCAGTGGTTCGCCTACGAGGCGCACGGGTGGTGCCTGGGCACGATCTGGACGCCCCGAGCGCGGCTTCGGCTCCATCGCGGCGCGCCGGAGGTGCTGTACCAGATGGATCTCGCACCGGGCGAGCGAGCCGTGGCGCCGATGACGTCCATCGTCGTCGCGCCGGGCACCTGGCGGGAGGTCCGGGCGCGCTGGCGGCAACTGGTGCGGCCGGATGCGCCGGTCGAAGCGCCGCCCGTCCGTCCGGCTCTGCGGGCGATCCTGGCGCCAGCGCTCTTCCTGGAGGGCGAGGCGGCCACGACGCTCAGAGTCGAGAACGCGCAGACGCGTCGTCTCGCCCTCGACGCGTCGGTGACGATCGGCGAGGAGACCGTCTCCGCCGGTCATCTGCCGGACCTCTCGCACGATTCCCCCGGAGCGCTCGCCACGACGCTGCCCCTGCCAGAGGGGTTGGGGCCGCGCGCCGCGGCGATCGATCTCCGCCACGCGCGCGATCGATGGCGCTTCCCGGCGGTCGTCGCCCGGGTGGGCCAGCGTGGCCCGGCACCGTCGATTGTGGCGACGCCGGGAGCGCCGGAACGTGTCACGGTCGATAACGCGCGCCTGACCTTCACGGTCGTCCCGGAACAGAACGGCCGGATCGTCTCCTGGCGCACGAACGCGGATGGCGTGGAGCATCTCTACGGCGCCCGCGACGGCCACCGCGCCCACGCGTGGTTCAACCCCTGGTTCGGCGGCATCCAGCCGATCGCGTTCCCGCACGGCGAAGGCGACGACTGGCGGTCGGCGCTGCGGAAGACGCCATTCTCCTGGGTCCCGGCCGCTCAGGAGGTGGGCGCCATCCCCTGGACCGGCCTCGACCTGGAGGGGGACGCGTCCGAACCGCTCCAGAAGGGGGTCCATCTCCGTCTGAGCTACCGGACCTGCGCCGGAAGCAACCTGCTCGTCGCCCGACTGACGGTGACGAATCGCGGCGGAAAGCCGTTCGCGGCCGATGTCGGGTTCGAGAACTACGTCGCGCCGGGCGGCGACCACGCGCGCCTGCGCTTCGGGATCGACCGTGCGCCAGGACGGCGGATCGAGCCGACGCCGCGAAGCGACGAGTTCGGCTTCGATCGCTGGGCGATCGCCGAGGCCAGCGATGGCGCGGCGATCGTGCTCGTCGCGGGCCGCGAGGGGCAGCGCTCGAGCGTTCTGGTGATGGGGCCTTACGGCGGTGACATCGACACGACCCGGACAGTCCGGCTGCGGCCGGGCGAGACGGACGACGTGGTGATGTTCCTCGCCCTCGAACGGGTCGGCGTCGACCCGGAGCTGTATGGAGCGCTGCGGGGCGCCTCGGGGCTTCCGTTCTGATCGGTCGGAATGGGGTTCCGGTTTCGGCCGGACCCCTTACCGCCGGGGGATCTCCGCGAGCACCGGCGCGCCCAGAGCGGTCTCCACCTCATCGCGATCGCGCAGAGTCGGGTCGATGTAGTGGAGGAAGAAGGCCAGGCCGATTCCGGCCATGATCCCGAGCAGGGCGCGGATGCCCACATCGATGGCGCCGCGGCGCACGCCCGGCTCCACGGTCAGGCGCGGAGGATCGAGGATGGTGACGTCCGGATCCTGCGCGCTCACCGCGGCGAGGTAGCGCGGCTCCCCTTCGCGGGGACTGAGCAGGATGTCGACGACGCCCTGCGCGATCGCCAGCGCATCGGACGCGCGGTTCGAGGAGATCGAGAACGTGACCACGCGGTGGGTCTTCCGCCCGCTGATCGAGCCGAAGGGCGGTCCCTCCGGGCGGCCGGCGTATCGGCGCTGGATCGCCTCGAAGAACCCGTGCGACTCCGCGAGGGTGATGAGGTCGTCGTTGAGGAACTCCGAGGCGATGTAGAGGTAGTAGTCGCCGTACTGGTTTCCGGCCAGCGCGGGAATGTTCTTCGGTCGCGCGCTGAGGATCACCGTCGCCTGATAGCTGGGCAGCGGTTGCGGCAGAGAGAGGACGCTGAAGAGCGCGACGACGAGGCTCGCCAGGCTGACTGCCAGGACGAGCCACCGGCGCCGCCAGACGATTCGGCCGTAGGCGCGCACCTCCATCAGTACGCGCCCGTGCCCAATGCCACCGCGGCCGGGGTGCGGAAGAGGATCTTCACGTCGAGCCCGATCGACCAGTTCTCGATATACCAGATGTCGAGCAGCGCCATCTCATCGAACGTGAGGTTACTGCGCCCGCTCACCTGCCAGAGGCCGGTGATGCCGGGGAGGACCTCGAGACGACGCCGATGCCAGTCCTCGTACCGCTCCACTTCGTGGGGGAACGGCGGCCGCGGCCCGACCAGGCTCATCTCGCCGCGCAGGACGTTGAGCACCTGGGGCAGTTCGTCGATGGAGAACTTCCGCAGCCAGCGACCGACGCGGGTGCGCCGCGGATCGTCGCGCGCCTTGAAGATGCGACCGCCGCTTCCCGATTCATCGAGATGGCGGATCTGATCGAGCGCCGACTCCGCGCCAACGACCATGGAGCGCAATTTGAGGAACTCGAACGGGCGGCCGCCGCGGCCGATACGCGTCTGCCGGACGATGATCGGGCCGGGTGAATCCAGTTTGATGAGGAGCGCGACGATCAGGAGGAAGGGCGCCAGGAGGATCAGGCAGAGCAGCCCTCCCACGACGTCGATCGCCCGCTTCGTGACCTGGCCGCTGGCGCTCAACTGCGTCTGGCGGACGCCGATGAGGGGGACGCCGTTGATATCGACGATATCGACCTGATTGAGACTCAGTTCGAAGAAATCGGGCACGACGCGGAAGGCGACCCGTCGCTCGGCGCAGGCGAGCATCAGCTGGCTGATGAGGGCGTGGTCGCGGGAGGGCAGCGCGATGACGACTTCGTCGACATCCCTTCTCTCCAGCAGGCCGGCCAGGTCACCCGTCTTCCCCAGCGACCGGAACCGGCCGATGTCCTCGGTCCGCTCATCATCGACGAACCCGGCGATCTGATAGCCGAGCTCCGGCTGGGCGACGACGTTCTGCATGATCAGGCGCCCGAGCGGTCCCGTGCCGACGACGATGATCCAGTGCAGCCCGATGCCGCGACGGCGCAGATACCCCCGATACGCACGGTACAGGTAGCGAACGAGGGTGAGGATGATGACGATGAGGACCGCGGCGTAGACGAACACGAGGCGCGAGAGGCCGAACGGCCTCAGATAGAAGACGCCGACGATCATGATCGCGATGCCGACGAGCGTGCCATTGAAGAGGATCCCCACCTCGTCCACCAGGGTGGTGCCGCGCCGCAGGCGGTAGAGCCCCTGCAGGCGGAACACGATGAGGATGACGGCGGTCAGCGCGAGTTGAATCGAGGAGTACTGATCCCACTCGACGTAGTTCTGCACCAGCAGTTCGGCGCCAATCTCCAGTTCGTACCGCGCGAACCAGGCGAGAAAGAAGGCGAGGTTGATCGCGAGCGCGTCGAGCGCGGCGATGAACCAGGGTTCGAGCAGCAGGTGCGATCGCCGTTCCGTGCGCAGGGGGGTCGTCCCCGCGCGGGCGCCCTCGGGGGCTCTCGATTCGACCGTCATGCCGCCGCACCCAGCGCGCGGCGGTACGCGGCCGCGGTCTCGCGTGCGGTCCGTCGCCAGGTATAGGCCGCCGCCCGGGCCACTCCCGCGGCGCCCAGGCGCTCCCGTTCGGTCGCGTCGTTCAGCAGGCGATGGAGCGCGAGCGCCAGCGCAGCGTCGTCGCCCGGGGGAACCGTCATCGCCGCGTCTCCCACCAGTTCGGTGAGCGACGAGCCGCCCGTGCAGATCACCGGTGTTCCACAGGCCATTGCTTCGAGGGGCGGGAACCCGAACCCTTCATAGCGCGATGGATAGGCGAATACGGTGGCGGCATTGTACCAGAGGGCCTGCTCCTCGTCCGGGACGAACCCCACGAACCGGATGGCCGCGCCCAGGTCGAGCCGCCGTGCCTCGGCGAACACCGGTCCCTCCTGCCAGCCGCGACCGCCAGCGATGACCAGGCCGACGGCGGGACACTCCCGATGGACCCGCGCGAAGGCGCGCAAGAGGGCGATGAGGTCCTTCCGCGGTTCGATGGTGCCGAGATAGAGGATGAACCGCTCGGGCAGGTCGCGCGCGGCGCGAAACCGCTCTACCTCGGCGCGATCGCGTGGGCCGATCCCCGCGCGGAGGCCCAGCGGGACGACATCGATCCGGTCTGGCCGCACACCGAGGAGCGCCGCGACTTCCGAGGCGGTGAAGTGCGAGTCGGCGATGACGCGCCGGGCCCGGCGCACGGCGACGCGGGCGGCCAGCCGCAGGTACATCCGGTTCCCGCGCGGGAACATCGCCGGGTACCGCTCGAACGAGAGGTCGTGGAACGTCACGATCGCGGGAACGGGCAGCGCGATTGGGAGCGCGTACGCGGGTCCGTGGAAGAGATCGAGCCGCTGCGCGAACGCGACAGCGCCGGCGAGCGCCTGCTCCCAGGCGATGCGCGCCAGCGGCCGATCGGTAGGCAGGCGAGTGACCCGCACATGCGCGGACCCCATCGCGGCGCGATGCTGCTCTCCCGCCGGGCCGAGGAAGACGGTCAGGTCGATCCCCTCCTCGTCGGCAAGGCGAGGGACGAGTTCGCCGATGTACCGGCTGATCCCGGCCGCGCGGTAGCCGTGGCCAAAATGGAGCAGGTGCCCGGCGATCCCCGCGCGCATCCCGCCGGCGGGAGCCTCAGGCCGCCGCGGGGCTGGTGACGACGGGTGCGGAGGCGCCCCGGGCAATACGCGTCGCCATCCACGCCGCGAGGAGGCAGAGAAGTCCGGAGACGAGGAACGCCAGCCCGTAGTTGCCCTGCCAGACTCGAGAGAGTCCGGCCAGATAGGCGATGGCCGCGGCACCGATCTGGTGGCTGGCGACGATCCACGCGAAGTGAGTTGCGACCCGCTCGCGGCCGAAGATGTCGGCGGTGAGCCGGACCGTGGGCGGTACGGTCGCCACCCAGTCGAGGCCGTAGAAGACCGCGAAGATGGTCAGCCCGGTGAGACCTGCCTCGTAGGCCTGAGGAAGGAACACGAGGGAAAGCCCACGCAGGCCGTAGTACCAGGCCAGCAACAGGCGGCTGTCAAAGCGATCGGTGAGCCACCCGGAGGCGATCGTCCCGACGATATCGAAGATCCCGACGATGGAGAGAAAGCTCGCCGCGGCGATCGGGGCGATGCCGTGCTCGATCGAATGCGAGATGAGGTGCGTGCCCACGAGGCCATTCGTGCTGGCCCCACAGATGAAGAAGGTCCCGGCGAGGAGGAGGAAATCCCGGTTGCGGAGGCCGCCGACGAGCGTCCGGATCGCGCCGAGGAACGGGTTGCCACGCGCGAGTGGCGTGGGTGGCAGCCAGGTGGAGGGCGCCCCGTAGGCGCGAAGACCCAGGTCGCCCGGGCGCTCGCGCATACCGATCGCGACCAGGGGCAGGACGACGAGCAGGCACGCCACCACCAGTACGAGCGAGATGCGCCACCCGGGGCCGCTCGCGATCGCGGCCAGAATCGGAAGGAAGATCAACTGGCCCGTGGCGTTCGCGGCGGTGAGCACCCCTACGATGAGCCCGCGCCGCTCGACGAACCAGCGGTTGGCGACCGCGGCGGCTACCCATCCGGCGATCGCGCCGGAGCCGATGCCGACGACCAGGCCCCAGACGAGCGTGAACTGCCAGGCCGTTTGGATGGCGGTCGCGGCGACGACGGCGCACGCCATCACCACGAGGCCGCCGACCATCATCGCGCGCATGCCGACGCGCTCCATCACCGAGGCGGCGAACGGGCCGCAGAGCCCGAACAGCAGGATATTGAGCGCCACCCCGGCGGAGACGACCGTGCGATCCCAGCCGAACTCGGCCTCGAGGGGCACCATGAGCACGGCGGGAACGGCGCGCACTCCGGCCGCAAAGAGCATCGCCACGAATGCGATGCCCGCGACCGCCCACGCGTAGTGCCACGGGAACAGACGCGCGGCGCCTGGCCGCGGCGACGGCATCACAACGCGACGATTATGGAGAGTAGACTGATCCCGCTCCAGTGCGATTCGCGATCTTTTCGGATATTCATGGGAACCTCACCGCGCTGCGCGCCGTCACCGCGGCCGTGGAGTCCTCCGGCCCCTTCGAGCGCGTCATCGTCGCGGGGGATGTCGCCCAGGGAGGTCCGCGCCCGCGCGAGTGCTGGGAGCATCTGCGCGATCGAGGATGGGCGCTCGTGCGGGGCAACGAGGATGAGTCGCTGGGCCTCTCCCGGGTCGCGCACGGGGAGTTCCCGCCCCACCTGCGGGCCGCGGCGATGGCACAGATCCGCTGGTCGCGCGAGCAGTTGACCGCCGAGATTCTGTCCGCGTTGACGACGCTGCCCCGCCAATACCGGCAGGGGACTCCCGCGGGCGACCTGCTCGTCGTGCATTCGAGCCCCCGAGGAACGAACGATCGGCGCGGCGGCCCACACAACACCGCGGACGAGGTGCGCGACGCGTACGGTGGCACCGGCGCGACGGCGATCGCGTTCGGCCATTACCACAGCTGTTTCGTCCGCACGACCGATTTCGCGCTGCTCGTGAATGTGGCCAGCGTCGGGCTCCCGCTCAGCGGGCGCCCGCTGGCCGCCTACACGATCCTGACGGCCACGCCGGACGGTTGGATCGTCCAGCAGCGCCAGGCGCCGTACGACACGCGGGAGGAGATCGAGGCCGCCCGGGAGCGGGAGATGCCCGAATGGGTGGTGGCCGACGAGCCGCCGGGGT
>CAZHZF010000054.1:8383-17631 GCA_964536925.1 uncultured Dehalococcoidales bacterium | reverse complement strand
GAGCGCCCGCGCGACGACCGAGCCGATGGCCGCCTCCCGATGCGCGCCGTAGCGATCGATCACGTGGGTGTAACGATCGATCGCGGCGGAGGATCCTTCGAGGCGATCGACCACCCCGGCGGTCGCAAACAGCGCCCAGGCGCAGATCTCGACAAACGCCGGTTCGCTCCGCGCGCCGTAGCGCCGATCGATCTCGTTGAGGTCGGCGAGCATCCCACGATCGTCCCCCTGGAACCCTCGTGTTTCGCCACGGCGATACAGGGCATCGGCGACGATGAGGGCGACCCCTGCCTCGGGGTATCCGGAGTAGCGGTCAACAATCTCCGTGAAGTCGTCGATCGCCGCCCCATGGTCACCGCGAACCAGAGCCGCCGCGCCGCGCTCGCGGTACGCCGACGCAACCTGTATGACGACGTGCGGCATGACGCGGCCGCGGTAACGGTCGATCACCATCGTGAGGTCCGCGACCGCGATCCTGTCATCGCCGCGGCGCTGGCGGATGCGCGCGCGGTAGAGGAGGGCGCGCGCGACTTCCTCCGCGATCTCATCCTCGGCGCGCACGCTGGCCCGCGCGATGAATCCGGTCAGTTCCGCCAGGGCGCCCTCCTCATCGCCCGCGAATGCACGGGCGTCGGCACGGTTCACCGTCGCCCGCGCGACCACCGTCTCGATCTCCAGTTCGGCGCGATGGCCGAACCGCCGCA
Source organism: uncultured Dehalococcoidales bacterium (assembly GCA_964536925.1). Taxonomy (GTDB): domain Bacteria; phylum Chloroflexota; class UBA6077; order FW602-bin22; family FW602-bin22; genus VGOZ01. The sequence continues at coordinate 16,927 of CAZHZF010000054.1, read as the reverse complement.
CCACCGCGGAGAAATCGGCGATCGCGCCGGTCAGATCGCCCAGCGCGATCTTCATCACGCCGCGGAAGGAGAGTGCCGCCGCGCAGACCTCGGCCGGTTTGGGCTCGCCGTCCCGATCGCGAAACCGCCGGATCGCCGCGGTGAAGTCGCGTATGGCACCGCGAGCATCGGACCGGTCAGACCGAATGAGTCCCCGTCGATAGCAGAAGAAGGCGACCTGCTCGATGAGTCGGGGCTCAACACGCTTTCCGAAGCGCTCGATCGTCGCCGAGCACTCCCGGAACTCGGCCTCGGAATCCGGGTACTGCCGCCGGATCCATCCCCTCAGTTGGAGCACGCTCGCGACCTGCGCGACGAGTGGTGCTTCGCGTCGATCGCCGTGAAGTTCGATGATCCGCGTGCAATCCGCGATCGCGGCCGGGAACTCCTGGCGCTCCATGTGGAGCAGCGCGCGGAGGATCTGCACCTCGATGACCTGCTCCACGATCGTCGCATCGTCGTGTCTCTCGTAGCGTCGGACGACGTCGGTGTAGGACAGGATCGCCGCCGCGGAATCGCCGCGCTGGGTATGGGTCTGGCCGAGGCGGCGCAGCGCGCGCACGACGACGATCGCGACGGCGACCTCATCGCGTTCGCCGTACACGCGGACGAGTTCCTCATCGCTCGCGATGGCCGCGCGTACGTCGCCGATCTGCCCGTAGGTGAGGGCACGGTTCTCCATTGCCCGGGCGACCATCTCGGCGACGGCATAGTGACGATGCGACCCGTACCTCCCGACGATCTCGTCGTAGGTCGCGATGGCGCTGCGCGGGTCGCCTGAGTCGGACTGCTGGGTGCCGCGATTGGTCAGGCCGCGGGCGACCGTCTCGGCGATGGCCGGGTCGCTCTCATTGCCGAAGCGCTCGGCCAGCGCCGTATACGCGGCGATGCCACCCGCGCGGTTGCCCATCTCGGTGAGGGCGAGCGCGCGACCGTACAACGCTTCGGCGATCACGCGGCCGACCTCCTTCTCGTGCCGATGGCCGTAGCGCGCCAGAACGTCCGCGTATTCCCAGAGAGCGCGACGGTGATCACCCAGATTGCCGTATGCGACAGCACGACTGACCAGCGCATGGGCGGCCCAGACCGCGACCGTGGCCTCCTGACGATCTCCGTACCGATCGAGGATTCGGGTGTACGTCTCGAGGGCTGACTCGATCTCGGCACGACCAAGGTGCGCGTTGGCGCGGTCATGAAGCGTCTCGGCGACGAGCGCAGCGATCTCGGCCTCGGGGCGATCGCCGTAGCCGGTCTCGGTCACGATGGAGCTTCGGATCGTCCCGTCCAGGTCGCCGCCGCGCAGAAGGGTGCGGGCTCGTTCCCTGTGCATACGGACGATGTGGCGGACGATTTCGATCTCGGTTCGACTTCCATATCGAGCATCGGCGTCCTGCCACGCGACCAGTGCCGCGGACAGATCGCCCTGTCTTGCAAGCACGGAGCCCTTCGTGCAGAGGGCGTTCACCACCTGGGAGACGATCTCCACCTCCACCCGATCGCCGTAGCGCGATGCCACGCCGGCGAGTTCATCCAGCGCCGTGGACCAATCACCGTCCCTCTCGCGGGTACCGGCGGCGAGGATCAGTGCATCCGCCGCGTGCGCGACAAGGACCGGCGCCCCAGAGCCGCCGAAGCGCTCGACGACATCCGCGAGGTGGGTTCGAGCCCGTGCCGTGTCGCCCCGTCGCACCCACGCGGCACCGAGTCGCTTCAGCGCCCGGGCGATGATGTCCGCGATCGGCAGTTCGCACCGTTCGCCGAACCGTCCGATCACCGCCTCCAAACCGGCAATCGCCGCGTCGAGATCGCCCCGCAACGCGAGGCTTTGCGCCTCCGACAGGAGCGCCGCGGCCTCCCGCGCGGCGACCTCGACCTCGTCCGCGGGCGCCCCGGTTGGTTCCACCGTTCTCGCCAGTCTACGTCCGCCGCGGCCGCCGCTGCCGGGATCTGGTCGGGGCCTCGGAGGCCCCGGAAACGGCGCTACCCTGGGTCCGCGAACGCCTCCAGCTCGGCGAGGTGCATCGGGTAGTGGCCCCACGTCTCCGCGGCGATGTGCTGCCAGACGAGATCGGTCGCGCCGGGGTACGGCAGGCTATTGAGTTCCTCGTCGGTGAGGCGACCCACACGCGCCACGAGATCGCGGTGGACAGCCGCGAACTCGGCAAGGACATCCTCCAGTGGTCGGTCTCGGTTGAGGCTGTGGACCGCCGCGTTCGTGGCGCTCTCGCTCCCCTGGGGAGCCACTGCGGTCGGCGGACCGCCCAGGTTGTGGATAAGCGCGGCCTCCCAGTGGCCGAGATGCGCCATCAGGTCCTTCGGCGACCAGTCGCCACCGCCCAGACCCGGCTCGGTCAGACGATGGCTCGGCAGTCGGTCGAGGATACGTTCGATCGCCCCGCGTCCTTCCGCGATGTGAGCCAGAACTTCCTCGCGCGTCTTCCGATCGGCCATCGGCGCAGTGTAGGGGGCGACCAATGCCACCGGAACCACCGTTCGGTCCCCCGGCCACTGCCCACTATCCACTATCCACTATCCACCGCCCACCATCGATAATGCGCGCCCGTGCCGGGGGACGTGCCGGGCTCCATCGGCCTGGCGGTGTTCCTCCTGGTCGTGTCGCTCATCGTCCTGCGGCCGCGGGGCATCTCCGAGGCCCTGGTGGCGACGCTCGGCGCGCTCGCGATCGTCGCGCTCGGCTTACTGGCGCCGATGGACGCACTGGGGTCGCTGAGCGAGAGCGTGCCGCTCCTCCTCTTCTTCCTCGGCCTGATGGTCATCGCCGCGCTGGCCGAGGAGGCCGGGTTCTTCGACGATATGGCGCGCTGGGCGGTGCTCCACTCGCGCGGGTCGCCGCGCCGCCTGCTCGTGAACGTGTTCCTCGTCGGCACGGCGATCACCGCACTCCTCACCAACGACGCGACCGCGCTCGTGCTCACTCCGGTGGTGTACGTACTGGTGACAAAGCTGAAGCTGGTGCCGACGCCATTCGTCTTCGCCTGCACGTTTGTTGCCGACGCGGCCTCGTTCGTCCTGCCGATCTCGAACCCGGTCAACATCATCCTGCTCTCGACCGAGGACATGCGCCTGGATCGTTACCTGCTCCATCTCCTCCCGGCTTCAGCGATCGTGGTCGTCGCGAATCTGATCGCCTTTCTCTGGCTCTTCCGCGGCCAGCTCGTCGGCAGCGTCCACCACGATCTGATCCCTCCGCCGGGCGGTTCGGGCAGCTACCTCCGCCAGGTGCGCCTCGCCCTGGGCGCGATCGCGCTCGGCTACCTGATCGCCACCTCGGTGGGTCTGCACGTCGGCATCGTCGCCGCTGGCGGCGGTGCGCTGATGATCGGACTGGCGATGGCCCAGAGGCGGTTCGATGGGCGTCGCCTCGTCCGAGCGATCTCCTGGCCGCTGTTCCCATTCATCGGCAGCATGGTGGTGCTCGTCCAGGGAGTGGAGAGGATCGGCGTGACCACCCTCGCCGCGGAGGTTCTGGGCGGGCTGTCGAGCGCATCCCCGCCGGTCGCGATCGCATCGGTGACCTTCGTCGTGGCGCTGGCCGCGAACCTGATGAACAACGTGCCGGCCGCGCTCGTCGTGGCGGAGGCTCTCCACCGGCCGGAGCTGGCCGGGGAGCACGGTGTGGTGCTGCGCTACGCGGCGGTGCTCGGCGCCGACCTGGGCCCGAACGTGAGCGTGGCGGGATCGCTGGCGACCATGCTGTGGCTGATGATGCTCCGCGCGCGCGGCCTTCCCATCTCATCGCTGCAGTACCTGCGCCTGGGTACGGTCGTGACCTTGCCGGCCCTGGCGCTGGGGGCGGGGGCATTGTGGCTCGCGAGCGTGGTGGTGGGGCGGTAGATCCGCCCGCCGTATCTGTGAAGCCCGAACGCGCCGCTCCACGGGATGACGGGGCGCCAGCGATCTGGATCCCGTGGACGCACGCGCGCGCAATGGTTCCCTGGTAGATTGGCGGCCGCACGACAACGAGGAGAGAACAGATGGCCAAGCCGGGAGTGGCGCTGCAGATGTTCGGTGTGCGCGAGGAGATGGCCCGTGACGCGATCGGGACGCTGAGGGCCGTGGCCGGGCTGGGGTACCGCGCGGTGGAGTTGGTGTCCTACGGCGGGACCTTCGGATTGACCGCGGCGCAGTTGAAGCAGACGCTCGCCGACCTCAACCTGACCCCGATCGGTATCCACGTCCGGACGCCCGATCTCCAGGAGAACTTCGCGCAGGTCGTGCCGTACTATCGCGACGCCGGTGTACCGGAGATGATCGTGGCGGCGCTGCCCCACGAGTACTACGAGAGCGCCGACGCGTTCCGCCGAGGCGGAGCGCTCCTGGGCGAATTCGCCAGGAAGTGCCGGGCCGAGGGGGTGCGCCTCTCGTACCACAACCACTACAGCGAGTTCGATCGGGTCGGCGCGGGCTACGGTCTCGATCTCATCTACGAGGGCGCCGGTGGTGAGGATGTCGGCCTCGAGGCGGACGTCTACTGGATCACCCACGCGGGAGCGGACGCGCCGGCGGTGCTCCGCCACTATGGGCGAAGGATTCGATTCATCCACTTGAAGGATCGCCCCGCGGGACTGGACGCGGAGACGATCGCGGCGGCGCGAGCCGGGACGATCGATCGCAGTCGCATGTTCGCCGAGGTGGGCGAGGGCTCGATCGACTGGCCGCCGATTTTCGCCGCGGCCGCCGAGACCGGAGCGAGGTGGTACGTCGTGGAACAGGATGCGTCGTCCCGCGGGGGGATCGAGTCGGCGGGGATCAGCCTGCGGAACCTCCAGAAGTGGGGCATCGCCTGATCGACCGATGAGGGGAGTCCGCGGGTGAGCGAGCGTCGGATCGTCGCGTATCTCCTCTCATCGATCGACGGCGTCATCGAGGAACCGCAGCACTGGGTCTTCGACCGGTTCGATGCCGGCATGCGTGCGTTCCTGGCCGATCTCATCGCCCGGCAGGACGCGGTGCTGCTCGGGCGTCGCACCTACGAAATCTGGGCGCCGTTCTGGCCCACCTCGCGGAACGAGCCGTTCGCGACCTTCATCAACCGCACGCCGAAGTACGTCGTCACTTCCACGCTAACCGATCTCGCCTGGCAGAACAGCCGGCGGATCGACCCCGCCGACCTGCGCGACGCGGTTGCCGGGCTGAAGGCGCAAGGAGGCGGGGAGATCGGCGTCCACGGAAGCGGCACACTCGTCCGTTCGCTCATCCAGATGGACCTGCTCGATGAGTTGATCCTGGCCACCTTTCCGGTCGTCGTCGGCCGCGGCGCGCGGCTGGCGGAGGATCTGGCCGCGCCCCGAAGGATGCGCCTCGCCCGCTGGGATCGGACCGAGTCGGGCGTCGCGATTGTGCGCTACGAGCCGCAGGTGAGAGCCTAGCCCCGGCACATCGCGATCGCCGCCGTGGCGCCGCACGCCGGTCCGTTAGCTATGGTCAGTCTGTGCCGAACGCTTCGGCCGTCCCTGGAGATGCAACGCCGATGGTGATCTAGCGTCGCCGGCGCAAGCCGGTCGTGCGGAACCCTTGAGCGGGGCGCGACCCTCTGGTCGTCCCGCGCTACGCCGCTCGACGCGAACAGGAGCACCTTCCATGCGCATCAACAGCGGACCTTTGCCGGCCGATGCGACCGACGAGAGTCGCCATCGGCACACGATCGCCCAACGACTCGCACGGTCCTGCCCCCGCGATCTGGGAGACGAGATCGCGGTGACGGGCTCGGTGGCGCTCGGGGTGGCCGATCAGGCTTCCGACATCGAACTGAACTTCTGGTGCGACACGCTGCCGACCGTCGAGCAGCGCGCATCATGGATCGCGACCCTCGGCGGCGACGTGCGGTCGAACCGAGAGGAACCGTGGAACGACGGATCGCTCGAGACCGTGTTCCGGGTCGACGGCGTCTGGATCGAGGCGATCTGGATGACGAAGACGCGCCTGGAGCAGACGCTACGCGCGATCCTCGCGGGGGAGACCATCGACCACGGCCGGCTCCAGATGGCGTGGGTCATCGAGATTGCGCTCGAGTTGCGCACCGCCGGCCTGTTGCGTAGTTGGCGCGAGGCGCTCGTCGCGTACCCCGAGACGCTCAGGACGAAGCTCATCGAGGCGAACACGATGGTCTGGCAGAGCCCGCACGCGATGGCGGGCCGCTGGACCTACTGTCGCCGCCACCAGCCTCTGGCGCTGACCGAGCGGCTGACATGGGACACCTACAACCTGCTGCGTCTCGTCTTCGCGCTCAACCGGCGGTGGGAGCCGGACATGAAGTGGCTGCGGGAGGTGACGCGAGAACTCCCGCTCGCTCCGGAGCGGATGGCCGAGCGGATCGAGCGTGTGTTCTCGGCACCAGAACTGGCGGACCGGGTCCAGACCAGCTTCGCCTTGATCCGCGACGCTCTGGCGCTCGCACCCACATCGCCGGGGATCGAGCGGGCGCGGGCGACCATCGAGGGATGTCTGAGAACATCGCCATCCGATCTGAGCTCGGCAGGTGCATCAGAACGTGCTCTATAATCTGCAGCATCCAGTGCTGCATCTGGAGGCAACAGAAGTGCCCACGACCCGAGTCAGCGTCCCTATTGACGATCAGACGCTGCAATTCATGATCGAGCATGCCGCCGACCTGGGCTTGCCTCCCGGAGCTTCGCAGGCGCGCGTCCTCGGACGTGTGCTCGCGCTCGGAACGATGAGCCTCGCGCGGCAGGTGCGTGACACGGAACGCGAGCGCCTGTACACCGCCTGGGCGGATGATCCCGAACGTCTGGCCGCGGCGGCGTTCCACGAGGAGGCAGCCGCAGAAACCGGCGCGTACTGATGCCATCGCCGCGCCGCGGGACCGTCTATCGGCTCGATGGCGGATCGGTCGGACTCTACGGAGTTCTGGTGCTGACGAACGATGTGTGGAACCGCAGGATGCGGACCGTCGGTGTGGTACCCGTGCGCGCCGCGGCCTCCGAGTCGCTCTGGGAACCGATCGTTGCCCTCGAACCGCACATCCAGACTCGCGTCGGCTTCCTCGCGAGTCTACCCGCGGAGCGCCTGATCGAGGCGCGCTTCGTCCTGACCGCGGATCAGATCCGACCGGTCGAGGCGGCGCTCGCCGATATCCTCGCGCTGACGGATCTGTGCGCGACGCCAGCGATGGAGCCTCCACTCGTTCCAGGACTCGCCGACTATCCGCGCTGGGGAGAGGTGTATTACGCCGGGCCGCCGATTCATGGTCAGGTCAAGCGGTACGCCGTGGTCTCGCGGGACGACTGGAACGCGAGAGCTCCGGTCGCGATCGCGGTGCGCACGACGAGTCAAGATAAATCCTGGGGTAGGGCGTTCCCCGCCATCCTGGGGGGGTCTGCGCGGGCCTGCTGCGGCGACGCCACAACTCTTGTCCGCGGGAGATTCGATCTGTCCGGAAGGCCCTCGCCGGCGACGCTCTCCTTCGAAGACATGGTGCGGGTGGCCTGGGGCCTGGCCGATGTTTTCGAACTTGGCCGTGCGCCGCGGGACTGACGAACCGGCCGCCTCGGGACTCCGTTCGGATCGTCCGGCTCCACGCGCAAGGAACAACGGCGTCGCAGCGACCCCCCGTTCACACGCGGTCGCCGCGAGGAGTCCGAAAACGCTCGGAATCCACCGGCCTCCACTTCAAGCCATTGATCGAGCGTCGTATCATTGGATATGAGGTGACGCAATGAGGCGGCTCATGGCCAGCATCACGCAGCGTGGGCAGGTGACGATTCCGGTCGAAGTGCGGCGCCTCCTTGGCGCACGGCCGCGCGGGAAGGTCGTCTTCGAGATCGAAGGCGAGCAGGTGCGGCTCACGACCGCGCCCTTCGACGTGGAGACGCTGGCCGGCTCGGTGAAGCCACTCACCCTGCCGGAGGACCTCCAGGGAATCAGCCGACGCGCAAAGGAGGAGCATGCCGAGAGGCTCGTCCGGGAGATGCGCGCCAGGTGAGGTATGTCGACGCCAACGTCGTCATCCGGTACCTGACCCAGGATGACCCCGAGAAGGGCGCGGCCTGCACTGCACTGTTCCGGCGGGTGGCTGCTGCTCAGGAGGAGATCACGAGTTGCGAGGCTGTGATCGCCGAGACGGTCTACGTGCTCTCGTCCCGCAGTCTCCTTGGCCTGGACCGCGCCGACATCCGTGCGCGGCTGACCGTCTTGCTCGGCTTCCGCGGCTTTCGGCTACGCCAGAAGCGGGTGTACCTGCGCGCCCTCGACCTGTACGCCGCGCATCCCACACTCGACTTCGAGGACGCGCTCTGCGTCGCGCATATGGAGGACGAGGGCATCTCCGAGATCCTGAGTTACGATCACGACTTCGACCGGCTGCCCGCGGCCAGGCGTGTCGAGCCGTGAGCTCACGTGTATGGCGGTGGTGCCGGTCGCCTCGCGATCGTTCCGGGGCCGAGGATCGGATCGTAGGGCCCCGGCGGGAACTCCTTTAGCGGCACGGCAACGAGCGCGCCCCTGCCGGAAGATGATTCCTTCCGG
>CAZHZF010000054.1:0-8283 GCA_964536925.1 uncultured Dehalococcoidales bacterium | reverse complement strand
GCGGTCGCCCAGCGGTGCCGGCAAATGGTGCTATGGTGCAATGGTGAAGCGCACCAGCATCGTCCTGCCGGATGACCTCGCCTGGCGCGTACACCGTGAGGCAGCGCAGACCGGAGCGAGTGTCGCCGAGGTCATCCGCCGCGCCGTGGCCGCGCGGTATCAGGGCGAGGAGGGTGACGCGCGATCCGTCCCTTTTGCCTCGCTCGGTCGGAGTGGTTTCAGCGACACGGCGGAGCGGCTCGAGGAGATCCTCGCCGAGGACTGGGCGACTGAGCACGATCGCGATCGTTGACGCGGGACCGCTCTATGCCGTCGCCGACGATGGAGATGCGCGGCACGGATCGTGCCTCGCAATCCTCCGGCGTCGCGATCTCGCCTTCGTCATCCCCGCGCTGGTGATTGCCGAAGCGGCTCATCTGGTGGGTCGCCGTCTCGGCGCGAGAGCCGAGGCGCGCTGGGTGGAAGGCCTCGCGACCTGGGACGTCGAGCCGCCGCGGGCGGAGGACTGGCCCCGCATCGCCGACCTCGTCGAACGCTACGCGGATCTGCCGCTCGGAACCGCCGATGCTTCCGTGGTTGCCCTGGCCGAACGGTTCGGCGCGACGACGATCGTCACTCTCGATCGACGCCATTTCGGCGTCATCAGGCCCCGCCACTGCGCGGCGTTCGCTCTCCTGCCGAACTAGCCTCGCGGGGCGCCCGATCCGAGCCACGCCCGGAGGCCGGGCTCGTGCTCCGGATAGTGCTCGTGGGTCAGGTGGATCGCCCAGCGCCACGCCGGCCAGGCCTGCCACGGCACCGGATGGACGCGCAGTTCCTCGGCCGACCGCCGCGCGATCTGGGCAACGAGTTCACGATGCACCTGGCGAGCCTCGTCGAGGATCTCGGTCAACGGGCGAGCCCGATCCTGCTCGTGGAACCACGCGTTGCGCCGCTCGGTGTCGAAACCGATCTCCTCCGGCGGGGCGACACGGCGGACGGCACCGCCCAGGATCTCGGCACAGAAGCGCTGGTACGCCGTCACGTGGGCGATCACATCCTTGAACGACCAGACACCGCAGGCGCCGGGTTCTTCGAGTCGTCCCGCGGCCGCGGTGATGAGTCCTTCCCAGGCGACCCACTCCTCTTCGAGCATTCGTACGAGCGCGGCGCGCGTGGGCTCGGCGAAGCCATCGACCTCGGTCATCGGGCGGCGATTCTACGGGCGCCCCGCCCAACCCCGGCTGCGCAGAGACTTCTCCCCGGGAGCGACATCGAGAGCGGCAGCACCCGTGCCATCATCTCGCAGCGCGGGCCGGGTCAGACGTGGCGTCGTCCGAGGACCGCGCTCCACCACGCAGCGAACGGGGTCGTACCGTCCGTCCCGATCAGGCCAGCACCGGGCTCAGCAGACCGAACCGCACGTCGATCTCCCGCTGGTAGGCGTCGGCGATACCGGAGAGCATCTCTTCGCGGGTGACCGGCCGTCCGAGTCGACCCGCTTCGAAAGGCGCGTAGGTGAGCGCGACGTCGTTCCGCCCCTCCTCTCCCGTCACCTCCGGCGGTCGCCCCGTGCGGACGCATTCGCCCAGTTCGTGGTACTCCAGCGCCAGGACCCGCGCATCGACGGAGGGGAAATCGCCCTCGTAGGTCCAGACCCGCTCGCCCCCGAAGAGTTCGGCGGCCAGCGGCGAGAGCCGATAGGACGGCGCGTGATCGAGGATGCGCCCGTCGTCGATGACTTCGCCATCGAGATGCAGCTTCAGCGGGCGGCCGTTGCGGTTGCCGGAGAGTTCGAGCGTCCCCTTCGCACCAAGGATGAGTCGCTCATCCCGCCGGATCCCGTGCGCGGCGTGATCGTCGATCCAGTGGCCGATCGCACCCGACTGGAACATGATGTGCGCGTACAGCGCGTCATCGCCGGTCGGCTCGATCGATTCCGGCATCTCCGCGCGATAGGCGCCGTAGAAGCCGCCCGGACCGCCCGTATTCTCCGTTCCCCGGTAGCGCACCTTCTCGTGCAGACGAGACTGGCCGAACACCGAGCGGAATTCGCCCATGTAGTAGCGGATCAGATCCGCCTCATGGACGCCGGCGTCCACGGGCATGGAGGCGGTGTGCTTCATGTGGCGCCAGATGGTCATCGAGATCCGATCCCGCCCACCGAAGAAGGTCTGTGTCATGAGACGTGGCGTGCCGATCGCGCCATCGTCGATGAGCGCGCGACCCAGGCGGCGAATCGGATCGCGGCGGAAGTTCTCCGCGACCGAGAGGATCCGATTGCGGCGGCGCGCCGTCTCGATGATCAGATTGCACGCGCGCACGGTGATCGCGAGCGGCTTCTCGCACATCACATGGAGGCCGGCCTCGAGGCACGCGACGGCCACGGAGTGGTGGAAGCCGCTCTCGACAGTCACATCCGCCGCCTCGAGATCCGGAACCTCCCGCGCCATCTGCGCGATGTCGGTGTACACCTTCGGCCGTTGGCCGAGGAGGTCCTTCGCTTCGTCGGCGTACAGCTCGGCCTGCTCTCGTTTGAGGTCGCAGCAGGCGACGAGTTCCATGTTCGCGAACGACGACTTCTGGAGCGTGGCCGCGCCGCGCAGATGACGGCGCCCCATGCCGCCACACCCGACCGCGGCGTACTTCACCCGTGCCAAGAGACCCTCCCGGGGCGCGTTCTCGCGCCGAGTATCGCGCGGCGCGTCAGAGTTTGAGTCCCTCCATCAGGCCGCGCACGAACCAGCGCTGGAGGAGCAGGAAGAAGATCGCGACCGGCGCGGCACCCATCACGTACGCCGCCGCCTGAGCGCCATACGAGGTGAACTCGCCGAACTCGACCGTGGTGCCGATGAGCGTCATCGCCATCCCGACACCGAGGGTGAACAGGTTGCGATCGTCGATCATCGTCAGCGAGATGAGGTAGTCACCCCAGACCCGGATGAACTCGAACAGCGCGACGACGACTGCCGCCCCCGTGGCCATCGGCATCATCACGAACCAGAACGCCTGGAACCGGTTGCAGCCGTCCACGCGGGCGGCGTCCTCGAAGTCGACCGGCAGGTTGAGGAACGCCTGCCGCATGATGAAGACGGGCACGGAGAGCCCGGCGGAGAGCAGCAGGATCAGGCCGATCAGGTTGTTCCGCAGCCCGAGGAATTGCATCAACTCGTACTGGGCCATCAGCCCGCCGGCGCGGGGCACGAAGATGAGCATGATCATCGTGTAGAAGATGAGGTCACGCCCCTTGAACCGCAGTCGCGCGAAGCCGTAGCCGGCCAGACTCGCAAGCACGGTCTGTACGACCACCGCGCCGAGTGTCACGATCAGGCTGTTCTGGAAGAACAGATCGAACCCGACCATCTTGCGCAGCGCGTAGGTGTAGTTCTCGATCGTCGGCGCGAGGGTGATCAGGCTTGGCGTCGCCTGGTAGAGCTCGGCGCGCGTCTTGAGCGAGGAGGAGATCGTCCAGACGATCGGCATGAGGAAGTAGGCGAGCAGGATCCAGAGGGCGAGGCGGACGGCCAGGCGGCCGCGATGGCGCCGCACCCACCCGATCGCGGACAGGCCTCTCGCGCCCGAGCGCGCACGGCCGGCGGAGACGATCATCTTCTAGACCCGCCCCGACCGCAGCGCGCGGAAGATCGCCGCGGACAGCACCATCGAGGTCAGGCCGATCGCGAGGTTGATCGCCGCGGCGTAGCCCCAGCGCATGTCGCCGATGAGGAACGCCGTCTCGTAGGCATACCGACCGGCCACCCGGCCCGCACCCTGGGGCCCGGCCTCGGCGAGCCCGAACAGGATGAGCGACTCCTCGGTGCCGCCGCCGAGGACGCCCGCGGCGAGGACGAAGATGATCGTGAAGGTGGGGCGAAGCAGCGGGATGGTGATGTGGAAGAGCCGCCGCCACCAGCCGGCGCCATCGATCGCTGCCGCCTCGTAGAGCTCGGTGTTGATGTTGTAGAGACCCACGAGCAAGAGGAGGACGTTCGTCCCCATCACCTTCCAGGCACCGAGCGTCGCCAGCACGGGGACCGACCAGGCAGGGCTCCGCAGGAAGTCGGGCGAACCGGCGCCGAAGATCTCGCGGAGGATGTACGCGACGTAGCCGAACTCCGCGCTCAGGAGTTGCCGCCAGACCAGGACGGCAACGGCGATGGGCAGGACGACCGGCAGATACGCGATCACCCGATAGAGACCGGCCTCGCGCTGATTGATCACCTGGCTGATGAGCACGGCGACCAGGAACGCCATCCCGAAGTTGAGGATGAAGTAGATGCCCGTGTACTGGAGCGATCGCCCGAAAGAGGCCCAGAAGACGGGATCGGCCGCCATCTCGGTCCAGTTCGCCAGGCCGTTGAACGGCTCGTGGTTCGGGATGAGATAGCGGTAGTCGGAGAACGCGATCATCAGCCCGCGCAGGATCGGATAAGCGTTGAACACGGCGAAGAGCAGCACCGCCGGACCGATGAAGAGGTAGCCGGCCGCGAACTCGCCCCAGCGCTCGGTGCGCAGGCTCCGCAGAGCCTGCCACCAGAGCTGGGCGTTCGATCGCTGCTCCCCGACCCGCTGCGCCATCAGAGAGAAGTCGGCGTGCGCCTACGCCTTCTGCTTCGCGAGCTCGTCGTCGACATCCTTCTTCACGAGCGCCATCGCCGCCTTCGCGGTGAGTTCGCCGCTGAAGAACTTATCGAGGTGCGGCCACATCTTCGACTGCACGATCGCGTAGGCGCCGGCCACCTGGATCGAGTTGATGTAGGAGTTGGGGACGATCTGCATGATGTCGTAGACCTCTTTCAGGCCGGCATTGCTCTTCAGGTGCTTGTCGACCATCGCCTGCGTCGACGGCTGGCCGGAGAAGTTGACCACCCCGCTCCACCATCGGTCGGCCGGAGACCCCTCGTCACCGAGGATCGAGAGGAGCCAGTCGGCGGCGAGCTGCGGGTCAGGCGCGTTCTGGAAGACCATCCCGTGGTCGACGTGGATCCAGGTCCGCGGCGGCTGGGTCGCGTTCGCCTGCGGCGGTACCGCGCCGTTGACCTTGGCATTCCCCCACACCTGTCGGCCGAGGCGCACGAGCGAGTGCGAGCCGAGCGAGAAGGCGAATCCGCCCTTCTGCCAGACGTCGTTGTGCTCCGGCCCGTCGATGCGGGCCATACCCATGTCCTTCCACTTCTTGTACATCTCGAGGAGCTGGATCCACTCCGGGCTCTCGAGCTTCCAGACGCCCTGCTCGTCGAACGGCTTGTCGATGACTGTCGTGAAGGAGGTGCCGAGGGTGCGGAAGAGATCCCGCGAGATGCCCACGCCTGTCGCCTTGTACTTCTCGACGACCGGCTTGAGCTTGACCATCATCTTGTCGACGTCGTCCCAGGTCTTCGGAAAGGCCTCGTACCCGGCCTCCTGGAGGTAGTCGATCCGATAGCCGACGACGTGGGCGTTGAGCTTCATGGGGATGTAGTACTGCTTGCCCTCGAAGGCGATCGAGTCCCACACGCCCTTGTTGAGGTACCCTTCCTTCTGCCGCTGGCCGAAGGGAACCTTCGAGCCCTTCACATAGGCATCGATCGGCTGAGCCATGCCGTTCTTGATGAAAGTGTGGCTCCACCCGAACTCGACGTAGCCCGCGCCGCTCCAACGGAGCGTCTTGTCCTTGATCTGGGCGAGCGCCTTGGTCTGCCAGTCCTGTGCCGTCTCCTCGAGGGTCACCTTGCCCAGTTCCGCCCAATCCTGGTTGAAGCGCAGCGTCGCATCCTGCATGCCGAGGTCGACCCACGTCTTGGGCGCGAGAGTGAAGATGCTCTTCACAGCAGCGGGCTTGGCCGCGACCTGGGGGACGGTGCCGGTCGCGGTCGGGGCCGCCGCGGCAGCGGGCTTGGTGGGTGCCGGTGCCGGTGGTGCACAGGCGGCCAGCGCGGCGAGGCCGGTCGCGCCGAGACCAGCGCCAAGGAACGCGCGACGGTTGAGTTTCACGAACACTCTCCTCCCGTATCGGAACGTCGGGCTAGAGTATCACAGCCTCAGACATTCCACAATCTGGGATCCCAGATACCAGATGTGGCCGATTTCCCCACCTGCGTGTGGATCGGGAGTCGCGGATGTTGCGTGGGACAGGTCGACGACCGGGGTGCTGTTGGCCGGGCGAAACCGACCTCACCCGTTCAGTCTTCGGCTGAGAGGCGTCCCTTCAGCCACGCGACCAGGGCGTGTCCCTCCGCGCGGACGTGGCGGTCGACGGCCGCGGCGGCGCCCGCGGAGTCTCCCCGCACGAAGGCGGCGACGATCGCATCGTGCTCCGCCTCGGCCTCGGCGCGTCGGCTGGCCAGGCCATCCGTCGCCATGACATAGGGTCGCAGGGCGTTGCGATGGGTCTGCACGAGCAGCGCGGTGCGCGTGGCCGGCTGCTGGCAGATGAGGCCGTGGAACTCGAGGTCCAGCTCGATCCGTCGGATGACGTCGCTCGGCGAGGCGCGGAGTTCGGCGTTGAGGGCGCGGAGGCGATCGATCGCCTCGCCATCGAGTCGTTCGGCGATGCGCTCTGCCGCGCGCGCCTCCAGCGTGGCGAGGATATCGACGATCTCGGCCACATCCTCCGGTTGGAGCGTCACGACGACGGCCTTGCGCCGCGGCAACCCGCGGATGAGCCCCTCGAGTTCGAGTGCGCGAAACGCCTCGCGTACCGGCATGCGGCTCACGCTCAACTGATCGGCGATATCCCGCTGGTTGAGCGCGGTGCCGGGCGGAAAGCGACCGCTGAGGATCGCATCGCGCAACTGCTCGGTGACCAGATCGTTGAGCGTGCGGTAGGCGATGGGAGCGAGCACGGTGTCGGTCACGGTTTCCTCCACCCAGGGAAGCAGCCTTTTCGGTGGGCTCCGGCGAACGATGGTAGCATCCACCGCCGTGCGACTGGGGTATACGACCTGGAGCATGCCGACGGTGCGCGCCGAGGAGGCGATCCCCCTGCTGGCCGCACTGGGGTACGATGCGATCGAACTCGCGGTCGTCCCCGGGTGGCGCGACGCGCTGGACCTCCTCACCCCGGATCGCCGCCGAAGGATCGCCCGACTCCTCCGCGAGCACGACCTCGTCCTGGCGGCGCTGGCGAGCAACGTCGATCTGCTCGCCGACGATCCTCGGGACCTGGACGAGAATCTCGCCCAGCTCGCGAACGCGATCGATCTCGCCGCCGAATGGGCCGGGACCGCCGGTCCGCCCGTGGTCGATACCTACCTCGGCGGTCGGCCCGGCGATTGGCCTGGGCGGCGGGAGATGGCGCGGGAACGCCTGACCCGGGTGTGCGAGCGCGGCGCCACCCGCGGTGTGACCATCGCGCTCCAGCCGCACATGGACGGCGTGCTGGACAGTCCGGATAAGGTGGCCTGGATCGTCGACGCGATCGCGCGGCCCAATCTCGGCATCACGCTCGATATCAACGACTTCTCGGTGCAGGGCTACGACGTCGCGGAGGTGGTCGCGCTCCTGGGGCCACACGCGGTGCACGCGCACGTGAAGGATGAGGTGGGCCGCGTGCCCGACTACCGCTTCGTCGTTCCCGGCGACGGAGCGTTCGATTACCGGCGTTTCATCGCGGAGATGAGTCGGGTCGGCTATCGCGGCGCGATCTGCGGCGAGATCAGCCTGCGCGTCCAGCGCCAGCCCGGATATGACCCGTCGGCGGCGGCCGAGCAGAGCTATCGCGTGCTCTCCGCCGCGTTCGCCGAGGCCGCGGTGGCGCGCGCGGGGATCTAGTCCAGAACCATGGAAGTGATCGAGCGTATGAGACCGCGCCCTCGGACATAGTCTGTGCGGACACCTCAGGCACCGCGTTGGTTGGTCCGCCGGCGTCGGCATCTTCGTACGGCTGAACGTCGCGCGCTTCCAAGCTCAGAAAATGGTCTTTGTTATCTTCGTTACTCCTACGATCAATTCATCTACCTGCTCGCGGCGAGGTTCTACTGTTCTCTTATGATCGCAGAGATTACGTAGGTCTGCCAGGTGCTGAATGTTCCGCCACTCAGGAACTTGGATTACGCCCGCGTCTTTCAACCAATCATTGAGATCAGCGAGTCCTGGTGACTTCTTGCGAACATCGACGCGGTGATTGGCGCAGACCTGAGTGAGGTGACTCTCAAGTACGACTCCTGCCATCGCTCCAGCTGCTCGACTAAACCCCTGTTTCGCCAATGCCATGGCTGCCTCAAGTTCCGAATCAAAAAGGTCAGCACGAACGAGCTGCTGAATGTCGAAAAGTGAGCTTTCGAATCGCCGCTCCGCAGTCTCCACTATTAACCTTTGTTGACG
>CAZHZF010000053.1:0-18951 GCA_964536925.1 uncultured Dehalococcoidales bacterium | reverse complement strand
TGGTGATCCGCCTGATCGATCCGCCGCTCCACGAGTTTTTGCCGCATCGCGATGATCTTCTGGTCGAAGTCACCGAAGCTCGCACCCGCGGCGCGCCTGATGCCGCCAAGGAGGCGCTACTGCGCACGGTGACGGCGATGCACGAAGCGAATCCGATGCTCGGTCTGCGGGGTTGCCGCCTCGGCATCCTTTTCCCGGGGATCGTTCGGATGCAGGTCCGCGCGATCCTCGAGGCGGCGGCCGACATCGCCGCCGAGGGGCACGTCGTCCACCCGGAGATCATGATCCCGCTCGTCGGCCACGTGAACGAGCTCCGCGTGACGCGCGAGGAGTTGGAGGCGGAGGCAGCCCGGGTTCAGGAGGAGCGCGGTCGCCTGAGCTACAAGTTCGGCACCATGATCGAGGTGCCGCGTGCCGCCCTGACCGCCGCGGAGATCGCCGAGCACGCCGAGTTCTTCTCGTTCGGTACCAACGACCTCACGCAGACGACCTTCGCGATCAGCCGCGACGATGCCGAGGGCAAGTTCCTGCTCCAGTACGTCGAGCGCAAGGTCCTGCCGGTCAATCCGTTCCAGGCCCTGGATCGGGCGGGCGTCGGCAAGTTGATGCGTATGGCGGTGGAGGATGGGCGCCGGGCGAGGCCCGACCTCGAGGTCGGGATCTGCGGCGAGCACGGCGGTGAACCGAGTTCCGTGGAGTTCTGCCACCAGATCGGTCTCAACTACGTCTCGTGCTCGCCCTACCGCGTGCCGATCGCCCGGTTGGCGGCGGCGCAGGCCGCGCTGGCGCCCGCGGTCCGCGATCGCTAGATCGCGTCCCTGGTCCGGGGAATCGAGCGCCGGGCGGTGCTGATTCCCCCGGACGAGTGGCGCGGCGATATCGGGTGCATCCGAGCGGGTGCGAGGGGATCCTTATAGTCGGCGCTGTGATCGCCCGTGTGTCCGATGCGGTGCGGCACAGAATCGAGCGGCGTGAGCTCGGCCTCTCGCGGCTGGCGGCAAAGAGCAAGTACTCGCTCGGCCGAGCCCGACCCGAGCCCGAGTCACCGATTCGGACCTGCTTTCAGCGGGATCGCGATCGGGTGATCCACTGCAAGGCGTTTCGGCGACTGAAGGACAAGACTCAGGTCTTCATCGCGCCGCGGGGGGATCATTACGTCACCCGTCTCACCCACACCATCGAACTCAGTCAGATCGCTCGGACCATCGCCCGAGCACTCAACCTGAACGAGGATCTGACCGAGGCGATCGCGCTCGCCCACGATCTCGGCCACCCGCCGTTCGGGCATGCCGGTGAGGAGGCGCTGGACGGCCTCATCGAAGGCGGCTTCCGCCACAACCATCAGTCGCTGCGGATCGTCGATGTCCTCGAGAAGAATGGCGAGGGACTCAATCTCACCTGGGAGACGCGCGAGAGCATCCCCACTCATTCGAAGGCGCGCGAGGGCGTCACTGCGCTCGGCTGGGGTGTCGCGGCAACCCTCGAAGGCCAGGTCTGCAAACTCGCCGATGCCATCGCGTATCTCAACCACGATATCGGCGACGCCGTGCGTGCCGGACTGATCGGCGAGGAGGACCTACCGTCGCGGGCGCGTGCGGTGCTGGGCCCGAATCACTCGATGCGGATCGATACGATGGTGAGGGATGTCGTCTCGGCGAGCTGGCAGGCGGCCGAGGCCGATAGCGAGAGCTGGGATCAGGATGCGGAGGGGTGCGGCCGAGTGCGTGACACCCTGATCGCGTCGGCGGCTCGAGGCGAGGCCCGCATATCAATGAGTCCGCCGGTCCGTGACGCGGTCGACGAGCTTCGCGATTACATGTTTCGCGCCGTGTACCTGAACTCCGATGCTCGTCCGGAGACAGGTCAGGCGCAGGAAGTGATCCGGGCGCTCTTCCACCACTTCGTGCGGCATCCCGAGCAGTTGCCCGGCGAGTTTCGCCAGCGAGTGGGGAGGGACCCGATCGAGCGTGTGACCGTCGACTACATCGCAGGCATGACGGATCGATTCGCCCGCGCGTGCTACGAGAGGGTGATCGCAGCGCCTCCGGTCGGACCCTGAACGGGCACGCGGAGCGCCGGACGCGCCTGGAGCGCCTGAGCCGTTCGGGTCTGTACCTCTCCCTGGGTGGCGGCGGCTCGCTCGGGCTCGGCGCGGGCGGACTCGTGGTGAGGGGGTCGGGTGTGGGGGCCGCACTCTTCGATGTCGATCCCGCGAATATCCTGTTCGCGGTTCTCGTCGGGCTCGGTGCGATCGCCTGCATCGCCGGACTTCTCCTGTTCGTTGTCTCGCCGAGCCTCGATGCCGAACTGGCGCGACGTACCGCGTTCGCGCCCGTGACTCTGGCGGGCGGTATCGCCCTGGCCGTCGTGCTCGGCGCGCTCTTCACCGCACCCGTCTATCTCCTCACGACGAGCGATGACGACGTCTCGCGGCGGAGCCTCGCGCTCCTCGCCGGGCAGGGAGCGCTGCTGACCGTGCTGCTGATCCGCGTGATTCGGCCCGGAGTCCTGACCTGGGACGACCTGGGTCTCAACGCGGTCGCCTTCGAGCGCCGGATCGGGCAGGGAGTGATCGGCGGCCTGGCGATTCTGATCCTCTCCGTGGCGGCCACGCAGGCGCTCCAGGCGGTCGGCGTGACGCCGACGCAGTACCGCGATTTCCTGCCTCTGACCCAGGCCGGTCCCACCCAACTCGCGGGTTTCTTCCTGCTCGCGGTCGTGGTCGCGCCGGCGTGCGAGGAGCTCTTCTTTCGCGGTTGGGTCTTCACGGCCCTACGACACCGCTATGCGCGGTGGGTTGCCTACGGTGGGAGTGGAGTCGTCTTCGCGGCGATCCATCTGAACGTTGAGGCTCTCGTCCCCATCGCGGTCATGGCTCTGATCCTCGCGTTCCTGTACGATAGAACCCGGTCCGTCATCCCGGGCATGGTCGCGCACGGACTGAATAACGCCGTGATGCTCGCGAGCCTGTACTGGATGGCCGGGGGGTCGAGTGGCCGGGGATAGCTCGCTCGAACAGATCAAGGAGCGCATCTCGATCGTCGACCTCGTCGGCGAACGGGTCAAGCTCACCCGATCGGGTCGCAACTTCAAGGGGCTCTGTCCATTCCATACGGAGAAGACGCCCTCGTTCTACGCATTCCCGGATCGGGACACGTGGCACTGCTTCGGCTGCGGCCTGGGTGGCGACGCGTTCTCCTTTGTGATGAGGGTCGAGAACATCGAGTTTGCCGAGGCGCTCCGCGTGCTGGCACAGCGTGCCGGGGTGGAGTTGCGAGCTCCGATGGCGCGTCGGGCTGAGGACGATCGGTTCCGACGTCTCTACGAAGGGGCCGCGGCGGCGAGTCGGTTCTTCCACTCCCACCTCTTCGGGCCGGAGGGAGCGAGCGCTCTTCAGTATCTAGAGCAGCGGGGCGTGAGCCGGGATACCGCCCGTGCCTTCGATATCGGGTGGTCTCCCGCCTCGTGGGACGCGCTGCTCGCCCACCTGGGAAAGAGCGGCTTCACGCCGCAGGAACTGTTCGAGGCGGGACTGGTCGTTCAGCGCGATACCGGGGGCTTCTACGATCGGTTCCGTGGTCGCCTCATCTTCACGATCCGGGATGCGCAGGGGCGCCCGATCGGCTTCGGCGGGCGCACGCTCGGCGACGATCAGCCGAAGTACCTCAACTCGGCCGACTCACCCATCTTCAGCAAAGGTGCGACGCTGTTCGCGATCGATCGCGCCCGCGCGGCAATTCGGCGCACCGGCGAAGCCATCGTCGTGGAGGGGTACCTCGATGCGATCGTCGCCCACCAGGCCGGGTTCGAGAACGTGGTCGCGGCGCTCGGCACCGCGCTGACGGAGCAGCACTTCCAGAACCTGAAGCGGCTTGCGCCGCGCGTCGTCCTGGCGCTGGACGCGGATGCGGCCGGTGACACGGCCGCGCTCCGCGCGCTCGAGACTGCCCGGACGATGGCCGGCGGCATCGCGACACCCATCGCCGATCGCCGCGGACTGGTTCGCCTGCGCCGCGGACAGGATCTTGACCTGCGTGTGGCTCGGCTGCCCGCCGGGGTGGACCCCGACGAGGTGATCCTGCGGTCGCCCGATGAGTTTCGCGAGGCGATTTCACGCGCGGTGCCTGTGCTCGACGTGCTCGTCGAATCGGAGATCTCTCGCGCCGGTTCCGACCTGGCCCTGCGGGCCCGCGCGATCGACGCGATCCTCGAGGTGCTCCGCGATCTGGGCAACCCGGTCCTGGCGGAGCAATACATCAGCGCGCTGGCGTCGCGGTTCGAGATCGATCCCGGCGCGATCCGCCAGCGATTCCGGGGGTCTCGCATCGCCCGACAGCGGCCGACCGCGGCCGTCGAGGCCGCCCCGACGAGGCCGACGGAGCGGGATTGGGTGACTCTGGAGGAGTACCTTCTCAACCTTCTGTTCCGCCATCCGGCCAGCCGCGACGTCCTTCGCGATCTGGATGCCGAGGACTTCTACCGTGAGGACGCCCGGGCTGTGTTCGTGTGGCTGCGCGATCGCATCCTTGCCGGACAGGCTGCGGCCGATCTGGACCCGGCGGCCGACCTGGACGAATCGCTTGGCGACTACGCGCTCTGGCTTGCGTCTTGGGGTGCCGATCTTCTGGAGTTGGATGATCCATCGGCAACCGGCGAATCGCTGGCGGTCCTGCGGCGACTGCGGATGCTGAACTATCGCCGCGAAGTCGCTCTCATCGGAGCATTCTGTCGCGATGCAGAGCGCGAGGCCCCAGAGGAGGTCGTTCCGCAGCGCGAGCGCATTCGGAGTCTCGTCGCCGAGATCGCGGTGCTCGAACGAGAGACCAAGAGTCGCTACAACCCTCCCTGGACTCTCGTGATCCGCGATGAAGCCCGGATTGGACCCCTTCGGACGATCGGCCACCCCGAGCGTTCGCAGGAGGCGGTTGCCGCGGCGGGCTAGGGCCGGTGCCGGCGGGGCGCTTCGTATAATCCACCGCGACCGAAGCGCGATAGTCGGAGGCTATTCCTTTTGACCGACGAGGCGGAGGTCGGGACAGGCGTTCGTGCGCCCCCCGACGAGGATGAGGTCGGCTTCCCCGAGGAGGCCGTCGGTGCGGGCGAATCACCTGATGTCGTAGCCTGGGACGCTGTCGAGCCGTCGCCGACGGAACTCGTCGAGGAGCCGGAGGTCGAGGTCGACCCGGTCGCAGCCGTCGCCGAGTTCGAGGGCATCGATGATCCGGTGCGGCAGTACCTCCGGGAGATTGGCCGCGTGGATCTCCTCACCTCGCGCCTGGAGGTCGAGCTTGCCGTGCTCATGGAGCGTGGCGAGTACAGCCAGAAAATGCTCTCCAATGGTCCGGTAGACCCCCCGCGCAGGCGGTACTTCGAGGCAGACCTCCACCGCGGTCGCCTGGCCCGGAAGCGGCTGACCGAGGCGAATCTGCGCCTCGTGGTGTCGGTCGCCAAGCGGTATCTCGGCCGCGGCATGTCGCTGCTCGATCTCATTCAGGAAGGGAACATCGGTCTCATTCGGGCGGTCGAGAAGTTCGATTACTCGCGAGGGTTCAAGTTCTCCACCTACGCGACCTGGTGGATCCGGCAGGCGATCACCCGGTCGATCGCCGATCAGGCGCGCACGATCCGTGTGCCCGTCCACATGGTCGAGACGATCAATAAGACGATTCGCACCGCGCGAAGGTTGGTGCAGGAGTTGGGGCGGGAGCCCACGCCCGATGAAGTTGCCGCGGAACTCGGCATGCCGACCGAGCGCATCAACGAGATCCTGAAGGCATCGCTGGAGCCGGTGTCACTGGAGACCCCCGTGGGGGAAGATGACGATGGGCGTCTGGGCGATCTGGTGCCCGATATCACTGCGCTCGCCCCGGCGGAGGCGGCGTCCGTGCAGTTGCTCCGCGAGCAGGTCGACGATGCGCTCGACAGCCTCTCCGGTCGCGAGCGGCGCGTCCTGCAATTGCGGTTCGGACTCGACGATGGGCGGAGCCGGACGCTGGAAGAGGTGGGTCGGGAGTTCGGGGTGACCCGGGAACGGGTACGGCAGATAGAGGCAAAAGCGCTGCGAAAACTGCGTCATCCCAGCCGCGCCCGGAAGCTGAAGGACTACCTCGAATAGCGCGCGTGTGCGCCTTCTGGTAAGGTAACCGCTACCGGCGCCAGTCGCTGGAACCTCCGCCATCGGCGAATCAACTTCGATTCTCGATCGATGGCAACTCCATGGAGAACGTGCACAGTGCGTGACTATGAACTCGTCTTCCTCGTGCGGCCGGGCGCCCCCGACTCCGAACCCGATCAGGTCAGCGAGCGCGTCCAGGGCTGGATCACGAGCGACGGCGGCGAGATCGAAAAGGTCATGCCGTGGGGTCGCCGGCGGCTGGCCTACGTGATCGACGGTCAGCGCGAAGCACACTACTACCAGATCAACTTTCGCGCGGGGCCGCAGACGATCCGCGGCCTGGAGCGCAATCTCCGCATCTCCGAGGATGTCATCCGGTATCTGACGGTGCGACCGGGGGAGTAGGAACGTGACGCTCAACAAAGTGATGGTTATCGGGAACGTGGGCCGCGATCCGGAGATGCGCTTTACTCCGGGCGGACAGGCCGTCACGACCTTCTCGGTCGCGTCATCGCGCCGCTGGCGGGGCCAGGACAACGAGATGAAAGAGCACACCGAATGGTTCAACGTGGTTGCATGGGGTCGCCTCGCCGAGACCTGCAACCAGCTGATCACCAAGGGGCGCAAGGTCTATATCGAGGGGCGCCTCGAGACCCGATCCTGGGATGGCCAGGACGGGCAGAAGCACTATCGCACCGAGGTTATCGCCAATGAGATGCGCCTTCTGGACAGTCGCCAGCAGGCGGCCGGAGGCGGCACGCGCCCCGAGCCCGACGCGCCCGCCGACGAGTTCGAACCCGACGACATCCCCTTCTAGGCAGAGGAGAGACCGATGAGCGAAGTACCTCAGGGGCCCGGCGGACCGGGCGGAGACGGCCGCCCACAGCGACCGCAGCGTCCACGCGGACGCTACGCTCCCCGGCGTAAGGTCTGTCAGTTCTGCGTCGAGAAGCTGGATTACATCGACTACAAGGACCTGATGCGGCTTCGGCGCTTCATGTCCGATCGCGCCAAGATCGAGCCGTCGCGCCGCACCGGCACGTGCGCGAAGCATCAGCGGCGCCTGTCGCGGGCGCTCAAGCGCGCCCGCCATATCGCACTGCTGCCCTTCTCGGCCGAGCACATCCGCACCAGCGGCGGAATGGTGATGCCAGTGCCCGGTATGCCCACGGTGAGCGAGCGTCCGTTCCCGCCCCGCGACAGTTTCGGCCCCTACGGGTCACAGCCGGGTGGGAACCGCGGCCCCGCTCCACAGCCGGTCGAGGCGCAGGTCGAAGCTCCCGAGACGCCAGCCAGCGAAAGCTGATCGCGATGGGCCGGATTGCGCCGGGTCGGCCGATACCTCCGGGCGGCCCGCCGCCGCGTCCGCTCAATCGCATCGCACAGCGCCGCCAGCGTCAGCGACGGATGCGCGTCGTGCTCTTCGTCAGCCTGGTGGCGATCGTGCTGGCGACCACAGGTATCCTGGGAACGGGATACTTCCTGCAGTCTACGCGCGGGCAGAAGGTCGCGGTGCGGGTCGACGATCGCGCCATCGATCTGGATGTCTACTCGCGTCTCTATCAGTTCCGCATGCTCGCGCTGGAGTCGAACATCAATCAGTTGCGGGCGTTCGGCGCCAGCCAGAAATCGGCATCCAGCATGATCCAGCAGCAGATCCAGCAACTGGAGGGGCGCCGCGCGACGCTCGACAAGGCGGTCGAGGACGAGTTGATCGACGTGACCATCCTGGAGATCGAGGCGGCCCGGCGAGGCATCACTATCGGTAGCGCCGAGGAGGATGCGCAGATCGTCCGCCAGTACGGGGACCCACCTCGCCCAGAACCGACGCCCGGCGTCACGCCGATCCCGACGGTCGATCCCTTCGACCGACTACGGAACCTCCTCACGAACTCCCGCGTGATTGACGAGCCGCTCTATCGGCGGATCGTCATCCGGCGGGGCGCCCTCGAGGAAGCGCTGAAGGTCGTGCTCACCCAGGATGCCCCTACGGCCGAGCCGCAGGCTCGCGTCCGTCACATCCTGCTCCCGACGCTCGAGCAGGCACAGGCGATCCTGGGGCGCCTCAAGGCCGGCGAGTCGTTCGATGCGTTGGCGAAAGAGGCATCGCAGGATACGAGCAATAACAGCACAGGCGGCGACCTCGGCTGGATCGCGCGCGAAGACGTGGATCCGGCCTTCGGGCAGGCGGCGTTCAGCCTTCCCCTCAATACGGTGAGCGATCCCGTGGAGTCCGCCTTCGGTTTCCATCTCATCGACGTGCTCGAGCGGGACGAACAGCGGCCGATCGAAGAGGCCCGCCGCAACCAACTGCGCGATTCGGGGTTCCGAGACTGGCTCTCAAAGACGAAGGACACCATGTACGCGGAGGACCGCATCGCCGTGCTCCTGGATGACGGCGACCTTGCATGGGTGCAGGCGCGATTCGCGGGCGGGCTCGGTCGGGGCTGATCTCGCGACGATCGAGCGCGCGCGACGGGGCTGGCTAAAATCCCCGGCGTGCTCGACAGCATCGCGGCGGAAGTGTCGCGATGCACCCTGTGTCCGCTCGCCCACGGTCGAGTGAAGGCCGTTCCCGGCGAGGGCCCCGCAACCGCACGGGTGATGCTGGTGGGCGAGGCTCCGGGACATCACGAGAATCAACAGGGGCGACCCTTCGTCGGCGCCGCCGGCCAATTCCTCGGCGAACTGCTCGGGGCGGCGAAGCTCTCGAGGTCCGAGGTGTTCATCACCAACATCGTGAAGTGTCGGCCGCCGGGCAATCGCGACCCTCTGCCGGAGGAGATCGCCGCCTGCTCCGGGTATCTCACGCGGCAGGTGGAGGCCCTTCGCCCGAGTGTGATCGTGACGCTGGGCCGGCACTCACTGGGGCGCTTTCTGCCCGGCGAGCCCATCTCGCGGGTGCACGGTCGGCCGAGGCGATTCGACGATTTGACCGTCTTTCCCATGTACCACCCCGCCGCGGCGCTGCACCAGCCCTCGTTGCGGCGGACCCTCCTGGACGATATGGCGCGCCTCCCTTCAGTCATGGCGGATGCGCGCCCACCGCCGGCTCCAGCGCCGGAGGCCGAGCCGCCGCGCCAGCTGAATCTGTTTTGAGCGAGGCGGCGGGCCACTTACGCCTTCTCCGCGATCAGCCGTTCAACTTCTTGAGCCGCACGCAGAGCGGTCGCGGCGCTGACCTGGCGTCCCGAGCGCTCGACGACCTGCACGCCGGCCGGGCGCTGCCGCCATTTGCCGACCTGGAGGAGATCGTCACGAACCCGCACGCGATCGCGGCATTTCACGATTGGTGTCAGCGCGAGCGACGCTTCGCGATCTGGACGATCGAGGCCGTCGATCGGCTGGCCGAGTACCTCCTCAGCCGTCGATTTCGTCTGGTCCTCGAGGTCGGTGCCGGGCGTGGCGATCTCGCCTGGCACCTCGCCTCGCGTGGCGTTCAGGTCGTCGCGACGGACGCGGGACCAGAGGCACTGCGTGGCTTCACCTTGCCGGAGTATCGGGCCGTTCCCGTGGAGATGTGGGAGAACGTGAGGACCATCGACTACCGTGCCGCGCTCGCCGCTTTCCAGCCGGACTGCGTCCTCTGCGCGTGGATGCCGCCGCACGAGGATTGGACGGTGGACCTGCGGGCTCAGGCAGGGCTGCAGGAGTTCATCCTCTTCTGGGAACTGCGCGGGACGACCGGCGGGCAGTCCGCGTTCCGTGCGCAGGCGGGATGGCGGGCGCGCGATCTCGTCGACGTGGAGGAGTTTCTCATTGGCCGGACGGATGAGGGCATACCGTCGACAGGCTTGATCCAGTACACGCGCGCAACCGCGTTCACCCGCGTCGATTCCTGAATCGGCGTCTAACGTCCGCGTCTCTATAAGCCGATCGTGTCTCCCAGGCCCCGGAAGTCCGCACGCCCGATTCCGGACGAGGTGCCCAGAGAACTGACCTGGCCGCTCGGGCCGATTGCCAACGGCGTCCTGCTCGCGGTATGTGCCGCGGCCCTCGCCCTGGCGCTGGCGATACCGGACGGCCTCGTCACGCGGTGGATGAGCGACGGGATGCGCGGCGCGCTGGGGCACGCTGCCTACGTGCTCCCGCTCTTCGTCGTCTGGCTGGGCCTGGCGGCCTGGCAACCGTCCTTCGTCGATCCAGAGCGCGTGTGCAAGCGTGCGCTTATCGCCCAGGCCGCGTCGCTCTCGCTCGGCGCCGCCCTTCTGCAGTTCGCGACCGGAGATCCCCTGCCCGCCTGGGGTGGCGGTGGTGGGGGCGCGATCGGCTGGGTCCTTCTTGGCGCCAGTGTCAGTCTGCTCGGCCCGACGAACGGTGCGATCGCGCTGGCGAGCCTCCTTCTCATCGCGCTGTGGGGCGCGACCGGATTCGGGCCGGCGCAGGTCGGCCAGCTATTCGTACGCGGCGCGGCAGATCTCGGACGCCGGCTGACAACGGAATCGCCCCGTTTCCGAACGCCGCCCATTCCCCCGTCCATCACGCGCGAGCCGCGCGACGAGGCTCCTCGCATTCTCGCCGCCGCGGCCGGCGTCACGACCCTTGAACCATCGATCGCCGCGATTCCCGATCCGGAGCCGCTGGACGCGCGCACGAGAAACTGGGTCCGTCCCCCGCTCACGCTGCTCGCGAAGGGACTCCGTGGCGAGCTCACGCAGACCGACATCGAGCAGAAGGCGACCTCCATCGAGGAGGCGCTCGCGGAGTTCGACGTCTATGCGCGCGTCGTTGAGGTGAATCCGGGCCCGACGGTGACGCAGTTCGGGCTTCGGCCGGGCTATCGCGAGCGACGCGATCGGACCGGGAACGTCACGCGGCGGGACAAGATCAAGGTCAGCGAGATCGTAAGCCTGCAGAACGACCTCGCCCTCGCGCTCGCCGCGCCGAGTATCCGCATCGAGGCTCCAGTTCCCGGGCGTCAACTCGTGGGCATCGAGGTGCCGAACGGCGCCACCGGCATCGTGGCGCTCCGCGATCTGATTGAATCGGAGAAGTTCGCGGCGCTCTCGGCCCGCGCCCGACTCGCGGTCGCACTGGGACAGGATGTCTCCTCCCACGTCGTCTGCGCGGACCTGGCGAGGATGCCGCACCTGCTCATCGCCGGTGCTACCGGTTCCGGTAAGTCGGTCTGCGTCAACTCGATCATCGCCTCGCTGCTCCTCCGCTGCTCGCCCGAGGATCTGCGGTTGCTGATGATCGACCCGAAGCGTGTCGAGCTCACCGGCTACAACGGCATCCCGCACCTGCTTCGGCCGGTGGTGACCGAGGTGGATAAGGTCGTCTCGGTCCTCCGCTGGGTGACGCACGAGATGGACGAGCGGTACCGGGCCTTCGAGCGGATTGGTTGCCGCAACATCGATGCCTATCGCAAGTCGCAAGCCGCGCGTCCGGATCTCGCGCCGATGCCGTACCTCGTCGTGATCATCGATGAACTGGCCGACATCATGCTGATGGCGGCGGATGAGGTCGAGCCGGCACTATGCCGTCTGGCCCAGATGGCGCGCGCGACCGGGATTCACCTGGTGGTCGCGACCCAGCGACCCAGCGTGGACGTTATCACCGGGCTCATCAAGGCGAACTTCCCGACGCGCATCGCGTTCGCTGTGACGAGCCAGGTTGACTCGCGGACCATCCTGGACGCGGTTGGCGCGGAGAAACTCCTCGGCCGCGGCGATATGCTGTTCCTCGCCGCCGATGCGCCGAAGCCGCAACGGCTGCAGGGCACGTGGGTGGCGGATCACGAGATCGACGCGATCGTCGCGCACTGGCAGGAACAGGGGGAGCCCGCCTACGTCGAGGAACTCGTCAACGCCCAGGCCTGGACCGGCGACGACGCCGGCGAGGATCAGGATCTCTATGACCGGGCACTCGAGGTCGCGCGCGGGCACACTCGTCTCTCGACTTCGCTGCTTCAGCGGCGGCTACGCATCGGCTATCCACGCGCCGCGCGCCTGATCGAAGTGCTCGAAGAGCGTGGGATCGTCGGCCCGGCAGATGGGGGCGGGCGTTCACGTGAGGTCCTCCTCGGTCCTGACGTGCTGGCGGATGAGGACGAGGGGGCCGACCGCGTCGGCGAGGGGGTCACGAGTCGCGGCTAGACCGCGACCGGCCGTCGTTCTAATCGCTTGCGAGCCACATGAGCGGCCAGTTGGACCGCTTCGATCTGACTCTGTGCGCTCGCCCGCCACTGGCCGGCCCGACCGAACGCGGTACCGTGGTCCGCCGAGGTGCGGATGATGGGCAGTCCGATCGTGGTGTTCACGCCGCCATCGAACCCGAGCATCTTCACCGCGACGTGACCCTGATCGTGGAACATCGCCACACAGATATCGAATTGCCCCGCGTGTGCCCGCGCGAAGACCGTGTCGCCCGGGAGCGGCCCGGTCACGTGGAGCCCTTCGGCGCGGGCGGCCTCGATCGCGGGGACGATCTCGTCGCGATCCTCGCTGCCGAACAGACCGTTCTCTCCCGCGTGCGGATTGAGCCCGGCGACCGCGACGTGGGGACGTTCGATCCCGAGGTATTCGCGCGCCGCGGAATCGGCCAGGCGGATCACTTCGAGGACCCGGGCCGTCGTGACGCGGCGGATCGCCTCCGAGAGCGACACGTGGGTACTGTTGTGCAGCACCCTCAATTTGCCGCTCGAGAGCATCATGGAGTAGTTCGGCGTGTTCGTGAACTCGGCGAGCATCTCGGTGTGGCCCGGGTAGTGGAAACCTGCCTGGTTCATCGCATCTTTGTTGAGCGGCGCGGTGCAGATCGCGTCGATCTCCCCACGCAGCGCAAGCTCGGTCGCGAGTCGGACGAAGTGGACCGCGGCGCCGCCGCAGCGGGCATCCACCTTCCCGTAGGCGATCTCGCGGAGGTCGATCTCGGTACCCTGCAGGACGTCGACGGTCCCCAATTGGTAGATGCCTTCGGCCGGGTTGGACACCGTGTGGACCGTGAGCGGCACGCCCAACCCCGCGATAGTGAGTTCGATCCGGTGCCGATCGCCGATCACAAGCGGGCGGCAGTCCGCGTAGGTCTCGGCCAGCGCGAGCGCCTTGACGATGATCTCGGGCCCGACGCCGGCGGCATCGCCCATCGTGATGCCGACGATCGGCCGGATGTTCTGGTTCAATCGTGCCTCCTCCGCAGACTGTGCAACGCATGAAGCAGCGTCGGCGGCGTGCCGAAGCCACCGGCCTTCGTGACGATCGCCATTCCGTCGAGCCCACCGCCGATCACCCGGCCACGCGGCACTCCCGGGTCGAGTTCACGCTCGAGATCGATCGCGCGGGCGCCGAGCCGATCGAGAACGGCCCGCGCGGTATCGCCGCCGGTGAGAATGACCCCGTCTGGCGGATGCTCCGAGCATAGAGCCGCCGCGGCAATCGCCAGGCGCTCGGCTACCTCCGCCGCGGACAGCCCCGCCGTGGTCGGCGCAGCCAGAATACCGATACCACCGGCGAGCGCCCGTCGGGCACGCTCGGCCCAGTCCACCGCGAAGGGATCCACCACGGGGTAACCGGCTTCGGCGAGTGCGGCAACCTGCGCGCGTGAGACAGGATGCTGCGACCCCACGACGATCAGAACGCGCTGACACGCCGAGCACGGCGCGTCGACGCGATGCGTGATCCTCGCCTCCGCCCGCCAGAGGCGACCCAGGTGGGCGGCAAGCCCGGCCGATCCCACCGGGAGGAAGCCGCCTCGATGTGCGTCCGCGGCTCGGGCGATCGTCTCCAGATGGATCTCGTCCTCCGCATCGACGATGACGAACCCCTCCACGGTCTCGAACCGCGCGGCCAGGCGCTCCCAGCCCTCGGCCACGACCGACAGGGGGAACGGGGTCGCCGAACGACACGTGTGCTGCCTCAGCGCATCTGCGATCGATCGATGCGGCATGGGGTGAGACGGATCGACGGCCATCGCCGTCTCGTGGACCGGGACGCCGTGGACAAGTTGGACGCCCCCTCGCGTGGTCCGTCCATTCGCCGGGTAGGCGGGCGCGACGATCGCGGTCCGGCGGTTGGCCGCATCCATCATCGCCGCGATCTCGACTCCGCAGTTCCCGCGCAGGGTCGAGTCGATCTTCTTGTACGTCCGTGCGCCGGAGCCGATACCTCGCACACCGCGTCGCACGCGTTCGTCCGCCTGAGTCGGCGGAAGCGATCGGCTGTCCGTATCGAGGACGACGACTTCGGACCCGGCCTCCGCGCCATGCACCAGGTGCACCCTTACGGAGAACCCGAGGCGGGCGAACTGCACGCCTGTATCGGCCGCCCCGGTCAAATCATCGGCCGTGATCGTGATTGGAGCCGCCGTGCTCTTGCCCCCGGAAGTTCTTCCTGTCACAATGGTATGGAATCGACGGCGTGGCGGAGGTGCGGCGGTGGTGTCGATCCTCACGAACATCGCGGGCGAGCGGGCTCGTCTTCACCTGAGTCGTGTCACCCGCGACCTGGCCGACACGACCGAGAGACTCTCGAGCGGCGAACGGCTCCGGTCGGAAACGACGAACTTCTTCGCCGCGGATCTCCTCGAACTGCGCATCCGCGGGGTGGCGGCCGCGGCGCAGAACATTCAGCAGGGCGTATCGGCCCTCACGATCGCGGACGCAGCCCTGACCTCCATCAACGATGACTATCTGGCGCGTCTGGTCGAAATCGCGATCGAGGCCGCGGATGGACTCACGACCGACGCCCAGCGCGCGGTCCTCGACGATGAGTTCCAGCAGATCAAGACGTCGATCAACGGGTTGATCGATGAGTCGACGTTCCAGGGGCGGAACCTGCTCGATGGGTCCGAGGCGGCGGCGTTCACTCTGCAGACCGGCTCCGACTCCGGCACGACGTATTCAATCGACTTCACCACCAACTTCCGTACGGACGCGGCCGCGGGTCCGCTCTCCGTGCTCGGCGCATCCGGTGCCGGACTCGATGTGACCAGTCAGGCAAACGCCAGCACCGCACTCGACGAGTTGACGGGTACGGCCGCGGTCCCGCCCAACATCGCGACCGCCTTTGCCAACGCCCGTGTCGAGATCACCGCGCGATACCCCACCCTCTCGTCGATCGCCGAGATCGCGGAGTTCATTGGCATCGAGTTGACTGAGGCGCGCGACGTGCTGGTGGCTTCCGACATCGCGGCGGAGACGTCGCGGCTTATCCGCGATCAGTTGCTCGCCGATGCCGGCGCCTCGGCGCTGGCAAACTCCGGATTCGGCCCCGGTCAGGTGGTCTCCGCGCTCGCAACGATCGTCGGGCGAGGCTGACGTCGTGATCACGGGAGTAGGCCACGTCGCCTATCGCGTGGCGGACATGGACCGAACGCTGCACTTCTACCTCGATATTCTCGGTCTGAAGGAGCTTGCGCGGCTCAATCGGGACGATGGTTCTCTGTGGCTCGTCTATATCGCGGCCGGGAGCGGGACGATCCTCGAGTTCTTCCCGGGCGGCGAGGAACCGCTGGTCCTGGGACCGCGCACGCAGGGATACGCCCACGTGAGCCTCCACGTCGACGATCTCGTGGGTGCCGTGGCCGAGTTCCGCCGCCGAGGTCTGGTCGCGGACGGGGAGCCCAAGCGCGGCGCCGATGGCAACCTCGGGTTCTGGATCACCGATCCCGATGGTGTGCGCATCGAACTGATGGAGCTGGCGCCTGACGGTTTGCAGGCGCGGGCGATGAGGGCACTCGGGCTCTAGCGGCGGCTCGTTCCCCGTTTCGTCTCTCAGTGGTTCGGACGGCCCCGCCGATCACGTAGAGGTAGCCGACGTGACATTCCTCCAGAGGTCGCGGACGTAGCGCACGCCGGCCCGTGCGGCGGTCGCGTAGTCGATCTCGGCAGGCATGCCGTGACACTCGAAGCCGATGGCCTCATCGAAGCCGATCCCGTGAAGGGCGGCGAGGAAGCCGCGGTGATCGAAACCATCGTCCGCGGTCGGGAAAGCACGTCCCGGGCCGGAGATGTGGGCGTGGCGGATGAATGGGGCGGTGCTCTGAATGTGCGCAAACGGCTCCTTCTGGAGTTCCAGGTGGTAGGAATCGACATTGACGCCGATCGCCGGCCGCCCGACGCGCCGCGCGATCGCCGCCGCGTCGGTCAGGTAATAGAGCAGATTGCATTCTCCGGGGTTGATCGGTTCGATCGCGGCTACGCTGTCGTGCCGCTCCATGACGTCGGCGACGATGTGGGCGGCGCGTTCCATCTGCAACGTTGCCGTGGCGAGCGAGAAGCCTTCGGGCACCATGCGTGCCGCCGCGCTTCCCCAGTTGTAGGTGCGTATGCCCAGTTCGCTCGCCCGCACCACGACCGTCTCGACGTAGGTCCGGAATCGCACCCAATCGACATCCGGGCCGACGAAGGGGACCTCCTTCGGGACAAAGCCGGAGAGGTGCGTGATCCGGGCACCGGTCGCACGAATGCGTCCTTGCTGCTCCCGCCACGCCGCGGCAGGCTCGAAAGGCACCACGGTGCGGGCGCCGATTTCGACGAAGTCGAACCCCCATTCCGCGGCGCGCGGCATGCGGGCCAGGTCGCCCCCGCAGAGACCAAGTTCCACGCGCCGGCCGCCCGATCTAGAGACGCGGCGGACCGCGCCGGACCCGATCGCGAAAGGTCGCGACGTCCGCGAACGGCTCGTAGATCGCCTCGACCCACCACGTAGCCCCCAGGCGTGCGAACGGCGCGAGGTTCTCTGCCATCCTCTCCGCGTCCGGCGACCATCCGCCGATGATGACGTCGAACGGACCGCCGATGCCGAGGCGCGCGCGCTCTTCCAGCGTCAGCGCCATGCTCGCCTTCAGATCGTCCGGCGCAATGATCTCCCCTTTCGTCCAGTCCACACCGGGTCCGTCGATGAAGATGCCGTCCCAGCGGGCGGCCCGCCGGAATGGTTTCGGATGTGGCCAGTGCCCGGCCAGCCAGATAGGAATCCGGGGACTCTGCGTAGGCCGAGGCAGGAACGTCGCGTCGCGCACCTGGTAATGCTTGCCCTGATAGGTGAACGGTGCACCCGACCAGAGGCCGAAGAGGACGTCGAGACCCTCCTCCAGCATCTCGGCCCGCACGCGCGCGTCCTGCGCCTCCGAGAACGGCGCGAAGGAGTTGCCGATTCCCGAGCCGAGACCAAGGATGAGCCGGCCGGACGAGAGGCGATCGACCGTCACTGCCTCGGAGGCCAGTTGCCAGGGGCGGCGCCGCGGCAGCGGCGTCACCATCGGCCCGATCCTGGCGCGACTCGTCGCGCTGGCGATCACCGCCAGAGCGATCCAGGGATCGGCGATCGGGGAGGGAAGGCCGCGAATCTTCTGCTGGAGGTGGTCCGCAACGAACACCCCGTCCCAACCCGCCTCGTCGGCGTCGCGCGCGATCGTGGCGATGAGGCCCGGGTCGGACCAGACACCGTGGTTGTGGATATGGATCGCGAACTTCATCGAACTGGTACTAAGCCCGCACGTGCTTGGTGTGGCCGTTGGCAAGACACCAGGCCCTGAGGTAGGCGTAGCTATCGTCGGCGCACTGGTCCTCGTCCCGATCGTCGGTGTCAACCTCCATCGAGAAGACGAAGTCACGCTCGCGGGCCGCCTCCGCCAGCATCGGCAGGATGCGCTCGAAGTCGACGAGTCCGGCACCGACGGCGACCCCGTTGTACGTGCCGCCTTCGAGGAGGTAATCGCGGACGTGTGCGTGATAGGTCCACGGCATGCAGCGCCGCGTGGCATCGACCGGGTTCTCGCCCAGGATCAGCCAGTTACCGGTGTCGCTCTGGATCCCGACGTTGTCGAGCCCGGTCTCGACAGAGATACGGATCAGTTCGTCCGAGCGCCACCAGTCGAAGTCCTCCTGACAGATGCGCAGACCGAGGTCGGAAGCCATCTTGCCCACCTCTCGGAGCATCGCGATCGCAATCGCGATCTGCCCCTCGCGGGTGATCCGGCCATTGCGCGCGCATCCGAAGTTGGAGACCTGGCAGCCAAACGTCTTGACCAACTCCAGGTTCTTGCGGATCTGGGCCAGACTATCGCGCCGTACCTCGGCGTCGTAATGGACCGCGACCGGCCCGAACCCCACCATCGGGAACAGCCCGTTGTCGCGGATCCTGCCACGCAACTCGTCCAGGTCCCGGGCATTCGCCCATCCCAGCGAATGAACGCCGAAGTCGATCCCCATCGGCGAGAACCCGAACTTCTTCCCCGCGGCGACGGTCTTGTCGAAGGCGTAATAGAAGGCCTCACGGCCGGTGAGGCCGCGCTGACGAACCTGGCGGTGCCAGTTCTGTCCGGCAAGTGAGCCGATGATGACTGCCACGAAGCGTGCTCCTCGGATGATTCCGGACCGCGGTGACCGCCTGAAGATTGGCCCAGGGCGACCTTCGTTCGGGCTACCGCGCCGTGGTTCAAGGGTACACGAGCGTTGCGACTGCGCCGGCAGCCGAACGCATCTTCGACCTCTCACCTGACACGCTCGCCGATCGAGAGGTCCCCTCCGGCCCAGGCGAAACGCATCACGAGCCGCGGCCAGGCAGCACAGATAGTGGCGGTGCACAGGCAGCGGCTCGATCGATGGTGCTTGACGCCAGTCAGTCAGAGGCTTTGCGCACACATGCCCAAGGAGCTAGTTGCCACCCGCGAGCTAAGGGAGTACATTGCCGCCCCATACGGAACCCAGGGAGGAAGGTCGAATGTCTGGCAATCGCGCGCGTGTGAGCCGCCGCGGCATGCTGCGGATCGCGGGCATGTCCACGCTGACGGGTGTGGCGGCGATCCTGGCGGCATGCTCGCCGCCGGTGGCGACCCCCGCACCGGCCCAGCCCGCTCAGCCGGCTGCGCCCGGCGCGGCAGCACCCGCTGCC
>CAZHZF010000052.1:0-19510 GCA_964536925.1 uncultured Dehalococcoidales bacterium | reverse complement strand
GAGCGCCGCGGGCAGATCGGCCGCCCAGGCGCGGATCGCCGCCCAGTCCCGCCAGTCTCCCTCCGGCGCTTTCATCGTTCGGAGCATCAGGCGCAGGAGCAGGTTCAGGCGGCTCGCGTCGATCCTGCCCGCGAAGAGACCGATCGAGGCCGGTTCCTTCAGGGCGACGATCGGATCCAGGTAGGCGAGAACGGTCGCCCGATTCGCCGGGGTGTCCTGGGCCAGCGTCGCGCAGACGATGAAGTAGGCGATCGGCACCGCGCCGCTGGCGGGCAGGTGGCGAACCGCAAATGCCTGGAACGCCGGCAGCACCTTGCCGGCATTGATCGCCGAGCCGAGCACGAGACCGTCGTAGCCGGAGATGCCGTGCACCTCGGCGATGGGGGCCAGATCGACCTCGTTGTGGGCGGTGCGCAGGACCTCGGCGATCGCGGCGGCGACCTCAGCGGTCGCACCGGTGCCGGTGGCGTAGGCGACCAGGATTCGGGACACGGCGACACCTCCAGGTAGCGCGCGGCGACACCGCCGATCCTCGTCCGGCCGCGGCCCCTTCGCCTCCGGGCTTATCCCGGAACTCGACCCGCTGTTACGAGTCTGCAACCGCCGGCGCGCCGGGCCGGCGGTAGCTTTGGTGTATGGCAATGCAGGCGACCGGACTTATCGGTTCACCCCGCGCGATCGCGCACTACCTGACCGGCCTGAAGCCGGCGCTGGCCAAGGCGACATCGTCGCGACAGAACTGGGTTCGCGATATCGGCGTGCTGCTCGAGGACGCCCGGCAGCAGCACACCGCGATCGTCGCCTCATCGGCGGCGCGCGTCGGTCGGGCGCAACTCATCCTGTTCCGCGAGGTCCAGAGCGAGATCGCACTCCTGTCGCAGACGCCGGACTGCGAGGCCCTCCATCGCGCGGTGATGACCTGGCTCGACAAGCAGATCGCGGCCTGTGAATTGATGGTCGATGTTGGCCTTCGGGGCGATCTCGTCCGCCTCAAGGAAGTCCAGGGCTTGCTCGCCGAGGGGCGATTCCACGCCCGGAAGTTCAACGATGAGTATGCCCGACTGATCGCGACGATCCGCTTCCTCGCCCGCGAGGCGCGTGGTCCACGGACGCCGACCGCCCAGCGGCGGGCGATGCGCGCGCGCGCGCTGGGCTAAGCCGGCAGCGATATACTGACGCGCCGCTCGGGGGGCGCGTCGGCGTGAAGGTCCTCTTCGTCATCCTCGATACCCTGCGACGCGACTACCTCGAGCCGTATGACGGCGCGCCGCACGGGTTTCAGGTACACACCCCGGCGATCCGCCGCCTCGCCGAACGCTCGGTGACGCTCGATAACCACTGGGTCGGCTCGCTGCCGTGCATGCCGGCCCGCCGCGAATTCATGACCGGGCGGCACAACTTCCTCGAACGGGGCTGGGGTCCTCTGGAGCCGTTCGACGATGTGCTCCCCGTGCAGCTGCGGCTGCGGGAACGGCGCAAGGTGTTCTCCCACCTCATTACCGACCACTACCACTACTTCTACCTGGGGGGCGAGGGCCACAACAGCAGCTTCGACACCTGGCAGTTCGAGCGCGGGCAGGAGAACGACTTCTGGATCAGCCGGGTCGATCTGCCGGCTCTCCCCGCGGCGATGGGCCGGCTGGCCACCGCGCCGCAGCACGCGCTGAACCGCTTCGCCCAGCAGGAGGAGGCGGACTTCTCCGGGCCGCGCTGCGTCCAGCACTGCGTCCGCTGGCTCGAGGAGAACCGGTCGAGCGACGACTGGTTCGTGCAACTCGAACTCTTCGACCCGCACGAGCCGTTCTACACCGTGCCGAAGTACCTCGAGATGTACGGCGATACCTGGAACGGTCCGGTCTACGATTGGCCGGATTACGGCGTCTGCAAGGACGACCCCGCGGCGATCGCGCACATCCGCAAGTCGTACGCCGCGCTCCTGACCATGACCGACCACTGGCTCGGCCGACTCTGGGACGCGCTCGATCGGCTCGACCTGTGGCAGGACACGATGGTCGTCCTCACGACCGATCACGGCACGATGCTCGCCGAGCACGATTACTGGATGAAGAACCAGATGCCGGTCTTCAACGAGATCGCCCGGATTCCCCTCATCGTTCATCTGCCTGGTCACCGACGCGCCGGCACACGGGTCAGTGCGCTCACGCAGACCACCGATGTGATGCCGACATTTCTCGACTACTTCGGCGCGCCCATGCCGCCCCATCTCCACGGCCGCTCGCTGCGCCCCGCCATCGAGGCGAACGAGGCCGTCCACGACGCGATCATCTACGGCTACTTCGGCATGGCCGTGAACGCCACCGACGGTCGCCACACCTACTTCCGCAACCCCGCGTCGATGGATGCCGTCGCCTACGCCTATACCGCGATGCCGACGCAGTTCCACGGTTTCATGCCGCGCGATCAACTTGCCGCCGCGGAGATGGGCCGGTTCCTCTCCCACACCTACAACATCCCCCTCTACCGCGTTCCTCAGACCGGCCGGCTGCCGCACCGTCCCGAGGGCTACACCGATATGGAGGGGAATTACCGACCGCACCACGCCATGTACGACCTCGCGACCGATCCCGGCCAGGAGAGGCCGATCGACGATGCTGCCCTCGAGGGCCGCTTCGTCGAGATCACGCGCCGGGCGCTGGCGCGGGTTGGCGCCCCGGCGGAGCAGTACGACCGACTCGGCCTCGCGCACGCCTGACCCGACCGAAATCACATCACGCACGTACCCAAGCGCACACAGGAGATCCGAGCGTGCCCGAACCCCTTCGCGTCGCGATCATCGGCACCGGCGGTATCAGCCGGTACATCCATATCCCCGCCTACCAGCGCATGGAAGCCCGCGGCATGGTCAAGGTTGTCGCCCTGTGCGATCCCGTTCCGGCGGCGCTCGCGGCGGCGGCCAGTCAGTTCGGCGTCGAGCGGACCTTCACCGACTATCGGGACGTCGTCGGACGGAGCGATGTCGACGTCGTCTCCGTCGCGACGCCGAACGCGGCGCACGAACCCGTGTCCGTCGCCGCGCTGAACGCGGGCAAGCATGTCCTCTGTGAGAAGCCGCTCGCGCTCGACTACTCCGGCGCGCTGCGGATGCTCGAGGCGGCGCGCAAGAGCGGCAAGCGCACTGCGGTCCATTTCCGCTACCGGTTCATCCCCAGCGCGCTCTATCTGAAGGAACTCGTCGAAACCGGCGAACTGGGCGACATCTACCAGGCATTCCTCCACTACTTCCAGGCTCAGGTGCACGACCCGAACACGCCGGCGCGCTGGCGCCAGTCCACCGCCGATGCGGGAGGGATGCTCGGCGATATCGGGTCCCACATCCTCGACCTGGCGATGTGGGTCCTCGGTCCCATCTCACGGGTGCACGCCACGTCGAAGACCTTCACGAAGGAGCGTACGACCGAGGCCGGCGAGCGCGTGCCGGTGGAGGTCGACGACGCCACGAACCTGATGGTCGAGTTCAGCAGCGGCGCTATGGGGGTGCTCTGCGCGAGCGGCCTCTGCCAGGGGCGCGGCAACCACCAGCGGGCCGAGATCTACGGCACGAAGGGTTCGGCGGTCTATGAGATCGAGCGTATGGATTCCGGCGGCGACGCGCTCCAGGTCTGCTTCGGCGCGGCCCAGGCGCGTACCGCCGGTCTGGCGCGGGCGCCCGTCCTGCCGCGCCACCAGCGCACCGCCGACGCGCCGTTCACCGAGTTTATCGAGGCGATCAACGCCGGTCGCGATGCACCGGTGACCTTCGCCGACGCGGTGCGCGCCCAGGAGGTGATCGACGCGGCGAAACTGAGCGCCGCGAGCGGAAACTGGGTGTCGCTGCCGCTGCCGGTCCCGGCGCTCGCCGTGGCGTAACCGCGCGCCTGCGCTCACGGGCGTGGTTGGCCGCGCGAGACCGGTCTACCCCGCGCATGCCCGGCTCCGGATGGCCGATCCGGACAGGAGCATCAGTGAATCGGAGATCGAGACCGTGCTGCAGTCTTACGACCTCATCACGATGGATGCCGCCCGCAACTCTCGGCTTTCCGGGGATGTCGGTGGCCGCCGCCTCGTCGTTGTCATCGGCCGCGATACCGATCCCCCGCGTAGCATTTCGGTATGGCCGACCGGGCGAAGGAGGCGCGTGTGACCGCTCCATCGGCGCGCCACGATCGGGAGGCTGATGCCCTCTATGTTCGCCTCCGGGAGGGCCGGGCGGCGCGCACCGAAGAGCTCGATGACTTCCGGAATGTCGATTACGGCGAAGACGGCCGTCCGATCGGGGTTGAGTTCCTCGCGGTCAGCCGCGGCATCGACCTGCACGGCGTACCGGAGGCCGCGGCCGTCGCCGCCGCGCTGCGCGGCATGCCCGTCTCCGTCCTGACCTGAACTACACCCGCACCCGCTGCCACGCCCCGGAGCGGAACCGCACGACGAAGATGACCATGCGCACCAGCCAGTCGCCGATCCAGGCGTACCAGATCGCTGCGTAGCCGATCCCCAGCAGTAGACCGCCGACGAAGGCGACGAGGAAGCGGATGCCGCAGGTGCCCACCAGGCCGGCGACGAGCGTCGCCCGCGTGTCCCCGGCGCCGCGGAGCGCCCCGGAGAGGACGAAGGAGATCGCCTGGGGTGCCTGACCGATCCCCATGACGAGCAGTGCGAACTGCCCCCGCTCGCGGACGATCGGATCGGCGCCGTAGAGGCCAAAGATCGCGTCGCCGGTGAGGATGAACACCACCCCCATCAGCGTCATCCAGGTCACCGCCGTCCAGGTGGCCATCCAGCCGAATCGCGCGGCGCGATCGGGCGCGCGCGCGCCGAGGCTCTGCCCCACGAGCGTCGTCGCCGCGGTCGAGAACGCCATCCCCGCCAGCTGAGAGACCTGGGCGATGTTGAATGCGATCTGCATCGCCGCGAACTCGGCGGTGCCGATCCGGATCGCGACGAGGTTGAAGGCGAGGAACCCGACCTGCACCGCGAGTTGCTCCGCCGCGACCGGCGCACCGATCCGCGCCACGCGCCGCGCGATCGCCCCCTCGATGAGCCTCCCCTGCGATCCCCCCGTGCGCCGCCGGACGATCGCGACGAGGACCACGGCGCCGACCACCCGGGCCACGACAACCGCGATGGCCGCGCCCTCCACACCCAGGCGTGGCGCGCCGAGGTTCCCCAGAACGAGCAGGTACGCCAGGACGATGTTGATCGCATTCGCCAGGAAGGTGACGTACATCGGCGTCCGTGTGTCCCCGGCGCCGCGGAGCACCGCGCCGCAGACGAGCATCAGCGCCATGCCCGGGATGGAGAACGCCATGATCCGCAGGTACGGTTCGCCCACCGCGGCGACCGACTCCGATGCCCCGGCGAGCGTCAGCGCCAGGCTTGCTGCCGGGAAGGCGCCCAGCGCCATCGCCAGGCTGACCAGCCCGGCGATGAGGAGCGACTGCCAGCCGATCTCGGCCGCGACGCGAGAGTGCCCGGCGCCGGTCTCCCGCGCGACGAGGGCGGTCGTCCCGACCGACCAACCCATCATCACCGTCACGGTGACGAAATAGATCTGATTGGCCAGTCCGACCGATGCGACCGCCTCGGTCCCCAGCTGGCCCACCAGGGCGAGCGACACGATCCCCAGCGTCGTCTGGAGGACGTTCTCGAGAAACGCCGGCCAGGCAAGCGCGTACATCTGGCGCGACATTGGCGGGCACATAGTAGGCGCCGCCGCCGCGTGCCTCACGCGGGGGTTGCGAGGACACTGTTACAGGAGTCTGAGGACAGCCAACCATAAGATAGGGCTTTACCGGTGGACAGGCCTCTCAGTCTCGCCTGCCCGTGGTGCCAGGCGATCGTCACCCGCGAGATGCCGGCGTGCCCCGAATGCGGCCACGACATCCGCGTCAACATCCACGAGCGGCCGCTCACCGGCGAGGAGCGGTTGTTGGCGGTGCGCGACGCCCGGGCCTCGGTCATCGCGACGGTGATCTACGGCGCGATCGTGAATGTCGTCGCCCAGGGCGCGATGGCGTTCGTCGGTGCGACCCAGCCGGAAACGATCCTGTGGCCCGCCCAGGCGTTCTTCGCCATCTGGAACGGGATGCTGCTCACCATCGCGGTACGGCGCGGCCTGGAGGCGCGCCGCTTCCGCGATCGACCGGAATTGCAGGCCATTCGCGTTGCCGGCCCCATGCGCCTGCGCCGCGCCTGGCGCTACGTGGGCGGTCAGGCCAACGCGCCGATCGACTCCGTCGCGATCGGCGGGCGGGAGTTCCGCTTCTCGGACCGGCCGTACCACGGCCTTCTGGCCGCGCTGGGCTCGCCGACGCGCGCCACGGTCACGGCGCTGGGCTCCGATCCGCGCACGATCGTGGAGATTCGCAACGCGGAGGGGAGGTTGGTGTACCTGCACCCGCGCTCCAGCCGGCACACCGGCCGGCCGGCCGCGCCTACGGGTGGATCAGGCGGTCGGCGATCGTCTCGATGACCTCGTGGTCGACGGCATCGGTGCCGGTCTCGGCCCAGATGAGTCGGCGGACCGCGCCGCGGTCCCGCCCATCGAGCCCGGCCTGTCGGGCGCGCTCGGCCAGCAGATCGATCTCGCGCTGCGTCAGTGTCATCGCCCCTCCCACCTCGTTGTGAGACTCACCACAGAGTAGCGCCTGTTTGCGCGCGACGGTGGCATTTTCCCTAGGCAATTCGTACTGGTGCGGGCATCTCGGAGAGCGCGACCGACGCGAGGACGGCCCGATCCTCTCGCAGGTCGATCTCGATCGGCGCCATGCGGTTGCCGTTACGATCGGTGAGGACGCGCACGATCGGCCGCGCCAGGTTCTCCGGATCGACCGCGACCACGATGCCGTGGCACCCGCGGTATTCGCCGGAGCGGACGAGCACCTCGCTTCCCACGGGGAAGACCGGCAGGATCGCGAGAAAGCTCGCCACGACCGCACGGTTGAGATGGCTTCCCGCCAGCCTCTGGAGCTCGATCACCACCCGCTCGGGGG
Source organism: uncultured Dehalococcoidales bacterium (assembly GCA_964536925.1). GTDB lineage: Bacteria > Chloroflexota > UBA6077 > FW602-bin22 > FW602-bin22 > VGOZ01. Next base: position 12,521 of record CAZHZF010000052.1, on the reverse strand, counting down.
GGAGCGCCTCCCGATGCGGGCGGTTCGCGCCCAGGGCGTCGTACACGTCCCCCACCGCGGCGATCTCGGCGTCCAGGATCATCCGGCCGGGCCCGGCCGCCTCGTGGGTGGAGATGCGGTTGTTGCCGCGCAGACCCTGCGGATAGCCCATGCCGTCCTGCCGTTCGTGATGCTGCAGGGCGAGCGCGTTGGGGATGACGCCGCCGGGCCGGTACTTCCGGAGGATCGCGAAGCCCGCCGACGTGTGCTGCCGAACCAGTTTCCATTGGTCCGGTGTCAGCGGCCCGGCGTGATCCACGACTGCCTGCGGAATGCGCGTCATGCCGATGTCCCGCGTCAGGGCTCCCGCGGCGAGGCGCTGGAGCGCCGGGCGGTCGTAGCCGAGCCGCCGGGCGATGAGCAGCGCCACCACCGTCCCGTCGATCGCGTGCTCGAAGAAGTAGGTATCGCGCGCCCGCATGGCCTGCAGCGCGATGAGCGCGTCCGACTCGAACACCTCATCGACCATGTCCACGATCGTCTCGCGCATCCGGCCGAGCGCCGATTCGACCGCGGCCTCGTTCTCCGTATCGGTCAGTCCGCCATAGAGGCGGCAGACGTCGGCGGTGACCGTCTGCCGGACCCGCTCGGAGAGGATCTCGACCAGGGCGATGTCATCGGTATCCGGGTCGAGGATGATGACGCCGGCGTACCCGCGCTGTCGCAGCGTATCGATGTACCGCTCGTTGAGTTCGGTGCCGGCCCGCAGCAGAATATCGCCACGGTTGTTGAGGACCGTGCGGCCGATCACCATTCCCGGTCGCACGCGATCGATCGGGATCTGTCTCACCGCTTCGAGCCTAGATCACACGATGTTGGACGGCCGTAGGAGACTCCTACCTGTCATTCTCAGTGTAGGGAACGCTGTACCGCGTGCGCCGCGAGGAGGCTGACCAGAAGGTCCCGTCCCGACAGGTATCATCTCGCCATGTCCGCCGCGGTCGTCTCCGTCGAAAGGTGGGAGGTTCTGAAGGCGCGCGCCGTCGCGCGCGTGGAGGAACTCGCCGCCGAGATCATCGCCCTGGCCGACGACATCCACGCCCACCCCGAACTGGGTTACCAGGAGCGGCGGACCGTAGGTCTGGTGCGCGATCTTCTGGCGCGACACGGCGTCGCGAGCGAGGTGGGCGTCGGCGGCCTGGAGACCGCCCTCCGCGCCCGTGTCGGCCGAGCGGACGGCCCCCGCGTCGCGATCCTCGCCGAGTACGACGCGCTGCCCGGTCTCGGCCACGCCTGCGGCCATAACGCGATCTGCATGTCGGCGGTCGGCGCCACCCTGGCGCTGGCGGCCCTGCGCGACGATCTGCCCGGCGAGGCGCTCCTCCTCGGGTGCCCGGCCGAGGAGTCGGCGGTGGATAACGCCGGCGGGAAGATCCACCTGCTTGCCGCGGGACTGTTCGAGGATGTGGACGCGGCGATCATGGTGCACCCGAACGACCGGGACGACGGCGCTCTGCACACCTCGCTCGCGGCGCGTGGTGTGCAGTTCGAGTTCCGCGGCAAGCCGGCACACGCCGCGGCGGCGCCCCACGAGGGCATCAACGCCCTCGACGCGATGATCTTGCTGTTCCAGGGCATCGGTCTGCTGCGCCAGCAGGTCCGTTCCGATTGCCGCATCCACGGGATCATCACCCACGGGGGCGATGCGCCGAACATCATCCCCGCCTACACTGCGGCGCGATTCCGCGTCCGAGCCTCGGACATTGGCACCATGCACGCGCTCTACGAGCGGGTCGTAGCGGTCGCCGAGGGTGCGGCCCGCGCGACCGGAGCGTCGCTGAGCTACCGGGACTTCGCGCCGCCGTATGAGGATCAGGTACCCAACGCCATCCTCACCGAGCAGGTCCGCTCTGCCTTCGCGGCGGTCGGGCGCCCGCTCACCACCGAACCGCGCGGAGGGATGGGCTCTACCGACTTCGGCAACATCTCGCGCCGCGTCCCGGCGTACTGCCCTTACATCCGTATCGCCGACGAGGGAACCCAGCCACACACGGTCGAGTTCGCCGAGGCCGCCCGCACACCGGTCGCCCACGCGATGATCCTGGATTCCGCGAAGGCGATGGCCCTGACCACAATCGAACTGCTCGCCCGACCGGACCTGCTCGCCGCGGCAAAAGCGGAACTTCAGACCCGCCTGAAAGGGGGCGCGACGTGACCCACCACCGGTTCACACCGACCCGGTTCCACAACACGATCGGCAGTCACGAACCGGTCCTCCGCATCGCGAGCGGCGATAGCGTTTCGACGTGGTGCGTCGACGCGCGGGGCCGCGACCCGCACGATGTCGAGATCACCACCCGCGGCAATCCGCAGACCGGGCCGTTCTACGTCGAGGGCGCCGCGCCGGGCGACACGATCGCCGTCCACTTCGACCGCATGCGCCCCAATCGGCCGCGCGGGTGGAGCAACAGCGTCATCGCGCCCTGGATCGTCGACCCGGGGTTCGTTCACTCCATGCCGCGCGGGCAACTGGACGAGTGGGATGTGGACGCCGCGGGAGGGACCGCGACTCTGCGGGTGGGGAGCCCGGGTCTGCAGTCGCTTCGGCCGCTGCCGATCGACCCGATGCTCGGGTGCTTCGGCGTCGCTCCGCCTGGCGGACAGGCGATCAGCACGGCCACCTCGTCCACCCACGGCGGGAACATGGATTACCGCGGGTTCCGCGAGGGGGTCACCGTCTACTTCCCTGTTTTCGTCGAGGGTGCCCTCTTCCACCTCGGCGACGGTCACGCGGTGCAGGGCGATGGCGAGATCGTGGGAACAGGGATCGAGATCTCGTTCGACGTGACCTTCACGATCCGCCTGATCAAGGACTGGGCGACCAACTGGCCGCGGGCCGAGAACGCGACCGACATCATGACGGTCGGCAACGCGCGGCCCCTCGATCAATGCGTCCAGCACGCCACGACCGAGATGCTGATCTGGCTCCACGAGGACTTTGGGCTCGATCGCGAGGACGCCTCGCGCCTGCTCGGCCAGTGCGTTCGGTACGATCTCGGCAATATCTTCGATCCGGCCTACACGATGGTGGCGCGGGTCGCGAAGAACCTGCTGCCGGTCAGGAGGGCACGATGACCGAAGTCGCGCGGCGCGTCACCGTACTGGTCGAACCGCTCACCGCCGAGGCGTATGCACCGTTCGGCACACTGGTCACTCCTGAGCGGCAGTTGCTCTGGATCGATCCCGGCCAGTACACGGCCCGGCTGATGACGCTGGAACCGCTGGCCCGGGAGATCCGCCACATCAACCGGCACCCCGACCATATTCAACTGTTCGTGCCCTCGAACGACCGGCCGTTCTACCTCGTCGTCGCCCCGCCGGAGATGAGCGCCGCGTCGTTCGATCCCACGCGCGTGCGGATCTTTCTGAACGACGGCACGCAGTCGATCACCTTCGGCAAGAATGTCTGGCACATCGCGCCGCGGGCGGTGGGTGGCGAGGAGACGCTCGTCGTCAACGTCCAGGGAAGCCGGCAGTTCGAGTTCCAGGAGGATCTCGACATGAGCAAGGCGCTCGGGACGGTGATCGAGGTCGTGCGATGAGCCGGGTTGTGACGATCCGCGCCGAGCCGCTCCTGCGCGAGACCTACACCCCGTACGGGACGGTGATCGATCAGAGCCGCAATCCGATGTATTGCGATGACGGGCAGTATTTCGTCGAGCGGCTCACCCTCCATAAGCTGCCCGCACCCATGCGCCACATCAACCGCCATTTCGACTCGGTCCAGTTGTTCATCCCCGCGGTGCGCACGCCCTTCCTCGTCGTCGTCGCGCCGCCGTGGATGTCGGCGGCCGAGTTCGATCCCACGCGCATCAAGGCGTTCGTCGCCGATGGGTACCAGGCCTTCACCTACGCGATCGGCACCTGGCACATCGGCCCCCGCGCTCTCGATGGGCGGCCGTTCTCGCTCATCAACCTCCAGGGGGAGCGGTCGAACGAGGTGCACACCGAGGACATCGACCTCGGCCAGCTCCACGATACGGTCGTTCAGTTCGAGGTGGATGGGCGGGTGCTCAACCCGGCGTAGCGCGGCGCGAAGGGGCCTATCCGCCGGGCCGCGCTGCCGCGGTCAGGTCGGGAAGCTCGTCCGCATCAGCGCGAGGTTGTGCCGTGCGTTCGCGAGCGCGTCGTCCCCGGCGGATGTCTCGAGCAGCATCCAGCCGTCGTAGGCGACCGTGCGGAGCGCGTCCCGCACCGCGGCGAGACCGACTGTGCCCGCGTCGAGGGCGGCGCCCCGCGTGCCCTTGACGTGGACGCGCACGACCCGGTTGCCGCGCAAGCGCACCTCTTCAGCCGGGTCCATCCCCCGGCCGGCCGCGTTCCCCATATCGAAGTAGTCACCCACCACCGCCGGGCTGCCGATGCGCCCGAGCATCGACAGGACCTCGGCCGCGGCGAGGTTGCTCTCGACGCCGATCTTCACGCCGAGATCGCTCGCGACCGGCACGAGATCGCGAATGGAGGCGACGAGTGCGTCCATCGTTGGCTCGTCCTGCGCCCCGAACGCGGGGATGAGGATCATGTCGCCACCGGCTTCGGCACAACGTCGGATGGCGGAGGTGACCTGGCCGACGGCGACACCGCGTCGGTCGGGATCGGTCAGCCTGGCTTCAACCTGCATCAGGAATGCGAGGCAGAGCGAACTGATCGTCAGCCCAGCCCGATCGGCCGCCTCGCGTGCGCCGCGAACGATCGCTGGGTCGTCGAGCGCAGCCAGGTCGTCCGCGCGTACGAACAGTTCTATCCCCTCGACGCCGAGCGTGCTGGCAGCCGCGATCGCGTCCGCCCAGGTGCCCGGCAACGTCACGTGGTGGCAGATTCCGAAGCGCACGCGTGAGCCCCCCTTGCGATGCGAGTGGCCAGGATGCTAGAGCACCGGCGGGGCATCCGCGTGCACGCGGCATTCTCGGGAACCCGTGCGCCGAGGCTCGCGGGGTGTTCGGTCCGGCGGTCCGTCGCCTCCCATTGTTTGCGATGGGCGACTTCGCGGGAAGCGACCCGGGAGCCTGTCGCGAAGCGTCACCGGGTGCCCCGACTCGCTCAGCCCGGAGGTGGTTCCAGGCGCGCGAACCGCATGCGCGCGCCGGGATCGCGCGGCGTGTATTCGTGCCAGCCGTGTTCGATGCGCCACGGTTCTGCCGCGCCGGGCTGCGCCGTCAGGATCGTCACGCCGGCGAGCCACCGCGCGCCGACCGCGATCCGCCCGCCAGCCCGAACGACCGGGATCGTCCGCCCATCGGCTCCGCGCGTCTCGTGTCGGAGCGGATCGGGGACGTGGCCGCACAGGATGATCCCCGGATCGGCCAGGCGAACCAGCATCTCCGCGGCGCGGATGTCGTCCGGACCGACGTTGTCGTTCCACGGTGATGCCGGGGGCCAGATGGAGTTGAACGGGTTGCCCGGCATCCCGTGGCAGACGTAGACGCGGCCGGCCACGCCGAGATCGAGTGTGCGCTCCTCGGGCAGGTCGGCCAGCCAGGCGTAGTCGGGCGCGCGGATCGCCGCCTTGCCGGCAGTGATCCGCTCTTCCCAGAGGGCGATCCGCTCGCGCAGATCCTCCGCGCGGAAGAGGGGGTCACGTCGCCGCAGGCGCATCCAGGCTGTCGTCGGCCACCGAGGCGTCCCGAAGTCGAGGAACCAGCGATCGTGGTTCCCGGGGATCGCGATCGCCTCCGCGGCACGCAACTGATCGAATGTGTCGGCGGGCGGGTCGCGCGAGACGGGAACCTCCAGGATGTCTCCAGCGTGGACGATCAGGTCGGCCCCCGCGTCGCGGCAGACGCGCAGACCCACCTCGAGCGAGGCGGCGCACCCCTCGAAGTCCGAGATGAGGCCGATCCGCACGGCATCGAGTCTAGGTCGCCGCGGTTGGGGCGGCCCCTCCTCGCGCGCCTGGGTAGAATCGCCGCCGCGCCGACTCGAGTGGGCGTCGGAGGGTTGTCGCATGGCGATTCTCGTCACGGGTGGCGCGGGCTACATCGGGCGGTGGCTCGCGAACGAACTCGCCGAACGTGGCGAAGACGTCATCGCCTATGACCTCCAGGCTCCGCCGAGCACTCCACCGTTCCTGCCCTCGCGAGCGACCTACGTCCGTGGCGACGTGACCGATCGCGCCGCGGCGATCGAGCAGGTCGCCGGCCGGGGGATCACCGCGATCATCCACCTCGCCGGGATCGTCACGATGGGGTGCGAGCGCGACCCCGAGCTGTGTATGCGTGTCAACCTGGGTGGGACGACGAACCTGCTCGAGGCGGCCCGCCTGGCGGGGGTGGCACGGTTCGTGTTCGCGAGCACCATCTCGGTGTATGGCCCGCGCGTCTCCCAGCCGATGACGGAGGCGTCCACACCGGCCGAACCGCTCACCTGGTACGGCCAGTCGAAGATCCTCGCCGAGCAACTGGGTCTGTACTACGAGCGGCGCTGGGGGCTCGACTTTCGTGCCGCGCGGATGGCGGCGATCGTCGGTCCCTCGCGAGTGGCGGGGTCGGGCTCGGCCACCATGTACACGTCGCTCATCCTCGAACGCGCCGCGCTCGGCGAGCCGTATGAGATCGATGTCGATCCGCGCGCCGGGACGCCCGTCCTCTACGCGCGCGATGCCGCCCGCGGCCTGGCCGCCCTGGCCACCGCCCCGAGGGCGCCGCGCCGCATCTACCACCTCAGCACCGGACTCGCGACCGCCGAGAGCCTTGTGGCAATCGCGCGCTCCCGCGTGCCGGGCGCGCAACTGACCTATCGCACCGATCCCGCGCTCGGCCCGGTCTCCGTCATCTCCCGGGAGTGGGATCTGAGCATCGCCGCGGCGCGGGAGGACCTGGGCTGGTCACCGGCTTTCACCGTCGAGTCGATGGCCGACGATCTGATGGCCATCGCCCGCGGGGAACGCCACTGAGCGGGCCGCGGGCCGCGTCGCAATGAGGAGTGATGAATGAAGATGGTGCGCAAGCAGATCTACCTTGAACCGCACCAGGATGCCTTCCTGAAGCGTACGTCGCGCGAATGGGGAATCTCGGAAGCCGAGCTCATCCGCCGCGGGATCGCCCAGCTCGAGGTAGGACCTCCTCCGTTCAAGCCGGACAGGGAGGCATGGGCCGAGGCGAAGAGGAGGATGGTGGAGCGGGCGAGTATGGTCGTGCCTCAGACCGGACGACAGTGGACGCGTGAGGAGACCTGGGATTCGATGCCTGAGCCTGACTCTCCTTGACAGGAATGTCCTCGTCGACGCGTTCGATCCGCGTGACAGGCTGAAGCAATCACGCGCCATCGCGGTTGTGGAGCACCTGGTCGATCGGGGTGAAGCGGTGCTCTCGGTCCAGTGCCTCATCGAGTTCTTCCGGGTCGTCACGGGCCGGCTGCCCGATCGACTCGATCCCGCCACGGCACGCCGGGAGGCGGAGCACCTCGCGCTTTCCTGCAGGGTCCTCCCGATCACGCCGCGGGTCGCGCTCGAGGGCCTGCGCGGGGTTACCGAGTACGGGCTGTCGGTCTGGGACGCCCAGATCTGGGCAGCCGCCGTGGGCAATCAGGTCCTCACGGTGCTCGGAGAAGACATTCCGTCGGGTCGCGTCATCGAGGGCGTCCGCTTTCTCAATCCCTTCGCGGATCAGTTCGATCTGAGCGACCCTTAGCGCACGCGGAGTCCCGGCGATCGCCGGTGCGCTCCATGCCGGCGCCCTGTACGGCCGCGCGGGTGCAACAGCCGACGGTTCGGTCGCGATCCCCCTCACTCCTTATCGCGGCCATCGGCGCCTCACCGGACGTCCCGGGATCGCGGTGTAGCCCAGAACAGATGCGCCGAGAGCGCCACAGTCGAGGTTCAGGTGGCCGGGCGAAGGACTCCGTCGCGGATCTCGAACCGGTTCGTCGCGAGCAACGCCATCTGCGGGTCGTGCGTGACCATGATGATCGCGATGCCCGACTCGTTGAGCCGCCGGAACAGCGCCACGATCCGGTCGCGATCTTCGGAATGGAGCGCTCCAGTCGGTTCGTCGGCGAGCAGGTAACGCGGCCGGTTAGCGACCGCGCGAGCGATCGCGACGCGCTGTCGTTCGCCGCCGGAGAGGCGCGAGGGCATGAATTCCACCCGCTCGGCGAGCCCCACATGGTCGAGCAGTTGCCAGGCGCGCTCATACCGCTCGGCGGCGTCGATCCCGAGCGCCTCCATGGGAACCGCGACGTTCTCGACCGCGCTGAGCACCGACACGAGGTGGAAGCGCTGGAAGACGAAGCCGAAGGTGGTCAGCCGCAGGCGCGCGCGCTCCGCATCGGAGAGCGCGGTCAGGTCCACGCCATCGAGGCGCACGTCGCCGGTGGTCGGCCGGTCGAGGCAGCCCGCGATCTGCAGCAGCGTGCTCTTGCCGGATCCAGACGGCCCAGTGATCGCCGCGAAGTCCCCTGGTCCCACACGGAGATTCGCGCCTGTGAGCGCCTGGACGCGGAACTCGTCCATCGTGAAGACGCGGGAGACATCCCTCAGTTCGAGCATCAGCCCTCTCGCAGGACCTCGGCCGGCTCGACCCGGAGGGCCGCACGCGCCGGGGCGAACGCGGCGATCAGTCCAACGAGCGTCGCGATGAGGAAGACGGTGACGATCGAGCCGCCGTCGAACCGGTAGAGGCCCTCCATCCCCAGAGTCTGGCCGATGATGCGATCCATCCAGTAGCCCGCCGCCAGGCTCAGTAGGAGGCCCGCGGTGGCCGAGGCGAGGATGACGAAGGCCGCATCGCCGCCGATGAGACCGAGGATCGTTCGGCGGGGAACGCCGATCGCGCGAAGGGTCCCCAGTTCGATACGCCGTTCCGCCACCGAGCGGCCCAGCATGCTCGAGACGAACAGGCCCGCCACCGCCAGCGACGCGAACCCGATCAGTTGCCAGATGATCATTCCCTGGCCCATGTACTGATTGAAGACGTCGAGGACCGACGTTCGCGTGAAGACGGCCACACGATCGAGATCGGCCGCGATGCGTCGTTCGGCCGCACCCGCGTCCACCGCGTCGACGAGGATGAGGTTCGCCTGATTGGAGACGCCACTGAGATCCTCCAGGGTCGTCATCGGCGCGTAGAGGGAGCCGTCGCCGGCAAGCATGCCACGGAGATGGCCGATGCCGACCACGGCGAGGTCACGGCCCTGGAGACGGAGCGTCTGGCCAACCGTGATGCCGCGCGTGCGAGCCACCTTCTCGCCAACGACAATCTCGCCGGGTCGACGCGCCCACCGTCCGGCCTGAAGGGTGACCGCGCCGCGAATCGCCTCGGGCTCGCCATCGAACCCTACCAGGGAGTACCGCTGTGCCCGGGTATCCGAACGAGGCCCGTCCTGCGACCGCAGAGCGCTGCCGGACCGCACGGCGATCGCGTGTCGCACCTCCGGCATCCCGCGCAGAGTGGAGAGGATGTGGCGCACCTCTCGCATCGTGCCGGGCCCATCGCCGGGCAGCAGAGGCACCACCACCCCGCCCTTCGCGACGACGTAGAGGTCGATGTCGATGTCAGAGAAGTCGCCCGTGTAGAGGTAGGTGGAGCCGTTCACCATCGCCTGGATCACCATCACCACCGCCAGGGCGAGCGAGACGGCCAGGGCCATGGAGAGGAGGGAGCGCCAGCGTCGCAGTGCGCTGCGAAGGACGAGCGGCTGCCCGAAGAGACGGGGCGGCGCGCGCGAGGTTATGGTGCCATCGACGATGGGTGGTGCTGCCTCCATCGGTCTCTCAGACCTCCCTCAGGGCCTCGGCGGGCATGAGGCGGGCGATCCGGCGCGCCGGCAGCGCGCTGGCGAGGAGCGCCATCACGATCGCCAGCAGAAGGACCCCACCGAAAAACACCGGATCGGCCCGGTAGATCGCGGTGGAGGCGTCGAGAAAGTCGGCGTAGGCAGCGTTGGCGGCGGTGCCCATCAGGTGCCCGAGGAAGATGCCGATCGGTGCGGCGATGGCCATGATGCAGAGCGCCTCGACGATCACGAGGCCGACGAGGGTGCGGGTGGAGATGCCCACCGCGCGGAGTACGGCGAGTTCGGCTTTTCGCTCCTCGACCGACCGCCCGAGCAGACTGCTCACGAACACTCCCGCGACGATCACAGAGAGGGCGCTCACCCCCCACATGAACGTGATGTCGTGCTCGGCGAGCTTGACCATCAGCGCGCGGATTGCAGCGCGATTGGATACCTCGACCCGGTCGACCCGCGCCTCGATCTCGCCGGCCGTCCGATCGGGATCGGCCGCGTCGACGAGGATGGATGTGACGGCGTTCCGGATGGGGGCGAGAGCGGCGAGCGCGTCGTAGCTGATGAAGGTAAACCCGGGCGTGAACGATCCCAGCCCCACTCCGCGCATGCGGCCGATGCCGACCACGGTGAATCGACGACCCCCGAGGATGATCGGGTCGCCGATCGCAAGGTGGAGATCTTTGATCAGTTTCGGACCCACCACGATCTCGTTCTCCCGCCGAAACCAGCGCCCCTGAGACAGCAGAACCATCTGTGAGACGCGCTCGGCATCGCCGGCCACGCCGACGACGGCGACCAGCGGCGCCGGGACGTCACCGCGCGGGCCATCGACTCCCCGTTCCAGCTGCCAGGTCGTGACGCCAACTGCCTCGCCGACGCCGGGCAGATTCCGGATCGTCGCGAGCGCGGCGCGAGCGTCGCCGATCTCCCCGGGTGAGTCGCCGGGGAGGAGCGGCAGGAACATGGCACCCCGCTCGATCACGTAGAGATCGGTGCCGGCAACCTCGTAATCCTCGAGCATCAGCGCGAAGATCGCCCGCGACATCGCGATCAAGAGCATCGCCATGGCCAGCGCCACGGAGACTCCGATCGTGACGGCGATGAGCGAACGCACGCGCCGCAGCACGATTCGCAATGCCAACGGCAGAGCGTGGACCACGCGCGCGCGCCGGGACCACCTGAGCGTTCCCGTCGTTCCCTGCGCGTTGATCGCGTGTGTCGCCATAAGGTGCGTCACCCCGAAGCGGAGCCGGTGACCGCCCATGGCATCGCTCACCGCAACCGCCAGGATGATCCTATCGCACCGCTCCACGTCCAGACGGTATTCGGGGATCAGAGAGCGGGGCGGTACACTGGGTCCAATGCGCGCGATCCTGCTCGCGATCCTCCTGCTGCCACTGGTCCTCTCGCCGCGCGGCGATCGCGTGTCCGAGCAGGCCGCGAGCGCGCGCTCCCGCGTCGCCTTCATGGCCAATGGCGGTGGCCGGGACCTCCCCGTGTACGAACGACCGAGCATGCGCTCGTTCCCCATCGGCTACTGGCCCGAGGGAACGCGGGTGGAATTGATCGGGTCACCCATTCGGGCCGATGGCCGACCGTGGGTGCGCGTCCGCGGCCCACGCCAGTTCGAGGCCTGGGCGCTCGGCCGCTTCCTCAGCCCGGTCGCCCCGCGCGAGGCGGTCGACGAAGGCTTCATCCGCAGCGTGACGTACGTCGCGGCTGAGCGATGGCCGGGGCCGGTCGCGGTCTGCGCCAACCCGATTGGCGGTCCTGAGGAGATCGGCGCCGGCCTGCTCTTCTACGCGATCGATCGTGCGGCGATCCTCTGGTCCTCCGCAGTTCCTCACGCGGTCGACCTCTCCTTCACTGGCCAGTGCGCGTCCGATCCGGACAATCACGCCGATGGGCGGAACACCATCGGCTGGGGTGCGCCGACGTCGCCCGACGGCGCGCCGCTCCTCGGTATGACCGTGCAGCGAGCGCGTGGAGGGATGTTCCAGGAGGCGGATGTCGTCATCAGTACCGAACTGCTCGTGGGCGAGACGGCGCGCACGCCGGCCGAGCGGCGACGCAAGGCCTGGAACTGTCTGGCAGACATCCTCGTCCACGAACTGGGCCACGTGGTCGGACTCACGCACGCGCCTGACGTGACCGATTCGGTCATGCGGCCGGGAATCGCCTGCCAGCGCACGAGCCGACTGCCGGAGATCGACGTGCGAAACCTGCTCCTCCTCGCCGGTCTCTGAGAGAGATGCCGACCATCCGGGGCATCGATGACTACGGCTACTGCGTGCTGGAGATCCTGCGCGATCGGCGGGGTCGGGTCACGCGCGAAGACCTCTACCGCGAATTCGATCGGCGATACCGCTCGAGTGTCGCGTCCGAGGACCAGCGGGGAGCCCATCGTGATGGCGGGGGCCCGCCACGCTGGCAGCGGAACATCGACCTGGCCGCGACGCGACTGGTCGCCAGCCGCAGGGCGTACGCGCCCGACCCGGATGCCTTCGAGATCGTCTGACGGATCGAACGCGGACTGGTGTCGCGCGGAGCGTGGTTAGCGGCGGACGCTGCGCTCGGTCGGCAGGACGAGCAGCGATAGGACGGCCGCGCCGAGCGCGATATTCGCGGGCGTGAACATCCCGCTGGCGCTCGAACCGCCCGAAACGAAAGCGAGCACGCCGACGAGCAGCATCGCCACGCTGGCCAGAAACCACATGGGATTGCCTCCACCTCGCGCGGCCGGACGCCTCGGTGGG
>CAZHZF010000051.1:0-20010 GCA_964536925.1 uncultured Dehalococcoidales bacterium | reverse complement strand
AAGCCGAGCGACATCCCCATGTCGCCCGGTCCCCACTCCGCGAAGGCGATTCCCGGCGTACGCAAGCTCGCCTCAACGTTTGAGAGGGCGCGCTTGTTCTCGATCTTTAGGCCGAGAAGTAATTCGCCGGCGGGGTTCAGCGGCCAGGGGTCCGCGACATCGAGGTACTTCCGCGTCGGCACCCCCCAGATGTCCGCCGCGTGCGCCTGACCGCCCCCGCCGCGTCGTCCGTCGTCGAGACCGCGACCGATCCCGATCGTGTTGAACGGGTACCGGGAACACTCGACGAAGGCCCGAACTGCGCCGGGAGTCTCGGCATGGCACAGGAGCAGGCCGTGTACCCCCGTCGCAAGGACCTGTTTGATCACCCAGGAGTTGGCCCGCACGACCTCCTCCGTCGTACCGTCGATCGGCAGCGTCACGATGACAGTGGGCGTTCGATGTCCGCTCCGGGTCGGTCCCGCGTCGACCATCCCCTGCATGTAGTCGCGAAGATCCGCGACATCGAATGCCCCATGCTCCATGTCGTAGGCGATGTAGTCCGCCCACGTCGCGGAATCGTGCTTGCCGCCCTCATAGCCGCGTGAGGATGCTCCGGTGTAGTAGACCGGCTGATCCTGCGCCAGCAGTTCGATCACTCGATTGACGTGTGTCATCGCGAGTCTCCTCCAGATGCGCCCACAGACTCCCGATCGAGCGCCGCGCCAGTGTAGCCCGCCGGAAGATGGAAGACCGTGACGTGTGCATCGTGCCCGCGCAGCGCGTGGCTCGTCGGGCCGACCAGGCCCCGCCGATCCTCGGCGGCGGTATCGGCCAGTGCCTCCTCCGACACCACCATCTCCGCGCCGAGCGACTTGTTCAGTTCCTCGAGTCGCGAGGAGACGTTGACCGTGTCGGCGATCGCCGTGTACTCGCGTTTGTGCTCCGATCCGATCGATCCCACCAGTGCGCGGCCGGTGTGGATCGCCACGCCGATGCGGAGAGGCCCGGCTCCGCCCGACCAGTCCGAACCGGCCCTCGCGACGGCTTCGAGCACCTCTCGACCGGCGCGGAGTGCGCGCGCTCGATGGGCCTCACCCTGGAAGAAGGTGAACACGCCATCGCCGATGTACTTGTCGAGCACCGCACCGTGGCGCGCGAGAGGACCGACGACGACCTCGAAGTAGCGGTTGAGGAACGCCACGGCCTCACCTGGCGTCAGGCGCTCCGACCGCTGGGTATAGCCGCGGATATCGACGATGAGCACCGTTATGTCGACTTCAACGCCGCTGCCGAGATCCCCGCCGACACGCGCGAGTTCACGCGTGAGTGCCTCGGGCACGTAGCGCTGGAGCACTGCTTGCTCCCGCGCCCGCAACGCGAGGTGGCGAAAGGCTCGCGCGGAGTTACCTCCGACGATCGCCGTGAACACCAGCATCGCGATGCTCCCGGCAAGCTGAAAAGGTGTCATCGCCAGTGCCGGAGCGACAGCCAGCACCAGTCCGATCGCGACAGCGGCAGAGACGAGAACCGCGACCGGTTCGAGGCGAAAGGCACCGCTCAGGACCGCGATGGTGAGAAGCCCTACCGTGATGAGCGCGATGTCCGTTCGCGTGACGAGGAGGCCTGCTCCGGTCTCGTCAAAGAGCGGGCTGGTCGCGGCGAACGCCCCGCGACTGGCCAGAAACGTGTCGACCAGTCCGAGACCGACCTTGGCGAGGATCGGGATCCGCTGCGCCCGCCTGAGGGCGAGGAACAGACCGCCCCAGATGCCGCAGAAAAGGACCAAACCGGCCACCTGGTATGCCGCTGGAATGGCGTCGATGAGGCCCGTGACCCAGAAGACGGCCACAAGCCCGACAGTCAAGATCGCCCGCGCGACGTGCAACCCCTGCTCGGCCGCGACCTCGATTCCGGTGAGGAGGGCCTGTGCGCCCGGCGTGTACGTCCTGAGTGTGGCCAGGGGCGAGAGCGGCCCGAGTCGATCCAGAGCGCGGCCCAGCCCAGTCCGCTCGATCCTGCGCACCAACTGTTCTACGTCCACGCGACCGTAGGTTAGTCCAGTCCCGCCCGGGCTCCGCAGCCAGGCCCAGGCTGAGCCCGCCCGCCGGCCGCTCCTCGCGAAACTGGTTGGAAGGAGGCACGATCCTAAGATCAGGCGCGTGCGCATCACCGAGTTTGAGGTCCTCCGTGTTCCTCCATCCTGGGTCTGGCTTCGCGTGCATACCGACGCGGGGATCACCGGCCTGGGCGAGCCGTATCTGGAAGGGCACCCCGATGCCGTCATCGCGGAGGTCGAGAGACTGGGACGTGCGCTCGTGGGCCGGGACCCGCGCCGGATCGAGGAGAACTGGCGCGTGATGTATGAGGCCGGTACCGGTTACCGCGGCGGCCCGGTGACCATGAGCGCGATCAGCGGCGTGGACATCGCGCTCTGGGACATTCTGGGTAAGGACGTCGGCCGTCCGATCCATCAACTGCTGGGTGGTGCGTGTCGCGACCGCGTCCTCGTCTACCGATCCGTGGCTGGCCGGGCCCCTCACGTGGTGGAACCCGGTCTTCCCTACGACGCGGGCGAGTCATCCTCGGCGCGCGCCGTTCCGACGTCCGAGACCTGGAGCAATTCGGCTCGGATCTTGACCGAGGAGTGGGGGTTTCGCGCGCTCAAGGCGCATTTCGGTGGCCCGCCGCATGCCGGGGGGATCACCATCGTCGATACCGTGCTGGAGGTGTTCGGCGCGCTTCGGGCCACTCTTGGCGCGGACTTTCCCCTGGCGATCGACATCCATAACCCGCATCCGTCGGTCGCACGCGCCCTGATCGAAGGGCTGGGACCCCTGCGACCCCTTTTCGTCGAGGAACCGGCCCCGGTCGAGCGGATCGATCTCCTCCGCGAGATTGGCCACGACGCGCGTGTTCCCCTGGCCGCGGGCGAGCGCTGGATGGGGAAGTGGGACTTCGCGGCAGCATTACAGACCAACAGTCTGGCGGTCGTGCAACCGGACATCTGTCATGCGGGTGGGATCACCGAGTGCCGCAAGATCGCGGCCCTCGCCGAAGCCGCGATGGCCTCGGTGGCGCTGCACTGTCCGCTGAGTCCCCTTGCGTTCGCCGCCAGCGTGCAGTTGGACGCTGCGCTTCCGAACTTCCTCGTCCAGGAGCACAACGAGGTCAACGACACGCGGGTCGATGGACGGACGTGGATCGGACGCGGCTACTTCCGGGACCCGTTCGTCCTCGACGATGACGGTTGCGTGTCGGTACCGGATCGGCCCGGTCTGGGGATCGAGATCGACCCGATTGGATTCGCCCGGGTGATGGAACGTCCGTGGCGGCGCGCCCGCGGGTAAGCGCCCCGCCTGCTCTCCACCGTTCGAGTTCGGCTGCGTACGTCGCGCGATCCGGAGTCGCCCGGACCCACCGCACGCGACTCAGGCTAGAGGAACAGCACGCATGAGGGACTTCCCGCGTCGACCTCGGCACCTGTCGACGCGAGGCCGCCACTCGCCGCGTCGATGGCGAAGGTCACGACGTTGCCCGTGCCCTCGTTCGCGGCCAGGAGGAACCGACCGGCGGGGTCGATCATGAAGTGCCGCGGCGTCCGGCCCCGGGTCGATTCGTGGCCCGCCGGAGTCAGCCGTCCCGTCGTCGGGTCGATCCGGTAGATCGCCAGCGAATCGTGCCCGCGATTCGATCCGTAGGCGAACCGTCCGCTCGGGTGGACGACCACCTCGGCCGTCGTGCTCGTGCCGCTGAAGCCGGCGGGGAGCGTGGTCAGCACCTGGACGGCGTGCATCGCGCCCCGATTGCGATCGTACTCAAAGGTGGTGATCGTCGAATCGAGTTCGTTGATGACGTAGAGGACGCGGCCGGAAGGATGGAATTCGAGGTGGCGGGGACCGGCCCCGGGGTGGGCGAGACCCCAGGGCGGATCGTTGGCCGTCAGTCGCCCCGTCGCCGCATCGAACCGATAGACGAATGTGCGGTCCAGGCCAAGGTCGCACACGAGCACGCGTTCCCCGCTCGGGTCGAACACCGCGACGTGAGCGTGAGCCGTGTCCTGTCGCGCCGCATTTGGACCGGTGGGACCGGAGTGCTGGTGAAAGTCCACGTGTTCGCCCACGCCTCCGTCGTCGCGGAGGGGATAGACTGCGACGCTGCCACCCTGATAGTTGGCCACGATCAGGTGGCGCCCGCCCGGACTGACGGCGAGGTGGGTTGGACCCGGGCTGGGCGATGCCACGCGGTTGAGGACGCGAAGGGACCCCTCCGGGTCGATGGCGAGAGCGGTGACGCCGCTGCCTCCGCCTCCATTGACGCAGTACAGCGCGCGCCGGTTCGGGTGGATTGCCATGAATGAGGGGTTAACGATGCCCTCGACGACCTGCCGCAATGCCAGCGTGCCGTGCGCCTCGTCGTAATCGAAGACGTAGATGCCCTTGCCTCGGCCGTTGCGGTCCGGATCGGTGTACCCACTGATGTACGCCTTCACGCAGCCTCCCATTCGACCGTTACGTTGGTATAACGGAGACAGTACGCCCTACTGGTCCTACACGGGCATCGTTCGCCGTGTGTGTGCGCGGCCGACGCGCGCGATCTGCTCGCGCCCGCCGGAAACGACCCGCACACCTTCGTCGATGAGGCGCGTCACATTCGTCTCATTCGCGCCCTCGAGGAAGGCGATGCCGTTGCGCCGGCAGGCTGCGAAAACCCGATCGCGTGCCTCCTGCATCTCCGGGGGATAGGGGTCGCGCATCACGCGCGTGTAGCCGAGGGACAGTCCCAGATCGCCGGGCCCCATCTCCGCGAAGCCCAGGCCGGGGACCGCGAGGATCTCGTCGGCGTTGGCGACTCCCTCGGGACTCTCGAGTTTCACGCCCAGAAGCAGCTCCCCGCGCCCGTTCAGCGGCCAGGGGTCGCAACGCTCCATGTACTCCTCGGCGCTAAGTCCCCAGATCGGCGCGGCCGTGCCCTCGGATCCACGCCCTCGGGTGCCCAGGCCCAGGTAGGGCCGTCCCTGGGCATCACGCCCGGCCGCCGCCCTCCGCGCGCCCCGTAGTCGGTCGACCGGTGCGACGAACGTCGGATCGACGCCGGCCTTCTGATGAGGGTACCGGCACGACTCCACGAACGCGCGCACCGCCCCGGGAGTCTCGGCCTGGCACAGGAGGATTCCGTGGACCCCCTGGCCAAGGATCAGACGGAACTGCCAGGCATTGAAACGCACCATGTCCTCATCGATGCCATTGACCGGCGCCTCGACGATCACGGCTGGAGTGCGATGCCCGCTGGGAGTCGGTCCCTCAACCAGTCCATTCATGTAATGCGCCAGGCCGGTGAGATCGAACGCCCCGTGCTCCATGCCCACGTTGATGTAGTCGGCCCAGGTGCCGGCGTCGGTCCGCCCCTGTTCGCGGGTGAGGATGTGCCCGGAGTGGGCACCGGTGTAGTAGATCGGTTGATCGGCCTCCAGCAGGTCGATCGCGCGGTTGATCCGTGGCATGCGTCTCACTCTCCTGGCGAAGTCGCGTCGGCATCCTAACCGTTCAGACGGGCGTCAGATCCGTCGTCAGTCCGGCCTCGCCCGCATACTCCCGCAGCGCCCGGAAGGTGGACGGAAGCACCGGCACCGATCCCGCGGCGATGTTGGAAGCGCGATTCCGCATCTCGATCTCCCCCGCGATGAGGATCTCGCGCGTTCCCTCGCCCCGTTCCGAGGCTTTGATCATCGCCACCATGCGGTCCGCCCGAGCGCGAAACTCCTCGATCGGCATGAACATGCGCGGGTCGATCGCGAGGAAGAAGTGACCGCTCTCCGGCGGGCGGCCGGCCCCGCGCGCACCCTCCCGCGCGTGATCGTGCCCGAATCCGGCGCCCGTGAGGACTCCGGCGAGGACCTCCATGATCAGGGCGAGTCCGTAGCCCTTGTGCTCGGCGATCGGTACACCGAGCCCCTCGGCGAAATCGGCCGGATTCGTGGTGAGGCGACCGCGCTTGTCCATGAGCCACCCGAGGGGGATTGGCTTACCCTCGGCGATCGCGAGTGCCGTCTTCCCCTGCGCGACGACGCTCATCGCGATGTCGAGGACGATCGGGTGGGCGGTCCCGGTGGGTACGCCCACGCCGAGAGGGTTGTTGCCGAAGGTCGGCGTCACGCCTCCCCATGGCGCGAGCACAAGGCCGCCGTTCGTGGTACAGAGTCCGATGACGTCCGCCTGGGTGGCCATCCACGCGTAGTGGCCCGCGGCTCCGAAGTGCTGGCTGTTCTTCACGCCAACCACACCCACGCCCGATTCCCTGGCCTTGCGGATCGCGTGGTTCATCGCCACCACACTGACCCATTGTCCCGGCCCCGCGTCACCATCGACCTGGACGTGACAGGCCGACTCGGACACCACGGCGATGTTCGGCCGCGTGTTGATGTGCCCGGCCCGCATGCGCCGCGCGTAGCCGGGGATGCCGCCCATGTTGTGTGTGGGTTGGCCGCGGAGTTGCGCCTCCAACTGGACTTCGGTCACGGCGGCGGCACCTTCCGGGGCAAGTCCAGCCTTCGTGAACGCCTCGACTCCGAACGCCCGCAAAGCATCCGTGCGGACGCGGACGTCCGCCCGCACGTCGACCTGTGTACTCGCCACGACTTCACCTCCAGACGCCGGCGCATTCTACGTGCCGTTCCTCGGCGTGA
This sequence comes from uncultured Dehalococcoidales bacterium, assembly GCA_964536925.1. GTDB lineage: Bacteria > Chloroflexota > UBA6077 > FW602-bin22 > FW602-bin22 > VGOZ01. Next base: position 13,346 of record CAZHZF010000051.1, on the reverse strand, counting down.
CGGCGGGTCCGTGATGGTGACCAGCCGCGGCCGGCCGACGCGTGCCAGATACTTTCGGGCGAGGCAGGGAGAGGGAGGTGACTGAGGTGCGACTACGCCACGGCGTGTTTCCGGGCGGTGCCGGGATGGAGTGGCCCGATCTTCTGCGCTTCTGGCAGGCTGCCGATGACCTGGGCTACGACACCTGCTGGATTCCGGACCACTTCTATGGCGGAACCGGCAACCTCTCCGCGATCTGCTGGGAGGCTTGGACGGTGTTGTCGGCGATGGCCATCGCGACGAAACGCATCCGCTTCGGCCCCATGGTGATGAGCGCGACTTTCCGTCACCCCGCCGTCGTCGCGAAGATGGCGGCGACGCTCGATCGGATCTCGGGCGGTCGCCTCATCCTGGGTACGGGTGCCGGCTGGATGCAGGTCGAGCACGATGGCTATGGCATTCCGCTCCCGCCGCCACGGGAGCGGGTCGATCGTCTCGAGGAGTACCTCCACGTGGTGCGGTCGCTCCTGACCCAGGAGCGCACCGACTTTCGCGGCCGCTACTTCACGATCGAGGGAGGCATCTGCGAGCCCAAGCCGGTGCAGCGGCCTCTGCCGCTCCTCGTCGGCGGCGGGGGCGAACGACGCACCCTGCGCGCCGTGGCGCGGTACGCCGATGAGTGGAACGGCGAGGCGAGCCCGAGCCAGATGGCACACAAGATCGCGGTCCTCCACGAACACTGCCGGGCGGTCGGTCGCGATCCCGCGGAGATCGAGATCGGCGTCCTCCTGCGAACCGAACTCGAGGCCGAGTCCACCTACCAGAACTGGGTGAAGCTCGGCAGTCCGTTCATCGCCCAGGAGCGCGAGCGTCTCGCCGCCGAGGGATACCGGGGCGCCGAACTCGAGGAGCAGGTTCGCCTCTCCGTCTGGACCCAGTTCCTTCCGATCGACGAGGAGCGCGCCGCGGCGATGCTGAACGAATACGCTGCTGTCGGGGTCTCTCATTTCATCGTGATCCACCGCGCGCCCTACGACTACGGTCGGCTCCAGCGATTCGTGGAACGGGTGATCCCCGCGGTGTGCCGAACGGGATAGAAGGCGCTATCCGTCCACGCGGATGCGCGCGAGCACGACCCGATCGCCCTCGACGTACGGTGCCGCGCCCCATCCGAACCGTCGATCGAGTGCCGTCCGCACCCGGGTGAGAAGATCGGGCGGGTCGGCCAGGGGGGCCAGTCGCTCGCCCGTCTCCGGCCGATACAGACCGATCAAGAGCTGGTACGACCCCGCGCCGGCCGGAAGCGCGAGTGCGCGGCGGTCGCGCACCAGTTCTCCAGGACGCCAGGCAGATGTGCCGAGCATCCCGCCCGCGGGAGGGCCATCGCTCTGAGCGACCGGTCGCGGGTCGTCCCCGACGAGATGGGCGAAGACGGTGTAGTCGTGGGGGATCGCGGCGACGCTGCGCCAGAAGAGCGAGACCTGCAGGTGTGGTCCGGACCGTGTCGTGGAGAATCCTTCCAGCCGGATCCCCTCGCCGAACGCGATCGAGGTGGGGAGCGCCGGCCGCGGCAGCGGACCCATATCGCCGCTGGGGATCTCCAGGGCGCCGAGCACGATCCGGTCCGCCAGGTCCGCTCCCTGCCGGAACGGGATGCGCTCGCCCGTGCCGCGCCGGTAGCCGCCCGCGATCAGGCGGAGTTGCCCGCGGGGCGTACCGGGCTGAACCTCCACGTCGTGCCAGTGCACGAGCGTATCGCCGATCTGCCACTGGTCGGTCGGGTATCCGAGCCCATCATTCTGTGCCCAGAGAGCATCCAACCCGCCGATGGCGTGCACGAAGAAGCTGAGATCGGCGGGCGGAGGCGCGATGACCCTCCAGGTGAGCGTCACACGTGCGATCTCACCGGGTCGCCCCTCCGCCGGTGCGTCCACGCCGAGCAGTTCGGCGAAATCCCCGAGCCGGCCTCGCGGGCTGGCTGAGGAGATCCGCCAGGAGGCGTCGAGATCGGCCATCGCCAGATCGGTGCCGGACCTGCCGAGCCCCGGCAGGTAGCGGTCGACGATCTCCGGTGGCGGTCGCACCGTATCCGGCACGAAGTACCGGCCCGGCCCGGCCTCCGGCAGTACGAGTGCGGTGCGGCCATCGAACCAGGTGGCGTCGTACCGGCGCAGCCCCCGCGCGACATCGACAACGAACCGATCGAGATCGGCCGGATACTCCGCGGCGACGAAGGTACGGGGTTCGCCTTCTGCGAGCGCGCGCGCGATCGCGACCGTCGCCGCCCCATAGATCCGTCGCGCATCTGACGAGTTGTTCCAGACGATGTAATAGTCACGCAACGTGAGCGTAAGTCCCAGGAGAACGGCGGTCCATATCAGGGCGGATCGCATCTTCGCCCGGAGCGGAAGCCGATCGGCTATCAGCCAGAGGCCGCGCGCGGCGATGAGATAGATCGCCGGTTGGGCGGCGATCGCGCGCAGGAAGTGAGGGCTCTCGCCAGTCGTGGCGCTGGGAAGGAGGCCGACCACGAGCCAGATGACGAGCAGTGCCGGGGAAGCCAGCAGGCCGGCGTAGAAACCCAGGCCTGCGAGGGGATCGAACACCGGTCTCCCCGCCAGGTTGTATCGATCGAAGGGGTCACCGCCGAAGGTGAACATCCCCAGCGTATTGAGCGTGTCCCGCAGGAGCGGCCCGAAGTCGCCCTCGCTGAGAATGAACCGGAAATCGTTCACCTGACCGGCTCGCTCGGCGAACGACGCCGGGTGAGCGACAAAGAAAGCGATCAGAGGCGAGGCGGTCACAACAGTCGCCGACCCCAGAAACACGAGGCCGCGCAGGACAGTCTGCCACGGAAGCGCTTGCCGGGCGACCATCCAGATTCCCAGCGCGATCGGAACCAGCGGCAGGACGCGCGCCGGCGTGTACGTGTTCAGAGAGAGCCCCAGGAGAATCCCGGCCGCGATCGGTGGCACGGCGCGGGCCGGCTGACGCTGCCACGCGAGTAGGGTGAGCGTCAGCGCGCACGTCAACGGCGGGATGAGACTGGCACGAAGACCGACCCGACTGTCGAAGATCGGCCAGAAAGAGCACGCGACGAGCGCGGCGGCGAGAAGACCGACCCTTCGGTCGAACAGTCTCTGGCCGAGGAGATAGACGAGAGGGATGACTGCTGTACCAGCTAGCACCGCCACGATGCGTAGCGGGACGATGCCGACACCGAGCAGCGAGAAGCTCCCGGCCACCAGGTACATGAACAGCGCTTCGCGGCCGTTGTTCGCCTCGAAGAAGATCGGCCACTTCCCCGCGAGAACGTCGAGGGCGTTCAATGCGTCGTACGCCTCGTCGTGGGAGAGGCCTGCCGGCACAAGGTCGAGCCCGATCGCCCTGAGCGCCAGCCCTACGCCCGTGATCGCGGCCAGCGGAGCGAGCCGGCGCATGGTCAGCCGACCATAGCCGATGTCGCCCGGACGATCGCTCCGTGCGGGCACGCAGAGGCGGCCCTCCTGGCGACCTTACTCCTCTGGTAGAGAGCTATTACGGACTATCGCTGGGCACCGGCTGTCTCGCCAGCATGCACGCGGGCGACCCGGGCAACCTCGGCGTCCGTGAGCGGCGCGGCATCGACCGCCGCCACCGATTCGGAGAGTTCGGCCCGACTCATCGCGCCACAGATCACGGTCGATACCGCGGGAAAGCTAAGGACGTACTGGAGCGCGGCTTCGATCTTCCGGCGGCGGCCCTCTTTCCAGAGGAAGGATAGGTCGTCGATCCGGTCCATGTGCCGGAGGAACGCCTCGCGGGGCATGTTCGAGCGCAGGTCCTCGCGCCTGAACATCGTGTCCCGGGTCACAGCGTCGGTGAGGAATCCGCGGAACAGGGCCTGGCGCGCCACGATGGCCACGCCGTGCTCCGCCGCGGCAGGCAGCAGATCGGTGGTCGCGCCAGACTGAAGCAGACTGATCGCCTGCTGGATCACCTGGACCCTTCCGCTCTTGATCAGTTCCACGCCCATCGCGTTGTCGTAGATCGACGCGCCCACGAGGCGGACCTTGCGGGTCGCCTGCGCGGCGTCGATCGCGACGAGCGCTTCTTCCACCGAGACGCCGCCATCCATCGGCAGATGGAGGATGAAACTGTCGATGTAGTCGGTCTGGAGTCGCGCGAGACTCTCGTCGATCGACTGGCGGATGAACGCTGGATCGAACGACCAGGTCTTCTTTCCGCCCGGATAGTGCTCTCCGGCCTTCGTCTCGATGATGACCCGGTCGCGTCGGTCGCGCGTCGCCTGACCGATGACCTCCTCGCTATGCCCGAAGCCGTACGGCGGCGCCGTGTCGATGAAGTTGATCCCCTGATCGATCGCCCAATGGATCATGCGGATGGCCTCGGCATCGTCGGCGGGGCCATACGAGTTGGCCACGCCTTCGACCATCTGAATGCCGCCGATGCCCCAACCGCCGATGCCGATCTCCGAGACGCGGATCCCCGTCTGCCCAAGTTGCCGGTACTTCACTGAACCCTCCCCCGCTGCCGCAGGGGCGGATCGTACGCCTCACGGAGATGTCGCGGCGCAGAGACTTTCCCGTCCGGTTCAGGCGCGCATATGACAAGCTGACAAAAGTCTAGATGTCCTTCTATGCGTCACGACTCCTGTCCTTTTGCCGTACTGTGTGCCTGTATCCAGTGGTGCGGTGCTGTGGATCGGCGTCCCCTTTGGGGGGTGACGAGGCGCGGCCGATCGACCCACCCGATCAGCGCGGTGCGATCCGATCCAGTGCCTCACCAAGCGCATTCAGGCTCGCCGCGAGGCACTCCTCGCCGTGAGCGGCCGACCCGTCCCGCGGATCCTCGCCGGCGACGCCCTGCGGCCAGATCGCGCGGTCCGGGTCGAGGCGCCCCAGGTCGACGAGATCTGGCCATAGCGCCTGAACGAGCGAAGTCTCGTTCTTCGCGGCGTGGTCCATCTGGCTACGCCAGACGCCAGCCAGGTCGCGCGATACCGAGACGAGTCTGATCCCGAACTGCTGTTCCCAGCCATCGACGTGGTCGGCCCAGGCACGGCGCGAAGGGCCGTGACCATCCGCGACGATGACGCGGAAACCCGTCCTCACCGCCTGCGCCAGGATCGCCTCGCAGGTGAGCAGAAACAGGCCGCGTGGGATCCAGTAGAGGGCTCCGTCCAGTCGGCGCGGCGGCGTGGTCGAATCGGCATATTCCATGCCGACGAGGGTCTCGCCGCTCGAGGCGTGACGGCTCCGGTCTGGTCCCAGGAACAGCGGCGGCAGGACGATGCCGCCGAAGCGCGCCGCGGCCCGGGCGAACAGGCCGGCCGCGATCAGCGCGTCCGAGCCGAGCGGCAAATGCTCGCCGTGCCATTCCAGCGTTCCCAGGGGCAGGTACCCGATGGGCCGGTCCGCCAGGCGGGCGCGGAACTCGTCGGGCCGCAGGTCGAGATAGTGCACCTTCGGCGTCAGCGGATTGCCCATCGCGCGAGATCCTCCTCATGGCGTCCGCCCCGGCGGCGCCGCGAAGCACAACATAGCGTGAGGGCGGTCGCGGCCTGGCAGCCCTGCCATCACCAGGCCGGGCGAGTGGCGGATGCGCGCGGGTTGGCGGTCGGCTGGCGTTTCCACCCTCTCGCCAGGCAACGAGGATCGCGCCACTATGATGCGCGTGCGAACACAGCTCGGAGGTCGCGGCGTGGCGGTGCGGGTTGCCCTCGTGGGCGCGGGAAACGTGGCGCGGGCGCATCTGGCTGGACTGGCCGAGCAGCCGACGATCGAGGTTGTGGGGATCCTGGATGGCGACCGCGCGCGGGCCGAGGAGAAGGCGGGCGCGTACGGCATCCCGCGCCTCTACGACTCCTGGGAACAACTCCTCGGAGATACCACAGTCGACTGCGTCGGCCTCCTGCTGCCCCACGATCTCCACGAGCGCTTCACGATCGAGGCGCTGGCCGCCGGCAAGCACGTGGTCTGTGAGAAACCCCTCGGTACGACCATCGCTTCATGCGATCGGATGCTCGCCGCAGCGGAGAGGCACGGGCGGCGCCTGTTCGCGGTCCAGAACCGCATCTATAGTCGCGCCTACGAGAAGGTGAAGGAGATCGTCGCCTCCGGCGCCATCGGCGAGGTGCTGATCGCCCAGACCAATGGGTTCGAGCCGCCGGGCACGATCGTGGGCCGGCAACCCTGGATGACCGATCACCGTGGTGGCGGAGGCGTGCTCATCACTCAGGCCGTCCACGCCGTGTACGCGCTCCGCCATCTCGCGGGGGACGTGCATCGTGTGAGCTGCCTCTTCGCGGAACGGAAGGTCGTGCCCATGACCGCCGAGGACTCCGCGGTCGTGACGCTCCAGTTCGCGAATGGGGCGATCGGCACCATGACCTCGACGTTCACCACCGCGCACGGGCCATTCGATCACTCGATCGCGCTCCACGGCACCGACGGGTACGTGACGGTCGGGTCGATACCGGGCGATCCGCGCCGCCGTTCCGGCGTGCGCGCGATCGCGCCGCGGCTCTTCGGCGACGCGGCGATGCACGAGGTGCCGGTGGCGGACGATGACCTGGGCCATCAGGCGTTCGGACGGATGTGGGCGGACTACGCAGGCGCGATCGCCGACGGCACGCCAGCGCGCTGCTCGGGCGTCGATGGCAAGCGCGCGGTGGAGGTCATCCTCGCCGCGTACGCCTCGAACTCCGCGGGCGCGGTCGTCTCGTTGCCGCTGCCGGCCTAGAGAAAGCCATCGGCTGTCGCCCGCACGGCCTGGCGCGGCGTTCTCGAAGTAGACCGTCGCTGGAATCGCGGTGTCTCACTGCGATCCGACCGCTCGGGCCCGTCATCGTTTGATCCATCGATTCCCGAGCTTGATACGTTCCGCCCGAGACAATGGAAGTTCTGATGTCGGGTCGGCAACGCGCCGCGCCAGGTTGGGCACTTCGTCGAGTCTCATCAGTTGAACCCAGATCGGACAGCCAATGACCGCGGCACCGCTTGGCGCAACACGCGCGCGAAGACCAGACTGCTCTGACCGTCTGCCGTGACCGACCCACGACAACCGGGAGTGACCGTCTCCTGTGACGGCAGGATTGCGGAGAAGGTGTCCAGCAATATCGACGTCTTGATAGGACGCAACCGGGAAGCGGACGCGCCGGGGCCAGGAAGGCGTTCGATAGACTTGGAGCAGACCGGGATATGAGCACCTGGTGATGTATCGAGATGACCGAGATCGGCGAGGCTGATTCGGGTTGAGTGCTTCGGGGACGCACTCCTTCGCGCGCACAGCCTCATTCGATCGAGTTGTTCGCGCCGCCCTGACCCACCTGCACGACCTGCCCTACCTCCAGACCCATCCACTCGACGGCCTGCGTGGCAAAGATCTCCAACGCCGCCTGGACGAGACCTGTGTCGCGCTCGGCTCTGACCTTCTGAACCTGCGCTACCGAGAGGCCCTGGAGAGCACCGAGGTGGCGCACCGGCTCGGAGTGAGCATGGGTGAGTACTACCGCGAACACGCTCAGGCGCTCGCTGCTTTCGCCTCTCTTCTCAGGGGCGCTGCGAGTACGTTAGCTCAACCCGCGACCGTCCTACCGCCAGCCTCAGGCCGACGCTCGACGACGTTCCTCGGCCGCGAAGATGAGTTGTCAAGTCTGGCGACCGCGCTCCAGGTCTCCCCACTCGTAACCTTGGTCGGCCCTGGGGGCGTCGGCAAGACGCGCCTGGCACTCGAGTTGGTCCACCGCGTCGGCGGATCGTATGACGATGGAGTGTTCTTCTGCGAACTCGCCCCACTGGCCGATCCGACATTGGTTCCGGGCGCTGTGGCCGCGGCGGTGGGACTGCGCGACCAGTCCGGCGAGCCACTGATTGAGGCGGTCGTGCGTGCGCTGGGCGGCCGCAACACGCTGCTCGTGCTCGACAACTGCGAGCACGTCCTTCCGGCCGCGGCCACGCTCACGGCACTCCTCCTCGCCAGGGCTGGTCCGCTGCGGGTGCTGGCGACGAGTCGGAGCCCGCTCGGCATCTATGGGGAGCGAGAGTACTCGGTCCTTCCGCTCTCCGAGTCGTACGCGGCTCTTCTCTTCATCGACCGCGCGCGACTAACCCGGCCCGACTTCGTGCCAGGCGATGCGGATGCGACTGCGATCACCGCGATCTGCCGGCGCCTCGACTGCTTGCCGCTCGCGGTCGAGCTCGCCGCGGCCCGCGTCAAACTGATGGCCCCGCCGGCGCTGCTCACGCGCGTGATCGCGATGGAGGGCTCCGCGGCACTCAGTCTCCTGTCCAGCGGGCCCCGCGACCTGCATCCGCGACAGCGGGGCTTGCGCGCAACGATCGACTGGAGCTATCGGCTCCTCGATGAGGAGCAGATGGCAGTCTTCGCGCAACTTGCCATTTTCGAAGGCGGATTCTCTCCAGAGGCGGCCGCCGCCGTTACTGGCCGGACGGAGCAGAACCTCTGGCCCGTCCTCGCCGCGCTCGTCGATGCGAGCCTTGTCCAACCGATCGAGCCAAGCGACGACGAGCCGCGCTTCACGCTGCTCCAGACGATCCGCGATCACGCCCATGAGCGCCTGATGTTGTCGGGCGATCACGAGGAGTGCGGGCGCCGCCATGCGGCGTATTTCGTCGCAAGGACGGAGCATCACTGGAGCGCAACGGACGGGCGCGAACGGCTCAACGCGCCTGGCACATTGGGCAGGGACGTCGACAACGTGCGAGCAGCGCTCCGGTGGCTGCTCGACCGCGGCCTAGCCCGGGATGCGCTTCGCCTGACCGCCAGCGTGTCGCTATGGGACATGCCTGGTCTGGTGCGCGAGATGTCGGAAGGGCTGCGCCGCGCACTGTCGTTGCCCGGGGCAGAGGCGCCGACCGCGGCACGGGCGCGCGCGCTCGGCGCGGTCGCGCGGCTCAGCCGTTACGGTGCTATCTGGGAGGATGTCGAGGCATCACTCGACGAAGCGCTGCGGATTGCGGAAACGCTGAGGGACCCGCAGCTACGCGCCTGGATACACCTGCAGATGTGCTTTCATCTGGCGCTGTCGCGCTCCGATGGTCCGGCGGGCCGTCGGCACGTTGAGATAGCGCTCGCGATCTCTCAGGAGCACCACGATCGCGAGGGTCAGTCGCGCGCGCTGTTTCAACTCGGTCGGTTTGCTCTCTTCCGCCTCGACTATCGCTCCGCCAGTCGGCTGTTCGACGAAGCGGTCGCGCTCAAACCAGACGACGTGTACCTGCGACAGACGGTCCTCAGTCAGTTGGGCCACATTGCCCATGGCGAAGGCGACCTGGTGCGTGCGCACGCACTCTTTGAACAAAGCCTCGCCCTCGCGCGGCAGAACGGCGAGGCTTCCCAGGTCGCGACCCTGCAGCGCAACCTTGGCCTGATCGCGATCGATGAGGGCGACCAACAGGCGGCACGCGGCCACCTCCGCGAGTCCCTCCGATACAACCTTCGGATGGGCTACGTGAACGGGATTGCCTACGACCTCGATGCGCTCGCCGGGGTCGCCGCGGCCGAGCAGAACGCGGTGCTCGCGCTTCGGCTGGTGGGCGCCGCGCAGTCCCTGCGGACCCGCATCGGCCTGAAGTATGGGAGTCATGACGCTGCTCGGGTCGCTCGCCAGACGGCACCTGCGCGGGCGGCTCTCTCTGTTCGGGAGGCCGACGCCGCGCTTGAAGCGGGGCGCGCGCTCACGATGGAGTTGGCCGTCGCTGAGGCGCTCGACCTCTAGCGAAACGCACGAAAGCCTGCGAAGCGGTGGTAGACCTTGAGCGAGAAGCCGCTATGCCGTACTGCCCGGCTGGACGACATGGGCCATCACAGATCGGTGGGCAAATTGAGCAGCACGACGTAGGCGGCCAGATCCATCGAACACGCGCGGCAGGCGCGGAGTCCTAGGTCGGCTTCGAGCGATCGGCGTGGCGCTGAGGCTCGGCGCCACATGCGGCGATCTGACGGTCATCAGCCGTGCCAACGACCCCGCGCAGGCATCGACCACGGTGACCCAGGTGAGGACGCCAGGAGGCGAGCGCGGCTTCTGGGTGGAGGGTGCCACTACCACTCGAGGCTGGATCATCGATGGCAAGTGCGCGGCGGAGGTCATCGTCGTCGCGTGCGCCATTTCGGCGCCGGCGTGGCGGTGGATGGCGGCGCGGTCGACGACGAACTCCGCGGGCACGGTGGTCTCGCTCCCGCTCCCGGCATAGTCCTGCGCGCTGCCTGGCAATGCCTGGCGGACTCACTCCTCTCAACCGACGCTTCAGGCTCTCTAGCGCCAGGTCTCCTTGTCCGCCGTAATGTCGCTTCAACGATGCAGCTGGCCAGAGAGGGGCGGCCGTGGGACAGCGCACCGGCGGTCCAATCTGTGAGGTCCGTCGTCACGACCACGGCGAGATCGGATGATCTGCGTGTTCGATCTTGGGCCGAATCGCCCGAGATTGGGAGCGGTTGCGGCTGACCAAAGTCGCCGAGACAGGACTCGGAATCGCGCATCTGTGGTACTCTTGGGCGGCCGCCCGGCAGCCACGCGCGGGAGTTGCGCGTGTACTCGCGCCCGACGGTGGGGACACACAGCGTGTTGCGTGCGGCCATCGGCGTGGTCGTGGGTGCGGCGCTGCTCGCCGCAGGTGTAAATGCGCTGCCTTCGGCGGGGGCCGATCAGGCCGGAACGGGCGACCTCGGCCGGGTGGTGGCGCGCGGCCGGGACGCGGTCGAACGCTCGTTCTTGCCGCCCCCGCCGCGCTCGGGGCGCGGTGTGCAGGCGACGATCCATGTCAGCTTCACCGTCTACTTCCCGCCGGCGGCCCAAGCGGCCGTCCGCCGAGCCGCCGACATCCTCGCCGGCGAGTTCGGGGGCGGCCACCAGTTCACCGTTTGGGCATCGTGGCATGAGCAGGAGCCGGGAGCGCTCGCGTGGGCACGCCCCGCCCAGACCGGCTGTCGTTCGGACACTTGCTACCCGTCCGCGCGGGCGCGAGGGCTGGGCCTTTCGCGGGGTGGGGCCGGGCGGGATCTAGATATCGATGTCAACGCGGCTGCCGACTGGTACCTGGGCACTGACGGACAGGCCGGCCGCCAGTTCGACCTCGTGACGGTGGCGCTACACGAGCTGGCGCACGGGATCGGCGTCACAAGCAAGGTGCAGGCGACCGGGTGGGCTGGAACGCCGCACGTCTACGACCGCAACGTCGTGACCGGCGCCGGCGAGGGGCGCGTGTGGGCCTCCAGCAGGTGGCTGACAAGCAATGACCTTTATTGGTCCGGTCCGAGAGCGGTGGCGGCGAACGACGGTGTCAGGCCCAGGCTCTACGCACCGGGTACCTGGGCGCAGGGGACGAGCTATGTCCATCTCGACGAGGCGACCTACCCAACCGGCGACCCGAACTCGCTGATGACGCCGTTCTTCTCGCGGGGCGAGGCGGTCCACGACGTCGGCCCGATCCTGCGTGGGATGATGTTCGATATGGGCTGGAACGGGGTGCCGCGCCCCGACACCACATTCAGCACGATCACCACCGTCGCCGGAGGGGGTGCTAGCCGCGCCGACGGCGCCATGGCGACGCAGACCAAGATGTTCGTTCCGTGGCACGTTGCGGTGGGCCCGGACGGCAGTCTGTACTTCGCGGACTCCGAGGACCATCGGGTGAGGCGTGTGGCGCCGGACGGCACGGTGTGGACCGTGGCGGGGACAGGCGCGCCGGGTACCGGCGGCGCCGGCGGTCCGGCTACCGCCGCTCAACTCGACCGGCCGACGCACCTGTCGGTCGCGCCGGACGGCACCGTCTTCATCGAGGACATCTGGAGCCTCGTGCGCGTGAGCCCGTCTGGCAGGCTTTCGCGTCTCACCACGCTGAGTCCCTTGATCACGCATCGGAATCCGACCGTCGGCGCGGACGGCACCTTCTACTTCATCGAGGAGGGATTCATAGGCTCGTCCTCTGTCCGGAGCTACAGCATCCAGAGGGTGGGTTCAGACGGCATTGCTCGTCTGTTAGGTTCGCCGAGGGTCCGGCCACGCGACATGACCGTGCGCCCCGACGGCTCAATCGTGTTCAGTTCGGAGAACGAGTACGGCGGCGTGGTGTACTTGCTGCGGGCGGACGGGGTCATCAGCCAGGTCGCGGGCGGCGGCTTCGGCTCTGATGGCGGGCCGGCGCTGGAAGCGCGGCTGAGCAGCCCCTCTGGCGGGTTGGCGGTGGATCGCGACGGCAATCTTTTCATCGGCTTCGGTCGAACGATCCGTCGGGTTGCTCCGGACGGAATCATCTCGACAGTGGCCGGTCGCGAGATCGACCTTGGCGGTTTCGGCGGAGACGGCGGGTCCCCGTTGACCGCTCAAGTCGGTGGGCACACGGGCCTTGCGACCGATGCCGAAGGTAACCTTTTCATTGCCCAGCACCTCGCCGACCAGGGGACATGGCGCGAGGGTCGAATCCGCAAGCTCACCCGCGCGATGGCCATCCCGACCCGGACTGCAACGGGCACGCCCACCCCGACGCCGACGGGGACCGTGACGCCTCCGTCGATACCGACTCGCACAGCGACACCCTCTCCCACAGCCTCCGTCACCCGGACGCGGAGCCCGCGCCCCCCGACCGTCCTCCCGGTCGCTCCGGGCGCGCTCCCTCGGGGCATCGCCACGCCGAATGCGGCTGCCGGCGGCCGCGTCGTCCTGCTGCCGACCGCCGTCACGAGCGCTTCCGCGGTGGCGGTCCTGCAGGTTGGTGAGGGCGCTCCGTTCGAGATCACGCTGGTCCTACCGGTGCCCCCTGCTGGCGCCACCCCCGTGGGGGTCCGCCTGCAGCCGGCCACGCTGGTCGACGCCGGCGTCGCGCTCCCCTCCGGCGCGACGGTCGCGAAGGTGGTTGCGATTGACGTGTTCGACGCCTCCACCGGGGCGCCGGTGCACGAGCACGCTCAGCCGCTTGAACTGTCGGTCCCGCTGACGGCCGACGAGCTGGCCGTGTGTGCGTCAGATCCGGCACGGGTCGCGCTCCTGCACATCGGCGCCGACGGAGCGGTCACGCGGCTGGCTCCAGCGAACGCCGACTACTGCCAGTCCGGCGTGATGCAGGCGTGGCTGAGCCGCACCTCCAGCTACGCGATCGCAATGCTGCGGTCGCCGCTCGACATCACGATCCGCGTGTTCGTTCCCATCAGCGTCCGCGCGGGCGCCTGATCAGGACCTGTTCGGGCCGGAGGCAGGGGTCGTGTCCCAGGGCGTGGTGTGATTGGCGGGCGTGAGAGCTTGAGAGGAGAGGCCACGCGCGCTTCCCAGGGTTGTCCACAGATTTCTTGATGTCGCGATCGGACGATCTGGGACCGTCTCCTCACGAGCAGCATCGTGGGCAATCCGG
>CAZHZF010000050.1:4327-20562 GCA_964536925.1 uncultured Dehalococcoidales bacterium | reverse complement strand
GCTGCCGGGGTGATATCGTCCGCGTCGATCGCCGGGCGCGGCGCCGGGCATCGCGGAGGAGAGCGCCTTGATTTACGAACTGCGCAACTACTGGGTCGAACCCACCCTGATCGAGCAGTACCTGGACTGGGCGAACAATCGCGCCCTCCCGATCATTCAGGGAGAGTTCGGCGGCCGTCTCGTCGGTTTCTGGCGCGTGGACGGGCTGGATGGGACGGTCGAGGACGACCCGCCGAACGTCATCTGGATGCTCGCGTGGAAGGATCGCGCCGAGCGAGATCGAGTCTGGGGAGAGATCCGCGCCAGTGCGTCCTGGGCGCGCGGTCGCGAGGGTATCCCGACGTTCCACCGCCGCCCCGGCGCGGTGCGCTTCCTCACCGGCATCCCTCGATCGCCGCTGCAGTAGCGCTGCTCCGGACGTCCCGATCGGGGGAGATACTGACCTGACGACTGAGGAGGGAATACTGTGTCGTGGCTTCGCGATTTCCAGTTTGGCGCGGTAGCGCGGGTCGAGTTCGGTATCGGTAAGGCGCGGCAGGCCGGCGCGATCGTGCGCGATTTGAACGCGAGGTCGGCGCTGCTGATGACCGACGCGGGTCTCTATCGGCTTGGCATCGCCGCGCCCGTGGAGGCCTCCCTCCGCGAGGCGGGGATCCGTGTCGAGGTGTTCGATGGCGTGGTGACCGAACCCACCCTCCCCTCCGTTGAGGCGGCCGTGGCGAGGTTTCGGGAGACGCAATGCGACGTCGTCATCGGACTCGGCGGGGGTAGTTCGATGGACAGCGCTAAGGCGGTCTCGCTCCTTCTCGGAAACGGCGGCCGCTTTACCGATTACACCGAGCGGCGGGTCGGCACGGAGTGGAAGCGGGACAAGGTCCCCTCGAAGAAGGGGCCGGATATCGTTACCGTGCCGACGACCGCGGGCACCGGGGCGGATGTCACTGCCGGGGCGGGAGTCTTCGATCCGGAGACGGGCATCAAGGGCTGGGCCGGCGGACCGATGGTCCGCCCGACCGTCGCGATCTGCGATCCGCTGCTCTCCGCGTCGATGCCCCCACGCGTGACCGCGGACACGGGTATGGACGCGCTCTCGCAAGCGCTCGAGGCGCTGCTGACGCTGAAGTTCAATCCTTACGCCGACGCGATCCTGCTGCGGGCCACGCGCGACATCATCCGGTACCTACCCCAGGCCTTCGCGAATGGCCAGAACATCGAGGCGCGCGCCGCGATGATGGCCGCGGCGACGATGGTCGGGACCGTCTTCCCGACCCGCAACCTCATCCACGTGCATACCTACGCCGAGGTCCTGGGCGACCTCACCCACCTACCCCACGGCCGGCTGATCGGGCTGATGCTGCCGCACGTCCTGGAGTGGAGCGCGATCGGCTGCGCCGACCGCCTCGCTGAGATCGCGCCAGCGCTGGATGAGAACGTGGCGGGGCTCTCGACGCGGCGAGCGCGCGATCGAGGCCCAGATGAAGGAGTGCGCCCGGCGCGTGTACTCGCAGCACGGGCCGCGCTCCATCGGCGGTCCGCGCGGGTTCCGGAGCGAGGACGAGGCTCTCGCCCTGCTGATGCGCGCCTTCTGACGACTCGATCGGATGGCCTGCCCGGGCGCGCCGCTCTATCCGGCGATGCGCCCGTGCAGGCCGATGGTGAAGAACAGCAGAGCGCTGAGGAACCCCGCGATCGTCGCCAGGCCGACCATCGGTCCACCCTCCTCGTAAGCCTCGGGCATCATCGTGGCGGCGAGCATCGCCAGGATACCGCCGCCGGCGATCGCGTTGGCAAACGCGGTCACCGTTGGCGGGGCGGTGGCGAAGAAGATGTTCCCGATCGCACCGAACACGCCACTCGCGACCATGAGGCCAGTCCACAGGCCCAGGATTCGGAGGTTCGAGAATCCGGCGAGGCGCATCCCGCTCGCGCTCGACATCGCCTCGGGGAGGTTACTCAAGAACACCGCGATCAAGAAACTCGGATTGAACGTCGCGAGCGAGACGAACTTCGCCCCAATGACAATCGATTCCGATAGGCCATCCAGGAGCGCACCGAAAAAGATCGCCACCGGGGCCGTTCCACCGTGGCCCTCCGCGACGTGACGCGCGAGTGCGGCGTGCTCGACACGCGCGGTGTGGCTCGTCCCATGGCGCACCAGGAACGGCACATGATCGACATGGAGTTTGTGGAGCAGGTCGGCGAAGCGGTGGCGTTCCCTGGTCAGATACTGTTGCGTGAGGGAGGGACGACGCAGGTGGGCGCCGCCGCCCTCGAGCGCGCGGTTCGCCACGTAGTAGACGATCCCCCCGACCAGGAAGCCCGACGCCACGTAGAGCCACGCGACCGCAGCCGAGTGCTGCTCGTGGATCAGAACCTCGGAGCCCTCCAACGCCAGTTCGAGGGCCAGACCTTCAATCAGCGCGCCGGCGCCGAACGCCATGATGACCGCGATCAGACGGCGCGATGGATTCGTATAGATGCCGAGAAGGGCACCGATTGGCAAGGCGACCGTGGCCAGAACCGCCAGACCACCCGCGATGAGCGCCTGCTCCACGGGCGCAGTATTGCCGATCCCAGGACAGCACGTAGGTCAGGTCGCTGGCGCGCCTGCCGAGAAGTTCGCCTGTCACCTGCGGGAACAGTTGTGGCGCGCTGCCCGCTGCACCGGACTCGTCCGGGGGCGGATCGGCGAACCTCTAGCCTACGCGACGGTCAGCACCGCGGCGCAGCGGGGACAGCGCAGCGACCCCGCGGTGCGATCGGCGGGCACCTGGATCGACGTCTCACAGCGGCATCGGACGATGCGATATCCGGCCCGGCGGCGGGCACCTCCCCTCGCGGTGTGATAGGCCGCGGCGCGCTCGCCGGTTGTGGTACGTGGGGGCGTGGCCGCCGGGGCCGCCGATGGCGCGAGGCCCAGCGCGCCCTGTGGGACCACCGATCTCCCCGTGGTGGCGCGGACAGCGTCCTCGTAGGCCTGATAGGTCACGCCGGCCATGCGGCGCAGGATCTGTACGCGGCGTTCGGTCGCGGGGTGGGTTGAGAGCCAGTTGTCGGGCCCGATCGCCTGCCGTGGATTGACGATGCACAGGGCGGCCGTCGCCGCGTTGACCGATGCCTGGACCGGCGCGGCGGAGATCCGTTCGAGGGCGCGGGCGAGGCCCTCGGGGTTACGGGTGAGGAACGCGCCCGTCGCGTCGGCCAGGTACTCCCGTTCGCGCGAGGCGCCAAGGTAGAGGAGGCGTGCGAAGAGAGGGGCGACGAACGCGACGATTGCGGCCACCAGGATCAACAGCACCGCTGCGCCACCGTCGCGCCGTCCCCGCGCGCGCACGCGCCCACTGTGCCGGGCAACCCGCGCGGCGAGGTCCGCCAGGACGTCGATCGCCCCGACCATGACCGCCGCAATGGTCATGAACAGGATGTCACGATTCTGGATGTGTCCCATCTCGTGCGCGACGACCCCCTGCAGTTCTTCGCGATCCAGGCGCGCCAGGAGGCCGGAGGTCACGGCGATGGACGCGGTCGCCGGCGAACGGCCGGTCGCGAAGGCGTTAGGGCCGGGATCGTCGAGCAGATAGATCGCCGGCAGCGGCAGTCCCGCGGCGATGGCCATCTCCTCGACGACGTTGTGCAGCACAGGGGAATCGGCGTGTGCGATCCGTCGCGCTCGCGCCGACCAGAGCAGGACTCGGTCCCCGGCCAACCACGTGACGGCGCCGCCGATCCCTGTGAGGCCGAACCCGGCCAGCAGACCGAGCACACCCGCTCCCGGTTCACCCGCCTCGGCGAGACCGAAGAGGCACACTCCCAGAAGGGCACCCAGCAGCAGCACCAGCACCACCGAGCGGAAGCGGTTCCGCGCGATCGCCTCGTACATGGACTCCCCGCGCTGTCGCGCGCTGCGCCTCGCCTATGAGAACGACACCCGGGGTACGTCCCGCTCCGCGGCGACCTCGATCTCGAACAGTTCGGCCGGGCGGAATCCCCCCAGCGAGGCCACGAGATTGGAGGGCAGCGACTCGATCATCACATTCAGCACCGTCACCCGATCGTTGTAGTTCTGGCGCGCGAATCCGATCCGGTTCTCGGTACTGGCTACCTCCTCCTGCAGCGCCGCGACGTTCTCGGTCGCACGCAGCTGGGGGTACGCTTCCGCCAGCGCGAAGAGTCGGCCAAGCGCGCGCGTGAGCTCGCCCTCCGCGGCGCCGACCTCGCGAACGCCGTGCGCGCCGAGCGCCTGATTCCGCGCCGCGATCACGGCCTCCAGCGTGCCGCGTTCGTGACCCATCGCGCCGCGCACCGATTCGACGAGGTTCGGAATCAGGTCGTGGCGTCGCTTCAACTGCACATCGATCTGACTCCAGGCGTTCTGCACCTGGCCTCGGGCCTGGACGAGGCTGTTGTAGGTGAAGATGAACCAGAGGACGACGAGGACGATGAGGCCGGGAATCACGTACTCCATCTCAGGCTGCGTCTCCCTTCTCCATGCGGAGCGAGGCGAGGACCCGCTCCAGTTCGCCGCGATCCAGCCACAGGCCGTGCCCCTCGCGGCACACATCGACCGGCGTATCGCGCCACATCGACAGGCAGAGCGGCCGATCGCACCGCGGACAGAAGCGCCCGGGGGTGACAGGGTCCCCACGCGATGGCCTCGGATTCACGACCGCACCCAGGGCGAGCGCCGTCAGTTCGCCTGCATCGAGCCAGATCCCGCACGGGTCGCAGAAGTCAATCTCAACCCCCTCGACGAGCGCGGCGGCCATCTGCCGATCGCAGACGGGGCAGTCCAGAACACCGGGCGCGGACATTGGCGCGATGATCCTACGCCGTTCTGCGGTGTGCGGTGCGGGCTCTCTTTCGGACCGCCCTGCCGGCGCCGGGCTGCTGCTCTGACGGAGATTCCTCTTGCCCGCGGCCTCCGCGCCATCCCACACTGAGGCCGTGGCACCGCCTGAGGCCGTGACGATTGAGACCGGCGACCGGGCCGTGACCGTCACGAACCCGGCGAAGGTGTTCTTTCGCGCCGCCGGCATCACCAAGCTCGACCTGGTCCGCTACTACGAGAGCGTGGCGGAGGGCGCGCTGCGGGGCATCTCGGGACGACCGATCGTGCTGAAGCGATATGTCAACGGCGCGGACGAGGAGCCATTCTTCCAGAAGCGCGCTCCGACGAGCCGGCCACCGTGGATCGAGACCGTCGAACTGAGCTTCCCTTCGGGCCGGACCGCTGAGGAGATCGTCGTGCGCGATGCCGGTCAATTGCTCTGGATCGTCAATCTTGGCTGCATCGATCTCAATCCGCACCCCGTGCGGGCCGACGATCTGGATCACCCCGACGAGATGCGGCTCGATCTGGACCCTGGTCCGGGCGTGCCGTGGGACGCGGTGCGCCGGGTCGCGCTCATCGTGCGGGAGGTCCTGAGCGAGCACGGCCTGCGCGGCTGGCCGAAGACATCAGGCTCGCGCGGGATGCACGTCAATGTCCGCATCGCCCGGCGTTGGGGGTTCACACCGGTCCGTCGCGCCGCGCTCGCCGTGGCGCGTGAGGTGGAGAGGCGCGCGCCCGACCTGGCGACGAGCAAGTGGTGGAAGGAAGAACGGCACGGCGTGTTCCTCGACTACAACCAGAACGCGAAGGATCGGACTGTCGCCTCGGCCTGGTCGGTGCGCCCGACGCCGGACGCGCGGGTCTCGATGCCGCTCGATTGGGATGCGGTCGCCACGTGCGAGCCGGCGGCCTTCACGATCTTCACCGCGCCGCCGCTTCTGGCCCGGGATGGCGACGCCGCCGCGGGAATCGACGGTGCGGCGGGCTCGCTGGAGAGCTTGCTCGCGCTCTCGGCCGAGCAGGAACGTGCCGGTATGGGAGACGCGCCCTGGCCGCCCCATTACGCGCGCCAGGAAGGTGAGCCGCCCCGCGTGGCCCCCTCGCGGCGACGGACCGAGAAACCCGCCGAGGGCACTGGCCGTCGGCGATCGACTCAGCCGCTCATTACCGTGGCACAGGCCGAGCACCGCGCCGAGGCGCTCGCTGGCCTCGAGCGTTGGCGCGCGCGCCACCCCACTGCGTCGGCGCTCCTGGCCGAGGATGACATCCTCATCGACGCGATGCGTGGGCGCTGGCGGACCTGGACGCGGATTCGCGTGAACCTCAGGCACGTGCCCGAAGGGGATCGCCCGGCGCAGGAGGCTCCCGACCCGGACTACGACCCGTGGCGCGCCTGGCGCGAGGCGAGGGAGTCGCCGAACACGAGCGCCAGTTCGTAGGGGGTGGTCACCTCGAGCTGGGCATAGCCGCACTCCTCGGGGCGACGATCCGGTCGCCAGCGGACGAAATGCGCCGTATGGCGGAACCGATCGCCCTGCATGTGATCGAAGGCGACCTCACAGACGCGCTCCGGCCGCAGCGCCACCCACCCGAGGTCCTTGCCCCGATTCCAGCGACTGGTCGCGCCGGGGAGCCGCTGGCCGGCGGCGATCGCCGAGTCCTGCCATTCCGCCCACTCGCGCCAGGGGTGGTTCTCCAGCGCCCGTTCGCGCAGCGGGGCGAGTTCGGCGGCCAGGCGCTCCCGCTCGGCGTTCGTGAAGGACGCCGCCACACCGACGTGGTGCAGACGGCCCTCCGCGTCGTGGAGCCCCAGGAGGAGCGAGCCGACGAGTCGATCGGCGCCGTTCTTGTGCCAGCGGAACCCCGCGAGCACGCACTCCGCCGTCCTCCGGTGCTTCACTTTCACCATCGTGCGCTCGCCAGCCCGGTAGGTGCTGTCCAGCCGCTTCGCCATCACACCGTCGAGTCCGGCGCCCTCGAATCGGGCGAACCAGTCGGCCGCGGTCGCGCGATCGCGGGTGGCCGGCGTAAGGTGGACCGGCGGCGCGGCGCGGGCCAGCGCAGCCTCGAGTCCGGCCCGACGTAAGGCCAGCGGCTCTCCGCGCAGGTCGCGATCGTCTTCGGCGAGGAGATCCCAGGCGACGAACGACGCGGGCATCTGCGCGGCGAGCATCCGTACCCGCGAATCGGCGGGATGGATCCGCAGGAGCAGGGCCTCGAAATCCAGGCCACGCGCTCCGGCGATGACGAGCTCGCCATCCACCACACAGCGCGACGGGAGCGCGCTCAGCAGCGGATCGATCACCTCGGGGAAGTAGCGATTCAGCGGTTTCTCATCGCGGCTCTGCAGGTAGATTTCGTCGCCATCCCGGAAGACGATGGTGCGGAAGCCATCCCACTTCGGTTCGAACTGCCACATCTCACCATCGGGAAGCGCGGTCGCGGCCGAAGAGAGCATCGGCGGGAGCGGCGGACTGAAGGGCAGGCGCACGGCGATGATGGTAGCCTCCACCTCGCTGCGGGCGTCCCCTGGTTGGTGAGGCGCCATCGCGATGCATCGGAGGTCTGACGCCATGGGAGCAGTCACCCCCGCAGTCTCGGCGCAACTCTCAGTGCGGCGCGGGCGCGACGCGATCGCGTACTACCGCGAAGCGTTCGGCGCGCGAGTGGCGTATCGGGTCGGCGGTACCGACGACCACCCGTCGGTCGTCGCCCAGATGATGGTCGGGGAAACATCCTTCTGGGTCTCTGACGAATCCCCCGTCCATGGGAACTTCAGCCCCGAGTCACTTGGCGGCGGCACAGTGCGCCTCCTGCTCGTCGTCCAGGACCCCATCTCAGTCGTCGAGCGCGCGGTGAATCTCGGCGCCCGTCTGGTGTACGACGTGGCCCGAGAGCACGGCTGGCTCCTCGGCCGAATCGAAGATCCTTTCGGTCACCACTGGGAGATCGGGCGGCCGGAGGGCGAGTGGCCGCCGACGATGGACCGGCAGGAGTGACCGAGGTGGCGCGCAGGGAAACCGCGGACGATCGGGCCGCAATCGCCGCGTTCATGGAGAGACGGGTCCCACCCGGGCTCCTACCAATCGTCGCGCGCGTGCGCGCGCTGATGGCCGAGTGCGCGCCAAACGCGCGCGAGGTGCTCACCTACGGGATCCTGGGCTGGCGCCAGGGGAAGATTGTCGCCGTGCTCAACCCGACCCCACGTGCCGTCACGTTCTCATTCTCCCGCGGCGCCAGTTTCGCGGATCGCCACGGCCACCTGGTCGGCGAGGGCCGGGTCTCACGCCATGTGAAACTCAGGCCGGAGAAGCCGATCGACGATGCGGCCCTACGAGATTACATCCGGCAGGCAGTCGAGCTGGAAGGGAGCACATGAAACGCCGCGCCGGTGTCAGGGACCCGGCGGAGTGAGGCGGTCGGCCCGGCCTTCCGCGCGTGGCAGATTCCTGACTCCTCCCCCGCGGGAGGAGAGATCGATGGGCTACTCACCGATCCAGCGAACCCAGGATGCACCTGCGATTCGCGCCGCGTGCGCGAGTCGCTGGTCAGCTGTCCACAGTTCGAGGCCCTCGCGTTCAGCGGCCGCGACGTAAAAGGCATCGTAGGCCCGCCGTTGGTGAAGTCTGGCGGCCCAATCCAGAGCCGCCCGGCAAAGCTCGTCATCAAGAGGCAGCAACGCCACGTTGAGGTCGATCAGCGCCCCGACCGCGATCACGGCGAGGTCCTGCCTGAGCTGGCCGCCGAACACGGCCGATCGGACTCCGCTAACCACCTCGGGCCTCCAGAGCGCTGGAGCACTCAAGGGCGTGGCAGCCTCGATCCAGGCTTCCACTCTTGCCAGTACGTCGATCCGCGCTAGCGCGGGGAGGACATACCAGACACCGACACTGGCATCAATCATCGTCCCACGGGCCGATGATGCGCCTTGTGCGTTCCTCGCGAGCATCATCTAGCTCCTGCAGGAAGTCCGTCTCTATCGGTTTGCCACCCCGGTCATCGAGAATCTGCTCGCGCAGCCTCCTGACGCGCTCGATCAACGCGCGTCCGCGCCGTCTGCGCGTCTCGAGGTCCTGGTCCTGCGCGGCAAGCTTCTCGCGGATGATCCCGCGCACCACGTCGGAGATGCTTCGCCGCTCCTGAGCAGCGATCTCAGCGAGAGCGCGGTGCTGGTCAGGCTCAAGCAGGAGTTGCGTCCGATGCAACCTCATCACTACATCATACGTGATGTAATGGCAGGGATCGCGCGAGCCAGTCCCACCGAGGTCACGGCCCTCACCGCGGTTGGCGCGCATCGGAAACCGCCGTGGTGCGCGCCGCGGGCGCTGTCGGATTCGCCGATTACAGTTCCTTCCGCCGCACGAACGCTGTCTATGCCGGAAGAGCAACACCGGTGAGAGTCGGCCGTTCGGTGCCCTCGAACCCGACGTTCTCCTGCTGCGCGATGCGCAGCGAATCCGCCTCGAAGTGACAGGTGAAGGTGCGCGAGAACGGCGTCTCATTCCACCAGATCCGGCCGACGAAGGTCTGATCGTCCGCCCAGGCTCCGGAACCGGCGATACGGTCCGGACTGGCGGCGACGCGCCCGATCCGTACCCGATCGAGCGTGGCCCGTCCCTCCGTCCAGGCGCCGAACCCGAACGGGATCTCCTGCGCGCCGTAGCGGTTCTCGATACGCAGCGTGGTGCCGTCGGCATTGAACTGGAACGACACTGCCTCGATGCCCTCCGCGTTCTCGTCCACCGCGTAACGCCTCCCCCCGTGGTGGGCCGCGGACGGCGACGTCGCCGCGCCGGCAACCGTAGGCAGCGCGAGGCCGGCGAGGCGTTCCGCGAGCCTGGAGGCCTCCCCCGGCGCCTCGGGCAGCGCCGCGTCGCCGAACGCGGGCAGGAGATGCCGCCACACCAGATCGAGCACTCCCTGCATGTCCTGCGTGCCCGCGGTGATCGCCAGCACCGCCTCCTGGCGCGGGAAGACGATGCAGTACTGCCCGAAGGCGCCGTCACCCCGATAGGCGCCGTGGCGACAGCGCCAGAACTGGTAGCCGTACCCCTGCTCCCAGTCCGGGTTTGGCGCCGGCGCGTTCGTAACCCGCGCCGCGGTAGCCTCCTCGATCCACGCCTCGGGCAGGAGGCGCGCACCGTTCGCGCGTCCGTCGCGCTGGTACAGCAGCCCGAACTTCGCGATATCGCGCGTGGTGAGCTTCAGGCCCCAGCCACCGGTGTCGATCCCCTGGGGTGATTGTTCCCAAGTCGCGCCGGCGATTCCGAGGGGGGCGAAGAGGCGGGGCGTGAGGTAGTCGACGAGGCGCATCCCGGTGATCCGCTGCACGATCGCCGAGCAGAGGTAGGTCGCCCCGGAGTTGTAGACGAAGTGCGTCCCGGGCTCCCGCGCCAGTGGCTCGGCGAAGAAGGCGTCCACCCAGGGCAGCGCACTCGCCCACATCACTCGGGTCGGATCGGTCTCGTGGCCGGACGTCATGGTGAGAAGGTCTCTCAGGCGAAGCCGATCCAGATGCGAACCGGCCGGCGGGACGGGACCAGGCAGGAGCGAGAGGACCCGATCATCGACGCTGACCCTCCCCTCCGCGACGAGAAATCCGATGGCCGTGGAGGTGAAAGACTTGCTGAGCGAGAAGAGCACGTGCGGCAGGTCGGCCCGGAAGGGACTCCAGTAGCCCTCGGCAACGAGGTTTCCCCGCCGGAGAAGGATCAGGCTGTGCAGGTGGGAGACGCCTGAGTCGACTGCGTCGACGAAGTCGAGCAGCACCCGGGACGAAATACCCTCCGACTCTGGGGTACGGACGGCGAACGGCGCGGCGGTCGGTGCAACCATCAGGTATCTCCGCCTCGTGCGCCCCCTCGAGGTCAGCGGCAGCGACGGGCGGGGACGGCGCATCGCCACCGATGGCACCGCCCAGATCTCCGCCCTCACGGCGGAGCGGGGTGCCAGCCGATCCATGCGCACACGGCTTCACCCATCACCAGCGCCAGATCGTCTCCCTTCAGCCAGGGCAGTTCCTCGGTGAAGAGCGCCACAACCTCGCGCCAGGGGCAGGGCATCCGCGTGATGTCCGATCCCCAGAAGAGGCGGTGAGGCCCGAATGCGTCGTAGATCCGCTCCAGGTACGGGTGGATCGGCCGGAAGGGATACGGCTCGCTGGAGTACCACGGTGCGCCGGTCGCCTTCACGGCCACGTTTGGGTAACGCGCCAGCGCCAGGAGGTCGGGCAGGTGCGCGAACGCCGCGGCGTCCTTCGCCGCTCCCGTGCCTCCCCGGCCGCCAAGGTGATCGACGACGAGGCGGAGACCAGGGTGACGCGCCGCGACCTCGCCAACCACGGGCAGGAAGTCCATCGCCTGCAGGGCCACCGGAAGCCCGGCCCGCTCCGCGGCCGGCCACAGCCACGCCATCGTCCCATCCGTTGGCCAGGTACGCTGACCGGGGCCGTGGAACGTGAAGCGGAGCCCGACCATTCCGGGTCGTGACTTCCAGCCAGCGACGAGAGCGCGACTCTCCGGACGATCCAGCGGGAAGTTGCCCAGGATGGCGAATCGATCGGGATGCTGGCGCGCCGCCTCCACGGCGAGTTCGTTCGAGGCGGGGTCCCACGAGGGCGGATGGATGATCGCCGCGTCGATCCCGCCCTCGGCCATCTCGGCGAGGAGGTCATCTTTCGAATAGCGGAGCAGGGGGCGATGGGTCAACGTGGTCGGCGGCCCTGCCCCCCAGATGTGGACCTGCGCGTCGACGATTCGCATGGGCGCAGTATCCCGCACGGGCGCGGGGTGCGCGGCGACCTACCTCCCGCTGCGTCCCCGCTACGCTCCCGCGCCGCGGCCGCTATGTTTGGTCCCTTGCAGTCCGATCGACCGGTCGATCCGCGGTTCGGGATCGCGCTGCAGACCGACAAGACTCCGGCCGCTTACATCGAACTGGCCGAGCGCATCGACAGGTACGACTTCGGCGTGGTGTCGGTCTACAACGACCTCACCTTCCACCCCGCGATCGGACCGTTGCTCCTGATGGCACCGCACATCCATCGCGCCCGACTCGGGCCGGCGGTGCTGAACCCGTTCACGCTCCACCCGATCGAGATCGCCGGTCAGATCGCGCTCCTCGATGCCGCGACCGGGGGCCGGGCCTATCTGGGCCTCGGCCGTGGAGCCTGGCTCGACGCGATCGGCCGTGAACCGAGCAGACCGTTGGGCGCCCTCCGCGAGGCGATCGGGCTCGTGCGTCACCTGTGGCGAGGCGAGGCGGGCGGGTTCGCCGGCCGCGTCTTCAGGGCGGCACCGGAGGTCACCCTGCGCTACCCCGCCCCACGCACGCACGTGCCCGTCCTCATCGGCACCTGGGGTACCGCGACGGCGAGGCTCGCCGGCGAGATCGCCGATGAGGTCAAGATCGGCGGCTCAGTCAGCGGCGCCATAGTCCGCCACTTGCGGCCGCACGTCGACGCGGGATCGGCCCGCGCGATACGAGCCTCTGGCGCGGTGGGCATCTGCCTCGGCGGTGTCACGGTCGTCGATCGCGACCGCGCCGCGGCGCGCGCACTCGCCCGCCGAGAGGTCGCACCGTACGTGGCGGTAGTCGGGGCGCTCGATCCCGGTCTCGCCGATCGCGCGTGGATCGTTCGGGTCGAGGAGGCGCTGCGGTCGGGCGATCTCTCCTCGGCCGCGGCCGCGATCCCGGAGTCGGTGCTCGATCGCTTCGCCCTCGCGGGAACGCCGGAGGACATCGTCCGGCGGGTCGAGGATGCGTTCGCCGCCGGCGCGTCGAGATTGGAGTTCGGGACACCGCACGGCAGGGATGAGGCCGAGGGGATCGCACTCCTGGGGGAACGGGTGCTCCCGGCGTTCCGGCGCTGAGAGGGGCCGGGTATGCTCCGCGGCGATGGATGAAGGCGCATTCGATCTGTTCGACCTGGAGATCACGATCGAGGAGATCCGCGGGCGATGCACCTGTGACCACGCACCCGGCGATCGCTTCTGGCTGCGCGGCGGGAAACTGAGCCTGCCCGACGGCCAGTCGTTCTGCCTCTACGCCCTTCAGGCGGCGATCCCCCTTCTGCCCGCCAAACAGCGGGCTCTCCACCCCCACGACTGGATGGCGACCGACGCTCGGGTGATCTGCCCAGACCCGCTCTGCGGGGTGGTGATGCGGATCGACAGGGTCGGCCACCGCAGGTTGCGCCACGACGACGTCAGCCCTCTGCCGCTGCGGGAGCCGACAACCCAGGACGACGACGAGCGATCGTTCACAGGCCGTCCCGTTGTGTAGGCGTCATTTACCGCTGGACAGGTACGGCATTGACGTAGTACGGTGAGTGGAGAGGCACTCTGGGCGGAGTACGAGGGATTCGAGTGGGATGCGCGGAAGCGCGAGGTTACGCTCGCCGAGCGCGGTCTGGACTTCGAGATCGTCGCTCGAGTGTTCGACGGGCCGCGCGTCGAACGGGAGGATCTGCGCTTTCTGTACGGAGAGCGCCGTTATGTGGTCACGGGTGAAGTCGAAGGGGCCGTCGTCGTCATCGTCTGGACGCCGCGAGGAGGCCGCCGGCGCCTGATCAGCGCGCGTCCCGCGTCGAGCCGTGAGAGGAGGCAGTACCGTGACTATCGAGAGGCGCTCGGTTGAGGACATCCGCGCCGTGCGGAAAGCGCTGGATCTCGCCAGAGTCCAGCAGGCGACCGAGTCCGATATCGCACGCTGGCAGCGCGAGGACGACTTCGATGAGAGTTCTCTCGGCCCGCCACGACTCGTGTCAGGCGGCCCAGACGTCCGCGCCATCCGCGAGAGGCTGAGCCTCTCCCAGGAGTCTTTTGCGCTTCGGTTCGGTCTCGCGCCTCGGACGGTGCAGGAGTGGGAGCAGGGGAGGCGCGTCCCGGAGGGTCCGGCACGCACGCTGTTGCGGGTGATCGCGCGCGAGCCCGCCGCGGTCGAGCGCGCACTGGGATCGCGCGATCGCGCCGCCGAAGTGGCGCCGGCACATGCCCTGCGCGAGGCGCAGGCGACCTATTCGGTCGAACGGCACGAAGGCGGCGACCTGATGGCGCTCATCCGCGCGAAATTCGGCGAGTACGGCCGAGAGGTCGAGGCGTCGGACTTGCGGCCGGCGAGCAAGGCGACGCGCCTCGGCCAGGCCGCGATGTTCGTGCGCTGGCTTACGGGCGACTATCGGCCAGGGAAGGCTCACCGGGGGAGCCGAGGCTCGAAAATCCAGGGAGAGTCGAGGGAAACCTGACGCATTCCTCGGCCCCGAGCCGAGGGCCGGGCACTACGCGCGTAGCGCCATGACGATCGCGCCGACGTTGTGGCGCACCATCGCCACGTAGGTATCGGCCCCCTCGCCCGGTCGCGCCAGCGCATCGGTGTAGAGGGGCGGACCAACCTGCGCGCCGGCCTCTCGGGCGACCCGTTCGAGCACCCGGGGGTTGGCGACGTTCTCCGCGAAGATGACCGACACACCCGCGCTCCGGATCCGCCGGACGAGGCGCGCCAGATCGGCCGCGCTTGGCTCGGAGACCTCTGTGGAAACGCCAGGGAGTGCCGTCCCGACGATCGCGAAGCCATAGCGGCTCGCGAAGTACCCGAGCGACTCGTGGTTGGTCACCAGCGTACGGCGAGGCTCGGGCACGGTTGCGGCCTGAGCGACCACCCAGGCATCCAGTGCGCCCAGTTCGGCGAGGTACCGGTCGGCGTTCGCCCGGTAGACGGCCGCGCCGGGGGCATCGTGGGCGACGAGCGC
Source organism: uncultured Dehalococcoidales bacterium (assembly GCA_964536925.1). GTDB lineage: Bacteria > Chloroflexota > UBA6077 > FW602-bin22 > FW602-bin22 > VGOZ01. The sequence goes on along the minus strand of CAZHZF010000050.1, from coordinate 5,983 downwards.
ATCGCGGATCGCGCCGACCATATGGATCGCATGGCGCACGTCCTGCCAGACGTGGGGATCGAGTTCGCCCTCGCCCTCGCGCGCCTCGCCCTCGCGCTCGGCGTGGGCGTGGCCGCCACGCTGGAGCGCGATCCCCTCGGTGACGATGACGCGGCGGGCGCGGGACCCGGAAGCGGCGTACAGGCGGTCGAGCCACCCATCGAATCCAAGGCCGTTCTCGAAGACGAGCGCCGCGTTCCGGATCGCCAGTGCGTGGGCGGGCGCGGGTTCGAAGGTATGCGCGTCCTGACCCGGGCCGACGATGACGACAACATCCGCCCGGTCACCGGCGACGCTCCGCACCAGGTCGCCCAGGACGCTGAAGGACGCCACCAGGGAGATCCGCCGTGTGTCGGTAGGAGTCGAGGCTGGCGGCGTCGGCGCGACGGCCCGGGTCGGCACCGGCGTCGGAGTGGCCGCGGGTGCGGCTGATACGGAGAGGGGCGATGCGGTCGCTGTCGCGAGCGGGCTGGCAAGAGTGGCGGGCACGTTCGGGCCAACCGCGGTTGGCGAGGGCGGTGCGATGGTGGCGGGTGGAGCCGGGGCGGCGCAGGCGACGAGCAGGAAGGATGCCGCGAAGAGGAAGAGGTAGCGCCACACGAGCCTCAATGATACAGTGTCGCAATCATTAGTTGAGACATATTCTCGTTTGGAGGTTCGACTGTGCTCCTGCGCCTCTCTCTGGCCCTTGCCCTCCTGTGCGCGGCAGTCCCGTCGGTGGGTGCCGCCGAGAGTCTGGAGGACGTCGCGAAGGAAGCCGAGCACATGGTCGAGGACGTGGCGAAGGCGAAGGCCGGTCACGCTGGCGAGGCGCGCGCGCTGGCGAAGGAGATCGCCGATCACGCCGTTGAAGCCGAGGAGGCGCTCGAGGCAGCCGGTCCCAGCACCAGCGCCGCGGCGCGGGATGCCATCGAGTCCGCGGTCGTGCGGGCGCGCGCGGTGACGGCGGCCGCCCTGGCGGTGCAGCGCGCTGCGGATGCCGATGTTCGCGCGCGGGTGCTCGAACTCGAGATGGCGATTGAGGCGTTTCTGCCGCCGCTACGCGCCGCGGTCGCGGCAACCCGTCCCGCGTCGCTACCCCGCTCGGGCGGCCTGCCAGAGATGGTGCTGTTGGCGGTCGCGTTCACCGGCGCGGCGCTCGCGCTGGGCGGGCGGCGGCTCTCTGCCCGCGCAGACTGATTCCCATCGGCTTTACGTTCGCCGCCGGCGGCTTATAGGGGCTGCTTCCCGGGAGGATGGGGCGGAGCCTGCCCGGGGCAACACCCCGGACGGCGGAAACGACAGAGAGCCGGGCGGGATCCCTCCAGCCCGGCTCTCTGCATCTTCAGACGGGAACGACTACCGCGGCGGCGTGAGCCGCCACTCGTAGCCCTGGAGCCCCTCGACCACGAACCCGTCGCGCGTCGGCACTGATGCGGGCGCGATAGCGATCCGGGGCACGACCTGGTAGCCCTGGAGCCCTTCGACGATCGTTCCTTCGGCTTCAGGCGAGATGGCGGAACGCCACTCGTACCCCTGGAGCCCTTCGGTCACGGAGCCATCGAACGTCGCGGTGCTGGCCGGGACGGCCGCCGTCCGCCGGATGAACTCGTATCCCTGCAGCCCCTCGACCACGAA
>CAZHZF010000050.1:0-4227 GCA_964536925.1 uncultured Dehalococcoidales bacterium | reverse complement strand
ACCGTCGCGCGCCACTCGTAGCCCTGCAGGCCTTCGATCACGAATCCGTCCGCGGCCGTGACCGGCGCCGCCACCGAGACGCCGGCAGTTTCCGGTCGTGCCAACGGCGCTTCGACCGGGGCCGTGTCCCGCGCGATCGTGAGCAGCGCCGCCGCCGCGATCGCGCCCCCGACGATCAGCCCCACGCCGATCCCGCCGATCCACCCCCGCGCCGGTCCTCTCCGGGCTGTCCCCGCGATTGCCTTTGCCACGTACGCTGTGCTCATCCGATCCCTCCGGTGCTGCACCTTCTCAGTGCGCACCGCCAGTCTCCCGGGTGGCTGGGTGTGGGAAAAGGGCTTTTCGCGCGGGGTCTTCGCGGCGATTGCGCGGGGTTTTCGCACCGTTTTCCTGCGACACGCTGGCTAATTGAGCCCGAGTCGTTCCAGCAGCTCTGGAAGGCGGCCCCAGCGACCATCGCCGAGCGCTGAGAGTGCCTCGTCCAATGTCGCCGGGCAGGCCGCGCCAGTCCGTTCGGCGGTCTCGTGTGAGTCGCACATCTCCTGAATCGAGATCCCGGACGAGGGTCGACCTGGACCACCAATGCCTCCGCGACCACCTGTTCCTCACCGAGCAGGCGAGCCGCGGCTCATCACCGAATGGCTCGTCCGGAACGAGCAGGTTCGGGTCGTCTAAAGCGGTGAGATCCCGCCACAGAGCTGCTCGTTCGAGTCGGGTGAGCGCGGCGGCCGCCTCCCCCGAGAATCCGCCCTCGAAGACCGCGAGCTATCGATAGAGCTTCCTCTGCGCCTCGTCGAGAGCTGATAGCTCCACTCGATCGTGTCGCGCAGCGCGCGCTGATGGGGAGGGAAATCCCGCGGTCCGCCGACCAGCAGGTCGAGAGCGGCGTGATCATCCACGGCGCTCAGACGAGCCCGGAGCGTCGGCCGCTGCATCAGCTTGACGCGTGCGGCCGCCAACTCGACCGCCAAGGGCAAGCCGTCCAGGCGCTGCCCGAGGGAGGCGATCGCGGCGGCGTCACGGTCACCGGGCTCGAAGTCTGGCCGCGCGAGAAGGGCGCGCTCAATGAAGAGTGCGATCGGAGGACACGCGAGATCGTCTCAACGAGATCCTCGCCAGCCTGGCCGCGCACGCCGTTCAGCGGATGTGTCTGCAGGTGCGGCAGGCCGTGCACGTGGCTCAGCGCGGCCAGAACCTGCCGATCCAACGACTCGGTGCGCGGTCGCATCCGCCGAGGATATGCGTCGGGACCACGTACTCGAACATCAACGAGTGCGAGTCTATCCGTGCCGGCTCAGACATCCGAACGTGAGTATCGCCCCCAGATCGCGGCGAGTTCCTTCACCAGCGCGGCGACGGCCAGTCCCCGTCGCGGGACGGGACGCGACAAACGCGGGGCGATGTAGGATGTCTCAGAACTGAGAGTCGTCTGGAATGGCCACGCCGAGCGCCGTCAGCAAGCATGGCACCAGATGCGCGGGATCAGCCACGACGAGGTTGAGACGTTGGTCAGGAGTCCGGAGCAGATGGTGCAAGGAGATGGTGGCGCGATGATCGCTCAGGGACGCCGTGAGAGCGGTCTGCTTCGCGTCGTATACGTCGATGCACCAGAAGGCCGAAAGATCGTCACCCTGTACTGGACGAGCCGGGCCAGCCGCTACTGGCGAGGATAGCTCCATGCATATCCGCTACGACTCCGACGCCGATGTCCTGATTCTGATCGTGAGAAACCTTCCCCCGGCCGACGCGGTCGAAGAGCCGGGTGGCGTCGTGATCAGCTACGGCGAGGATGGCGATCCCGTCAGCGTCGAGTTCCTGAATGCCTCAAGGCGCCATCTGGTCGTGCCCCACGCGATACAAGTGACGGTGCACGCCGCCTGAGCGATCTCGCTCGGACGGACCGCGTGCTGTTCCTGTTCGGGCTCCACTGAGGCGCGATGCGGGATCCGATAGCAACCCAGCGCGCGACACTCGGTCGGGCGGGGGATGGGCCGGCCCGGAATGGGGCATCGTGATTACTGTAATCGTGATTATATTAATCTGCCTCGCTTCACAGGTCCATCGCGTACATGTCCGCGAGCGAGACCAGCAGCACCCCCTCGATCCGCGCGAGCGCGACGAGATCCGGGTCGAAGCCGGAACGGGAGAACAGCGCGTAGGTGATGTCGGCGGGGAACCTGGCCAGGGCACACCGCTGCCGCAACGCGTTGAGGTCTCCGATCTTCATCCATTCGTTCGTCCACTTGCACTCGCCGGCGAGTCGCACCCGGCCACCCTCTATCGCGACCACGTCGATCTCGCCGCCCGTACTGCCCCGCACGGAGTGCCACCACGCGCCGATGCGGTCGAAGGTCACCGGCAGCGATCCGGCGGCCCGGCGGCGTACTAGGTACTGGCGCGCGGCGTCCTCGAACGCCGGCGTCGAGACGAAATGGTCGAGCGTCGGGAGGATCTTCGCGTCGAGGACGAACTGCGCCTGACCGGCATCCAGGTAGGAGACATTCGGCGCCACGTAGTGGAACCAGAAGCGCAGGTAGTGGTCGGCGAGCACGTGCAGGCCGCGCCGGACCTGTGCGTCCGGATCGTCGGTGATCGGCAGCGCGCGGCGGATCAGGCGCATGCCGGCGAGACGTTCGAGGTAGGGGCCGATCGCATGGGGTTCGGCCGCGATGTGGTGAGCGATCTCGGCGCGCCGGGTCTTCCCTCGCGCGATCGCCCCGACGATCGAGTGGTAGGTCGCCTCCGAGCGGAGTTCCTCCATGAGTACCATCCGCGCCTCCTGGCGGAGCACGCACCCGTCATCGAGGATCGAGCGGGCGATGTTCTCGGCGAGCGAGCGGGCACCATCGAACGCGCCCAGGTACGCCGGCATCCCGCCGAGGATGGCGTAGGCGCGCATCCGGTCCTCGGGCGCATACGTCGGGAAGAAGCGCGCCGCGTCGTAGTAGTCGAACGGCTCGAGGGAGATCTGCCGGGTGCGCCGGCCGAATAGCTCGCCGCTCTCGCGGACCAGATCCTCCATGAACGACACGTACGATCCGGCGAGGATGAGCACGATGGGCAGGTGACGCCCTCGGGCATCCCACCACCGCTGGATGATCGACGGCAATGCCCGCGTTGCCTCCGCCATGTAGGGCAGTTCATCCAGCGCGACCACGATCCGCTGCTCGCGCGCCGCCCAGTCCCCCAGGTAGCTCAGCGCCGCGTCCCAGGAGGCGAATGGCTGTCGCTGGAGGAAGTCCTGCCCGGTCAGCCGATGCACCTGCTCCGTGAACTCGGCGAGGATGTCCGCCTCCGCCTTTCGGGCGCCGACGTAGAAGACGTGCGGAATCCCGGCGAGGGCGTGGCGCAGGAGCGTGCTCTTGCCCACCTGCCGCCGCCCGTGGACGAGCACCATCTCCGCGCGCCCGGACCCCCAGGCGCTCGCGATCGTGCGCAGCGGCCCCTCGCGATCCAGGAAGGGTGACGCCGCGCCGGTCTCGATGTTCATGACATACGCGAGTTTAGCATAATCCGCATTATCTTAATTCAACTTCGTTTTCCACGCCGATGCGGCGGCCGTCCGGTGGCACAGGATTTCCCGTTCCCGCGCGGATGCGGCGTACTGGACCAGCAGCAGACCAGGCGACGGGATCGGCCTACCCGCCCGGCGGACCCCACCCCGGCTGGAGCGGCGGCAGGTCGCCGAAGCCCGGATTTGGCGGCGAATCGGACTCGCCATCGTCACCGTCCCAGCGTCGCCCGTACTGATCGGGGATGGTGCCCCAGCCCCAGTACGGCAGCGGCCTGTACGTCGCGATCCCCAGCGTCTCCAGCGGATCGATCCGATCGCCCGTGACCGTGCACAGGTGCGCCCAGCCATCGCCGAAGTCAAAGGTGTAGAGGAACCGTTCGCCGACCTTCAGGCGCGCCAGACTCGTGCGCCCGTCATCCGCTACCACGTCCTTCTCCCACTCGCCCTCGGGCATCCCGATCCTGGTGCCGTCGGCGAAGCGAAACTCGTGGAGGTGCGATCGATCCCAGCGTGCGAAAGCCTCGTCGATCGCGCTCGCAAGTTGGGCGAAGGTGTGGATGGGCGCAGCGGCGAGGATCCGGCCGGGGCGCGGCCAGAAAGTCTGGCCCAACCCCTCGACGAGTTCGACGCGGATCGATAACCACGTCCGCGACTGCCGTGGCGCTCGCGGACTCCTCCCCGTTCCGACCATGGCCGGATTGTCCACGATCTGA
>CAZHZF010000049.1:14713-20599 GCA_964536925.1 uncultured Dehalococcoidales bacterium | reverse complement strand
CTGGGCCCGCGCCGCTTCATCGCCACCGGCGGCGGGACGGAGAACGACCTGCTGATCGAGATCCTCTCCGCGCTGCTCGGAGCTCCCATCGAGATCGCCGACGTGGAGGGCGGCATCCGCGGCGCGGCCATCGCCGCGGCCATCGGTGCCGGGATCCACGCGGACCTGGAGAGTGCCAGCGCCGCCATGACGCCGCGATGGCCGGCGGTCGTCGCGTCACCGGAGATGCGTGGGGCGTGTGCGGCGCTCAGGTCGTCAGTCGCGCCGCTGCCGGACCCCTGGGAACCCCGCCCTTACTGGCGGCTGTTGCCGACCTGAGGGACCGATTGGCCGGCCCGCACGGGTGACGCTGAGCGCGGGGACGGGTGGTATCCTCGCCGCTGACAGGAGTGACCACCTTATGAAAGCTGCTCGCCTCTACGGCGTCCGCGATCTCCGCGTCGAGGAGATCGACGCGCCGAAGCCCGGCCCCGGCGAGGCGCTGATCCGCATTCACGCCTGCGGCGTGTGCCCGAGCGACCTGCGCGCGTATACCGGGTCTCGCTCCGGGGGACCTGGCGGACCGGGCCTGCCGCGGACACCCGGGCACGAATGGGCGGGCGTTATCGAGGCGCTGGGCGACGTGGTGTCGGACGAGGGTGCACCCTCCATCCACGTGGACGACCCGCATCGAGAACCTCCACTCGCGGTGGGCGACCGCGTCGTGGCCGACTGGAGGTTCGTCTGCGGGCGCTGTTACCAGTGCCGCCGCGGCGTGTTCAATTACTGCGAGAACCTGCGGCGCGGCGTACGTGGAGGTTTCGCCGAGTACGGCATCGCCCCGATCAGCCAGTTGCGGCGCCTCCCCGATTCGGTCACCTTCGAGGAGGCGTCGTTCTGCGAGCCGCTCGCCTGCATCCTGAACGCCCATGCGGGCACGCGCATCGACGTGGGTGACGATGTGGCGATCGTGGGCACGGGGCCGATCGGCCTGCTCCACCTGCAAATGGCGCTGCGCCGGGGAGCGCGCGTCATCGTGAGCGATCCGATCGCGGCGCGGCTCGTGACCGCGAAGGAGCTCGGCGCGCATGACGTGATCGATGCCAGCGCGAGCGACCCGGTCGAGCGTGTGAAGGAACTCACCCGGGGACGCGGCGCGGACGCTGTGATCGTCGCCGTGGGCGCGCCCGATCCGATCCGGCAGGGGCTCCAGATGGGTGCGATCAACGGCCGCGTTCAACTGTTCGCGGGCACGTACCCGCCGGTGGACCTGCCGACCGACCCGAACCTCATTCACTACCGACAGCTCGTCGTGACCGGCAGCCACGACTTCACGCCGCACCATTTCACCACCGCGCTCAAGTTGATCCAGTACGGCATCATCCGGGTGACGCCGCTCATCTCCCACCGTTTCGACCTCGATGATGTGCGGGAGGCGTTCGAGACCACGGCGAACCGGCGCGGTCTCAAGTCGATGGTCTTCACCGCGTAGCGATCGATCAGACGCGGCAGCGACGGTGGCAGTTCTCGTCGGGATCGATCTGGGGACGACCACCGCGCGGTGCGTCCTCTTCGACGAGCGGGGTCGGGAGATCCGGGGCGTGTACCGCGAGGGGACGATCGACTTCCCGCGACCTCTGTGGGCGGAAGTGCCACCCGAGCGCTGGTGGACGAACATCGCCCGGGTGGTCCGGGAGACCCTCGACGGGTACGACGGCCCGATCGCGGGAGTGGGGGTCTCCGGCCTCATGCACGCGCCGGTCCTGCTGGACGACGCCGGCGCGCCGGTGGTTCCCGCGCAACTCTGGATGGATCAGCGCTCCGCCGCGCAGGCCGCGGCGATCAATCGCGAGCGGGGCATCGATCCGCACGCGGCGGCGACGGGAGGGGCGCGCGCCGTCCAGACGACGGTGTCGGCGCCGAAACTGCGCTGGCTGAGCGAGTGTCAGCCCGAACTGTTCCGACGCGCGCGCCACCTCATGCTGCCGAAGGACTACATCCGGTTCCGCCTCTGCGGCGTGGTCGGCACCGACCGTTCCGACGCCGGTGGGACCGGCCTGTGGGACCGCGAGCGCGAGGAGTGGGACTGGGCGGCGGTCGACGCAGCGCGGGTGCCGCGCTCGCTCGTGCCCGATGCGCGGGACGGCGGGGAACGGGCCGGCTCGGTGACGGCGGAGGCGGCCGCGGTGACCGGGCTGCCCGTGGGCACGCCGGTGGCGGTGGGTGGCTCGGACGTGTACTGCACCCGCATCGCGGTCGGTCCAATGCAGCCGGGTGATGCGTGCAACTACATGGGAACGGCGACCTGGATCGCCTTCGTCGGCGAGGTCAAGCCGGATGGCACGCCCGTCGCCCGCAGCTTCGGATCCACGTCCACGACGGGCGCGGCGCTGCGGTGGGCGCGGGACGTCCTGGTGGGTCCCGGCGACCCGACCGACCCGGGCGCGAGCTACGAGCGGTTCGTCGCCGAGGCGGAACCAATCGAACCGGGTGCGGAGGGGCTGATCTGCATCCCCCACCTGATGGGAGAGCGCGGGCCGCGCGCCGAACCGAAAGCGCGTGGAGCCTTCATCGGGCTGACGTTGCGGCACGGGCGCGCGCACCTCATCCGCGCCCTGCTCGAGGGGACGGCGCTGCAGATTCGCCGGTTGTTCGACGAGCGCGGCCAGGGCCTGGTGCAGCGCGCCATCACCGCCGGCGGCGCCGCGCGCAGCCCCCTCTGGATGCAGATCCTCGCCGATGTCACGGGCGTGCCGATTCTGACGCCCCGGGTGACGGAGACGTCGGTGCTCGGCGCGGCGATGCTCGGCGGCGTCGCCGCCGGTGAGTTCGACCTCCGGACCGGCATGGAGCGGATGGTGCAGATGGGGGCACGCTACGCGGCGGACCCCGAACGGCAAAAGCGGTACGATGCGCTCTACGCGCAGTATCGTGAACTCGACGAGATGCTCTTGCCCTGGTATCGCAAGGAGGACTGAGAACGATGGTATCGACCCCACAGGCCGTCGCGACCGAGGCGCCCGAGTTCGCCAAGCGGCGGATGCACAACCTGTTCCAGCGCGACGGCCGGGCCGTGCTGGTGGCGATGGATCACTCGCGGATGGGCGGGACCCGCGGCCTGGAGAACCCGCGACAGGCGGTCGCGCGGCTCGTGGCCGGCGGCGTGGACGGGGTGATGACGACGATCGGTTTCGCGAAGGAAGCGGCGTCGGCGCTGGGAAACCGTGGGCTCATCATCGCCCTGGACTCCGAGGGGCCGATCGCCGACTACGGTGCCGACCAGGCTCTGCGCTTCGGCGCCGACGCGGTCGAACTGAAGGTGTTCCCCGGTAATCCCACCGAGACCAAACTGGCCGATCTCCGGCGGCTCGCCGCCCGCTGCGATGAGATCGGGATGCCGCTCCTCGCCGAGCCAATCCCGGTCTCGTTCCAGGATGCCTCCGCCCACACAGTGGAGAATGTCTCAAAGGCGGCGCGCATCGGCGCCGAGGCCGGTGCGGACTTCGTCAAGGTGCACTACGTCGGCCCGGTCGAGGAGTACCGGACGGTCACGAGCCACTGCTACGTACCGATCCTCATCCTCGGCGGCGCGCCGAAAGAGGATCCGCGCGATGCGCTGCAGATGGCCGCGGATGCCTGTGCCGCCGGCGCGCGCGGCATCGTCTACGGCCGGAACGTGATCCTCCATCCCCGTCCGGATCGGATGATCGCGGCGCTGGGCGAGGTGATCCACGGGGGTGCGACGGTCGATCAGGCTGCGAAGGAACTGAACGTCCCTCGCTGAGGCGAGGAGCGACCGTTACGCCGCGGGGGCGACCTCGCGGCAGAGCAGTTCGGTGAGGCGCAGGATGTCGTCGAGGCATCCTGCCCACGCCTCGGCGGTGGCGATGGCGGTCTTGTCGCCTCCGCCGCCGAGATGATCGCGCGCGTCGATCAGCGACTTTCGAGCGCGCTTCGCGCTCGAGCCGGTGCTCTGGACGACACGGAGCAACCCCGGGCGGGATCGCACGAGGAGGGCAACATCGCTCATGTCAGGTTCCTTTGCCGCGGCGACCGTCTGCACGAGGCTGGCCCACGCCGCCGTCCGCCTCCGCTCGACCGAGTCGTCCACGAATCTGGATATAGCGCGCCCCCACCCGCGCGAGCGTTGCAGTCGGCTAACAGTTTCGTTCTCGCGACGCCTCGGGTCATCGCCGCGCTGACGCGCTACGCTCCCTCGAAGCGCCTCAGCGCGCGTTGGGAGGTCTATCGATGAGGCTCGGGATGCACTGCAACCGCTTTACCTGGCCCGGGGGAACCCCGGTGATGGGGAGCACGCTCGCCTCGATCGCCCGCCGCCTCGAGGCGGCCGGGTTCTACGCGATCGACGTGATGGATCACTTCTTTCAGATCGGGCCGCCGGCGGATGCGCCGCTGGAGATGAATGAGGCGTACACGACGCTCGGGTTCCTCGCCGGCGTGACCGAGCGGCTGCGCCTCGGCACGATCGTGACCGGCGTGACCTATCGCGAGCCGGCCTTCCTGGTCAAGCAGGTCACGACGCTCGACGCGCTCTCCGGCGGTCGAGCCTGGCTCGGGATCGGCGCGGCGTGGTTTGAGCGGGAGCACCTCGGCCTCGGATTCCCGTTTCCTCCGCTCAAGGAGCGGTTCGAGCGTCTGGAGGAGGCGATCCTCATCGCGAAGCAGATGTGGTCCGGTGACGTCGGCATGTTTGCCGGCAAGCACTACCGTCTCGCCGAGACGCTCTGTTCGCCGATGCCCATCCAGCGGCCGCATCCGCCGATCATGATCGGCGGCGGGGGCGAGAGGAAGACACTGCGCCTCGTGGCCCGATATGCCGACTCGTGCAATATCGGCACGCCGGACCTGGCGACGATGCGCCACAAACTGGACGTCCTGCGCCAGCACTGCGAGGACGTGGGGCGCTCCTTCGACGCGATCGAGAAGACGACCAACATCACCATGCTCGTCCGTCCCGACGGCGCGAACGGCGCGGAGACGCCGGCCCAACTGGTCGCGCGGCTGCGCGATCTCCGCGCGCTGGGCATCACCTGGGTCATCGGTCGCATCGCCAACGCGCACGAACCGGGCGTCCTGGAACTGTTCGGCCGCGAGATCGTACCGGCCGCGGCCGAACTCTGAACCAATGGAGGAGATCGTCGTCCGGTCGCGCCGGATCCATGAGGGGCGGATCGTGCGCCTCCGCGAGGACGAGGTCCGCCTCAGCGATGGGACGATGGCGCGGCGCGAAGTGGTGGAGCACAGTCCCGCCGTCTGCGTCGTCGCGATCGACGATCGGGATCGGGTCCTGCTCGTGCGGCAGCATCGGCTTCCGGCAGGCCGGGAACTGGTGGAGATCCCCGCCGGATCGCTGGACGAGGGCGAAGACCCCCTCCTCGGGGCGCAGCGGGAACTGGCCGAGGAGACGGGTTTCGCGGCGGCCAGGTGGGATGCTCTGGGCGGCTTCTTCGCCGCGCCCGGCTACTGCACGGAATACCTGCATCTGTTCCTCGCACGCGACCTGCGCCCCGAGGCGCGACCGGCGGACGAGGACGAGCGGATCGAACTGATCGCAATGCCGTTCGCCGAAGCGGTCGACGCGGCGGCACGGGGCGCGTTTCCCGATGCGAAGACGATCGCGGGACTGCTGGCCGCACACGTCTACCGGTCGCGAGAGTCCAGGTAGATGCTTACGCGCGATCGCACACCTGCTCGCATCAGTGCCACGGTCGATCCGTTCCTGCTCGATGCGGTCGACGCGTACGTCGAGAGCCACCCCGAGATCGATCGCAGCAAGGTCATCGATCAGGCACTGCTCCTCTGGTACGCCAGGACTCAGGAGGAAGCAATTGCGGAACAGCATCGCGATTCGGCCGATCTTCCGCCGTCAGAGCTGGCAGCGTGGCG
>CAZHZF010000049.1:6840-14613 GCA_964536925.1 uncultured Dehalococcoidales bacterium | reverse complement strand
CTGGACCCACGCGTGTGCCTATCGAGATGGGCGAGGGTGGAATCGGTCACACGTCATTGCTCTTCTGTGAGGAAGTGACAACCCTCGACTTCGACTTCCTCGAGAGTGGACCGCTTGGCGGGCCGGTGCGCCCGAGATCATCAGGAGGGCGATCGTCGCGGTTCGACGATCCATGGGTGATATCGTCATGGGACCCTTGTCCAGCAGTTGAACATCGCTGCAGACCGCGTATGCTCTCCCCGTGCCGGGAATCATCGACGCCGACGTCCACAACGCCCTGCCGTCCACATCGGCGTTGTTCCCCTACCTGAGCGCGCACTGGCGCGAGTACATCGCCCAGTCGCACTTCAAGGGAGTGACCGATACGCCGTACCCGAAAGCGCCGACCTCCCTGCGACCAGACGTGCGCCTGGAGAACGGCGTCGCCGGCGGCTCGATCGAGCGCATCCGGGAGGACGTGCTCGATCCGCTCGACCTCGAGATCGCGATCCTCAATTGCGCCTACGCGGTCGACACGATCCACAACCCGGACCTCGAGGTCGCGATGGCGCGCGCGATCAACGACTGGCAGATCGAGCACTGGTTGGAGAAGGAGCCGCGCGTGCGCGCGTCGATCGTGCTGCCGATCCGCCAGCCCGAGGAGGCCGCGAAGGAGATCGATCGGGTGGCGGCGCACCGCGGCTTCGTCCAGGCGCTCCTCCCCGCCCGCACCGCGATGCCGTACGGCAAGCGTGCCTACCACCCGCTCTTCGCGGCGATCGAGCGGCACGATCTCGTCGCCGGGCTGGCGTTCGGCGGCCTCCCCGGCAACCCGCCGACCTCCTCGGGTTGGCCTTCGTACTACATCGAGGAGTACGCGGGGATGGCTCAGGTCTTCCAGAGCCAGTTGATGAGCATCATCGTCGAAGGGGTGTTCGATCGGTTCCCGAACCTGCGCCTGACCTGCCTGGAGAGCGGATTCACCTGGCTCCCGGCGTTCCTCTGGCGATTCGACAAGGACTGGAAGGGGCTGCGTCGCGAGGTGCCCTGGAACACTCGGGTCCCCTCTGAGTACGTTCGGCGCCACGTGCGCCTGACGCTTCAGCCGATCGACGGTCCGGACGATGGTGCACGCCTCCAGCGCGCGATCGACCAGCTGGGCTCGCCGGAGATGCTGCTCTTCTCGACCGACTTCCCCCACCGGCATTTCGACGGCCCGGGCGAGGCGATCCCACCGTGGCTGGGCGCAACACACCGAGAGGCGATCCTGGGCGAGAATGCCCGAACCTGGTATCGCCTGGCGAAGGAGGGGACGTGACACTCACCGAGACGGCTCCGGCGGCCCGCGGGCGAGCAGCGACGACCATTGTCGATGCCGACATCCACCCGTACCTCCATTCGGAGGCGGTGCTCGCGAAATACCTTCCGGCACGCTGGCGGCAGCACCACGAGGAGTATGGCCAGCGCGGCTACGGCGGCCTCTTCTACCCGTTCATGTCTCCGAACGCGGCCCGGGCCGATTCGTGGCCGCCGACCGGCGGCCCGCCCGGGTCCGATCCGGCATTCCTGCGCCGCCAGTTGCTCGACGAATGGGGCATCGGCTACGGCGTGCTCCTGCCCCTGCTCGGGACGGTACGACAGATGAACCTCGACTATTGCGCGGCACGGGCAACCGCGGTCAACGACTGGCAGGCGGCGGAGTGGCTCGATGTCGAACCCCGTCTCCGCGCCTCGATCGTGATCCCGGGCGAGGCGGCTGACCTCGCCGCCGCCGAAGTGCGCCGCCGCGCGCGTGACCCACGGTTCGTGCAGGTCGAACTTGAGGCGCGCACCCTCCATCCGCTCGGCAAACGCTACTACTGGCCGCTCTACGAGGCCGCCGCGGAGGCGGACCTGCCGGTCGGGATGCATTTCGGGGTGATGGGCGGGTGGCCGATCTCGAGCGGCGCCGGCCACCCCTCCTACTACGTCGAGTATCACGTCGGGCAGTTGACGAGCTTTCAGGATCAGGTGATCAGCCTCGTCTGCGAGGGCGTCTTCGAGCGGTTTCCGACGCTGCGGTTCGTCCTCATCGAGGGCGGTTTCGCCTGGCTCGCGCCACTCATGTGGCGGCTCGATCGCGCCTGGAAGATGCTGAAGAGCGAGGTCCCGCATCTCAAACGCGCGCCCTCGGAAGTGATCCGCGAGCATTTCTGGTTCACGACCCAGCCGGTGGAGGAACCAGACGATCGGCGCGACTTCGCGCAGATCCTGGAGGACCTGCGGATGAGCGATCACATGATGTTCGCGACCGATTACCCGCACTGGGACTTCGACGCGCCCGACGCGGCGATCCCCGCGTGGCTGCCGGAGACGACGCGACGGCGGATCATGGGCGAGAACGCGCTCGCGCTGTACCGATTCTGAGCACGGGCGACTTGCCAGCGGCCGACGAGGCACCGCCCCGAGGCGACGCCGGGGTGCGCCTCGCGCTCCGCATCGAGGGGCTGGCCCTATTCGCGCTCGGCGTCGCCGGCTACTTCCTGACCGGCGGCGACGCCCTCCTCCTCATTCCGCTTCTGCTCGTGCCAGATCTCTCCCTGCTCGGGTATCTGGCCGGGAAGCGGTGGGGCGGTCTCGTCTACAACTGCGCGCACGTGTTCGTCGTTCCGGCAGCGCTCGTCGCGGTGGGGATCGGCCTCGGGATCGCGCTCCTTCTGCCGTTCGGCGCGATCTGGGCGGCACACATCGGGATCGATCGCTGCCTGGGATACGGCCTGAAGTACCGGGACGCGCCGTTCCGCGAGACGCATATGCAGCGCGTCTGAGGATGGCGACTCCCCTCGCCGCGGTTCCCACGCACGGTGTCGCCCTCGAGCGCGGGCCGATCATCCGCATCGAGAACCTTGTCAAGCGCTATCGGGGCGCGGAGGCGAACGCGGTCGATGGGGTCTCCTTCGACGTCGCGGCCGGGTCGTTCTTCGTTCTGCTCGGACCGAACGGCGCGGGCAAGACGACGACGATCTCCATTCTGACCACGACGCTCAACCCGACCTCCGGCCGGGTGACCATCGCCGGACACGACGTGGTGCGCGAGGCCGCGTCGGTGCGCCGGCGGATCGGCATCATCTTCCAGCGCCCCAGCCTCGATCAGAACCTGACCGGTGAGGAGAACATCCGGTTCCACGCGATCCTCTACCGGCTCTACCCCTGGCGCCCGAGCCGTGCCCTCATGCCACGGACCTATCGCGACCGCGTCGACGAACTCGCCGCGATCATCGGCCTGGGCGACGATCTCTTTCGGCCGGTCCGGACGTACTCCGGCGGGATGAGGCGAAAACTGGAGATCATTCGAAGCCTGATCCACCGTCCCTCGGTGCTCTTTCTCGATGAGCCGACGGTCGGGCTCGATCCCGGCAGTCGACGGAACCTCTGGGAGTACCTGCGTCAGGTGCGGGCCGAGAGCGGGACGACCGTGTTCCTCACAACGCACTACCTCGAGGAGGCCGAGGAAGCGGACGCGATCTGCATCATCAACCACGGACGCGTGGTGATCCACGGATCGCCCGACGTGGTCAAGGCCGACCTCGCCCAGCAGTACCTCCTGATCGACGCCGACGACCGAGCGGCGCTGATGGCAGAACTGCGGCAGCGCGAGATCCCATTCGCCGAGGGGACACCGCTCCGGGTGCCCGTCGACGAGCGGGCGGCGCACGGGGTCCTGCGGTCGATCGAGACGCCACTCTCACTCGTCCGCACTCATATGCCGACGCTCGAGGACGCCTACCTGGAGATCATCCGCGAGCGTGACGATGTCTGAGGTCAACTCCATCCTCATCATCGCGCAGCGCGATCTGCTGAAGTTCCTGCGCGATCGGCTGCGGATCGTCTCGGAACTGGTCTTCCCGATCGTCATCATCGCGGCACTGGGCGGAAGCCTTCAGGCGAGCATCGGCCGCCAGATCGGCTACGACTTCGTGATCTTCACGATGACCGGCGTGCTGGCGCAGACACTCTTTCAGTCATCGGCCTTCGGGATCATCTCGCTGATCGAGGATCGCCAGAACGACTTCAGTCAGGAGATCTTCGTCTCGCCGGTCTCGCGCTACGCGATCATCTTCGGGAAGATCTGCGGCGAGTCCATGGTCGCGCTGGCCCAGGGCGTGGGGATCATGGCCTTCGCCGTGCTGTACGGCATTCCGTTCACCGCGGAGCAGGTCGCCCGGATGGTGCCGACGGCGATCGTGATCTGTCTGTTCGGCGGGAGTTTCGGGGTGCTGCTGATGGCGAACATCCGCAGCCAGCGCGCGGCGAGCCAGGTCTTTCCCTTCATCTTTCTGCCGCAGTACTTCCTGGGCGGCGTGTTCAGCCCCATCCAGAACTTGCCGCTGCCGCTGGAGATCGGCTCGCGCATCTCGCCCCTCCGCTACGCGGTCGATCTCATGCGCGGCGCGTACTACTCGGGCACGAGCGAGTTCCCGCTCACCGTGCTCGACCCGCCGCTGATGACGCTCGCCCTGTGCGGCGCGCTGTTCGCCCTCTTCATGGTCATCGGCACCTGGATGTTCGCGCGAGCGGAAGCGAACCGCTGAGATGCGAGCCAGCCCATGGGGTTGGTGAATCGGTCGGTGGCTCAGGGATGCGGGCGGCGCATCGGGGCGATCCGCCCTTCCCGCAGGACGAATGAGCCGCCCTCGCACCAGATGCCGACGCGCCCCCGATCCCGTTCCTGGCTGAGCGTGGCGAGGATCACATCGCCGTCGACCTCGACCTCGATGTACGGGCCGACGACCAGCAGGCGGATCGCGACCTCCTCGCCGGTGCGGAGCGGCTGGCGCATCTCGCCGCGCTGCAACTCGCGGTACCCATACGTCACCCGTTCGGTGGGGACAAGCCACTTCTGGAGACTTACCGCGCGCGATTCGGCGTTGAACTCGACGTAGTAGCCTCCGCCCAGGCCGTTGAGACGGAATCCGAGGCCGTAGCGACTCGCGAGGGGGGTCATCCGTCCTTCGAGCAGGAAGTCGCCGGACTCCTCGGCGGTCTCCGCCTGATCCATGCCGTCCGGAGCCACGACGCGCCAGTCGGAGAGATCCGCGCCGCGCATGGTCGAGGCGCGTGCCAGACGGGGCGCTACCAGCGGGCCCTCCTGGTAGGCACGCCAGCCGGGATAACTCTCGCGTCGGAGCGTGCCATCGTTACGGCGCCGAAGGACGAGCGGCGCGGGCACGTATTTGCCGTAGCTGTTCCGGTTTCCCGGCCAGTCGTAGTCCGCCCGATGCCAGCAGAAGAAGAGATCGCGGCCCTGCCAGTGGCAGACCCGCCCCGCGTAATGGCCCGCGGGCACGAGCACGCCGCCGTCGGCCGGCACGGAGTACGGGCCAGTGAAGTCGTCGGCCTGCCAGTAGTGCTGGAGCCGATCCTCCATGATCGCGGAGGTGAGGTAGTAGTGCCCGTCGATCGTGAAGACCTGAGGGCACTCGAGATCCCAGTAGCGGCCGGGGGCGTAGAGCGGCGGCCGGACCTCCCATCGGATGAGATCGCGCGACGCCATGAGCGCGGCGCATCCGCGCCGCTGGAGCGGGCCATCCTTTACCCGGCCGTTGACGGTCGCGTAGTAGGTGTCGCCGACGAGGATCGGCTTCGGATCGCGCCAGGAGACCCGCCCGGTCTCCGCAAGGTCGGCCTCATACCAGCGGCCATCGGCCTCGGCCACGGGCCTGTCCCCGTGCTTGCGCCAGTTGAGGAGATCGTCGGAGATGGCGAGCGCGTTGCGCTGCACGCGGCCGCCCTCGGCCTGGGAGAGCGCGGTGTACAGCATGTAGAAGCGGCCCTCTCGCTCCGTGACCGACATCGTCCAGATCATGTCGTCGTCGCAGGCCCCGGGATCGCCGGTCCGGAGCGCCGCGGGCAGCGGGCGCCAGGTCAGACCATCGTCCGACACCGCGTGCTGCACGACATCGTGATTCGGCAGCGTCAGGTGAAAGAGATGGATCTGGTCGCCATGGGGGAACACCTCGACATCGCCGACATCTGGTCCGATCGCGGTCGCTGGGGCATACATCGATGCGCACCTCCCGACGCATGGTACCTGGCGCGCACTCGATTCCCACGCACTGATCTTCCGAATCCGCAGCGAAGGCTCTCGATTCCTCTCTAGAGGCGCGAGCGCTCGTTCAGGTCGGGGTTGTTTCCGGTCGAGAGGGCGAGCGACCAGACACGCGCGCCGATGTCCCGATAGAAGACGATGAACCACCCGGCCGGCTGGCCGAGCCAGAGGTCGACCGCATCGTCCGACGACGCCACTGAAGCGAAGCGGGCCGCCATTGACGCGCTGAAGTACCGGTCGTACCTGCGGAGGAAGCGCGTCTCGTGCTCGCTCATCGCGCCCGCGTCGCCGGGGAGGAACCGACGCGACTCGGCCCGCGCCAGATCCTGATCGACGGCGTCGGCGAAGTTCCACTCCCGCTCGACGTACCAGACCATCCCGTTGGCGAAGGAGGCTCCGATGCCGCCGCGATAGAACACGAAGGACCCGGTGCTGGAGACGGGCGGGCCGTATCGGGCCTCCCATTCATCCCGAAAGAGGCCGAGCCCGCCGGACACATAGGGAACGGGCGTCGCCGTGGGTTCCGGCGTGGGCGGTCGGGGCACGATGGTACGGGTCGGTGTCGCGGGAGGAGGGAAGGCGCAGGCGAGGGGAACGGTGACGAGACCGAGCGTTCCGCCCAGCGCGAATGCGCGGCGGGACAGGCGAGCCATGCGCGCCATTATGGGGCGCCATCGACCGGATCGGGCATACTGACGCCCGGTGAGCCGGCTTCACCACGTGCTGATCCTCGCCCTCATCCTGCCGCCCGTTCTGGCGTGTCAGGCCGCGCCGACCCGGACGGCCGCACCATCGCCGATCGCACTCCAGCGACTGCCCGCACCGGCGGCACGGCTGACCCCCACGCCGATGCCCTCCGGCGGCCTCGGCCTGTTCCGCGATGAGTTCGAGGCCCGATTTGGCGCGAACGGCCGCCCGAACGGTCGGTTCATCACCTACCGCAGTGGCCAGATCACGGTCGCGCTGGCGAACGACCTCGTGTGGTACATCGAGCGAGAATGGATTCCAGAGGAGATCCCGCGCCGAGCTGACGCGCGCACGCAGTCCCGCGACCTCATCCCCGGCGATGCGATCCTGCTGGGGAACTACGAGACCCGCGGTGCCATGCGCTTCGAGCGGTTCCGCAGCGCCGGGCTCGCGGAGCGGTTCCAGAGCGCGGCGCGTATCGCCGATCCGTTCGATCCCTGGCCTGGCATGGAGCCGGGCACCTTCATCGTCGCCTACCGCGAGCGGGGCGACTGGGTCTCGGGAATGCTCGTGATGACCGGGAATGTGCCCCCGTAACGGGTGACGGCGCCGCGGCGTGGAGATTCGGTAACGCAGCGCCAATGCCCTTCGGAGTACAAGTGCCGATGAGGGAAGGGTGACGACGAAGGAACCGACAACCGAAGAGCATCGGCGCCTGTCGGATCGGGCGCGGCTTGGAGCCTGGAGGCACTGGGGGCCCTACATCGCCGAGCGCTCCTGGGGCACGGTCCGTGAGGATTACAGCGCCGACGGTAACGCCTGGCAGTTCCTCACCCACGACCAGGCTCGATCCAAGGCGTACCGTTGGGGCGAGGATGGCCTGGCCGGCATCTGCGACCGTTACCAGTTGCTCTGCTTCTCGCTGGCGCTCTGGAACGAGCAAGATCCGATCCTCAAAGAGCGCGCCTTCGGTTTGATTCCCGGTGAGGGCAACCACGGCGAGGATGTGAAGGAGTACT